>CAWGLC010000005.1:0-96871 GCA_963823305.1 uncultured Chitinophagaceae bacterium
AGAAAGCAGCAAGTTGTGAAAATTAAGGGTGCCCATAAAGGGCCACGCCTACAGCCGCGCCCACCAGTAAACTATTGTAAATGATTGCACGACACATTGCCGAACAAGTACCCAAAGGTCTCGATACCAAGGCGGGAAGTATTGATTGATAAAATAATGGGTTTGGGGCTATGTGCGAGAGTGCATGCATCATTATTAGTAGGGACTATTCTCTTGTAGTCGTCGCTGCGGTGCTGGCTACCGCTTCTATCCGCAGCGTGTGGGCGATAGAATGTATATGAACGTGAACCAAAGCATCATTATGCACAGTTCGGGAGACCTGCGCCAAGTTGGTTTTCGATATAACCCACCATAAAATGCTAGACAGGCAAGTACGCTACATAATACGTTTCCACAAAATTCTAAATCTTGTGAACAATTTCTCACTAAGAAGAGCGTGAATATTTACGGAATATAAGGAATTTTGTAATATGAAAAATGCAGATATAATTACCTTTGACAACCACGCCTTCAAAAGTGGAGAATGGCATCTTAAGTTAAACTCTTCAAAAGACTATTTCGAAAGAAGAATTGCACTACTTGAAGGTGAGATTCATAAACCAAAAATTGATTTCTCACTTTTGAAAGAAATGTGTTTAGAACTTATTATCAGGTTTCCTCTGCCAGTGCATTATTATAAAGATAGTTGGCTAATTCGTTGCCGACCAAATTACAATGGGGAGGTCTTTTCCGATGTCGGCCAACTAAGTTATAACCCTGATCCTAAAGCAACCGTAGCAAATAGGTTTAACATAAAGGAAGACCAAGTATTTTATTGCGCGGCACCAATTGATTATGAAAATGGTAATGGATGTCTAACCTCTATATGCGAAGTTCAAAAGGAGCTTTTTGATCGAAATTTTCCATTCCAATACCAATATTATACTTTAAGTAAATGGAATGTGCGAAAGGAAATTCCACTTGTATTACTTACTTTCTGCGATGATAACAATCAACACAATTTGCAGTCGTTGAATATTAACCCTGTCTATTCACGAAATCTTAGCAGGGTTTGCGTTAGAGAAGACTTTGAGAAATGTAAACTTATTTACAATTACTTTTCCGAGCTAGCTTGTAAAAGCGTGGACAGGCATAATAGTTATTTGCTGACGACGGCATTCTACCATGCAATAAAGGATTATTATGGCGCGGAAACCGGCATTCTTTACCCGAGTTCAATGACCGAAAAATTTGGTTTAAATATAGTTTTATCCAAGGAAATTGTGGATGCAGACTATCTTCAATTCAATGAAGTCATTATGTACAAAGTACAGAGAAGCCCTAACAATCCATTTCATTACAATTCTTTTCCCTGCAGTAAGTTGGCTAAGCCGGATGTGCAGGGAAAGTTTTGCATTTCTGGGATATGCTAATTGAAGCGGTTGCCTCTTGATTTCTATGACTTAGTCTGTTCAAGTATAAAAGTGTTGCTGTCCGGAGTTGATAACCACTGCTGTCCGGTAAAAAATAAACTGACAAATAAGTTTATGGTGAATCTGCATTTGAAGTATGCAAAAAGCATATTTCTTATAAGCAGGTCCTTATGTAACTAAGAGAAGTTGATTGTGGTTGTATTGTTTTGATTTGCCAAACATTTTTATTAACGCTTTTTCTGGTGATCTTAAAAAACTTCCCAAATCAATGAGGTAGCACTTACTTTGGTTAAAATAACTAATATTGAGAAAACGTTCAATTTCTTTATCTATGCCAAAATAAAATAATTACAACTGCTATAATTACAATCCCAACTATAACTAAGACGGGTATTATTAACTTTGTATCCCCACCCTTGCTTTCAATTTCAAAAGTGCCAGAGCCAGTTTTAATCATTTGCTTTGTCTTAATATACATTCCCGTTTTTTTCAATTCAGCTATCTGTCCCATAATATTCATGAAATCATCGTAAGCCTGCCTGCTTTCTGTAATTTTCCCAAGTGCTACCCTTCTGATTTCTAAATCGTCTGAGAGAATTCTTAGAGTGAGTTCCCTTTTTTCTGTTTCAGAAAGAGTTTCCATCTTAGAGACGACGTCAAGGATTTTTGAATTATCCAGTTTTATAAGTTGGTTTTGATTATTTTCTTCCATAGTTTTTTAATCGTTTTATTGCAGTTTTCAAGTTATTAAATTCTTCCGGGATTCTACCGATAGTAAAAATAAATATGTAAATGCTTATTATAACCACCCAAATTTCCCAATATCTTAAAATTATTAAAATTAACAAAACCGGAGTGCATATTAACAGAACTAACTTTATTACACAAGCTGAAATTACACGTATTAAAATCTTATGCGGAATAAATTGCAACTTCATTTCTAGAATCCCCCCAGCTCCTTTAAAATTCCCCTTCATTGATATTTCATTATCGGCCTGATGCTTCGATTCAATGAATTGAGCAAAGAAGATATCAATATCATTACCTTTTTGAATAGAATTTAGTTCATCATTTTTTTCATCAAATGAAAGTCTCATAAGTTCCTCTAAAAAATAGCTTTCTCCAAATTTTTTGATTGCTTTGTCCAATTCAAAATTAAATTCCTTAAGAGGAGGGAAATTTAAGTCATAATCTTTTATGTTCATTACATCAATTCCCTTACTTTTCTTTCCGTTAAAGCCTTCTTGTTTAACAAAGTTCATTTGATAATATGCGGTATCAATGTCACCACTGAAATTTGATAGCTTGACTTTAATTTGGTTCAAATCATTTGAAACACTCCTGTATGATTGTACAATTTTTTCATTTAATACAAACCGGCAAATTTTTAAGTAATGCTGAATCAATTCTTCAGTAAATATATTTTTGCCGATAAACCATTGCAAATCTGTTTTGCTAAATTCTAAGATTTTGGATTGAATATCAGAAAAGATCTTATTTATATCATGGAGGCCAAGAAACATAGTTTGCTCGTAAACTCTTTTTTGAGCATCGAGAAATTTATCAATCTCAGTTTTAAGAATAATAAACCTTTTCTCGTCACTTAAAAATTTTGGCATACACTCAATAATCCTTCCAAATGTCAGAGACGAAATCTTCGTATACCCACTCTTCCATGAATTGTATGTATTGATTAAATAATTTCCAGCGCCTCCACCAAAATGAGCATAGTAATAATTAATTATTAGCCTAAGTGTTTCCTTGTCAGCATTTAGAAATTCCTTTTCAAGAAAATCATAAATATCATAAGTCTTAGTATATGGTAATTCTTGAGAACTCATTTTTTATAATAATAAAACCCAATAACCATTAATAATAAGATAATTGCTCCAACAAGATATCCCTTAAATGAAATAGATTGAAGCAATCCATATATTTGTTGATTAAGGCTATTTCTTTTTTCGTTAGGTTTGTTACTGTCGGATTCAACACTAGTTCCGAAAACGTTCTCAAGTACTCCATCGAGTTTTATTCCTGCATATAATAATTGTGTTTCCACGACAACTTTATTTCTTACCAGGTAATCATTATCAATTTGATGATTGGCAGGGTATATCTCATCTAATAACTTTCTGTTCTCATTCATCCACCCGACAAAATCAGTATTCTTTATATAAGCAATCTGTGTAGGTTGCAAATTCCTATACAATCTCATACAATCACTTATATCAATATTTTCATGTTCAATAATATCATTATCCCAAACTTTATGGAGATTAGTGCTTCTTCCGTTTAAACTAATTTCATACTCATTTCCCCCCTTATCAGAGCCATATCCAACATGTAAAGGTTGAAAAAAGGTCACCAATCAAATGAAATAAAATCAGTAGATCGATGTGTATCTTTTCTTGGTCTAGCATTTGCTTATTCTGTAACTCCTTATAAGTGATATTTAACCTTTCAATAATATTATTACCATCTTCCGGAATGTAAGTCCCTCCTTTTTCAATATTTATATAGTGCCATGTTTTCATATAACCATACTCATGATCTGATCGCACTTGGTCCATCCATACAGAAGCTTGTTCAAAGGATAAACCATCTAAATACTTTTGGACATTCTCTTTCGCAGTTTCGCTTATTAAGTTTCTCGCTATTTCAGCAACTAAATAATGGCCTTTTTTATCCCATGCAAAGGAGTAACTTATAAACAAAAATATTAACGTAATTGACAACGCTACTTTTATAATTAGATATTTCATTGTGGTTTTTAATATCAAATTCCCCTTTCCGGTCGTATCTCACGAAATATGTCTTAAATCATTTCTAAAATATTTTTTAAAAAGCCAAATCCATCTTTGCCTGTTTCATAAAGTGACTGGTGAATAATGATAAAACAAGTTACTTAGCAATCTTCTACCAAATTTTTACTCTCAAACTATCCGGGCGATACATTTTATCTCCGGGCTTTACACCAAAAGCTTCATAAAATTCAGGAATATTCACAACCGGGCCATTTACCCTTTCTTTTGCGGGAGCGTGCACATCGCGTCATAACCTCGCTGGCTAAACGCTCTTTTCTTTCTTCATACAACCAACCCAACGCATATCCTAAAAAGTATCGTTGCAGTTGCGTGAGGCCGCCAATCTTTTCATTCTTTTTATAGGCTTCTGTTTTCTTAAATGCATCCAGGCCAAGTAACAGGCCGCCAAGGTCTGCAATGTTCTCCCCTTGTGTGGCCGTGCCATTAATATGCAACGTATCTACGGGATTAAATTCATTGAACTGGTTGATTATTTTTTTAGCACGGTCACTAAACTCTGCCGAGTCTTTAACGGTCCACCAGTTCTTTAAATTTCCCGCAGCATCATATTGTCTTCCCTCGTCGTCGAAGCCATGGGTTATTTCATGACCAATCGTTGATGCTGCTGCATAGCCGTATACCAAAGCATCATCAAGGCCGGCGTCGGCATAACCTGGCACAGTAAATATAGCTGCAGGCAACACGATCTCGTTATTGCTTGAATTGTAATAGGCGTTATAGGTTTGCGGAGTCATATCCCATTCGCTTCGGTCAACTGGTTTTCCAAGCTTATTAATATCATAATTATGCCACCAGGTATTAGCCCTCTGCATATTTAAAACATAAGGGCCTTTGTCAATTTTTAACGCACTAAAATCTTTCCACTTATCAGGATAGCCAACTTTCTTGGTGATCTTTGAAAGCTTGTCAAGCGCTTTTTCTTTTGTAGCCTCGCTCATCCAGGTCAGTTGCTTTATCCGGTCTTTATACGCATCCCTGATATTTTCTACCAGGTCACTATATCTTTTTTTTGCAGTTGCATTAAAATATTGCTTAACAAAAAGCTGTCCCAATGCTTCACCCATGGCATCTTCTTCATCATCTAAAACCCTTTTCCACCGGGGGCGTGGCTCTTTAGCACCACTTAAATTCTGGCTGTAAGTAAAGGCATTATTAAAACTAACGGAGTCCAGGTATCCGCTAAAGCTTTGTATTAAATGAGACTGCAAATAAGCTTTCCAATCTGCGAGTGGCGTGGTTGTAATGGCAGTGTTGAGGGCTGTGTAAAACTCCGGTTGGCCTACCACTGCTGAATCTAAATGATTGATGCCAATGTCTTTTGTATAATTGCTCCAACTGATGTTTGGCGCAAGTTTATCAAGCTGCGCAACAGCCATCTTGTTATAATTTTTATAAGGGTCGCGAAGGTCTTGCAACTTCCGGCTTGCGGTGGCGAGTTTTGTCTCAAGCGCATACACTGCATTTACATTCTTTTGCGCAGCAGTGCTGTCATTGCCCAACTGTATAAATGTTTTTAAGAGATATTCTTTATAAGCTTTTCTGATATTTTCTGTGCGTGTATCCGTTTTAAAATAATAATCCCTGTTTGGCATACCAAGGCCACCCTGGCGAAGAGTGTATATCATCTTTTCACTGTTCTTGTCGTCCTGGGTAACATAGTCGCCGAAAAGACAACGAACTCCCTTCACTTTTAATTCTGCAGCCTCATTGATAAGATCATGTATATTTTTAATGGCATTTATTTTATCAAGGTCAGCCTTCAAGGGCGATAGACCCGCTTTATTTAAAGCGATCGTGTCCATAGCGCTTTGCCAGAAGTCACCTATTTTTTGCGTAACCGTTCCGTTTGCTGCATTTGCCTTCATTGCATTTTCGTTTATTGTCTTTAATCGTTCGTATATGGTATCCTGCACGATATTACCAATGCCCCATTCACTTTCGGATGCAGGAATCGGGTTGTTCTTCAGCCATCGGCCATTGGCATATTCAAAGAAATCTTCCGAAGGTTTTACAGTTGTATCGAGATGGGAGGCCAGTATATCCACCTCAGGTTTCTCCACCGCATTATTACTTCCGCTGTTGCAGGCATTCAGCGCAGCGCTTATACAAACAGCCAATAATATTTTCTTCATTATATAAATTTAACGCCAAATGTAAGAACGAGTGGCAATTATTAGTGGTGAATGTTATGGGTGAGAATGGCCAGGTTCCTTTTACATCAAAGCAACAAAATAACGGCCTGGCACAAACGAAAACAGCTCTTTTGTTGTCACTCCCTGATGTCGGTCAAAGAGCAATAACCAAAAGCTTCTGAAACTTTTTTAAGCGTGGACTTCTTATGAGATTGGCTTTAGCCTGTGGTTCTACATGTTACAGGCCATTCTCATTGGTGTTGATTTTTTCGTCTGTTGTTAATTTAAATTTTATAAAATTGTCCTCAGCATCTCCATTTCCTTTAAAATTAAATTTCTCCAAAAGTCTTGTAGAGCGTTGGTTTTCAGAATGAGTATATGCGTCTATCGTATTTAGCCCGATATGTTGCATTCCAAAGTCAATTACTTTCGAAATCGCTTCCTGCATTATTCCTTTTCCCTGGAAGGCGGGTAATAATTCATATCCAATTTCTGCCTTAGAATTGTCGCCGGAAAAGTTAAATAAACAGATCGTTCCGATTAAATTGTCAGTGCCATTCAATGCGATTGCCCAATAAATTGACTCGTTCCTTTGGATATTTCCATTAATAGCCTGGATGAAATTGATGGCATCGTCAATTGATTTAGCTGGCTCCCGGTCAAGATATTTATTTACGTTCTCATCCGAGCGCAGGGCTAATATTTGATTGGCATCACTACTTAAAAGTTGTCTCAATGTGAGCCTCTCTGTTTTTAATACCGGAAACGGTGTAAAATTTCTATTTTCCATTTAAACTGATTTAAAAGTATTGTTTGTCTCGATTCGGGTTATTGCAAAGCGTCAGCCGTTTTTTTTCTTCGGCGATTTATCCCCCACCGTTAGTTAGCGATAATAAGCATCAGCATTTCAAACTATTTGTTATACCGGGCTTCTTGCATCCATTTATGTAGAACAACTGATTTTATGCCTCCCCTCTGTACTTTCCCATGTCCTTGAAAGCTATCTCCTTCGATAGACCTTTGATATATCTTCGAATCTTCTTCGATTATACGATCGAAGAAGACTCGCACTATATTCCAAAACATATCGTTGCAAACACGAAGCGATCAGTTCCCGGTCAATAAACTGTAACATACGAAAATACAAATTATGGCAGTTCTTACACCAGGTATCCTTGTCCCATATTGTGCAAACGTAAATAGCAGGCCATTCATTTTTTGAATGGCTTTTTGCTTTTAAAACTGAGAAGTCTTTACGAGGATCTGCAGCAACGTTCATCCCTAATACTTTTAATGGCCCCGACGCAATCTCGCTGCCCAAAGATTGCCACAAAGTTTTCGGCAAGATATTTTCAATTCAAAAGATTGTGCCCGTAAACTTTTCCCAAAGACGGACCGCGTATGTTTGCCTGCTTGGTTGCTGATAACTATATATTAGTTGTGATAAAACTTTTAAAAGAAAGTTAGTCGAATAAAATGTCTATGTCAAAGAAAGTTAATTTTGCATCCCGGTCGCGATCGGATTCATTTTTATAAATATGGCGTTTACACATTTAATACAGGAGGCGGTAATTAAAAGTTTGGAAGAATTATACGGCCAACAATTTTCTGAAAAAGATTTCCAGGTAAATGAAACCAAACCTGAATTTGATGGTGATTATTCTATCGTTCTTTTTGCATTGGTGAAAAATTTAAAAGTTGCCCCCGATGTTTTGGCAAAAAACCTGGGAGAACATCTTATAAAAAATAATCCCGATTTTTTTTCAGGTTATAATGTTATAAAGGCATTTTTAAATCTCAACATTTCAGAAGAGGCGCTCCAAACTTTCCTGGCAAAAAACTATAATGAAATATGCTATGGAAAAAAAGCATTGAACCATAAAAAGGTAATGGTCGAATATTCTTCGCCTAATACCAATAAGCCTTTGCATCTTGGGCATTTAAGAAATAATTTTTTAGGCTGGAGTGTTGCAGAAATTTTAAAAGCCAATGGATACGAGGTGTATAAGTCCAGCATTGTAAATGATCGCGGCATTCATATTTGCAAAAGCATGATAGCGTGGCAGGATTTTGCCAATGGCGCTACGCCTGAAACAGCACACGAAAAAGGCGACCATTTTGTGGGGGATTACTATGTAAAGTTTAATACTGAATATAAAAAGGAAGTAGAGGAACTAACGGATAATGGCATAGACGAAAAGGAAGCAGAGAAAGAAGCGCCCATCATGAAAAAGACACAACAGATGCTGCTCGAGTGGGAACAGGGAAAACCGGAGGTAATTGAGCTTTGGAATAAAATGAATGGCTGGGTGTATAAAGGTTTTGACGAAACTTATAAAAGAATAGGCAGTGATTTTGATAAAACTTTTTATGAAAGCCAAACCTATATTTTAGGGAAAAACTTTGTAAAAGAAGGTTTGGAAAATGGTTCCTTTTATAAGAAAGAAGATGGCAGCGTCTGGATCGATCTCACTGATGCGGGGCTCGATGAAAAATTATTATTAAGAGGCGATGGAACATCTGTTTATATAACACAGGACATTGGGCTCGTAAAGCAAAAATTTGAAGATTATAAGCTTGATGAAAGTATTTATGTAATTGGAGATGAGCAAATTTATCACATGAAGGTGCTCAAGGAAATTTGCAAAAAACTGGGCATGCCTTTCTATGATAAAATTTTTCATTTAAGTTATGGAATGGTAGAACTTACGACCGGCAAAATGAAAAGCCGTGAGGGCACTGTTGTAGACGCAGATGATATGGTGGATGAAATGATTGCCACCGCCGAAAAACATACCGAAGAATTAGGAAAAGTAAAAGATTTTACAGAAGATGAATTGAAAGAGCTTTATGAAACGCTTGGCTTAGGCGCAATGAAATTTTACCTGCTTCGTGTTGACCCTAAAAAGAGAATGATCTTTAATCCCGAAGAGAGTATAGACTTTCATGGATTCACCGGGCCTTTCATTCAATATACTTACGCAAGAATACAATCTATTTTGAGGAAGATCGGGGAAACAAGCCAGTCAGTGGTTAATATCCGCACCAGGAGGCGCTGGATAAACTTCTGCCGCTCGAGAGGCAACTTATAATTTTTCTTGAAAAATATGATAACGCAATAACGCAGGCGGCCGAAGAACTAAATCCTTCTGTAATTGCCAACTATGCTTTTCATTTGGCTAAAACTTTTAACTCATTTTACACCGAACATTCTGTTGCCAATGCAGAAAGCGAAGAAAAGAAAATACTTCGCATATGTGTTTCCGTTATGACAGCAACTGTTATAAAAAGTGCTTTGGAATTACTCGGTATTAAAGTACCAGGCAGGATGTAGGGGCAAGTAGTTAATCGCAAGGTTTATACTTGATATTTGATTTTTTATTTTTTGATACTTTCTACCCGATACTGACACCCCAATAACACAACAACTTCTTAAAACACACGTTTATATGCTAATAAGCTGTATATTTGCGACTTATTATATACTCCTACTTAGCAGACTGGATAATCTTCCCAGGTAAAAGCTCATCAAGTCATAGGTTTTGAGCATATTCGAATCAGGCTTTCATAAATCATTAAGGTTCGCGGAAGTTATCATTTACATTAAAAAATAAAATTTTGAATTTTAAAGAATTGCATTTAATTGCGCCCATATTGGAGGCGCTCGAAACGGAGGGCTATACCATCCCCACACCAATACAGGAGCAGGCCATCCCTGACGTATTGAAAGGAAAAGATTTATTGGGATGTGCGCAAACAGGCACCGGAAAAACTGCGGCTTTCGCCATACCCATTCTGCAAAATTTATTTTTGCAAAAGAATCATGAAGTGGAAAACAATACTATTAAAGCGCTTATACTTACGCCAACCCGCGAGCTGGCCATACAAATAGACGAAAGTTTTTCAGCTTATGGTAAACATACCGGCATTCGCCACACGGTTATTTTCGGAGGTGTTCCACAGTTTCACCAGGTGAAGGAATTACGGAGAGGCGTCGATATTTTAATCGCCACGCCGGGAAGGCTGCTCGATCTTATTTCTCAAAGAATAGTGAATCTTCAGCATATAAAAATGTTTGTGTTGGATGAAGCAGACCGCATGCTCGACATGGGTTTCATTAATGACGTTAAAAAAATAATAGCAAAGCTCCCGGTAAAGAGACAAACACTGTTTTTCTCTGCAACGATGCCTCCTGAAATTTCAAGGCTTTCGGGTTCTATATTAACCAACCCGGTAAAGGTAGAAGTAACCCCGGTTTCTTCTACGGCAGAAAAGATTGACCAGGCAGTTTATCTTGTTGAAAAAAATGATAAACGCGAATTGCTGATCCATCTTTTAAAGGACAATACTATTCAAAATGCACTCGTGTTTACGCGAACTAAACACGGTGCTGATAAAATTGCGAAAGAATTGTACAGGGCAAGAATTAGCTCGGGTGCTATTCATGGAAATAAAACACAATCTGCGAGGCAGAATGCTTTGAATGACTTTAAAACAGGAAAGATAAGGGTATTTGGTTGCCACTGATATTGCAGCACGTGGTATTGATGTGGAAGATCTGAGCCACGTAATTAATTTTGAATTGCCTAACATTCCTGAAACGTATGTACATCGAATCGGCCGTACAGGCAGAGCAGGCGCATCAGGAATAGCCTTATCTTTTTGCGATATGGAAGAAAGAGAATTCCTGCGTGACATTCACAAATTAACCAAGCAGGAAATTCATGTTATTGATGATCATCCTTATGCCAGTAAGATGCATTTTGTGCAAACACCGGTTATTCAAAAAAATCCTCTTGTTCGCAAACCTGCTTCTCACAGCGGTTTCAGAAGAACAAGAAGCTGGAGCCAGGGAAGATAATAAGCGAGCCTCATCTTTTTTTGAAGGAAAAGGATAAATCAGAAAATCATCAAAAAAAAATTGCATATACTAAAAATGCTTCGTTGAAACACGAAGCATTTTTTTATTGCAATTCTTGTTAACTTATTTCTTTCTCCTCATAATCTTTTGAAGAGCTTCTACAGCTTGCAATGTAGCTTCCTCGTAGCTTATTGCATTTTTCTTTACAAAATCATCATAGCCGGGTACTACCAATCTTATTTCACAAACTTTGTTGTCAATGCTTTTACCATCGTCTGAAAAGAGTGTGACATCAGCGCTGATAATTTTATCGTCATACCGTGAAAGCTTGCCGACTTTTTCTTCCACAAATTCTTTTAAATTGTCACTGGCTTTAAAATGCAGCGATTGCAGGTTGATTTTCATGATTCGTATTTTTGATTTACTTTAAAAATAAATATAAATGAACGGGACAGTTTCTGGCTATTTTATTTTATAGAATCTTTATACATCTTTTGAATGGCATCCAAAGATGATATATAAATACTCCTTCCATGTGTAGCAACAACAATATCGTTTGCAGCTTTTTGTATAGCAATATCATGCACCGGCACTGAAGGGAGATTGCTGCCAAAAAACATAAATGTTTTTCCCCTGTTAAAAGAGGCGTACAAACCGTTGTCGCTTCCGAGGTATAGAATGTCTTCATACTTTGGATCTTCGCGGATAACGTTCAATGGCCCTTCAGGCAAATTACTGCCCAGTGAATTCCAGGTCTTTCCAAAATCTTCGCTCACATAAAGCCATGGAGTAAAATTATCATTACGGTAACCATTTAGCGTTGCATAAACCCTGCCTTCCTTATATGCCGAGGCAACTACTCTGCTTATATAACGGTCTTTGGGTAACTTAGCGATAACTAACGCCCACGTATAGCCGCCGTCCTTACTTAGTTGGATGTTACCATCATCAGTACCTGCATATATAAGTCCAAAACGAAGTGGAGATTCGCTCAAACTAACGATCGTTCCGTAAGGCACATTCCCTTTCTTTTCTCCATTTGTCAAATCTCTACTTATTGGCTCCATATCATTACCCTTGTTCATACTTCTAAAAAAAACATTAGATGCCATATATAAAATGTCCTGGTTAAAACTGCTCAGCAGAATGGGAGTTTGCCAGTTATAGCGAAACTTTTCAGCTCCCAGATCCTGCATCGGATGAATTCTTCTTTCTTTGTTCCCATCGGTTTCTTTTCTTACATATTCTCCAAACTGCGAACCGAAATAAACAGTTTTATTATCCCTTATATCAACCTGAACCTGCATCCCGTCTCCACCTCCTAAATTTTTCCAATCTTCTGCATCATTTGCTTCTTCTTCATCATCTTCTGATTCGTTACTGCTGTCCTTTGAAGATCCGTACCATACCCCATTGTCCTGAATGCCACCATATACATTATAAGGTTTTGCATTATCAACCGTAACTGCGTAAAACTGGGCAACGGCAGGAGTGTTGGCTTTAAACCAATGTTCGCCGTTGTCATAAGTAATGTTGCAACCACCGTCATTACCGGCAATCCAATTACCATCCCGCAGAGGATTTATCCATACGCCATGCCAGTCGGGATGTGTATTCGATTTATCTACAACTTTAAATGTTTTACCACCATCTTCACTTTCCATGAGGCTAAACCCATTGATAAGAACTTTATTTCCATTAACAGGTGAAACAGAGATTTTGCCGAAGTAATAGCCATAAGTGTTATACAAATCCAATCCTTTTGTGTTTACTTTTTTCCAGGAAGCTCCACCGTCAATACTCTTATAAACTTCGCAGCCGATGATGGGCGTGTTATACAATTCAGTGTTCGCATCTATAAAATAATCATAGATGGCTGTTGGTTTAATTTTGCCGGTCCGAACCATTTCCTTCACCGATGAGTCAGTATATTTCTTATCAAAATGATTTTTAATAAAAAAAGAATCCAGTTTCTTCTTATCAAGCAATAAAAATTTTTCCCTGTTAATATTTTTAAAATCATCCAGCACATATTTTGAAGAATCCATTTTTTTAACGGCCGTATCAGGCCTGTGATCTTGATTGTCAACTATGGCATAAATAATTTTTGGATTTGCTGCATACACTGCCACACCGGTTCTTCCGGTGCCCTTATCTTGCGGGAAACCCGAAGTATTTCCCGTAATTTTTTTCCAGGTATTACCTCCATCTGTACTTTTATAAATAGAGATGAATTTCCAGCGCCGGTAAAATTCCAGGCGCTTCTCTCACGGTGCCACATACACGCAAATAATTCGTCAGGGTTTTGGGGATTGATATCCATATCAATGCCGCCTGTATTTTCGTCTATATATAAAACCTGCTTCCACGTTTTACCTCCATCTGTTGTCTTATAAATTCCTCTTTCTTTATTAGGCGTGTATAAGTGGCCAATGACGGCGACCCATGCAACATCTTTATTTCGGGGATGTAAAATTATCTTTCCGATATGCTGGCTTTCGGGAAGCCCAAGATATTGCCACGTACGGCCCGTATCATTACTTTTATAAATACCAACTCCTGAATAGGAAGACCTGCTGCTGTTGGCTTCTCCTGTTCCCACCCAAATTTCATTGTCTTTCCAGTTGACAGCTACGTCACCGATACCAATTACATCTTCATGATCGAAGACTGGCACAAAACTTTGTCCATTGTTAACTGTGTGCCAAAGGCCGCCGGTAGCATATGCTACATAAAATTCAGTAGGATCATTGGGATTTACATCCACATCTACGACTCTCCCACTCATTGCCGAAGGCCCGATGCTTCGGAACTTAATATCTCTTAATAAAGATTGACTTTGCAATAATTTTCTTTTCGATAAACCGTTCAATCTTTCGGAGGCGCTTGTTGGACCAACCTGGGCGAATGAAGAACCAAAGGTTAAAATTGCTACAAACAAAATTCCTTTGCACACTAAAACAGCTCTTAATTTGGTAAATTTGTTAGAAATATATCGATAGGTAAAATTGAAAAACATCATAAAATTTTTAGACTAAAATGGCCTTAAAAATACGACAACTGATTTTGTTATTTATGGCAATTCTGTTTGGCTTCAGTGTAAAAGCACAATATAAAACTTATACACTGTCTGTACACGGCGATACCTTAAATGCAGTTGACAAAAAAGGCCTGAAGCAAGGAAAATGGATACTGCATGTAGATCCGTTGCGTGGCGAACCTGGCTATGAAGAAGAGGGCATTTTTATCAATGATAAAAGAGAAGGAATTTGGAGAAAATATACATTGCAAAGTGATTTGATATCAGTCGAAAATTATAAATTCGGCGGGAAAGACGGACTGTGTCAATACTTCACTCCTCTTGGAGAATTAATAAGAGAAGAGAACTGGAGAGCTTACAACCCTGATGCGCCTTATGACACCATCGCTGTTTATGGAACAGGAAGCAATGAAATTATTAGTTACAAAATTGTAAAGGCAGAACAATATAGCGTTAAGGACGGAAACTGGACTTACTATGACCCTGGCTCAGGCAGAATAATAAAGTTAGAAAAATACGATCGCGGCCATTTATTGGAACAGCCCAAAGCAGATGCGGTGGCGGAAGATCCAAAAAAAATACCCAAACCTGCTGAAGTACTTGAATATGAAAAAAAGAACAGCGGCAAGAAAAAAGTAAAAGTGCGCGACGGCCAAACCGGAAATTAGACGATACTGCGCGCCATCTTCAAAAATCCTTACTTTCAAACAGATGAAAAAAAGAGCAGCATATTGAGTTAATATGCTGCTTCAAATCAGGCTTTTCAAAATAATAATGTAGAATAAAGTGGGGGGCTTAACAAAAAGCTATTGAATCCTCAATTTTTCAATGGATAATCTGCAATATTAATGCAAAAATTCGGCCAAAGAAGCGAATATTTTTAACCGGTTTATAATCACAATTTTATACATTTATTAAAATTGACACTTAATTAAGTTTAGAGCAAATGAGCAAATAAATTGGTAAAGTCCATAAATTCAAGGTTATTTCAATTTCATAGAAGAGATAATCTCTTTTATTTTTTTATCAAGCTTTTGATCAGCCATTTCAAAATCAGATGTATTTTTCAAAGGCATATTTACACTGAAATAAAATTTTATTTTCGGTTCAGTGCCACTCGGACGTGCAGAAATTTTACTGCCATCTTCTGTTATAAATTGCAAAACATTGCTTTTTGGAAATCAATTTTTTCCACTTCATTTGTTTTTAAATTTTTCTTTTCCTGCTTTTCATAATCATATAACTCAACAACTGGGCTGCCTGCAATTTCTTTTGGTGGGTTATCCCGATATCCCTGCATCATATCCGCAATTTCTTTGGAACCATTCATTCCTTTTTTTGTAATGGAGATAAGAACTTCCTTATAAAAATCCATATTTCACATATAATTCAATTAACTTATTATAAAGTGTTTGTCCTTTATTTTTTTCCACAGCAGCAATTTCGCAGATCATCGCTACAGCGCTTACTGCATCTTTATCTCGCACCTTGTCGCCGATCATTAAACCAAAACTTTCTTCGCCGCCAACGATATAATTTTCCTTTCCCTTCTTTCTCTCTTATCATTGCTGCAATCCATTTAAAACCGGTAAGTACATTATAACAGGTAATATCATTTTGTTCAGCAATAACATCAATTAAATCGGTAGTCACAATGGTTTTTATTACCATATCATTGGATTTGCAAGTCCATTGCTTTTTCCTTGCTTCTATTATATAATTAAATACAAGCAACGCCGTTTGATTACCGTTTAATAACACCCATTCTCCATTGTTATCTTTAACGCCGACGCCTACACGATCTGCATCCGGATCTGTACCCAGCAAAATATCAGCATCAATTTCCTTGGCTTTTTTCAAACCAATGCTCATTGTTTCCTTTTCTTCAGGGTTCGGATACACAACAGTCGGAAAATTTCCATCAGGCGTTTCCTGTTCTTTTACAATATGAACATTATCAAATCCAAATGCTTTCAAGGCCATTGGCACCAGCATAATACCTGATGCCATGAATAGGAGTATAAACTATTTTAAGATCATGCTGCTTCCTGCAAACTTCAGGGTTAACACTCAGTCCTTTCACCATTTCAATATATTTTTCATCCATATCTTTTCCAATGATGTGTAATATTATCTTTCATTGCCTTTCCATTTTACATCGTCAAGACTTTTAATCTTTTCAACTTCTTTGATCGTATTTTCATCATGAGGCGATACCATTTGTGCGCCATCATCCCAATAAGCTTTATAGCCATTATATTCTTTTGGATTATGAGAAGCAGTACACACCACACCGCCCTGGCAGCAAACGTGCGAATTGCAAAACTCAATTCAGGCGTGGGCCTTAAAGATTCAAATAAAAAAACTTTGATACCATTTGCGGCAAAAATGTTGGCAGTGATCTCCGCAAACTTCCGGCTGTTGTTCCTGCAATCATGAGCTATAGCTACTTTGACGTCTTTAAAACATTTCTTTAAATAATTAGCATAACCCTGCGTTGCCATCCCAACCGTATATGTATTCATGCGATTGGTGCCCACTCCCATTATGCCTCTAAATCCGCCGGTTCCAAATTCCAGATCTTTATAAAAAGAATCTTCAAGATCTGTTCATCTTCTTTTTGCAAACGGCGTATTTCATTTTTTGTAGCTTCATCATAATCCCCCCGAAGCCATTCATTGATCTTATTGTTGGTTTTAGTTTCCATTCTGTTTTATTTTTACTATTTGAAGATATTCATTTTTGATAACACAAAACCAGGTTTCCTCATTACCCGAATTTTTAGACATTGCATATCGGGCAATCTATAGCAAGGGAAAGCCTTTTTTACCAACTTTGGAGTTTTTAAATGGCGCCATTAAAAAACAATAGATAGTTTTTTAAGCTCGGATCTAACGGCCTCGATTAAACGCGTTTGCCGGCCTTATCAAAATTATTATTTGGTTACTCAAGCCTTGCACCTTTTATTTCATTTCCTTCTGACTCAACAATTATTTTTTCATCGGCCCCCGTTGAAATAGAAAGGCCGACATAATCAGCCGAAACAGGAAACAACTTATGACTTCTTTCAACCAACACGAGCGCTTGTATTTTTTTAGGATAGAAATCAAGAAAAATCTTTAGGGCATATAATAATGTTTTACCTGTATTGGCAACATCATCTGTTACAATAATTATCGCGTTATCAAAACTTTCTTTCCGGAGACTGAAATTTTTTTGGGATCTTTTTTATCAATATTAATTTCAATAATCGATATCTCTGCCTCAAATACATTTTTCAAAAAATCCTTGATTATGTTGCAATAATAAGGCCGCTTTCTTTTATTCCTGCCAGGATTATTTTTTTCTCACCAACATTATTTTCAATGATCTCATAAGCCATACGATGCATCTTTTTATAGCGCTGCATCTGCCGTAAGAATTAAATTTTGAGATGGCATAATTTATTTTTTTATGAAAATAATACTCATTTACATTTGAACAATAAAACAATTCAAACCACTAACTTAGCACATATCTTATTTATGCAATTTACGTGGCAAATACTTTTTATACTGCTTGACGTCGTTGCCATTGTATTATTTGCCAGAAAAGTGAGGGAAATATACGGCAATATAAATCTAGGCAAAGGATGAAGATCTTCAGGTGATAAAGCGGAACGGTGGAAAAATGTATTGCTGCTGGCTTTGGGGCAAAAAAAAATGTTTCGTTATCCTTTGGTCGGCGTTATGCATTTTGTAATTTATGCAGGATTTATTATTATCAATATTGAAGTTCTTGAAATTGTACTTGATGGTATTATTTGGAACACATCGCATGTTTGCAAAAGCCCTTGGTGGCTTTTATACTTTTATTATTGATTTTTTTGAAATACTGGCTATCGGTGTTTTACTTGCCTGCATTATTTTTTTAATAAGGAGAAATATTTTAAAAATTAAACGCTTTATAAAGCACGAACTTGACGGATGGCCGCGAACAGATGCCAATTTGATTTTAATAACGGAAATCATTTTAATGAGTTTATTTCTTACGATGAATACTGCTGACAGGGCTTTGCAGTTGCAGGGAAATCCTCATTATGCCGATCATGGCAATTTTATTTTATCCGGTTTTTTTGTACCTGTCTTTAAAAATTTATCTTTTCACACGCTTGATTACAATCGAGCGAACCTGTTGGTGGCTGCATATTACCGGGATTTTTGCTTTTTTAAATTATCTGCCTTACAGCAAACATTTTCATATCTTACTTGCGTTTCCCAATACTTATTACAAGCCTTTGGAGCCAAAAGGGAAAATGAAAAATATGGAAACTGTTCGAGAAGGAAGTTGAATATATGTTTAATCCTGAATTGGCTCCAACTAACGGAGAAGCACAAACGCAAAATGAGGGAAGCAGGATTTGGTGCAAAAGATATTTTTGATTTAAGCTGGAAAAGTTTATTAGATGCCTATACTTGTACTGAATGTGGAAGATGTACTGCTGCCTGCCCCGCAAACATTACGGGCAAACTGTTAAACCCAAGAAAAATAATGATGGATACCCGTGACAGGATGCAGGATGTAAGAAAAAATATAAAAGCCAATGGAGCTTTTAAAGATGATGGAAAAACGTTTTACACAATTATATTACTGCTGAAGAGTTAAGAGCCTGCACTTCCTGCAATGCCTGCGTGGAAGAGTGTCCTGTAAGCATTAATCCTCTTAGACATTATTTTTGAACTTCGCCGCTCATTGGTAATGGAAGAAAGCAATGCTCCGGCAGAATGGAATGCAATGTTCAGCAATATTGAAAATAATTTTGCACCCTGGAAATTCAGCCCTGATGAAAGAGATAAGTGGACGAGAGGAAACCCTTAACCTCTAAAGGGAAATAAAGATTACATCTTTAATAATTAGGTAATTTCCCTTTAGGGGCCAGGGGAGTTAAAAACTTCTCTTGCCATCAAAATTTTCAAATTCTTTCGCAACCGCATTTAAAAAAGTTGAACCTAATGCACCATCAATTATACGATGATCGTAGCTCAATGAAATGTACATCATGTGGCGGATGGCAATGCTATCGCCTTGTTCGGTTTCAATAACAACAGGCCTTTTTTTATGGCGCCTACAGCCATAATAGCCACCTGTGGCTGATTGATAATTGGCGTTCCCATAATGCTGCCGAAGGTTCCAACATTAGTAAGTGTAAATGTTCCGCCGGATGTATCGTCTGGCTTAAGTTTACCCGTGCGTGCAGCATTGGCAAGATGTTTACTTGTTTGGTAAGACCAGTTAAATTTAATTGGTCAGCATTTTTTATAACCGGCACAATCAAATTGCCATTTTGCAGTGCTGTTGCCATGCCTATATTAATATCTTTTTTACAATGATACGGTCTGCGTCTACGCTGCTGTTGAGTAACGGATATCGTTTAATGCATTTAATAATTCCTTCAATAAATAAAGGAGTAAAGGTAATTTTTTCGCCTTCGCGTTTTTCAAATTCTTTTTTTATTTTTTCACGCCATAAAACAAGGTTGGTAACATCGCACTCAGCAAAGCTGGTAACATGAGCGCTTATACGCTTGCTATCTACCATGTGCTTTGCAATCATTTTGCGCATGCGATCCATTTCAATAATTTCCACATTGCCGGTGAATGTTGCAGGCGTGCTATATTCCTGCTTTTGAGAAGCCGGGTAAGCTTCATGAATCCTGCGCTTCAGCGGTGTTCGGCAGGTTTTGTTATGCTCAGGCTGATTTTTCCGTTTTTCCAGGTAAGACATGATATCTTTTTTGCTGACTCTCCCATCCTGTCCTGTGCCTTCTAGATTTTCCAATTCACTCATCGAAATACCTTCGCTTGCTGCAATATTTAACACCAATGGTGAATAAAACCGGATTCCTGGTTGGGTATTCTTTGTATTTGTACTTTCCCCGGGCTGGTAAGGAATTTCTTCTAGCAAGGCTTGCATCTTCATAATGTGACTCTCTTCTGTTTAATTCAGGTGAATGATCTACGCGTATGATTGCTGGATTATTATTGGTTTCGGCATTTGTTTTTATTCTCGCAATAACTTTTCCAATCGGCACAACATCATTTTCATTGTACAATATTTCAGTAATAGTGCCTTCAGTGGTGGACGGAACTTCGCTATCTACTTTATCAGTTGCAATTTCAAGCACCGTTTCATCCTGCTCCACTTTATCCCCTGGTTTTTTAAGCCATTTTAAAATAGTGGCTTCCATGATGCTTTCTCCCAATTTGGGCATTATTAAATCTACCACGCTCATATAAATATTTTAAATTACCAATAGGTTGATTTGCATTAAAATTAAGTAAAAACGATAAGTTAAACAAACCGGTTATAAGTAACTTATTGATGTGTTTCACGAGGTGAAAACCGGTTTCAATGAAATTCAGATATTTTCATCTCTTAAAATTTTTGTATGCAACGATAAATTTTCTTAAAAAATTTAAAGCCATCATTCCCGTTACTTCGATATTTCTTTCCCTGTTAAATCGAAGATTTATTTTTTGCAGTTTGATAATTTTCTTTATTTCCAACGGCCATCCATACGGTGCCGACAGGCTTATCATCTGTTCCGCCGCCGGGCCCCATGATACCGGAAACAGCAACACCATAATCGGTATTTAATTTTGCCAATAAACCTTTCAGCATTTCTATAACTGTTTGCTCGCTCACTGCGCCAAAGCTATTTAAAGTATTTTCTTTTACACATAAGCAATGTTTCCTTTACACTAGTACGAATAACTGATAACGCTGCCTTCATAATAATCGGATGAGCCCGGAACAGAAGTCATGCAGATGCGCTATATAGCCACCAGTACAACTTTCAGCCGTTGAAATAGTTTTAGTTTTTGATTCATAATAATTTGCCTATTACAACCGGCATGCATCATCCACATCAGTAACCAGATAATCTTTTGAAAGTATTTTTAATTCTTCAAAATAAGCATCAACTATTTTCTTCCGCGTTTTTTATCATCGCCTGATGATGATAACCGCAATCTCACCATTCCATAAGAAGGCAAATAAGCTAGCTTTATTTCCTTTGGTAAAGCCATCTTCAAAATCCTTAATAATTTCCGCCAATGCAGATTCGCCAATACCGGCATGTAAGTAAAGTGCGATGAACAATTGCAGGCAATTCAAACCTTGCTTTTAAAAGCGGAATAACCGATTCTTCCATCATGCCCTTCATTTCATAAGGAACACCCGGCATGCTTATAAAGATCTTTACCTTGCTGGTTAAATATCATTCCCGGTGCAGAGCCTCTTTTATTTTGAATAACTTCGCATACATCGGGAACTTCCGCCTGTTTAAGATTTACATCGGAAACCGGCCGTTTAAAAATATTTTCAAACAAATATTTTACATTGTTAAGCGCTTCTTCATTAATGACCATTTTGCCACCGAAATAATCGGCTAACACATTTTTTGTAATATCATCGGAAGTAGGCCCTAAGCCGCCGGTAATTAAAATAACATCCGCAGTCTTTACCTTCTTCATCAAGCGCTTTGATGATATCCTGATGGTTGTCGCCAACGGCTACACTTCTTTTTACGGTAATTCCTGCATCGTTAAGTTGCGTGCGCTATCCATGAGCTGTTGGTATCAATTACCTGGCCTATCAGCAATTCATCGCCAATAGTTATTATGCTTGCATTCACATTTTTCATAAAACAAAAATAGCATAGCAATGCAACATTACAATTACTCATGTATTATTGCAACACATTGATTGTATTAATCTTTAGTTTTGAAAATATAAATAGTTCTATTGAAAAAGATATTTATCCTGTTAATGGTTTTTACAACAGCCCGGTCAGGACGCACAGGATATTAAAACGAATTTTAATAATGCATACAAAACATTTATCCATGATAAAAGTTTTGATCATGCATCTATAAGCTTGTTGGTAATAAATAGCAATAGCGGCCAGCCACTCATTAGTGTAAATGCCAATGAAGGCCTTGCGCCTGCAAGTTGCCAGAAGGTTATCACCGCATCGACTTCCTTTGAGTTGCTCGGACACAATTATATTTATAAAACTGCTTTGGGTTATACAGGGAATATTGAAAATGGTATTCTCAATGGAGATATTATAATAAAAGGTACCGGCGATCCAACATTAGGAAGCTGGAGATATAACGAAACAAGTGAAGAAAAAATTATTTCGGAATTTAAAGATGCCATATCACGTAAAGGCATAGACGAAATAACCGGGCATGTTTATGCGGATGAGAGCGCATGGAAAGGCGAAATAATTCCTGGCGGATGGATTTGGGAAGATATTGGCAACTATTATGGTGCCGGTGCAAGAGCGCTAAATTGGCGGGAAAATCAATACGATCTTTTTTTGAAATCCGGAAGCGCGATAGGAGACACTGTACAAGTGACTGGAACTGATCCCGGTTTTATTGCAGGTCTTTATTGCAAAATATTGACAACTGCAGCAGCAAAAGGTAGTGGCGACAATTCCTATATTTACATACCACTTTATGGTAAAACAAGTTACGTGAGAGGCACAATTCCGGTTAATGAAGATCATTTCATCATATCCGGCTCTATGCCTGAACCATCAAAACAATTAGCCATAACTCTTGAAGCGGCCCTAAAAAAATTCCCCTTGAAAAAATCGCTGCTGCTTATCCGGAAGTTTCGCCAAACAGGGGTATCGCAAAATTTTTTTATGCTCATCAGTCTCCGAATCTTGACAGCATTGTATATTGGTTTTTACAAAAAAGCATCAATTTATATGGCGAGTCACTAATAAAGACCCTTTCATATGAGCTAACAAAAATCGGGCGCTACAGATAGCGGAGTCAATATCATTAAAAATTTTTGGAACAAACACGGTATCGGATCAAGTGCACTTAATATTATTGATGGAAGCGGTCTTTCGCCCGCAAATCGCGTGACCACGTCGGCATTGGTGCAGGTAATGCAATATGCAAGAAAGCAGAGTTGGTTCCCCTGGTTTTATAATGCTTTGCCCGAAATAAATGGGATAAAAATGAAAAGCGGCTCTATTAGCGATGTTGTATCTTACACAGGATATATTAAAAGTAAAAAAGGTATTGATTATACTTTTTCATTTATCATAAATAATTTTGACGGAGATGCCAATAATGTAAGAAAAAAAATGTGGGCATTACTTGATTTGCTAAAATAGCTTTTAAAATAAAAAATAAAAAAATGACAACTCAGAGTTATAAAAATCATTCACGCTATGTACCGTTATATCATTTCGTTGCGTCATTAATTTTAATTTTATGCATTGCGGCGTCTGCCTGGAATTTAGTAAGAGCCTATCAGCATCTTTCGGGAAGGTTAGTAGCTGCCATCTTATTCGGACTAAGCTATGCCGGGCTTCTAACGTGGTGGTATGCACGCAGTTTCGCGCTAAGAGCTCAGGATAGAGCCATCCGCGCGGAAGAAAATCTGCGTTACTTCGCACTTACCGGAAAATTACTGGACAGGCGGTTAAGGATGTCTCAAATAGTTGCTTTACGCTTTGCTGATGATTCCGAATTACTAATCCTTGCTGAAAGAGCTACCAATGAAAATATGCCTGGCAGTGAAATAAAAAAAACAGTTACCAACTGGAAGCCGGATAATCACCGGGTATAGGCTTTAGTTTTTATTTTTTACTGCCTTTGATAGTCCGCGGTCTGCGCGGTGCAGTATGGCAAATGATAGCATGAGCCAAACTACGCTGAGGCAAAAGCCAGCGACCACATCACTTGGAAAATGTACCCGCAGGTAAACTCTGCTAAAGGCAATAGTTGTGGCAAAGCAAACAAGTAAAGCAGAAATAATTATTTTCCAGGATTTCTTAATTTCCGAGTGCCAGGCAATATAAATAAGAAGTCCGAAAAAAGTAAAAGATGAAAAAGAGTGACCACTGGGAAAGCTGAATCCGCTAACGTTACTAATTAAGGGATCAAGCGGACGATGCCTTCTGAAAATATCTTTAAACAAAAAAAGAATGCCGGTGCTGCTGAGACCTATCATTGTAATGTCAAGCGCCAGCGTGTTCTTTTTTCTAATTAAATAAATGGCAATCAGTACTAAATATGCCGGAAACAGAAAGTTAGATGAACCAAAAAATGTAATACTTGTCATTAATTTGGTCATCCCGGGGGAAACAAAAGATTGAATATAGCCGGATATAGTTTGATCAAAATTATTTTCATGGTCCAAAACAATTTCATCAGCAATTGTAACAAATACAGTTAGTGTAACGAGGAATAAAACCAACGCCAAAATAAGCCTCAGTGTTATCCATTTAGCTTTCTTTTCCGGGGAAGAATTGCCAAGCTTAGTTTCGATATTATTTTCCATTAGATCTGTTAAGTAGTGAACTATAAATCAGTTCCAATACAATAAATATACCTTACATATTATTCTCAAAAATTAAGATACAGAGTAAAATTATAGTTAGTTCGACTGTTTGGCAAAATTCTTCTCAAGTTAACTGTAAAGGTCAAATAATCACCAGTGCAATTGAGCACAAATAAATAAATAAATAAATAGCAACAAATTTTGGAGGAACTGTTTACCAACCTTATTTTTGCGCCGGAGAGTTGGCAGAGCGGTCGATTGCGGCAGTCTTGAAAACTGTTGACTGTAACAGGTCCTGGGGTTCGAATCCCTAACTCTCCGCACATAGTAATGATAATGAGTAAGTTGTGAATGTTGCACCCATTTTTACACCCAATTAAAACTTATGCACCGATTGGGATAATTGCAAGTTCAAAAGTCGTTCATCTGGCGGAAGGGGGGTCAGTTTACCTGGGGGTTTTCCAGACGTAGACAGAATTCGGCTTTTTGAATCATTGTACGAAGAACTAGCAAAAACGGAATATCCTGATTATCCTGATAAAAATGATAATGTTTGATAGTTTAAAATTATTAGATTTGGGTAACTTTCAAGTGCGAACCTGGGTACGCTTACAAATACATTTAGTATTATAGATAAGCCATATAATATAACTGGCCGTTAATCTGAGTTCCAATTAGGAAATAAATTTTTCAATCTTTCTTCAATAGCCGGAGATTGAAAGGCTTTTCGATAACATCATCAACCATAACCTCGAGTGGAGTTTGGCGTAGGGTATAACCAGTCATTAAAATAACGGAAACTTCTCTGGTTTCATCATTTTTTTTAATCTCTTCCACAGCAGAGCTTCCGCCCGACCATTTTTTCGCTTTTGCACCTTAGGTAAGCTTCAGCTTTTTCCCCCACCGATGCTTTTATTCTGTCTTTACGAACTTGAATTCGGTATTTTATCCAGCTGGCTTTGCACCAGAATCTTTCCGCCGGGAATACTAAACAATTTTCTTTTACTAAATATATGCTATGCCTAAAACCTTCCTGTATCTAAAATTGGTAAGAGCCATTTCTGCTATTGTATTCTGCTGCGTCCTTCAATATTTTTTTCAAGAAGGCGGGGATTTTTTATTCGGGGTGCCTAAGGCTTTGCAACGATCAATGTTTGCGGCGCTGCAGATTTCAAACGAGTCATCAGCCAGGATGATTGCCTGGTACTTTGCCGCTCAATTTCTTCGCATACAGCAACGAGTTCTTCATCTACTAATGCAGTCCCACCCTGCTTTAAAATTGTACAGCATAACAGTACTTCACTCACAATTAAATATAAATCGTGGAGGTCGCGAAGTAGTGCCATGCTACCTTTACGTGCCTTCTTCAACAAAGTTCTAGTAAGCCTGTCTGGCTCTTTATCATTTTCCTTTTTATATCGCTTTGAAACGGGTTCAAGTTCATCAGCAAGTTTTTTGGACCATGATGATAATAAAATGCAGGTTTGCTCTATGTCAACTTCATCGCTATGTGCTTTTGCTATAAGGTTAAAAGCGTCCACCAGGTCGTTTTCCGTCCGGTGTACCAAATCAATGTATTTTCTTATGTGCATATTATACCTCCTATGTTTTAAGTCTTTCTGCAATGGTTTCAACTGCGTGTCCTACTTTATTAAGAATGCCATCCTCTGCTTTACTAATGTTGACTGCGGCATATTTGAAATGCGGCTGCTTGCTCACTGCGTCCCATTCAGTAAGCGTGAGCTCATTGGCAGCGCGGGGCCTTTTATCATTATCCCAATAGCCATAATGGAATGGAATAAAAACCAGTCCCGGCTCTACACCGCCAATCTTCGCAGGCTCTGTTATTTTACCGCGGCGGGAAGCCACTGCTACCATATCCCCTTGGTTTATGCCATACTTCGCGGCATCCTCTTCCGATATCTGCACATACCCGTCAGGTGCGGCATCATGCAACTGTTGTGACCTGCCTGTTTTAGTACGTGTATGAAAGTGATAAACAATTCTGCCTGTCGTAAGCCATAACGGATATTTTTCATCGGGTATTTCATGTGGTGGAAGATAATCACTGGCCTTTAGAAAAGCTTTACCGGCAGGATCTATTGCTTTGTACTCCTTCCTGGTGACTGCTGCACCGGTGTCCATGTCATGGCCATAAGTTTCACATTGATCGAATGGCGGTATTAAAAACTCCATCCGTGTAAAGTGTGCCGGGTCCCGTCAGGATATTTTTCATTGCATGGCCATTGAATACCGGAGCCTCCTGTAAGTTTTGCATAGCTCATTCCGGTATAATCGCATGGCCTTCCTTTTGTACATTTTTTCCAGGCTTCAAAAGCTTCTTCCGGTGTATTCCATTTGATGAGAGGATTACCGTCTTTATCGCGAAAGTCCATTCTGCGGCTATAATCCAGAAATATATCAAGATCTGATTTGGCTTCTCCCGGCGGCTCAACCGCTTTATGTGAAATATGAACTGTGCGGTCAACATTTGTAAAACAACCTGTTTTTTCTCCCCATATTGCGGCTGGCAGCACAACATCTGCATATTTCGTTGTCTCCGTATTAAAGGCGTCCGGTCACAATTACAAACAACTTCCTTTTCTTTAGAATCTTTCTTATGCGCGTTAGTTCAGGCATTGAAACCGCCGGATTTGTACCAGCTGATCCACAGCATTTTTATGGAGCCGCTTTCAGCATATCTCCATATTTGCATGGCATGTGTGGGCGGCGACCAATGAGGTATCTTATCAGGCGCTACATTCCACAACTCTGCCAGTTGTTGTACATGCGTCCATATTTCCCCAGTTTCTAAACCCAGGCAAGTCTCCGTCAGCGCCACATTCGCTGGTGTTTTGTGCAGTCGGTTGCCCGTTCATTTGATAGATACCGCAACCGTGCACTGCCTATCAGGCCACGTATAAGATGCAGGTTATTTACCTGCACGGCTGCGGCTGTTGCCTGCATTGATTGATATACTCCCTGTAATACAGTTGAGACTAGTGATTTAGCGGTGCCAATATTTCCGCGGCTTCCCTCAACTTAGATCGCAGGTACACCACTTACTTCTTCTACCCGTTCCGGCAGCCACTTAGAAACAACTTCTTTCAGTTCTTCAAAGCCGGTAGTATGTGCATGGATAAATTCTTTGTCAATATTACCGGACTGTATAATTAAGTTCAAGAAGCCCATTCATAACGGGTACATTGGTGCCAAGTTTAGGAGCTAGATGCACACTGGCTTTTCCTGCCGTATAAGTTTCCCTCGGATCTATTACAACAATCTTAGGTGGATTAGGCCCTGCAAGCCTGTCTAATATTCTCATCCAGAGAACAGTTTGTTGTGAGGCGATGTTGTGCCCGAAATGCAGAATGGCATCTGTTGTATCAAGATCTGTATAGGAACCTGGTTGTCCATCAGAACCGAAAGAAACTTTCAGCGCGGCTGCTGCCGTGGCAGTGCAGAGGCGCGTATTCCCATCCATGTGTGGTGTGCCGAGCCCTGCTTTACCAAGCACGCCGAGTGTATAATATTCTTCTAAAAAAAGTTGCCCCGATGTATAAAAGCCAATCCCAAGGCTGGTATCATTTTCAATGATCTCTTTGGATTTCTGTACAATAAGATCCATGGCAGTGTCCCAGCTTGCTTCGCTGAGTTTTCCGCTTTTTCGTATAAGCGGCTTCGTTAGCCTGTCTTTACTATTATTTGCCACCCAGGCATGCAGACCCTTTGGCCCAAGCCTGCCATGATTTACCCGGTCAGCCTCCCTTCCCCGCACGCCAACGATCCGCCCGTCCTTTACCCCAATGTCCATCCCACAACCGTTGGAGCAAAGGACACAAGCTGATTGCACCCACTTGTCCGGCTCTTCGTTTGTGCGCTGATCTGATCTTACAGGCCATTCTCCTTGGTATGGTGTTCGTTCGCCCCAAATGTTTTTAATACTGTCCCTTGATTCTTCCATAGTGTTGATGTTTAAAATGGTCCTACAAATGATTGCGCCCCAGCTCAAGAACTTTAATCTTCATTGACCTTATACATAAAGCTAATATCATTTTTAGAAAGCCGCTATTAAAACGACTACAAAAACTATGCTCATCAAATATCTGGCATAATGGTAAGGACGGTGCCGTTTCTTTTATCCCCGAAAAAACCAAGCATTCCACAAAAGATAATATTCAAAAAATCGAAGTTTTTATTACTGAAGATCTTGACCGGATCATTAATAAATGGGGAAGAACCGAAAAGGCCGGCATCTTTATTTTTGATATTCTTGATCCAAAAAATTTATCGGATTTACAGAGCTATAGAAACATAAACCGGGCTGTAAAGACTATCAACAAGTATATGAAACGAAAGAGCGCCAATTGGGGAATAACAGACATGCGTAAAGGCTTTGACACTGTGCGGTATTATTCAGCAACAGATGAATTCAAATGTATTCCTTTCCCAACTTTACACTTAAATACTATTTGTAGCAGTCTGATCCCTAATCACTACACTTTAATATTACCAGAACGTTAATACTTTTGAATTGATTTTTGGAGCATATTCTTTTTCTAATGCCTTTGCAATAATTTTGTCCTTCAATATTTTATGATGTTAAATGCAAACGAATTATAAACTGACTTCCTTCTCCCTCTTTCGTCTCAACGTTTATTACACCTCCATGTGCTTTAATAATATCATAGCTAAGGGATAATCCTAAACCTGTTCCTTGCCCTGTTGGTTTGGTGGTAAAGAAGGGCTGGAATATCTTATCTACTACGTTTTGAGGAATGCCATTACCATTATCCTTCACGATGATTTCTACTTTATCGTTGACCCTTTTGGTGCTTACTGAAACAGTCGGTTCATACCCGCTGGGATATCGTTTTTTCTTTTCCGCTACTGAATAAAATGAATTGTTATAAAGGTTGAGCAATACTCGGCCAAACTCTTGTGGTCGAATATTTATTTTACCAATCTCCTTGTCAAAGTCGGTTTGAATGATTGCATTGAATTCTGTGTCCTTCGCTCTAAGAGTATGATAACTCAATCGTAAATATTCATCTGCCAGAACATTGATATTAGTTAGTTCTTTGACACTTTTACTTGAACCAGAGTGTTGCAACATACTTTTAACTATAGCATCTGCACGTTGACCATGGTGTACTATTTTCTCCTCATTTGCACTTATGTCATCAGCAATGGCAATAACCTCTTTATTGTTTCCAGCTTTCACTTCTTCTTTTAACTCCTCTATAAGTTCCCGGTTTATTTCTGAGAAATTATTAACGA
Organism: uncultured Chitinophagaceae bacterium; assembly: GCA_963823305.1. Classification (GTDB taxonomy): domain Bacteria; phylum Bacteroidota; class Bacteroidia; order Chitinophagales; family Chitinophagaceae; genus Ginsengibacter. The sequence goes on from CAWGLC010000005.1 coordinate 29,904, forward strand.
AATTTAAAGGGTTCTGTATCTCGTGCGCAATGCCTGCTGTTATCTCTCCAAGGGAAGCCATTTTTTCGGATTGCACCAATTGCGCCTGGGCCTGTTTCAGGTCGGCCAACGTTCTTTTTATTTTAACATTCGCTGATTCCAGTTTATTAAAATCTTCGTAACGGGCATAAGCAGTGGAGAATGTGTCACCGAGGTTTTGCACCAATGGCAACTGATCATCATTCAATGGCGCATCATTACCTACAAATAACATGCCCTGCAAAAATGGAAGTAAATGTAAATAAAGATTTTCGGCCGGATGCTCATCCGGCGGTGAAACCATTGAAGTCTTCCCAAGCGAGGACAATTTCATCCATGATTTCGTAAATGCTAATGCGTCCCAGTGTTCTTTATACATCTTCTTCTTGCGCCAATAGTCTACTCCATTTGTAATTATGGGAAGATTGAATTCAAACGGCACATGAAGTGTTGCGATTGCTTTTCCATCCGGTGTAGATAGCATTGCCCGCACCTCTTGCTTGCCTTCATCCATAATAAAGACACCACAGCGAAGGAAGGGAACGTCGAGCGTCGTTAATTCATTCCAAATTAATGGAGTGATCCTTTCGAGGTCACTTGTAGTACGCATGGAGGCAATTTCAGCGCGTACTCTGTCAACCGAAGCACGCCTAATTGCTTCCAATGCCTGTACTTCTGCCTTTTTTAAATCATTAAATCGAATATAGGCTTGCTCAAACACTTTACCAAAACGCATGAGTATTACATTCTCAGCAGCTGTATATAAGATGCCTGACATATTCCAGACGTAAAACGCGACATTCTTCAGAAGCACATATGCTTGCACCATACCTGGCGAAGCATAAATAGATTTTTTTATTTCCGCAAAATTATCAATTTCAGGCATATGCTGAAACGCGTAATCCCAAAAGCTATTTTTTTCTTCAAAAGTAAAACTGTTCGTAAAAAAATCGAGAGATTTATCTCTTGCTTCTATAAAGCGATTAAAATATGGATGGTCAAAACATGGATAATGCAATAGCTCCGGACCTGTACCCCATCGTTCAAAAGCCCAAAAATAAAAGTCATTACTTTCCCTGAATTCCACACAAAAGCCATCTCCTTCTATATTGAAATTTAATTGAACCAGTTGCTGAAAGATTTCATTACCGACTTCCCTGAGTTCGTCACTTTTCTGCATACCCATAAAACGGCTGCGGACTCTTTCCAATGCTGCTTCTATTTGTGATTCTCTTGCCTGTGTCTCGGCCTTTTGTAAGTCAAGAAACCGGGTATAGCATTGCTCGAAAACATCCCCGATTCTTTTTATAATTGTATTTTCTTCATCCGAGTAAGGTATGGCCTGATAATTTGCAACAGAAAAAAGAACATTCTTTGATAATGCTGACGATGATGCGATTCCATGTGCCGCATATATATAGTTTTTTCTTTCAACGGGAATTTCTTTCAGATTTGTGTTTTCAAACAGATAATCAAAAAGTTCATCCTTTTCCTTAGAGGAGTAGGATTCGGTGAAAAAACCTATTTTTTTCTTTATGACATTTGCCAAATTATTAAAAAAAAGAATGTTTGTTGATGGGCAATAGACTCTTGTCGGCGTTGATACACCTGGCGTAGAAATCCACCAAATCCCACCACTTTCTGAATAATCAGTAATAAAATTTGCGGTTTCAAAATCAAATCCCAGTTGTTGCAATTGTTCGGTAACTACATTGATCACATCCTTCATCGCGTCACTTTTCTGCATATTCATGGAACTGCTTCTCACTCTTTCCAGCGCTGCAGCAATTTGCGCTTCTCGCTCATACGCTGCTGAATTAATTTTTATTTCGCGTTTTAACTTCTCTAATGCTGAACTTTTGCTTTTCAGCAGTTTTTGCAATTCATCTTTGATGAATTTCGAAGATTTTTCATTTTTCATATGTATATATGTAAATCAAAAAATAATAATACGCGCACTCTGTTCCCTTTTCATTTCTGCTTTATTTCGCCACCTTGTACTGAACTAATATCTTAGCTTAATGATAATCCCAATACTGTTTCTTGTGCAATTGGTTTAAGGATCCACGGCTACAAAGACAAAGAAGACACGCTTTCGGGCTTGGGAGAGGAGAATTTTTATCTAAATTGTAAGTTTTGAATAATGGTTCTGGCATTTTCAAAATATCATTCGCAAAAATTGCCGCAAGAAAACAGAATAGGTCGGCTGCATTTTCGGGACAAGTAGTATAGTCTCGAGAGTTTTTGCATGGTGAAATGCAAAACAAAGGCAGTGCAAACAATAAAACTTCTGAAAAGTGTTTTTTTAATTTCATTTGAGAAATAAAGGTAATTGTTCTTTGCATCAACCATCTAACACTTAAGTGTTATTGATAAGGTCATCTATTGTTTTATTTTTTGCCGGATAAGGACCACAAAATATAAATGTCGCTTTGTTGAAGCCGTAAATGATATAATAGGATTGCTGCAAATACCAAGCTGGAAAAGAAAAATATTGTTCTCCTCCCAAAATAACGTGCCGCCTGAAATTTAAAAGAAGTGTGGTGTAAAATCACACTCTTTTTGTTTTCCATCACACTGAAATGCTATTGCATGGAATTCATATTAGAATGAATAAAAGCGTGCCCGATAGTATTTGGCAACTTCTTCTATCATGAGAATTACTTATCTCCTTTACTGATACCATCAAACACATTTACCGATACTGCTTCATGTGGTGAACATGCAGCGGCTTCGCAGCTTGGTGCAGTAAAAAAGCAGTCAGCGGATTTATCTTTTTTTAAATAAAATTCAGGCCGGCAATAAATTCCGTAACCTTATTGTGAAGTTCAGCGTAAATGGAATTATTTATCCCCAAAACTCACGTTTAATAATATATGATCGCGCAGGGCTTAAAAGTAAATCCCTTTCGTTGATCCATAGAAATTTGCAAGAGCCACCCGTACTCGTTACGAATGCTTCTTTTATTCATGTGAAGTTTTCTGTATAACGTGGAAGTATAAACGCAATTGAAAGAAACATAATATAGTTGAAATTTCTTCAGGATTAATAACGCAAAAGCGCTTGCTCTAACCAAACCTTGCTAATGAGGAGAAATCCGGTTTAGAATGAATTATTTAATACAGCTTTACTTAAAAAAAAACTGCTCCATGTTGTCCTTCTCTAGTAATGAATTTAAATTTGTATAGAAACTTATGATATATCGGTTTTGAATAGTTTATTATTTTATCTGGTTAAAATCAATGGCTAAGCCTTCTGAGATTAAATTAAATATATCAACACGCAAGTTTAATAAATATATTATCGCATCGGGAGTAAAACTAAATCCCTTTCGTTGACCGATAGAAATTCCCCTATTATTTAATTCAGTACTCTCACTATTGTTCATATCGCCAAACCTTCGCAAAATTGGTTTAATTGATTTTGACTTATCATTCAAATCTGCAAGGTTAATTTCCCCGTTTTTGGAAAGTATAAAACAGGTGCTTCCATTGATTCCTACAAGTTTGCCGTGACTTGTGTCGCATCCTAAATACAAATGGAGGTAATCTTCAATTTTCATTTTGCTGGGTATTATCTTTATACATTTATTTCAAATTTTAATGCAGTTCCATTATTTACTTCTATTTTTAAATCGCTTCCATATCTTTTAAGCCTCTCCTTCATGCTGTTTAAGCCGTTGCCAAATTTTTTTGTTTGGTTTGAATCGATCCCAACGCCATTATCCTTTATTTCCGTGTAAAGAACATTCCCGATAAAATTAAATGTTAATGATGCTTCTGTCGCCCCGGAATGTTTTACTACATTATTTAATGCCTCTTTAATGCAAAGAAAAACATTGCGCCTCAATTTGCCGGGCATTGTTACTTCAGGAGTAAGCTGAGGTGCTTTAAATTGAAACTTAATGTCAGAGTTCTCAAAAAATTCCACTGCATAAATTCTTACGTAAATAATAAAATCCTCTGGTTTATCAAACCTCGTGTTCATCGTCCACACTATTTCCCTGAGATTTTGAGATAAATTTTCTACTGATTTTACTATTTTTTCAATTTCAAGTTTGGCAGCGCCGTCCTTTCCGGCTTTGAGATTTGCAACTTCGCTTAGTAATCTTATAGAAGTAAGTCCAGAGCCAAGATCATCATGCATATCAGCGGCGATCCGGGTTCTTTCGTTGGATACCGCCTTCAAATTTTCAAACTCCATTTTTTGTTTGGATAATTTTCTTTGTGTATAAAGCCTCACGATCCAAAATAAAAATGCTAATACGGCAATAGCCTCTGCGAGATAAAACCACCATGTTTGCCAGATGGGCGGATGAATTATTATTGATAAAGTAGTTGGCGAATAATTCCATATACCATCCGGGCTTTGCGCTTTTACATTAAATACATAATGCCCCGGGGGAAGGTTGGTATAAGATGCATTTCTTTTGTAATTGGAATAGACCCACTCCTTATCAATGCCTTCCAGTTTATAAGCATATTTTATTTGCCTGTTACTATGAAATAAGAGGAGGGCGAACTGAATATTAATAAAATTTTCGTCGTACGCTAAAGGTATTTCCTTGCCGGTGGAAATGGCCCGTTCTTTATCAAAAACTGAAAAACTGGTAATAGTTGTTGGTGGGATTTTTATAATGTGATTCAAATTTTTAGAATTAATTTCTAAAATTGCATAAGGTGTGAGGATATATAGCTTTTTGGTGTATTCGCTGTAATGTATAGTCTGAATATCAGTCGGAGAAGGGAATCCTTCCTCTTCTGCATAAAGTTTATTTTGAAGAGTAACTACATTCATGTTAAGAACACCCATTGTTGATCTGGCCCATAAATTATCTTCATCATCTATGCACAATTCTTCAAAGTTACAGGTTGGCAATCCTTGAGCGACACTAAAAAAACGAACTGAATCAGTACTCGGATCTATCCTTCCTATTCCATGTTCATTTGTGGTGAACCAGATAATGCCGTGCTTATCTTCTTTAATGTCATTTACCCACCAATCGGAAAGAAGCGCATTCCATTTCTTATTTTGGCTGTATTGCTTTACTGTAATACCATCAGCTTCTATTTTATTTAAGCCTTTTTGTGTTCCTATCCATATACAACCACTATGGTCCTCGCATATAGCGGTGGTTGATGAATTCGTAAGTTGAGAAGGCGGCCTTGAGATCGAATTAAAAAAAGTATAAGTTTTTGCTGTAGTATCAAATATTACCAAACCTTCCCCATTAGTAGCTATAAGTACGTGTCCTTTTTTATCTAATTTAAGATCATAAAACCCTTGAGGCGTACCTGGAATTTTGTAGGTCTTTATCTTTTGTTCTAAACCTTTGTACCTGGCTATGATAGACCAGATTCTTTCAACATTTTTTTTTGTTTTGAAATAAGATCCGATAATTGTAGGAATCTTATATTTTTTTATTTCGTGTTTCCATTTTTCTTTATTGAAAAAACCTATTCCATCTGGTACCCTGCACCATATGTTTCCCAGATTGTCTTCCCTGAAAAAGTTTACTCGTACAAGTGATATATAATCTTCCAGGCCCCTGGCAGTATCATAAATACCCACAGTACTAAAGCTTCCTAGTAAAAATTCCCCATCTGAACAGCTATTTAAATCGAAGAATGGAGCAAACGGCCTCAAGGATTTTTTCTTTTCATTTGGAGAAAAGACTTTTATGTTATAATCTTTATAGTCATACTTTTCCAGGTAACCACCACCCAGCCAAATAATACCTTCCCGGTCTTTTAAGATGCTGGAAATGCGTAGATTTTCTTCCAAAAGACTTGCTGGATCTGATTTGTTGGGTTTGAAATACGTAAAAGTTTCTCTTCGCCAGTTGAAAATGGATAAGCCCCCACTGCAGGAGCATAAAATAATACTATCATTTAATTTATAAGTACAATCTATTCGATTGTTTACTGGAGTACCTGGACTAACTTGTTCCAAAGGAGCTTCAGGATTGATATCATGAGTTGTAAATTCTTTAAAAGCAAATGTTTTTCTATTTACTAATAAAAGGCCATTTTCATAAGTATCCGCTATTAGATAACCATTTGGTAATAAGATAATTTTCTTAACAGGATAATATTCTTTAAGATGGCAGCGAATCGAATCAATCAAAAAACTTTTTTTTGTTTTTGGATCATAGCGGGTTAGTCCATACTGCCCGCCCATCCATTCTATTCCGTCTTCATCTTTTTTATAATCACCACCTGGTTTTGGTGACATTCCTTTATGATAAAAGAAAGAGAATTTTTTTTGTGAAATGTCAAACTTAAAAAAGTCCGGACTACCTGTTAAAATGAGTTGGTCCTTTTCCTCACCACATATATAATCAAATGTGGCTTCAGGTGAAAGAGTGTTGATATTAAAGTGCTCGAACCATCCGTCTTTAGAATGAAATAAATAAAGCCAGTGGCGCGTTGCAATCCAAAATCTGTTTTTTGAATCTATAAAAAAACTATAAATCCGGTTTTCACGAAGGGAATTTGTATCAGCCGGATCATACCTGTAAGTTTTAAAACTATGTCCATCGAAACGGGACAAGCCATTTTCAAATCCTATCCACAAAAAACCGGTACTGTCCTGGATCATGTTGGTAATACCACCATCCAAAAGCCCTTCTTTTGTAGTATAATGCGTAAAGTGATTTTCTATTGGCTGGCAAAAACCGGGATGAGATTGAAAACAACATATAAGTAAGAATAGGTAAAACAATCCCTTGAGTTGCTGTTTATTGATATGGAAATATATTTTACCCAAAATTCACTTACGTTTAATATTGCCGCAGGAAATATGGTTTACTAACTATGTAAGGTAGGAATATATTCTTTGTATCCACTAACACTTTAATGCTATTGTATTCGGCACTAATTTCTTTCTACCTTTAGTGCCTGATGACAAAGCTCATAAGAGTAGTAATAGTTGAAGATATCGAGGATATAAGAGAATCGTTGCAAACGCTTATTTCCGGCAAACCTGGTTATAATTGCGCGGGATCCTACGCCACGGCAGAAGCTGCGATAGCTGATATCCCTGTTATTAAACCAGACGTTGTATTAATGGATATTAATTTGCCCGGAATAAATGGCATAGAAGCCGTACATAAGCTAAAAGATAGTTTTCCCGATATTAATTTTTTGATGTGTACGGTTTTCGATGATGATGAAAATATTTTTTTGGCATTAAGGGCGGGAGCCGGAGGTTATATTTTGAAAAACAATTCACCCTGGAAAATACTGGAAGCAATAAAAGAAATACATAACGGCGGAGCGCCCATGAGCGCTGGTATTGCAAAAAGAGTGATCAACACGTTTCAGCAAATTAAAGAGGTTATTCCAAAACATGCCGTATTATCAGATAGAGAAATGGAAGTGTTGCATCTTCTTTCAACGGGCCTTTTATACAAGGAAGCCGCAGATCAACTGAAGCTCAGCGTAGAAACCATTCGCAGCCATTGCAGAAAAATTTATGAAAAGCTTCACGTAAATACCAAGCTGGAAGCGGTAAATATTGTTTTCCATACAAAATAAATTACAGCTTAAATCTTAAGAAAGAGTGTGGTATAAAATCACACTCTTTTTGTTTTGTGTCACACTGTAATGCTATTGCATGGAAGAGTATTAAGCTCAACCTTTGCTCTATTCTCTAATTATCAACGGAGCTAAAATCCGTACTGAAATTTATTCAAGAAAACATTTCTAAATTTTAAATAAAAAAAATGAAACTAAATAATCTCTTTAAAAAATTACTGACACTATTTTTCTCAATAATTATCCTTAGTGCAACGAATACACAAACCTATCCGCAGAAAATAACTTCGGTGGAAGGAATTACAGAATATAAGCTTGCCAATGGGCTGGAAGTATTATTATTCCCGGATCCATCTAAGCCAAACATAAATGTAACCATCACTTACCTCGTAGGTTCAAGGCTGGAAGGTTATGGCGAAACCGGTATGGCGCATTTGCTGGAGCACATGATGTTTAAGGGCTCTACAAACCATACAAATATTAATAAAGAAGAATCAGCGCATGGAGCACATTATAATGCAGACACCTGGTATGACCGTACAAGTTATTTTGAAACTATCCCGGCAACAGAAGAAAATTTTAGCTGGGCACTTGATTTGGAGAGCGATCGGATGGTGAATTCATTTATTGCGGCCAAAGATTTGAAAAGCGAATTTTCCGTTGTGCGTAATGAATTTGAAATGGGGGAAAATAGCCCAACGAACATTTTAGAGCAGCGTGTGCTTTCTACCGCGTATCTCTGGCACAACTATGGGAAAAGCACCATTGGTTCTAAAGAAGACATTGAGCGGGTTCCTGCGGAAAGGCTGAAAGTTTTTTACACCAAATATTACCAACCGGATAATGCTGTTCTAATGATAACAGGCAAAATTGATGAAGCCAAAGCATTGCGACTTGTTATAAAATATTTTGGAAGCGTTCCAAAACCAACCCGGATGCTGGATGAATCTTATACGGTAGAGCCGGTGCAGGACGGCGAGCGTTCTGTTACGCTGCGTCGCGTAGGTAATGTGCAGGTAGTGGCTTGCGGTTATCACATAGTTTCAGCTTCACATCCTGATTTTGCGGCAATCGATATTTTAAATACTATTTTAACCGACAAGCCTTCCGGCCGTTTGTATAAAGCATTGGTTGAAACAAAAAAAGCATCTGATATTTCAAGTGATGAATATGCATTGAGGGATCCCGGTTTTGTTTATTTTTCAGCTAATGTATTAAAAGAAAAAAGCCTTGATGATGCTAAGAATGCATTGCTTGGTGAACTGGATAGTTTATCGCAAAAACCAGTTACTTCCGGCGAAGTGGAGAGGGCCAGAAATTCGCTGCTGAATAATTTTGAACTTCGATATAGAAATTCTGAAACGATCAGTCAGGCTATCACGGAATTTATCGCGGATGGCGATTGGCGGCTTGCGTTTATTTACAGGGATAATTTGAAAAAAGTTACGGTGGATGATGTGAACCGTGTGGCAAATGTCTATTTCAAAAGTTCAAACAGAACATTGGGTGAATTTATTCCTGAAAAAAATCCTGACCGCGCCATGATTCCATCATCGCCCGATGTTGATGCATTAGTAAAAAACTATAAAGGCCAGCAGGGATTAGCAAATGCAGAAGCATTTGACGCATCTCCCGCAAACATTGATAAACGAACCAAAACCGGAACAATAGCCGGCGGCGCTAAATATGCATTGCTTACTAAAACTACCAGGGGCAGCACAGTAAATGCGACAATTACCTTGCGTTTTGGAGATGAAACCAGCTTAATGAACAAACAAATGATTGCAGAGTTTACAGCTCAAATGCTGCGGCGTGGTACGCAAAACAAAACTTATCAGCAATTAAATGATACGCTTGATAAGCTTCAATCTACCGTTGCAATTGAGACGTGGGCAAACGGGTTACAGTAACTATTGTAAGCACTAAAAATAATTTTGGAAAAGTGTTAGTACTGGTAAATGAAATGCTGCATAAACCTGGTTTTGCTCAAAAAGAATTTGAAGAACTGCAACAGGAACTATTAGCGAATATTGATCAGCAAAAAAGTGATCCTTGGAGTATCGCATGGAACACAATGAGCAGGATATTATTTCCTTATCCTAAAGGCCATATCTGGTATAATATGACATTTGATGAGCAAACTGACGCTGCGCAAAATGTAAAGCTGGAGGATATAAAAAAATTTTACGCTGATTTTTATAACGGAGCCCGCGCCACTGCTTCAGTTGTTGGCGATGATGACGAAAATGCAACTGTACAGCAGATCAATTCTATTTTGAAGAATTGGAACAGCTCCAAAACATATACTCGCATAAAAGGTAAATATTTTGATGTGCCGGCCAGTGACCAAAAAATAAATACTCCGGATAAAAAAAATGCTATTTTTTATGCTCTTGAAAATTTACAATTAATGATTCCGATCCGGATTATATGACGCTTAAGATTGGGAATGATATATTAGGCGGTAGTGGTTTGCATTCCAGATTGGGCGACCGTATCCGCCAAAAGGAGGGAATAAGTTATGGAGTCGGTTCATGGGTCTGGGCGATCCTATTAAATAATAGCGGAGGTTTTGGCTCTTTTGCAATTTATAATCCACAAAATTTAGACAAGCTTGATAAAGCATACAAAGAAGTATTAGATAAATTGCTACAAACAGGTATTACAGAAGAAGAATTAAAAAATGCGAAAAGTGGCGTTTTACAATCCCGTGCGCTGGAAAATGCCGATGACAGCAGATTAGTATCGAAAATGGATGATCATCTTTATTACAACCGCACTATGGCATGGGATGCAAATGAAGATAAAAAAATTGAAGGCTTTACTATTGATGAAGTAAATGCAGCATTACGAAAATATATCAGCCCGGAAAAATTAGTGTATGTAAAAGCAGGTGATTTTAATTCGGCAAATGAGAATCAACCCATTACTAAATAAAAAAATTGACACATCAGGCGGACCGGCATCTGGATAATTTTTATGGTTAAATAAATTATTATGAAAACAAATTTTTTATTAGTTCTCATATTGGTAGCAATGATCTGCATAATTATTGGCGCTATTAAAATCTTCATTAACGCAGGACAGGACTACATTACATTTGTTCAGGACAATGTTGTTTCTTCTCATTCTATGGCCAACAGTAAATGAACCATCAGAATCAACTAAGCCTAAATCTAGATAATCGACATTTTGAAAAATAAGATTTGAAAGATGATATAAACTAATAAGAAAACTACTCTGAATTTTAGAAGCTGTTTAAAGACATTCTTTAAATTAATCATGATGAATTCCAAATACATTTATACAATTATCAGAATAACCATTTTTTTGATAACGGCTGGTATTTTCTTAGGCTAAAAAGGGCGCAGTGACTCCTGCAACTTATATATTTCCAAAAGATGGATTAGCTTATATACAATTCAAAACAGGGAAATATTTTATTTACAAAGATTCAGCAACTCTTAAGACAGACTCGGTGATAGTAACTACAAGTTTACTTGATACAGTTAATGGAACAGTATATTCATTTATTGGAAGCTTTCCATATGTTGGAGAAGAATATACTTTGATATCATTTTAATGAAAGCTATTTTAACTATGAACTTATTTTTAAAATGTCTCGGTTTGATAATTACGGCCATACTTCTCTCTATTGGTTCTAATTATTTTTTATCAAAGGGATTCAACTTTATTCCTTTATTAATAATATCCTTAATAGTCGGTTATTTGAGTAAGGGAAGAGATGAGGTCCTAATTAACGGAGGTTTATTGGGTTATTTTTTTCATTTGAGTATAATTCTTTTGAATACCAAAGGCCATAACCCTTTTGGAATAAATCCAATAATTATGTTGCCCGTGATAGGAGCTATAGCAAGTATCATTTGCTCCGTATTAGGTCATTTTATGAGAGCAAAACTTGTTATATTGTTACTGCTTATAGCAATATTTGGAGCTGGTCTACCTATGTGGTTCACTTTTGAACATAATAAAAATAATCTTACTATTCCTTTGATCATTTCACTGTTACTGGCTTTTGTATTCAGCGTCTGGACAAAACTTAAATTAGCGATGGTATATTTTGTGACAACAATTGGAGTTTTGATTTCAATTATTATCAAAATAATTATCGATGCATATATAGATCCTACATCACATAATTTATTTCCGTTTGAAATTTTAATAGATGGGTTTTATGTTTTATGCACCTCATTAATAGGCGCCGCTATTGGAGTATTGATCAAGACTTATAGAACAAAACGAGCTTCAGAGTAACAAGTCACATGCTAATTTTCTGATCAAAGTTTGCAGGCAACTAACGGCAGCGCCGTGGGCAGGTCGAAATTTAACGCCTCTTTTTATATATCTTAGTTACCCATAATCAAAAGATCGTGATCGTCCACTTAAAAAGAAGTAAATGAAGATTCAAACAATTGTCTTTAGGGTCAGCCTGGCCGGCATGTTGCTCAACCTCGTCCAGGACGGAAACATGGCGATGGCTCAGCCTGTGCGTGACCCACATACGCCCGGCTATGTTGCCGCGATAGAATTGCCCGATGGCACCGTTCCTTCGCCGGACTCCAACGGAAATTTTATCATTGGTCCTACACATAACCCCGCACAGGAAATGGCAATGCAGTCGGGCGCACCACAGGGAACGTTATATACATTCACCCTGGATTCCAGGGATAGTAAAATTTATCCCGGCATTGCCCGGGAGCCCAATACTTTTGGCACGGTAGATCCTGAAGATCCTTCCAAATTAAAAGTTACCACGAGCCATCCGGCTCCCTACAGCCGTCACGTAGAAGTCTATGTTCCAAAACAATATATCCCCGGCACCGTTGCACCTTTCATAGTTGAGGCCGACGGGCCAGATCATGAGCTCTTCACAGCGCTGGATAATTTGATTGCTGAAAACAAAGTACCGGTGATGATTGCGATCTCTATAGGCAACGGGAGCGGCGATGCACAGGGCAGCGAACGGGGTTTGGAATACGACGCCATGTCTGGGGTATATGCAGAATTTGTAGAAAAAGAAGTGCTTCCACTAGTGGAAAGCAAATGCCAGGTGAAGCTTACCAAAGATCCCGACGGTCGTGCCACGATGGGCGGTAGTTCAGGCGGTTCCTGCGCCCTGATCATGGCATGGTACCACCCGGAACTGTATCATCGGGTGCTTACCTATTCCGGCACTTATGTAAATCAGCAATGGCCATATAAACCCGAAACACCCCACGGTGCCTGGGAATTTCACGAACATCTTATTCCACAAAGTCCCAAAAAGCCACTGCGTATCTGGATGGAAGTGGGCGATCAGGACCTTTTTAATCCGAACGTGATGCGCGACAATATGCATGATTGGGTTGTCGCTAATGAAAATATGGCAAAAGTATTGGCCGCTAAAGGTTATCAGTACCAGTTTATTTTTGCCCGCAATGCGCGTCATGTCGATGGTAAAGTAAAAAAACAAACGCTGCCTGAAGCGCTGGAATGGCTGTGGAAGGATTACCATCCGGCGAAAATTAAACAAGGATGAATAAGTATCTCACCGGCAGTGAGCAACGACAATTTTTGAAATAAGCACCATTAATGAAGATGAGAGAAGAAAATTTACTCACGCCAATTGGAAGAAACTAAAAGTTGAAAATTTAATTAGGTTAACTTAAGTTTTTTATCGGAATGTGGAGCCCTTCTATCGCATTGATATTATAAACCGAAATTAAAAAAAAACGTTTTCGTTTGTGCCACCCCGTTATTTTGTTGCTTTCACATAACAGTGTTTTCTTTTGCTTGTAATGGAACCGTGCGTCAATCAAACAATATAATGATCACAGTGTTTATCAGCCAAATCCTTCAGTAATGTGCTGTGGATTGCTCCGTTATTTTTTAAACCGAACATATTTTATTAACGTGATTATGTTCTTACGCCTGCTGCACAAGTTGAGATAATAACTAAATTTGCAAACAAAGATTATCTCAACTTCTTCAATTCGGCAAATCAATAATTTATAAGAAAATATTTAAGAAATGGAAAATAACACGCAATCATTCGCAGCAGAAAACTCTATACTTTCTAAACTTGATGAAAGCACTGCAGCCAAATGCCCCTTTTTAGGTGGCGCATTAAAAAGCAGTGCCGGTGGCGGTCCGAGAAATCGAGACTGGTGGCCCAATCAATTGAAATTAAATGTTCTTCGCCAGCACTCTTCTTTGTCCAACCCACTGGGCACAGAGTTCAACTACGCTGAAGAATTTAAAAAGCTTGATCTTGCTACAGTGAAGAAAGACATTTTCGATTTGATGACTACATCGCAGGATTGGTGGCCCGCCGACTTTGGACACTATGGGCCCTTATTTATCCGGATGGCGTGGCACAGTGCAGGTACTTACCGCATTTCCGATGGCCGGGGTGGCGCTGGTTTCGGCACACAGCGCTTTGCGCCCCTTAATAGTTGGCCCGACAATGCGAACCTCGACAAGGCACGCCAGTTGCTATGGCCCATCAAACAAAAATACGGGATGAAACTTTCCTGGGCAGACCTTTTAATTCTTACCGGCAATTGCGCTCTCGAATCAATGGGCTTGAAACCTTACGGATTCGGCGGCGGCCGGGCAGATGTTTGGGAACCTACGGAAGATATCTATTGGGGACCTGAAAACGAATGGCTGGGAGACAAACGATATACCGGCGACCATGAGCTGGAGAACCCGCTGGCGGCAGTGCAGATGGGTTTAATCTACGTAAATCCGGAAGGACCTGATGGCGTTCCGGATCCGCTCGGGTCAGCGCGTGATATCCGTGAGACTTTTGGCCGCATGGCAATGAATGACTATGAAACGGTAGCATTGATCGCGGGCGGCCACACGTTTGGAAAAACCCACGGCGCCGCTGACCCCGGCAAGTATGTAGGCCCGGAGCCTGCTGCAGCGGGGATTGAAGATATGGGCCTCGGCTGGAAAAATAGCTTTGGCAGCGGAAATGGAGGCGATACAATTACCAGCGGTATCGAAGTAACATGGACGCAAACGCCAACGAAATGGGACAATAGTTTTTTCGAAAACCTATTTGGCTACGAATGGGAACTTACAAAGAGCCCTGCGGGTGCACACCAGTGGAAGCCAAAAGGCGATGCTGGCACAGATTCGGTACCGGATGCTCACGATCCTTCAAAGCGCCATCCACCGATGATGCTTACGAGCGACATTGGACTGAGAATGGATCCTGCTTACGAAAAAGTTTCAAGGCATTTTTATGAGAACCCTGAAGAATTTGCAGATGCATTCGCCAAGGCATGGTTCAAGCTGGTACATCGTGATATGGGCCCGAAAGCCCGTTATCTCGGGCCGGAAGTGCCTGCGGAAGATTTCATATGGCAAGATCCCATTCCCGAAGTTACTCACGAGCTGGTTGACGAAAACGACATTGCTTCATTAAAAAGTAAGATATTTTCTTCAGAGGCTTTCCGTTTCCCAATTAGTTTCAACTGCGTGGGCATCTGCTTCTACTTTCCGTGGCTCCGATAAACGTGGGGGCGCAAATGGTGCACGCGTTCGCCTGGCTCCCCAAAAAGATTGGGAAGTAAACAACCCGGGTGAACTGGCCAAAGTATTGAATACGCTCGGGAGCATACAAAAAGAATTTAATGATGGCCAGTCAGGCAATAAGATGCTATCGATCGCTGACCTAATCGTTCTCGGCGGATGCGTCGCTATCGAACAGGCAGCAAAGGATGGAGGACATGAGATAAAAGTTCCTTTCACGCCGGGCCGTGCTGATGCGTCGCAGGAACAAACCGATGTGGAATCATTTAGTGTCCTTGAGCCGGCTGCAGATGGCTTCCGAAATTATGTGAGTAACCGGCACAGTTCATCCGCAGAGGAAATGCTGGTGGACAAAGCACAACTGTTAACATTAACCGCACCCGAAATGACGGTACTTGTAGGCGGCCTGCGCATGCTTAACACAAATTTTGGCCAATCCCAACACGGTGTTTTTACAAAACATCCGGGATCACTTACCAACGACTTTTTCGTAAACCTACTTGATATGGGCACCACATGGAAAGCAACTACTGATTCTCAGAATGTTTTTGTGGGGAGCGATCGCAAGACAGGTGAGATCAAATGGACAGGCACTCGTGTCGATCTTATCTTCGGTTCCAATTCTGAATTGCGTGCGATTGCTGAAGTGTATGCATGTTCGGATGGTCAGGAGAAGTTTGTCCAGGATTTTGTGGCGGCCTGGGTTAAGGTGATGAATCTTGATCGATTTGACCTGGTTTGATTCGACAGAATTAACATCGGTTATATATTTCTTTATTATAAAACGGTGGCCTCGAAACGAGCCACCTTTTTATATATAATCCTATTGCCCAATCACCAGGACACAAAAGCTTTTCAGATTTTTTAGAGGACCCGCGGTAAATTTGAAATAGAGCTTTTCCGAAAAGCCTCTAACAATGGAGCGGCTTGAAAACAACTTTTTTTACACTTGCGGATTAAATAAGATAATTTTTTTTAATCGAAACCACGGAACTGAGGGAAATCAACAAGGCACGTTCTTTGCTCCTATTGATAGGATTTGCTTGATCATTATAAATACTTTTCCATGCAACACAATCTCCCACGTAAGCGTGTACAGCACAGCCACGTTCACGCTCGTGATCACGAAAAAAGCCATAACCAGGCTGGGCCTCAAAATGCCTTCTATCCAAAAAAAGCTTATGGGTCAGACTTTGGCCGCGGTACCAGTGATCCGGATAATGTAAGAAGACAAAAGCAGGATTATTTCGATAATTGGAAGTAATCGCAACAGTCAGTGCGACTTAAAATTAACATCAAAGCGAATAAAAAGTTATTGCGTATAGCCGTTACAGTTATGTCGTACAGATGTATGACCAGTTGGTTATGATTTCCATGTCTGGATGATAAAGTATTATTGCGTGTGTAGCGTTCATCTACGCTTTACTCAATTGATGTAATTGCCATTCAGGACGTATATAATGACACGTGTAACCATAGGGATGTTTTTGTAAATAATTCTGATGTTCTTCTTCAGCATCCCAAAAGTCTGATGCGGGAGACACTTCAGTCACGATGGTTCCCGGCCATTTGCCTGAAACATTCATTTCACTGATTAAATCCTGCGCCGTCTTCTTTTGATCTTCATTTAGAAAAAAAATGGCAGACCGGTAAGAAGTGCCGACGTCATTTCCCTGCCTGTTTTTGGTGGCAGGATTGTGGATCTGGAAAAAAAACTCAAGTAGCTTGCGATAGGATAGCTTTTCGGGATCGAAAGTGACAGCAATGGCTTCGGCGTGATTGCCATGATTCCGGTAGGTTGCATTTTTTACATCTCCGCCCGGTATAACCAACAACGGTTGATGTTACTCCGGGAAGTTCTCTTATCAATCCTTCCATTCCCCAAAAACAGCCACCAGCTAATATTGCTTTTTCGCTTGACATATTATATCGTATTTATTCAAATTAATAAATCAACTATAAAGCCAATATTCTTTACTGGCAAACTGACATGAAAAACATTTACCTGTCGGCGCAACGCCAAGGAGTATTGGAGCGCTCAAATGGATGAGGGTTTCGTAAATTTTTTTTCGATGTTGATACACTAATTCAACCAAATTTTAGCCCTTCCGGAGAATGATCAATTATAAATCCATTCGAAATTAGAGGGTGTAGCAAAGTCCCAGAACTCTGAGTTAAAAAACTTTTTAAGTTGTCTGATCGCTTTCATCTTTTTTGTTTTTAGTGGTTTAAGAATGTTTCTGTATATCAGACAGTATTTCTATGTCCAGGTAAAAAAATAAAACGTTAATAAGTCAGCTAAAAAATGTTAAGAGGCGAATACTTTTAAAAAAGCAGCAGCGGTAAAACCAGTTCCATGCCGGAATTTGCGATATTGTAATACGAAAAAGACAGGCTATTCCGATAGTCGGAAATAACTGCGTGTTGCCGGCTCCGTTAGCATCATTTAATAAATAATTTATTTCATGCGTGCTATTCTAACTTATGCAAACAATATATCCGGATGTTTTGAAGTTTGAAGAAAACCTTAATGTAGCATGAGTCGGGAAGAAAGATAATCTCCGTTGAAGGCCGCCACGGAATATCAAAAAAGAAAAGAGTAGCCGATAATGCAGGTAGAAGACGGTATGCGACCTGAAGTACTTTCGTATTTTCCTTGAAGCTTACTTTGAACTTGATCTGGTATACTTTGCCGTAAACTTCGCTTGTAAGCTATTGGCACGAATACATAAACAAATCCACTCTTCATTTTATACTGTACGCCGGTTTCAACGGAAGAAACCTGTCCTGGGCGGCGAAGTCCGTGATTCTCCCCTATGAGATCGTACTTCGGAACTCCCTCATAGCGCAATCCAGCGATTACCACAAGTTGCTTATAAGTAAAATTAATTCCAAATCTCAAAGTATAATTGTCGGGAACACTGTTCACCGTTAAGGTTGCTTCACTTGCGTAAGCGCCATTAAGGCCATCGTTAGTCGAATCTGCCGGATGCCCCTTCAAGGAGGAAACCCCATTTTGATCCTTGGGATTGATAAGATAAAAGGCATTTCCATAAAAGCTAAAGCTCTTGCTGAGAAGGTAGAAGCCATTGAGTTCCGTAGTAATGCCTGTTCCCCCATCGCCTAATTGAACCGAGGGATCTACCGGTTCCAGCTCTCCTACTGTTTTGTGTAAAGGATCATTATAAAAGTAATCCTCGCATTTATAATCACCGGAGGGCAATTTCAAACCAAGCCCCGCCTGAATATTCCATTTCTGTGCATCTTCCTGCCTGCGCAGCCATTTATAGGCAGTGATTCTGATATCTCCCAAACCAAAGGCACTGGTCGTATGCCGGTCTCCCGACAAATGTTCCGCCCTTGATGTAAGACTATTAGAGGAAACCGGCATATCCATAGCCAGTGCCCAGCCGTTATCCAATAATCGTATAAGTGATAGATTAAGTGTGTAATTATAATTCACGTTTTGCTGAGACGGATCCGGGTTTATCGGGATCTTATGGGAATCCTTAAACGGCTGTTTTGATCTGAAATAGCGAATATCTGCATTCACCATCCACTTTTTGCCTTGTTGGTTATAACCCAACTGGGCAAATTGTCCAAACCCTGCAATGTTGCGAATAACAACACAACCCTGCGACTTGGCTGCGTTGTCATAAATAATAAATAAAGTGATAAAAATTGCAAGCTTTTTCACGCTTTGTATTATTGTCCTGTTAAGGTACTAAGAAAATACAGTTAGGTAATGATTATCCTGGGCGCCAAGGATAACCATTCCGTTTTATTATGTTTGAAATATTTACCTCACTGTATATTCGAAGCAATCACTGGAGAGCACTGGTGCCTGGGTCAAAGAGTCAATTACCTGGAAATGAATATGGAATTGCGTGCCGCGTGCTACGGATGAAACATTCCGCCACAAATCTGCCTGGCCATAGCCATGACTATCTGTATGGATGGACTGTGGGGTAAGTCCTAAACCAAGTGTAAGCCATGCGGTGCTTGAACAACCTGTAGGGTCTGCAATTGGATTTACCGCGCGCTGAAGCTGGTATGCATGATCGGGCGCAAGGCCGGAAACCCATGTGTCCAGATCAACAATGCGCGCCGTATCAGGATCCTGACGGAACTTAATAAACCCTGAGCCATGGAAATCTTTACCCGAGCCAGATAGATTTACATCAAGATCATAGGGCTTATCAGCAGGGGGGATTATATCTTTTTTGCAACCGACAAAAGATATAATTAATGAAGTGATAAAAGCGAGCTTTACGATGCTCTTTGCTGTAATTTTTGTTTTCATAATAATCATTTTATAATTTAATATTTTGTTTAAAAATTAAATCTATATGAATAATAATACCGTTTGACACGCGAATGAGGCGTTTGCGGAAATGAATGAGAGATCAGTAAAAATCAGAGCTTAGGTTATACTGAAAGATGGGTAATTAGTTTGAGGAGCTCGTCTTTTTTAGAACGTGCGACCGGAATATTAACATCATTATTTAATACCAGGAAGCCGCCTTCGCCTTTTACATATCGAATAGCGTATTGAAGATTTACAATATAAGAATTATGCACCCGGAAGAAAGGTTGCATGTCAAGCAGGTCCTGTACATCTTTTAAAGTGCGTGAAATAAGCAAATGTTGCCCATCGTTGAGCCGGATATTTGTGTAATTACTGCTGCTTTCGCAGAACATGATAGTATTAAGAGAAACTAATTCATAACCATGTAAGGTGGGTAATGCAATTTTTTGAAATGAAAGATCACTGCTCTTTTTGATGTGAGTAAGAAGAGCGTTGAGCTGTTTTAATGAATCGCGTTGTGTGCGATTGAGAAATTTATTTACCGCTTGCAGCAATTCATCTTTATCGATTGGTTTTATAAGATAATCCAATGCACCAAATTTAATAGCACGTATAGCATACTGATCAAAAGCAGTAGTAAAAATGATATCAAAATTGATTTCCTTTAAATTCTCAAGCATCTCAAAGCCGCTCATACCGGGCATTTCCACATCAAGAAATATAAGCTGTGGCTGATGATGACGAATTTGCTGTATGGCTTTTTCTGCGTTGTTACATGTACTAACCACATCAATTTCGGGGCAATATGTTTTTAACTGCCACTGCAGGTTATCGCAACAATGTTTTTCGTCGTCTATAATTAATGCACGAATCATTACTTAAATATACTTAGCTTAAGTAGATTTTACAGGAATTTTAATATGAACACATGTACCTGCATTTTGTCCTGCTTCATTGGTAATATCCTTAATTACGATCATAGCATCATCCCCGTGCAAAGAAGATTCAAACAGTTGTAAGCGGTGGTGGGTAAGCTCAATACCCAATGATTTCTTCTCAAAACCGTTATCCTCTTTGTCCAGTTTGGCAGCGTTAATTCTTCCAATACCATTGTCCGAAATACTGCAATAAACTATGTCATCATGAAGCTCAAAATCAATATTAATTCTGCCATCGTCTTCTATAGTCTTTTCGTATTTTCTTTTGGATGTAAGCCATGCCATATAGCATTTTCAACAAAAGGCTGAATTAATAATGATGGTATCATAACAGCCGAGGTATTAATTCCATTACAATTAATTACATAATGAAATGGAATTTCAAAACGCAAGGCCTCAAGATCCATGTATAATTGCAGGCAATACAATTCGTCTTCAAGCGGAATTAATGGTTTACCCGATTGTTGTAAAACAATCCGAATGAGCTTTGCGAATTTGGTTAGATGGTCTGCGGCTTTGGTTGTTTCTTTTGTAATGATAAACCTGTTGATGGAATTGAGGCAGTTGAAAATAAAATGAGGGTTCATTTGGGCACGAAGCGCCTGCAATTCTAGTTCGGTAGCTTGCTGCTTTAATTCAATTTTAGTCCTTTCACTCTCCAGTTTTTGCAGAGTTAATTCTTTTTCTACTATTTCATGCCGGCTTGCTTCATTCTTTCTTTTTAGTGAGATATTTCTGAAAATTATAAAACCGAGCAATATTAAAATCAGCACACCTGTAAGAAGAATATTTTTTAAAAATGATTCACTTTTTAATTGTTGCCCGCTGAGTTGTAACTGCTGCTGACCAATTAGCTTTTGATTGTTGAGTATTAATATCTGTCCTTGCTTTTTATCATTTTCTGTAGCCGCAATGTAAACAGATAACTTTTTACTGAATTCGCCAAATGCCACTGAATCTTTCATTGAAGTGTATTGCCTGTAATAAAAATAGGCGCTGTCAACCTTATGCAGGCTATCATATAAACCGGACATTAATTGATAGCCATCGCGGATATATTGCTTCAGGTTGTGCTCCTTCGCATTTTGTAAAAGATCATTGGTATAATAAAATGCTTTCGTAAAATCTTTTTTTCCTTCATAAGCTTTCCCTAAGTCAAGTAATAAACGCATCGTCTGGTTCTTATCATTATTTTTTTCAGAAAGTTTTAATTCATCAATAAGCATCACAATGGCTTTATTGTATTCTTTATAGGCAATATTCATTTCAGCAATCCTGATTTTAGGATAAGCGATATAATTGCTTTTGACCGTTAACGACTTAATAGTTTGCACATATTTTTCCTGCGCGTCTGATGTTGAATCTTCCGGTTGAAGTGAATAGTAGGTATCACCTAAATCAACCAAAGGATTCCATTGCAATGAGGTGCCTTTAGGATATTCCAAACTTTGAAAATAAAAGCTTAGCGCAGTTTTTTGATCACCTGCCAGGCGATACAGGTCGCCGATCTTAGCCAATAAAATGGAAGTGTTATAAGAATCATTAATGCTTTTAAAAATTCCAAGGCTTTCATTAAAGCATTCAAAAGCTTTTTCATAATTGCCTGTTTCCAGATTGATGCACCCTAATATGGCAAGAGATTCACCTGACTCCTTCTTATTACCATTTTTTTTAGAAATGTTAACCACTGCATTACACGCTTCTACCGAACTATCGAAATTACCCTGGCAAAAAAAAGCCAATGCAAGATTCATAAAAGCTTCAGCTATTACCTTCTCATCTTTCCCATTTTTATATAATTGAATAATTTGAACGCTGATTTTTTGCTGCTCTGGAAAATCGTGAAACCCATGGCCTGCAATACGGGCAGAGTTATTTAAGGACATTGCCTTTCCTCTTAAATAATTAATACCTGCTGATTCACTATATGCTTTTTCTGCATAAAAATTTGCAGTATCAACATTTAAGTAAGAATATAACAGGCTTAAAATATTCAGGCAGTCTATGGCCGCACTATCATGCAAAGAAGGCAGCGCTTTTTTCAGGCTATCAATTTTTGTTCTTTGTGCAAAAGAAAAAAAACATAAAGGCACGACCGCGAACAAAAGACAGAACCATTTTAAGAAGATATCTTTTCTGATTTTTAATACAAACCTGGAACGGGTAAAGTAGTGACCAGGCATAATGGTATAAATGGATTACAGTTTAACTAAAGATAATTGATTTTTATTTCATTAATCATTGAGGTAGTCCAACATTTGAGGCCAACCGAATAAATCTTTTATCTTGCCGTATCGGGTTCCAGCGGGGGTCACTTTTTACCCATACCAGCCAGTTAGAACGCTCCTGGTAAGCAGTATTCAACCATTGCAAAGCCTGGTCATTTCTATTAAGTCCTACATAGACTAACGCCATTCCGTAAGCTGTAACAAATTGCTTCACAGATATTGAAAGTAATGTGTCTAACGTTCTTTGCCCTTCCATTTTATTACCAGACACTCCATATACATTTCCAATCTGGGCAAGCCCAACCGGCCAATTGGGTGTTACCAATAAAGCACTTTTAAATTCATCAATTGCCTGCGGATACATTTTTTTTGCCTGGTACGAGCGCCCAAGCCAAAGATGTGCAAGAGGATACTTTGGATTCATCTGCAATGCTTCCTGTAATTTTTTTATAGCCTCGTCATAATTACGCCGGTAGTAAAGACTAAATCCTATATCGGTCCTTATCGGTACTGAAAGAGGATCAAGCCCGGCTGCTTTGTTTAAAATGATATCAGCTTCATCATATCTTTCCATCGCAGTAAGGTAATATCCATACCATTTATAGGCAAGCGCATAGTTTGGATTCAGCGATATGGCAATTCGAAATTCCTGTTCCGCTGCTGCCCAATCCCAGTCATAATAAAATTTGCAAAAGCCAATTGATGCATGTGGCTCAGCTAATGTTGAATCAAGCTGTATCGCTTTTGTAGCAGCCTCAAGAGCCTTTGGAAATGCTTCTTTTGGAGAAATAAAACTTGAATAACCCATGGCATTGTAAGAATCAGCCAACCCTGAATAAGCCCTTGCAAAGCGTGAGTCAAGAGCTATTGCCTGTTGAAAAAGTTCAATCGCTTTTTTCAGATTTGGGGGATTTCCCAAATTCAGGAACGAACGCCCTTTTAAGTACAATTCGTATGCTCCTGCATTTGCAGTATTTTTCGCAGTAAGATAGGAGCTATTATTAACGCCGGTGACTTTTAATTTTTCGGCAACAGCGCTTGCAATTTTATCCTCGAGCGCAAAAATGTCGCTCATATTTTCATCATAGTGTTCTGACAAAATAATAACGCTGTCGGTTGCATTAAATAGTTGTACCGTTATGAAGACTTTGTCTTGTTGTCTTTGAACAGTTCCTTCCATGATAATTCCTACATTTAATTTTTTTGCCACATCTTTTATACTTACATCCTTTCCACTAAATTTTAGTGAAGAACTCATAGCGCATACTTTCAAATCCTTCCAATGCCCCAGCGAGTTAACAATTCCTTCTGTAAGCCCATCGCTAAAATACTCCTGTCCGGGATCATTACTGACGTTGACAAATGGAAGCACCGCAATAGAATGTTCAGTTTGTGTTTGTGAATTAATTTTTTTACTGCCCGACTTTAAATGAAATAAAATAAAATATCCAATAATGATCACTGCTATCACAATAAGAGAGATAATGATATTTTTTTTCATTTAAAAAAAAGGTTTACTAAGCTCATTCACTAATTTACTGAAAATCTATAACTCTTTTCCAAATGATGCATGTTTTTCGTAACACCCACACTCACTGCTGAGAGTTTAAGGCACGGCTCGTGAAAAAATTACGGCTGTGTATTTTTCACTACATCTTAAATCCTTTTGGATCGTATTATGGCTGGGGTTAGAAGTGGTTAAACAGACATTTTACCACTATTTTTATTTCAAACATAAACCCGCTTCTGCCGGAGTTTCAACCTTTATTTTTTTTTCATCTTAATGGGGGCAATGAAAGGCAGTTGAATTTCAAATCCTTTTTTCATAGCATGGCGCTGCAGGTTGATAAGAGGCTAACACTGTCGCATAAACGAAGATTTCTTTTGTATGGGCTGGCATTTCTTCGTGATTCCTGTTGCAAGCCATAAAACAAGCGTTTCGTTGAAACGAACAAAAATTGGACTTACACAGGGAAATAGTCAAAATTATACGCCCGGTCAACAAACTGCTCACCGTACATCAATTGTCGCGGTCCATCTGAAGAAACCCCATTCCATTACCAAAGTTCCGTGCTGTGTATCGTCCGGAGTGATTGAAATGGTGAACGCTTCCACTGGCGTGGAAAGGGTCTCGGTCGCAATCCTTGCTATGCCCAGGTTTCGTGAGCCATCGTATTCGGTGCCCCACTGCCCTGCCTGCCTGTTCACAATCAGATCGACTCCATCCGTATGTGGAACAGTCCACAGCGTGTACGTTCCTGCAGGCACGTGCATGCCGGCGAGCTGTATCGGGGCCGATGTAGTAAACTGCGTCGCCTCATTTGCGCCTGTTCGCCACACACGATCGTAGGGCAACACCTCACCCAGCAGTTTGCGTCCACGCAAAAGTGGCCGGCCATAGTCAACGGTGAACATCACATTGCCAATTTGTGCCCGCATGGTATCTCTTACACTCAATTGCCTGACGATGCCGGTCTTCGCCTCCATGGCCTCAAACCGGTTAGCGATGCTTTTGATGTCTGGCGGCGTGGTAAGGCGGCTTACCTCGACCTTATATGTTGTCCGGGAGCCTGAATAGCTGAGCATGTGGTAAAGCGAGTCCATTGTTGCCTCCCCGGTACCGGACAACCAGTCATGCGTAATATCCACCTTGCCATCACCAAGCGGTGTTACAAGGGCGCTGCCCAGCGGAAACCGGTCGAACTCTCTGTCTATATAAAATTGCCGCATGGGGACGGCGGTGCCAGCCGCAAGCTTTGATGCCGCAGCATGCTTCAATGCTGCGGCGAAGTAAAGTTCATAGAGGCTATACATTTGGGGCACGTGTGCCACTACTATGGCCCCGCTGGTTGCGAAGGCGCGATGCAACGTTCCCGTGCCATCCGTCTTAGAAATGTGCACTGAGTCCGTGGTAACTTCGGCGATCACCTTTCGTTCGCGCTGATTCGCCGTCTCACTGGGAGTGTGAATGTCCATAACAAGGCGCCGGATACTACCGTCTGATGCAACCTCAATGACAGTATGCCGCAGCCGTACGCGCGGAAACCGGTCAACTTCATCGCTTGTTATAATATTGCCCTGCCTGGCGATACTTTCTACGGAAATGGTATCGCGGCCGAGTAATGTAATGAAACCGTAGTGCTCTGCCGGTGGCGTATTGCCGCACGATACCAATAAAAGCACCACGCTCAGAAAAAAACAAACAACAGGCGATTTAACTATCCAGAAATTGTGAGACCGAACCGCGTGATTATGCATGGACAAAGTTTATAAATTTTGTTTAGCAATTTACATTACCCTGCCACGCGCGCATTACCGTTTATGTAATTCATTTTTGCAGCCTATGTTTTGTATAGCATTCTCTTGTCTTTGTTTGTCTTGCGCCCAATAAAGTTCATGAGCCGTTAGATAAATGGTTGGGCTTTCAAAAAAGGGCGAACAACTATTGACGCAGAAAAAATAACCAACCGCGACAGATGATTACTCAATCGCTTCAATATAATAGCTTTTGTTGTTAATAATTGCTGTGTCGGTTGCTTTTAATCCCATCAACTGTTTCCCTAAGGGCGATTGAGGCGACAATGCCGTCAATGTTATTCCTTCAACAATGGCTTTACCTAATGCAACGCTCATAAACAAATAACCTTTATTAGTTTTTACCAGGCTGCCGCTTACCACTATAGCTGCAACAATTATGGGGTTAATTTTTTCTACTATTATTTTTTGCGCAATTACCTGTGCTAATTGTTCCCGTTTATTTTGCTGTTCGATTTGGAGCATTGCTAAAGCCGTTTCGTGTTTATCGCCGGCAGTGCTTTTTGTTTCATTGGCACCACTTTCTTTTAAGTCTGCCAAAACCTGTTGGAGCAAACTTATTTTATCATTCACAAGCTGGAGATAGTGCTGATGTACTTTTTGTTTTAAAGTCATGAGGAAATATAATCATTTGTCCCGTTAGAACTTATACACATAATGAATAACTATTGTAAATCTGCAGCCCGGGAGATACAATTTGCTGAGTGCATAATTTATAAATTAACTTGTACCATTTATTTTTCTCTTTCTATCGCTGCCAGTAACGAGGCTATTTGCCCATAATGATAATAATCATGCTGAACAATTCCATTTAAAAGGTAGGTAAATGAATATCTTCTTAAAGGAACTTGCTCATCCCATTTTCGTAATGGGAAATTTTTTACAGCATTAATAAGATTGCAATGCATTGTATCGAATTCCTGCTGCACACTGCTCCAGTTAGATGTTACAGGCCAGTCAGCTAATGAATTGTCTTCAATATCATAATCATCATTACCTGCTAATTTTTGAAAACCAAAGTTTCGCCAGGCAATTATATGTGCCGTTAATTGTTCTACGGAATGAGAATGATTTACTATTTTCTTACGCGCAATATCTTCACTGAGTGGAAGAATTCTTTCTTTAAAATTCCTGCTGACCCAATTACTGCCATTATAAAAATCATTGAATTGATTGATTATATTTTCAGCTACAATTTCTGCTTTTACTTCGTTGTTCATATTGTTTCATTAAATGAGATAAATCCTGATAACTATATTCATATGGAACTAAGGTTGTTTATTCTTCCGTTTATGGACTATAATAGCTGCACTTATTGACACCAGACTTGTAAAGATTAATAATTGAAGCATTGAGTATTATTTCTTTCTAAAATTAAATTACATAAGTTTTCAAGGCTGCAATTATGCAGCCATTTTATTATATTTATACTGTTGTAAGCGCTAAACGAATATATGGGTAATGCGAAAGTTTGCATTTGTAATATTATTTATTGGAGCGTTGGGTTCAACTCTGTTGGTGTTAAATGCAGGTCGCCATTCAGCTATTCAGCCAAGTTAAAAGAATGCTAACCGGCGGCAGGAGGTGGTCCGGGCTTGTGCTTTTGGATCAAACTGTCTTTTGGATATTTGGCTTCCATATCCTTACGAATATTTTCACTCCATGTAATAATCTTAATTTTTTCTGCATTGGTTAATATTGCGTCTCTATGAATAAGTGTATAAGAAGAAAGAGGCATGTCACCTTTGTCAATTTGCTTTTTTATTTCTTCTATTTTATCGTACCGTCTTGCCACCGGATAAGTTACAAACTCATTCAAATTAAAAGATCTTGTTCCATCCTTAACATGATTTGCTAAAAACCACGCTACCGGTTGAAAATTATTGTACCAGGGATATCGTGTGTTATTACTGTGGCAATCCTTACAGGCTATAACGAGTAGCGAATCAACATCTGGAGGAACAGCGTAGAGTGTAGAAATGTCTGCAGGCTGTGGCCCGGGATGTATATTTTTTTGTGGTTTAATAAATTGGATTACAATAAGGACAATCAATAAACCCAACAGTATTTTTTTTATCATAAAACACATTCTTTGCGTAATGAAAAAGATTATTATTCAATCTATTTATCTCGTTATATTTTCCTACTAAAAATATCAATATTAAACAATATTTTCTCAAAGAATATGGACAAATTACTAATAATGACTACTCCACCCATCGTAGTACGGAATGACCTAATTGTAACGGACAGGAAATTCCGATAAATTTACAAACATTATGGAATCAAGTCGGTCAAAAAAGTCGTGGTAAATACTATACTGAATTCAAGAAGGAAGTTATAGAATGATCGGGACGGGAAGTTTCTGTGCCCGGATAAAACCGGAAGATTGGAAATATAATAGCGCACGATTTTTGCGGAATGAAGGGATTCGTTGCAATTAAGTTATAGTAATAGCTTGTCAACAGCGCGCGTGTTGCCGCCAGGATTGGTGATTGAGTTTAAAATACTTACCCATTATCTGGTTAAATTATGATTGTGGAATGCGGGGTCGGACAGCCGCCTGAAAAAGATCTCTCTATTTATCCAAAAACTAAAATGGTGTTATTAATGGGCAATCTGTTTTCTTTCGGTGGTAAATTCTATGGTATTAGTGTAGCAGGGATAGGATTTCTGACTATTTATTATGCTGATTTTCCCTATATGCTAATACCGCCAAACCATTCCTGGATCCCAGGTCTTGCAATGGTCTCTTATATTTTCGGAGCCATGCTCATTTTGGCAGGAGCCTGTATAGTTTTTGAAAAAAAGATCAGGACGATTTCCCTCTTGTTAGCTGGTATTTTTCTATTAATATTTTGCTTTTACTTTATTCCATATCAACTAATCGATAGCCCAAAATTTATGCAGTTAGGCGACTGGGAGAACGCAGAAAAAGAATTGGCATTATCCTGTGGAGCATTTGTAATTGCGGGTTGCTTCCCGGGAAAAAATGAAAAAGCTCTTATCAGGTTTCTGGCGAAGCTAATACCTTTCGGTACTATTTTCTTTGCCTTAACAATTACCAGTTTTGGCATTGATCATTTTCTTTATGCAAAAGATGCTGCAGACTACGTTCCATCGTGGATACCTAATCATATATTCTGGATTTATTTTGCAGGCGTCGCATTATTCGGGTCAGGCATTGCAATTATTTTAAAAATCAGGGTCAGGCTCGTCGCCGCTCTTTTAGGGACAATGATTTTTATTTGGTTTATCATTCTCCATATTCCGTATGTTGTCGCTGCCCATTTTGCTGATACGGGAGGTGAAGTTACCAGCGCATTTTTAGCGCTTGCATACAGCGGCACCGCTTTTATTATTGCCGGTGCTGCCGAACCCCGGCTCGTGCCCCGGGGAACCAATTCTTAGTGTCTCCATTCGCGAATTGACAAAAAGCCTCCCGAAGGAGGCTTTAGTTTTCATTAGCGTGATATTATTTAATAATCTCCTTGGAGAAGCTCTGGTTATCAGTGATCAATCTGACTATATAAACGCCTGAAGCAACATTACTTAAATTCAAAGGAATACTGTAAGTGCCTTCATTTATAGTTCCTTTATCGATGGTTTTAATAATATTACCATCTATTGTCATTACCTGGATAGCAACGTGAGATGTATTGGCAAGCTGTAACTGGATCCAGCTATTGGGTGTAACAGGGTTTCCAAAAACAGCCCAGTCAAAGCGTTTAAAATCAAGACGGATGGTAGATGAATAATTAAAGTTGTCATCAATATCCTCCTGTTTCAAACGGTAATAATTGTGGCCGCTCAATACTTTCACATCAATAAAATTATAAGTATTTATAACATATGAATTGCCATTGCCCTTTACAAAACCAATAGCGGTAAAATTCTGACCATCTGTGCTTTTTTGTACCTCGAAACCCTTGTTATTAAGTTCAGTTGCAGTGCTCCATGTTAGCTGTGCTTTACTATCAATTAACACTCCGTCAAAATTAAGGAAAGTAACAGGCAATGCTGATAGCGTTGTAAAGTTAGCAGTATCAGAAAAATTACCCGTCAACCCATTTGTTGCGTCAATGGATTCAATTCTCCAGGTGTACGTGGTATTTGAATTAAGCCCGGAAAGCGTGTAGGTGCCATTTGCATTTGTATTTAAAGTAGTATAAGTGGAAGTGCCGGTTATCTTGTATTCGATGGTATAGTTTTGTACACAACTTAGTGCCGCAAAGTTAAGCGTAGCAGCATGTGCGCCCACATTTGTTGTAGTTAAACCAGTCAGCGTTGGCGGCAAAAATTGGGTGCTGCCCGTTTTACTGTAAGCACTATCTGTCGCGCCGTCTCCATATACTGTTGCATAATAGTTGCCATCATTTAAACCGGTAAATGACGCTGTAGCGGAATTAGTAATCAGGCTATCAATTATTCCACCGTCTTTGTAAAGTCTTACCGTATAGGGTGCACTGCTTGCTCCTAAATTGTACGTAAGGCTATCACTGCCGCAAGCCGTCGAAGAGGAGTAGGCTTTAGCGAGAGTTATAGTGGCTGTATTTACTTGTATAAAAGAATCAGTGATGGAATAAGCCTCAAAGTTTGTATTATAATATTCAAAGACTTTTATATAGTAATAGCCCTGTGAAAGCCCGGTTAAATTAATTGCTGTGGAAGAAGTATTGAAATTATTACTAAAAATAGGTGCCGCAGAAGTATCCTTATAAACCTGGAACCAGGTATAATTCAAAGATCCATCAATATTATGAGGTAATAAATTAAGTGTGAGATTGAGATTGCCATTGGTGCCGGTGTAATTCACTTTCCAGGTATCAACAGTATCCCTTACATCGTTATAATAAAAATCCACATGGCCTGTTATTGTGCGGTTAGCAGGAATTGTTTGTGCCTGGTTAAAATAGCCATTTGGTTCTGAATCCACTTTATTATAAGTAAACAAACTATCCGTTAAAGTATAAGGTGCAAAGCCGTTATTATAATAAGTATTAATTCTTACATAATAAGTCCCTGAGGCTAGTCCATCCGTATTAATGTAGCCCGTACCATTAAAATCATTGGAGTTTAATAAAGTTGTTCCGTCATGATCGTATAAATAAGCCCAAACATATTGGCCATTATTTGAAGTAAGCTTAAGTTGCAGCAGTCCATCAGCAGTAGTGGTTATTTTGTACCAATCCACAGAATCCCGGTGGTTGTTGTAATAATAATCTATATGCCCCGTAGTAGTGCTGTTAACAGGAAGATTGAGCGCTAAAGCAACCGTACTGTCAGGCTCTTTATCATTGGCTTGCGCTGGCGAAAACAAACTGTCCGTTAAGGTATAAGGCGCGAAGCCGGTATTATAGTAAGTATTAATTCTTACGTAATAAGTACCTGCTGCCAATCCATCCGTATTAATGTAGCCTGTACCATTAAAATTATTCGAGTTTAATACAGTCATTCCGTCATGATCGTATAAATAAGCCCAAACATATTGACCATTATTTGAAGTAAGCTTAAGTTGCAGCAGTCCATCGGCAGCAGTGGTTATTTTATACCAATCAGCCGAATCACGGTGATTGTTATAGTAATAATTTATATGGCCAGTGGTGCTATCGTTAACAGGAAGGTTAAGAGCTAAGGCAACTGTACTGTCAGGCTCTGCGTCATTTGCTTGCGTTGGAGAAAACAAACTATCAGTTAAAGTGTAAGGAGCAAAGCCTGTATTATAATAAGTATTAATTCTTACGTAATAAGTACCTGCTGCCAATCCATCCGTATTAATATAACCGGTAGCATTAAAATTATTGGAGTTTAATACAGTTTTTCCATCATTATCGAATAAATAAGCCCAAACATACTGGCCATTATTTGAAGTAAGCTTGAGCTGCAGCAATCCATCCGCGGAAGTAGTTATTTTATACCAATCCACAGAATCACGGTGGTTGTTATAATAGTAATCTATATGGCCCGTGGTAGTGCTGTTTACAGGAAGTGTGTTAGCCTGGGCAATGGTGCTATCCGGCTCTGTGTCATTAGCGACAGATGCCGGCGTAAGGGTATTAGAAATAGTATAGCTTGAAGTATCTGTATTATAATAACAGTTTACCTCTATATAATAGGTACCGGCTGCAAGACCATCCTGGCTTACTGTAAATGTTCCATTTGCGTTATTAGAAGTTAATAGCGTAACGCCATCATTATCATATAGATAAATCCACATATATTTTCCGGATAACGGAGTTAATGTAATGTTTAACTGGCCATCAGCATTAGTAGTTACTTTATAAAAGTCAACATCGCCAGCAGGATTAATAATTCCACTATTACTTCCATTTAAAGGAAGCACATTTGCCTGGGCAGGGGTGTTATTAGGTTCTGTTTCGGTAGCGTAGGTGTTGCCAAAAATCAATAAGCCCAATAAGAATTCTAGTAAAATTTTCATTTTCATGTTGGTAAGTTTATTTATAAAAAAAATATGTGTATTGGGGAATGGTATTTTACAGGAGTTGGCTATTGATTGGTAAATATCAATAAATGCAGCAATTAATTATGTACTTAATTTGTAGTAGTTTAACTATCTCGCGTTGTCTTGAACTGCTATCTGAGCCGTAAGGCGGCGTTATTGCTCCGATGTTAAAACTTACGAGCGCACCGCCGGGTATCATTCCGTTCCCCTATGCCCGACAATAGCGGGAAATTTTAGATAGAGGTGCCTGCTGGAATAATGCGCCCCGCTGGCTACTCCTTTTTCGAAATTTTCAAGTACTACGGCTTTTACGGTTATGAGCGTTTCATCATTTACCGGTAACAGATCTGCGAAATCCTGATATTTCGGCGCTTCTCGCGAAATTATTTATTACTGCTGCTTTCATGATACTTGCTTTTTGAAAAACCAAAAGTTTGAAATAATTATCAAAGGTCTTCGCAAGACTAAACCTGCCGTCATCTGCCAGAACAATGAATATGATTATCCATCATTGCAAAGGCATTCCCTTTTACTCTGTTGTTTTCTACAAGAAAACGACGAATGTTTATGACTATGTTTTTTTACTTTTCGGTTTAAGTAACTTTTCCAAAAATGGTAGCTGTAAAAAATTGCGGATATTCTGTTATTACAGATTCATATTTGGGGCTCAGGTATAGGGTTTCGGTCTATTCGTTTTATTGGTGAGCTGCCACACTTTAACCCGTCCTAAAATCGATTTTATTATTCTCAAAGCCCAGGTTTATTTTACACATACGGTTAATCAATCTTTTTCTTTATGGAAACTTCTAAAATGGCGTATTTTACCCCCTCTGTTCCTTGGTGAAGTATCCATTCATAAGCGTCATCTTTCTTATCAAAATATCGATGTGTATTAGCTAAGGCATCCTGAGTACCATTAAACCCAATTTCTGTTTCCCTAAGTTCATAAACTTTAAACTTACTTTCTACTTCATATTTCATAAAATATAGTCTCTATAAATGTAGAGCAATTTGTGTTTTGCCTAAACATATACCATGTTAAGTAGTTCTGAATATTTTTAAGATAGTATAGATATTGTTTCTTTCTGATCTTTCAATGATCCACTGTTGTGCTAAATATTCACTATCAAATTCCATATGGGTATCGATTAAATCTTTACTATGTAAGTTATCTTCTCTTCGCAACTGATCTTTTGAACCCGATACTAAAAATATATGGTATTTAGCAGTAGTTTCCATTTATATCGATTTGTTTTACATTTTATAGATTCGCACCAATTTGTAAGCGAAATAATTAGGTGAACTCTTTATTAAGTTGGCCGCTTTCTCAATGTCTTTTGCTTTAGTTCCCTGTATAACATGTTGCCGGTACATAATCTTATTCAATTAACGGCCCGGTTTCTTCGTAACCTTACCGGCTTGTATTTCATAACCATGTGCAATTAATAAATCCGCTATTGCTCCCGCCTTTAACTCTCCACTATTAAACCTGGCTAAATAAACTCTATACTTACCCCCTTCACTATTTTTCATCTTAGTTATTTCCTTAAAATCTTTAGAGTGTATAAAGTCTGCGAATGCCTCATTTATTGTCATAACCACAAGATAAAAATTATTTTGCTACTTACGTGATGCAGGCACCCCGAAAAAAACGACATTGAGGCATAAGCGAATTGGATGATCGTATCATCTTTAAATATTTTGGAAAGAACGTTCCGGATAATTCTACCTTTAAATGATGACTTATAAAATAATTAAAGATCAATTAGTATGAAATGCCAAATGCACATTTCGCTTTTTTTGCTAACCTTCTGCATTATGATCGTTTTTGATTGTCGGGCACAATCAAAAATTGATACTACTGAAACAATTCGTGTTGGAGGAATATTACAGGAAGTTACGCTGAAAGGCGAAGATCGTTCCATGCCTTTGTTCCTTTTCATAACCGGTGGTCCCGGCTCTGCTGGTATTTATGATGAAAGTAAGGCTTACCTCAGTGAACTGGAAAAACATTTAGTGGTGGTACAATGGGATCAACGGAATTGTGGCAAAACTTTAGAACTTAATCCGTCCCCGGCAAAACTAAGTGTGGCGCTTTACGAAAACGATACTTATGAATTGGTAAGCAGTTTGCTTAAACAGTTCAATCGGAAAAAACTATTCTTAATGGGCTGGTCCTGGGGAACCGTATTGGGATTTTATATGGCGGACAAACACCCCGACCTGTTATATGCATACATGGCGGTGAGCCCGGCTATTAACCAATGGGAAAGCGAGCGCATATCTCTTAAAGAATTGAAGCAAAAAGCTGTAACTACAAAAAATACCCAGGCTATTAAGGAACTTGCAGAAGTAAAAATTCCGTTTGAGAATGGACTACAAAATTATTACGACAGGAAATGGCTGTCAATTTTTAATGGTGAAACAATAGATGACACTACTGCCTTTAAGAAGTACTTTTTAGATAACCCGGAAATGATTTCACTCTTTGCCGAAGCTAACAACATTAACCTCTTCAAATCACTTCCCAAGATCAATTGCCCGGTTTATTTTTTTGCAGGTCGCACCGATCATCAAACCAATTTTGCAATAACTGAGCAATATTATACAAAGGTGAAGGCACAAAAGAAAGAATTGTTTTGGTTTGAGCATTCCGGGCATTTAATTCCTGTTACAGAGCCAAAAGCAATGCAGGAAGTAGTTATTAACAAAATATTGCCGGAAATTATTAAGGAATAACAAGAAGGCCGTTCCATGGCGCAGGAGACTTTGTTAAAAAGTAAATTTTTTCGCGTAGGCGTTTGAGTTATGATAAAGACAATATGGTTAATTAAAAACTATGGGTAGCGCTCTCTAATTATTTAAACATTCTAATAGCCGGGAATGGTGTATATGAGCATGATTATTAGTTTTTTCTATTGTATAGAAATACAGATACACTTATGAAAATTATTGAAATTGAAAACATAATCCAGGAGTATGTAAGTGCGTGTTGGTTTTGATTAATTTTCCAAACATTTATTATGCTCATAAGACCAATTCCTGTCCAGAAACTTATAGCCCACTCAAAATACCTTTTGTTCCGGCCTATCATTTTTTTGTTCTCTTTAGTAAGATCATATTCAAAATAAAACCAACGACAGCAACTCCTGTTATTAAGTAGTTATAAATTAAAATATTGCTTTGGGCGGCATGTTTATAATTCATAATCATATTTATTATGCTATAAACGCCACCTCCCATCCAAAAACCGATTCCATACTTGTTTAGTTCGCTCATACAAATAGATCAGGTATAATTAATAAAACTTCAAACACCT
This sequence comes from uncultured Chitinophagaceae bacterium, assembly GCA_963823305.1. Classification (GTDB taxonomy): domain Bacteria; phylum Bacteroidota; class Bacteroidia; order Chitinophagales; family Chitinophagaceae; genus Ginsengibacter. Next base: position 65,577 of record CAWGLC010000005.1, read on the forward strand.
TTTTAAAGATAAGCCGATTTTTTTTATTGAGTTTAACGCATATCTCCTCTAAACACAACAAAGCGCCCTTTTTGATTTTCGATTGTTATTATTGCCAAACATACTGGTGTAATAAATTGCTCCTGTCCAACGCAAACTTTCTTTATAATTCAACCCCGAGAGCGAAGATACCGGTGCCAATTGCCGAAACGTTGTTAAGAAGTAGATTTTTTCGTGTACGCGTTTGAGTTATGATAAAGCCAATATTCTTAATTAAAAAGATAGAGCGCTCTAATTATTTAAGCATGCTACGAACACCCGGGGATACGTTCATCTAACCTAAGTTTTTCATATACATGTTTTAAAAAAATTTGAATATCCTAAGTTTTCAGGATATAGATTTAAAAGTTTTTGCTCCATTGTAAATTTTAAAGATATCGGCTTAAAAAGTTTTTTTACCCAACTCGTCTTTTCGGATTTATCTTTAAAAAAAAGTTTTAGCAATAATGTTAAGCCGGTAAAGCTCTATAAAATGATTCGGTCAGCTCATATATTGCCTATTGTTATTCTTATTGCCTTTCTCATTTCAGGCTGCCATCACCGAAAAGATAAAACACCTAAATCAATATCTTTCCTTTTGGCCAGGCAAACCGATACATTAATAAGAGCAGGTAACCTGGATAGTGCGCAGTTTTTAATTGAAAAAGCCCTGCAATTGTATCCCGCAAACTACATTGCTTATAATAATAAGGCTGTCATTGAAATTAAACAAAATAAACCTGCATCGGATATAATTAATGATTTAGAGAAGTCCCTGTCGATATGGCCTGATTATCACATAGCACTTTATACGCTTGCTAACTATTATTCTTTCCTGAACGACTATGAAAATACAATTAAGATTTCTTCCCGGTATCTGTCATTGCAATTAACTCAGGATTTAAATAAACCCCAGCTCGGGCAAATTTATTACCTGACAGGCGAAGCTGAAGAGCACCTGCTGCAATTCGACAATGCGATTGCTGACTTAAAAAAGGCATTGGAAATCAATCCGGAAGATGCAGTATCTCATTACGATCTGGCAGGCTGCTACTATTATGGTAAGAATGATATACCTGTCGCTATTGCTCAGTATACAAAAACTTTAGAAATTGACAAAACGTATTATCGGGCATATTATGGGAGAGAACATTGTGACAGAAATAGCAATCCGCCGTTAACAAAACAGGCCACCAGTGATTCCACGAATGCTGAGTTATATGATACTTCACATTCCGGTAAACCTTCTTCCATTTATAGCAAGCTTGAAAAAGCTCGTGCCTCAACGATCCCGGGTGCAACAGAGGTATTAAACTATTATGATACTCTCGTTGCCTTATACCGGCCCAATAAATTATTGCAGCAGAAAGTGATAGATAATCTAACGGAGTGTCTGCAGCAAATTCACAATGATAACGGGGCAGTTATTGATACAAAACACTTGCAAAAAATAAATAATGATGCAATAGCACAGTATCAAATTTTCCTAGAGAAGATAGATCATGTTCGGGAGGTCGATTCCACTATTAATTATAAAAAGCAATTGCTTGATTATGAGAATTTGTTAGGAGATTTTATGATTAATTACGTTCCAAAAGCTTTCAAAATCTTTGCTCAAAAGCATGACCAGGGAAGACTTAAAAAAGTTTTCAATTTATTGATGCCAACAATGATTTTAATAAAACAGAAGGGTATTGACTACTACAATACCGAAGAAGCTTTATTGAATAAATATTCTTTGCATTGATATTTTTTAATATTTGCTATAATATATTAACTGCGGTAAATACTGTTAATTCATCGCATGTCTCCTCTAAACACAATGAAGCACCTTTTTGATTTTCGATTGTTATTATTGCCAAACATACTCGTGTAATAAATTGCTTCCTGCCCAAAGCAAACTTTACTGGCGATAATTGATCGAGACGTTGTTAAGAAGTAAATTTTTTCGTGTACGCGTTTGAGTTATGACAAAGACAATATCTTTAGCCACAAAGGATAGCGCTCTGATTATTTAAGCATGCTACGAATAGCCTGGATCACAAAATGTCCAAATCACGCGCAACGTAATAACTTGGCACAAGAGGCCTGAAGCCGGTCTTGTTTCTGAGTTGCTGCACCACAGAATGGGGGAACATTGGGATTGACAAAAAACAGAACGGTACCATTTATGTCAACTGTCTTTTCCCCATAGCAAACAGTCATGCTACCGGTTATCAAACCTATTTTGTAAAAATCGCGCCTGCCATGGGCAACTGAGTGATTTACGATTTCTTGTAATTCATGTATCCTGAACCCATTCAACTTTACTTCCCTGGTAATTAATTCCGGAACTCCGGAAATGCTTCGTGTTGCCATAAGGCAAAATTATGAAAATCAAACTTCTTTCTAAAGATTCGTATCTACTAATCACTTCTTAAGTACCTTGCGCCATCGCGGCGGCTTCGCTTTTGTAAGGTTGAAGTACATATTAATAACATTACATTCGTATTAAAGGAAATTATCCATCATTTTATGAAACAAATACCATTACTCTTTTCATTTTTTATCAGTCTTACTATCCATGCACAAAACGGAAAGTTATCTCATTCTTTTATTGAAAATTTCAACGATTCCGTTTTAGATAATTTCAGGTATGGCTCTACCGGAAATAAAGCTGCTTTCAAATGGCAATCTGGTGTTACTTCCAAAACAGAACCTGGCTCCAAAGTGCTATTGTTTAAAATAGATCCTATCGGATAGTGCGGGTGCAGGCCGCGGCCCGGAAATTATATCTAATCACTTTACATATTTTGGTACTTACGCTGCCCGGTTGAAAGTTCCTGACGTAAAAGATGTTCAACCAAATGCAGGCGCAGTTGTCGGTTATTTTACTTACTTTATGGATAGCGTGTATGGGCTTAGTGAGATAGATTTTGAATGGCTGGTTGCTGATCCTTCCATCATTTATATTGGCACCTGGACTGGTAATAAGGGCTGAACTTAAACGGATCGGGCGAACAATAAATTTAGCTAAAGGAATTATTTACAACACGATTTATAAAGTAGGTTATAAAGGAGAACCCACTTCCCTAACCGGTGCTCAAAACCAGCCCGAAACAATTACCGCTATCGATAATTATGATGCTTCATCCGGATTTTATACTTACGGGTTTGACTGGTATCCTGATCGTCTTACATGGTGGATGATTAACCCCGTAACAGGTAAGAAAATCGTTTTGTGGGATTACCAGGGATCTCAAAGAGGCATACCTCAGCATCAATCATATTACCGGATGAACTTCTGGCATACGAACGAATGGGGAGTTGAAACCAATCTTAACGCAATTGACAAACCATTGCACCCCTATGAACTGGAAGTTGATTGGATGTCGTATGATCCATTCAATAAGTGATTGATCCAATAACGAAACTTCTTAACTACTGGGACCAAGGTGAGGAGTCGCTGCCAAAACCAGGATAGCAATCTTTATTTTATTGCACTTGCCAATATCTGAATGGGCCGATAAATTATGCCTTTATTATTCACTCACTTTTACGCCTTTCCAGAAAGCTATATAATTTTTAATTTTTGCTGCAGCTTCTTTGGGAGAAGGATAAAACCAGGCTGCATCAATATTCTCATGGCCGTCTGCCAGCAGGTATAGTAAGAAGCCTCACCTTTCCATGGACAGGTGGTATGCTTGGCGGAAGTTTTGAAATACTCTTTGTGTAACGCTTCAGGCGGAAAATAATGATTGCCCTCTACCACAATGGTATCGTCACTTTCAGCCAAAACAATATTGTTCCAGGTTGCTTTCATAATCTTATTTATAATGTTCAAAAAACGACAATCATAGTATGAAACAGTAACAGGATGGTTTTGTTCATTTGCTTCATCTTTAATAACTGAAACCTCTTCGGCATATGGTCTGGCGAATACTCTCCGCTTTTATAGCGACTGAATTTTATAATTGCTATTTAGGTAAAGAACAAAAGCTTCGGGATGGGTCTTAGAATCTGACGCGGATTTGTCGTTATCGTTTTCCGTAACAGTCGTGTAATAATTACTTCTTGATTGTTCCGAATTCGGAAGACCCACGGAGGAAAAGCCCGTAGGATATTGAAGTGGGACCCCGGATGCACTTCCTTCATTAAACCAATAATATGGATGACTTTCAGCCAACGAACCATAAGAAAATGAAAGATTATCATTTTGCAAGGAGGAAGGAACTGCATTAAGGTTGGCGAAACCTATCTCATAATTATTTAAGGTGCGATTATAGGTAAAGGAATTCTGTAAAATCATTCTTCCCAACTTCACGCCGCTGAAGTTACCAACCAATTCCTTCAAGCCATACAACGAATCTTTCAGTGTATTCAGAGAGCTATCATAGGCGGATATATAAAGACTGCTATTTGCGATTCCCTGCGCAGGAAGAGGAATTGTGTGATCCGAAACTTTAACGAAGGAATTTATATTATAAGATGTACCTGCTAAGATATACTGAGTACCCTCATTATTAACAGCAACATTCAACTGATAAAAGGCCTTACCTTTTACAGTTTTTGAAACCTTCGATATCTGGTTTAAGCTGGTGTTTATTTTGTAAAACGTGATATTGGTATTGCCCATCTTTTTCTGCGCATTAACCCACCCCGCGAAAAATATATTCACATTATTATCGATTGCAGGGTCTGAATAATATTCAGCAGCATCTGCCTTTGGAATTGAAAAGGTCAATTGCTGAAATTTTCCCCGTACAAATAGGCGACAGTTAAAAGATATCATATTACCTTTTGCATTTGAAGCAACATTGATAAGTCCGAAATATTCGCCGTTTACTGATGCAACAAAAGCAGCTTGTCCATTATTCGCAGCATCTTTAAGTGGCACAGAGTCTACAACATATACCGGTTCCGTCAGATGCGCTAAACTATTGAATGTTGCCGCAACGCTAACGCAAGAAAGCTTTGTATAATATTGTATAATTACATGAAAACTATCTTTCCTGTTCAATGTATTCACCTGGGCAAGCACGCTTCCCGGAGGAATAAAATTGAGGGTATTTGTATTTATTAACTGGCCGGATGAATTGTAAACATATAAGGCACTTGTATTTGTGCTTGTATTTAATTTGCAGGCAATTATATTATTTTCTACCGCCTCCCTGAACAAAGTTTTATAGTTGTTGGATTCTGAATTTTCACTCGATGAAGGTGAAGCCTGGGAAAAGCCATTGTCTGCAAAAAAAGCCAACAATAAAATAAGGGTAAATTTTTTAGTCATAAAGGCAAATTTGCTATAAATCTATTTGTTTTTAAGAATCAAAATTGTTAATTATTTAACCAAATCCTCTCTTACCTGGTTGTGGATTCACAATTAAATATGATAAAAAAGTATTCCGCACAATAACCGTAGATATGGCAACATAGTTTTTCCTTGCTGCTGATAAATATCCATAATTGCAAGCTGGGATAGCAGCACTTTTATAATTTAAACATTTAAATACAGTGGGGGTTTTAGGCTATTTGGATATTCTCACTTTAAACCCTTGGTATAAAAAAGGTGCAATTATTAGCTGCAGCTTTTATTAATTCAATAAAAAAAATCCTAAAACTTAAATGCTAATGTTTTAGTAAAACCATCTTTGGCCCAAAATTCTTTGTCGCGCATTCTTATATCTTCGGTTTTACCGACAGATGAAATGGCGTACTGCGTAATGTTTCCGCACAAATGCAAAATGATGTTTCCAATGCTATTAGAGTTTTCATTTTGACCGTTGCCAGGTTTCTCTTCATCAATCTCGTTTAAGCATTTTATAATCCGCCTGGTAATTTCAGCAATCCGGTAAACAGACTGACTAATAAATTCGTCTTTAAATAAAGTGTTCATAAAATTTAGTTGTTCTTCTTCCAATCCAAAATTACAATTTCCCACTCATCGCCATTAGGATCTTTATAGCTATGAACTAATTCAAATCCTATCCTCGCATGGGCCTTTATAGAACGCAGATTGGTTTTATGAATTTCTGTTATGGCAAAATCATATTTGTTCCTGAAATGATTTTTATAAGCGCCGTAACAATCGTCTAATATTCCTCTTCCCCTGTAACCATCCGCAACACAAACCTGCCCTACCACTATATAATTAAATGAGGAAATTTTTTTATCGTTGTAAATAGCCTCATCAAAAGCGTTAAACATCGGGATCAAAATGGCAACGTCATTCTTTGCTTCCCTGGTCATTGCTAAAAGATAGCCTATAACTTTTTCATCATCTTTTGCAACGATACTTGCTTCGGCATCATTCATTTTCTTTAGTGTTTCAAAACTATGAACTACCGTTACAAATCCCTGTGAGTTTTTCTGTTCCACCGTGAGGCTTTGAGGCAAATTTAATTTTTGAAGTTCAATTATCTGCCAGATGTCTTTATCACTTTTAGCGGTAGTATAAACTATCATGCTTTCTTTTATAAAAAGAAAATTAAATCTTATTCAGGAATTTTATACCCGTCATTTACATAACAAACACTTTTTTTATGCAATAATTTAAAGCATCGGCAATGACATCTGATTCGCCCTAAAAAAGTGATTCATAGACCGGCACGGAATACAGGTTTTCGACAAATCAATAAAAATTAACTGTCCCGTGGGTTTCAGATCAATTTATATTTTATTTTTAAAAGACTAAAACTTTTATTATGAGATTGATGCTTTATATAGTTCCTTTTATAGGTATTTATATGTCCATAGTGTCCGCAACGATTGTACAAAAAGATACAACAATAGCTAATAAACAAAAGATCACTATGACCGAACGTAGTAGTGCTCAAGTGCTTAAAGCTTATAAGCTCAATTTCTTTCAAAGGATTATAATGAAGCTTTTACTCAGAAATAAAAAACTGAAAAAAAACATCGATGCTGATAAACTTGCTGCAGCTTCGCTGTGGTTTGGTATTTCGGCATGCGCTTTTATATTATTGGCTTTATTTATACCCTATTTGATCTTCGCCGTTTTGCCGGCAGCAATTGCAGCAATGATAACGGGAGGCGCCTCAATGCGCAATAAAACTTCTTTGCTTAGAAAAGCCAAAACAGGTAAAGCCCTGGGGTTAGGAGCGCTTATTGTCTTTGGCATCTTACTGCTGATCGTTGTATCCATATTAGGTTTAATGGGAAGTTCAACTCCCTAAATTCAAATTACGGATAGCCTATCTCATGATTCTATCCGTGGTCTGTCTAACTGCGTTGCAACAAATGATTTATATCAACACAAAGTCCATCAGTCATTTTCATATAATCCCTATCTTTCATCCATGCCGGAAAACATTCCATCAGTAAAAGACCTGCACGAACAGGCTGCCGAAGCCCAAGCCGGTAAAGACAATGCTGCTGCTATAAAATTGTATGAGCAAATACTTGGGCAGGATGCGCTAAACATAGCTGCGTACAACAGCCTGATGAAACTGTACCGCAGAAGCAAAGAGTATAAAAAGGAAATTGCTATAATAAATAAGGCGATCAAAAATTACGAGGCTTATTACCGCAAACACCAGCCCAGGCACAGTAAAAAAATTGACGACATCAGCCAAAGGCTCAATAAAGCTTTTGGCCTAACTGATAAAAAAGGCAATGCGGTGTACAGCCCGGAACCCATAGGAGGGTGGAAAAAAAGAAAGCTGGTAGTGGAGAAGCGGGTCGGTGCGGCGTGAAAATTTCTAATCACCACCACCTAAAAAATAAATAGGATACAAGGGTAACATATTCTTTTGTGCATCATTTAACCTATCATAGTAATTGATCCAAAGCTCAATGAACGCTGAGAAACCGATCAATTTAACATGTTTACCGGATTGCCTTACCTCGCTTTTTGCGGGGTTAGTATTCCTCCGCTATTTTTAGTTTACCCGTAGCCGTTAGTTATTATTTGTCCGGAATGCAAACTCAGAACAGCAATTCTTTTTATTTAATAACATACTAAAGATAGCCTGGGACGCTTGCAACAGCAGTTACTAAATCAATAAAATACCGGAATGTTTTCAAAAGAGCCATTTGTAATTAATACTGAGCCTGGAGCGCCATAAGTATTATTGTTAGCATCCAAAAGTGGCGTAAGCAACCCGGAAAAATTTCCGCTTATATGCCCGTTATTATAAGAAGTGATATTAATGCTCATGCTATCAGAGGGGGCATGTACATATTCAGCTGTGTTGTAATAATCTATAAAAAACATATCGCCATAGGTACCTAAATACTTATAGTTTCCTACGGTTAAAGTATCTGTATAAAAAGAAAAAACAGTTTCCCCTGAATTGCTTAAGCCGCCAAGACTATAATAGCCTGTAGATTTGCTGCAGCCTAATGTATAAGAATTTGGGTTTTGGTTGTCTGCATCATCAACTGATATGTTCACAGCATTACCATTAATTTTATAACTCAAAGTTGCAGTTACCTTGCCCCGGCCGCCTGAACTTTTAGAACCGAGCATCGCATCGGGGATCGATTGCTTCAAACAGGACAATAAAAAGATTGCCATTGCTAAGCCTATTACATAAAATTTCATAATCAATAATTGTTAAGTATTATTATTAGTCCTCTTTATTTCTTCTTCCGAAACTAAAAGACTTTGTTATTCCAAGACTCACCAGGTTGTTAGAACCGCCGCGAGCGATCACCGTTTCATAACGAAGATTTATATCAATGGGAACGTTCCCGATTGAAAACAGGTATCCGGCGCCCGCTGCCAATACTATCCCGTGATATTTTAAATCTACATTATCGCCATTATCATCCAGCACCGAGGTGGTACCATAAATGTTATAGCCAATTTGTGGCTCTACATAAAATCCTTCACCTGTTCCATTCAATGTGTATCGGTACCCCGCTTTTAGCGGGCACATCGCTGTTCCTTCACCTGCATCTTTCGAAGGGAAAAAATTAGCACCAATTTCAAGCGTAACACCGGCGGCATCTGAAACAGGAACTGCTGCTTTAACAAATGCCCCATAGCCTAATTTATAATTTTTGGTATCGTTACCAACAAGCTTCATTACACCTAATTGCGCATTTGCCTGTATTATGAAAAAAAATAAAAGGAATGTTGTAAGTAGTCTTTTACCCATAGCAGTTTTTGGTTTTGAAAGAGTCAAATATAATTGGTTAACAAACGATAAAGAACCACTTTTATTTTTACAATCCTAAATTAGTTCTCGTCTGTAAAGAGCGACCTATGTATCCATAAAAAGTTAGTAAGCAAATTCAATATGAACTAAACCCTTTCTCCCCAGGTAATCTGCCACGCTGCTAATGATATCGTTGGTCACAAGGCCAGGGCTGGATTAATTTTTAAGCAATAAAAATAATATATCCCTAAAAAATGTTGCTTTCACGCAAACCCTATTTAAGTAACGTAGATCTCCTGACTTGTGATTGTTGGTTACTATGACCTGTTGAATAAAAAGGACAAGAAAAGTTATACATCCCGAAAAAATCTTTCTTTCACACAAACTGTTCCGGTTATCATGTCAATGAATTTCATGTAAGGCCTTTCACTACTTTATCTGGTAATTTAATTCGCGTCGGTGCGAGGAGAAAAAGTGGCTCGCCGTTGTTCCTGTGACCAACAACCAAAATCATAACGGCATATTTATTCTTTATAAGCCAGGATAGCTACTTTTGGTATATGCATGAAACATTACCTTTTGTTTTATCACTTATTGCTATCATTGTTTTAATAGAGATGCTGGCTAACAAAATAAAGGTTGCTTACCCGATCTTGCTGGTGATTGCAGGTTTAGGCATCAGCTTCATACCGGGATTGCCGGCTATCCGCATCAACCCGGATATGATATTCTTTATTTTTTTGCCGCCTCTCCTCTTTGAAGCCTCATGGTCCATCTCGCTAAAAGAGCTAAAGAAATGGTACCGCATCATAGGCAGTTTTGCTTTTCTGGTAGTTTTCTTTACAGCGGTTTCTGTCGCAATCTTTACGAATTATTTCATTCCGGGCTTTTCACTGGCACTTGGCTTTTTATTGGGTGGAATCGTGTCACCGCCCGATGCAGTAAGTGCAGGCGCTATTTTGAAATTTGTAAAAGTAGAAAAGTCCACTGCTTCCATATTACAAGGAGAAAGCTTGCTTAATGATGCATCGTCGCTGATCATCTTTCGTTTTGCGCTGGTTGCCGTAGCCACCGGCCAGTTTATCTGGAAGACTGCAATTTTTAGTTTTAGCTGGATGGTATGTGGAGGAGCCATAATCGGGCTGGCATTGGGCTGGCTTTTTATGCAGGCGCACAAGAAGCTGCCTACCGATGCGCCGTCCGATATTGCTTTCACATTGATAGAGCCCTATATTTTGTACTGGGTGGGCGAGCACCTGCATAGCTCCGGTGTATTGGCTGTTGTTTTTGGCGGTCTTTATTTATCCAATCATCGCCTGGCTTTTTTAAACAGCACCAGCAGAATAAAAGGATATAGCGTATGGGAAAGTTTTGTATTTATCCTGAACGGATTGGTGTTTATGCTGATAGGGTTGGATATGCCCGAGATCCTTTCCGGCTTACATCAAAGAGGAATTCCTCTTTCTACAGCTATTCAATATGGCGTATGGGTCACCGTTCTTTTAATAGTTGTGAGAATCATTTCTTCCTTCTTTGCGCTATTCGCTACGTACCTATTCAGGCGGCAAATCTTTAACCGCATAAACCGGGAGGGTATGTGGAAGAGGCCTTTTATATTGGGCTGGACAGGGATGAGAGGTGTTGTGTCACTGGCTGCAGCCCTCGCTATTCCTGTGAAACTAAGTAATGGCCAGGACTTCCCGTACAGAAACCTGATCCTGTTTATCACCTTTGTAGTGATAATACTTACCTTACTGATACAGGGCCTTACGCTTCCTTATATTTTGAAACGCACCGGTTCATTTATGAATGCCGAAGATGATTCAGATAAGGTGTTGAAAAAAGTAAGAAAAGAGTTATACGCACACTCCGTTAATGTACTTAAAAACAAATACGCAGAATATCTTGCGAAAAAACCTGTGCTTGCAGATATGCTTAAGCAATGGGAACATAAAATGCAAGTGACCGATGATGAAATAATGGATACGGAACACAGGAGAATTTATCTTGAGCTACTGGAGTACCAGCGTAATTTTTTAATCGAAAGGAATAAAGACCCGGAATTGGATGAAGAAATTATAAGAAAGCAATTGTATTTGATTGACCTGGACGAAGAGAAAATGAAAAGCATGTAATGATGCATTTTATATTGTTATTGGATATTGCCCATTTCATCCGGGAATAAAGAATGTACCTTGGCTTAATATAGCACTACTTGGACCGTTTTACGGACAGTATAGATAATACTAAGAGACTGGAAATACCTGGATACCAGGCGACTTGAGGGAGACGTTGTTAAGAGGTAAATTTTTCGTGTAGGTGTTTTATAATGCTTTAATGTTTTGCGATCAAGATATGTAGCAAATAAAAAGATATAATCAAATGATACCAATTTCGAAAAACATTCTAACAATGCCTGATTGTACCATAATTCCTGTATTACAATACCTCGACGTTGGAGAAGCCATAAATTATTTTTGCGATACGTTTAATTTTAAACTAAGGTGGCGGGCGGGCAATCACAGGGCACAATTAATTTATGGAGATGGAGTATTTGTCGTTACTGAATTAAAAAATCCGGATGTATCGGTTGCAGAAAAAGAAGAAACAATAAAAGCGGCAACGCATTCGGTTTTAGCAAGAGTTAAAGACATCAACAATCATTTTGAAAATGCGAAATTAAAGGGAGCAATGATTTTGCAGGAACTTACGGACCATTTTTATGGTGAAAGGCAATATTCCGTCTCGGATATTGGCGGACATAATTGGACTTTTTCAGAAACCATAAAAGAAATGTCTCCGGAAGAATGGGGCGCAACAAGCGGCGACAAAATTTAAAAAAAGGCACCACTACATAATTATTTATATATTGAGGAACAAGCGCAGTAGCGTACCTGGCGTTTGTAACACTCTACAGACATTGGTGATCGCCTCACCGCGATAGATGCGGTATTTTATTTTTTATCTTTATGATGCAAAACAGATCAAAAAAATCAAAACTAAAACCAATCAATTGAGAAATGTAATCTACGCAATCAACACGACCTTAGATGGCTGCTGCGACCATACCAAATTCTATCCCGATGAAGAAACGATGGAGTATTTTACGCACCTCACGCGGGATGCTGACACATTCGTCTACGGGCGTAAAACTTATGAATTAATGGTTCCTTATTGGCCCGATGTAGCGAAAAACCATTCAGGAGAGAATGACAGAAAAGCAGATATCGAATTTGCCCGGGCATTTGACGCCGTCGATAAAATTATTGTTTTCTCACAATCGTTAGACAAACCGGAAGGAAATAAAACGAGAATTGTTCGTACGGGCCTTCATGACGAAATACTTAAATTGAAACAGGAGCAGGGCAAAAATATTTTAACCGGTGGTGTAACCATTCCTTCACAACTTGCAGCGCTTGGTCTGATTGATGAATATCGTTTTGTGGTTCACCCGATAGTTACAGGAGAAGGGAGACGGTTGTTTGAAGGTATCAACCTGCAAGAGAAATTACAATTAAAACTTGTCGAGTCAACGGTTTTTAAATCGGGGAGTGTTGCGCTTCGGTACTTGAAACAATGAGAGAAAAATCTACGATAAAAACGATATTTCTATAATCGTAGCAAATAGATATTTGAAGGAGTTCTCCCCCTCTTATTCAAGTTAATGCCGACGTTGGACCTTTTTTAGGCCGTCTTTGGTCTTCTATTCCTAAATTTAAAAAGACATATATAACTAAAAGCCCGCGATTTTTATCCTTAGTATGGTTCAATAAAAAAATACTGCTGTATTGAGTTTGAAACTATTATAATGCTGTATGTAAAGCATGCCTGTCAGTTTTTTACCAGCCTGTACGATTCACTTATTCCATTAAGGACAAAATGGAGTGTATAGATGCCCGCTGCAACACCCATTAAATGAATGTGGCCATTATTTATTCCCGGTTCCGAAGAAAGACTTGTTTCTAAAATGATTTTCCCCTGCATATCAATTAATGTGGCTTTCATAGTACCGCGGGAGTCTGCGTTGTATTGAAGTGTTACATGGCCCATGGAACCAACCGGGTTTGGCGATAAGGATATAATGAGCCCCGGCACTGCCTGGCTATTCTTATACATTTTTATGGGCGAAAGTTCAACGGCGCCATCCTTATCAATAGTTGCCAGTTCATAATATAACCAGGTGACGGCAGCAGGCAATTTATTATCGGTAAAAGAGTATTGTTTTGGCAGTGAAGACGTGCCGGATGCTGCTACTGTACCGATCTCTTTAAAGTTAATTCCATCAGTGCTTCTCCGTATAGAAAAATGGTCAGCGTTTATTTCTGTGGAAGTTGACCATAATAGCTGCGGGTTTTTATTTATGGTGTTTATACTAAATGCTGAAAGCGTTACCGGCAAAGCTCCCGATGCAGTAAAAGTGGCTGTCATGCCGAGGGTAAAATGAAAATTACAGTGATAAGAATACGTACCTGCTTTGGTAACTGAAACATCAAAAAAAGGATCGCTTGCATCTATCGGGGCACTCCAGGTACTTGCCCCGGATGGAACCGAAACTGACGTAGTAGTGTGCGTTCCGTTAACCCATACAAAGTGCACTACATCTCCCACGGTAACATTAAGTGTTGCCGGGGAAAACTGAAAATCTTCTACGTTCACATTCCACGTGGTAGCATGGGAATGAATGGCGATAAAACAACATAAGGCGGGTAACAATTTTTTCATAAAATAAATAATGAAAGGTTAATGAAAAGGAATTATAAAGCACCATAAAGTTGCTTTTAAACCTTATGGCGCAATGATTATAACGGGAGTATTAAATGGGAGGTTGCCAGGGTGGATAAAACGATGTGGCGGATCAAATATGTACCTGGTTCCATTGCTTCCACTGTCCTTCTGAGACGACTTTCGGGGGTGTCGCCAGTTACTTTAATTGCGGTTTGATCGTCAATAGCATACCCTCGCTTCGTGTAATTAACCATATCTGTTACGAATTTTGGTCGGGGGGTAATGAGCAACAAGCGGTGACAAAATTTGAAAGGGCAGCGGTACAAAATTATTTTATACATTGAAGAACAAGCGCAGTAGAGTGCCTGACGTTTGTAACAATCTACAGAGAGCATTGGAGATCGCCTCACCACGATGGATCAAGTATTTTAACCGGAAAAATTATTAAACAATAAAAGAAGATTTGTTCCCGCTTATGCTCAGAAAAAAACTTACTCCTTAAAAATCAATCTAGTTACTTGCCGGATCATTAACTATTCCTAAAAATAAAACAGCGCCGGTTTGCTTTTCTATAATAGAATATACAAAAGGATGATCTAATTTAAAAACAGGCGGTGGCAACGGCATAGCTGTAATGGTGATACCGATTGCCGTAACCGCCGCAGCTTCCGTACCTTCTTCGTTTACTTTAATATAAGCTTTGTGTATCGCTTTTGAAATATAAACTTGCAGTTGCGAAGGGTCATATATTTTTGAAAAATCTGCATTGCCACCAAATGCTGTTCCCATGCCCAGCATAGATAATTCCGGTCTCATATCCTCCAATTCATAAGAGTATTCCCATTTGGGAATTTCCAATTGAACAGTTGCACTATCCATTTTAGTGATGGCATTGCTTAAAATATTTTCATTCAAAGAAGAAGCAAATGTGCTCAAGGATTCATTTGCGTCAGCGGGTTTTAAAATATACATGCTAAAACTTTTTCCTCCCCCATAAGGCAATTCTATCATGGTAAATGAACTATCGCCAAACATATTAACATTAAGTTGTCGTTTCATAAAAGGAACACTTTTCGTACTTCCATCCTGCAAATTGAAAATATCATTATAAGTATCCGAAGTCTTAAAAGCATATTTCCATGCGCCATTAAAATAAATGGCATTAATGAGATACATCAAATCATCCGGCGAAATACTTTCAAGAATCTCTGGGATTTTATTGTTTGTTTTTTGTGCTACCCAATTATTAATTGTATTTACTGCCGAGTGGTCATCAAAATTCAAAGGCTGTACAGAAGCATCATAATTACTTTGAACTATATTTAAAAAAGAAGGGAATGGCTGATAACTGTTTTGCTTGTACCAAATTGAATTAGCAATCGAAAGTTGCACTTTATTATCTTCTTTTGGAAACTGCGAAAGTAAAGACTGGCAAACAGCATTAAGGCTGGTAATATCAATACCTGAAAGTTCCAGGGTTTTTGCAATGGAATCTCTCGTTGCATTATCCGCGCCATTATACACCATTGAAAGAGCAAGATAAATGCTTAATGGAGAAATGAGCTTATTAGTATTTTCAGGATCGTGCGATAATGTAGCACGGAAAAAATCAAAGGCAAACTGGTTATTGGCATTAATAACAGCACCGCCGTTCGCCGGCAATACGATAGTTTGAGTGTGTTCTTCGGGTATTGGATTTGTTTTTGTACAGGAGCTAACTACAAACATAATGACCAAAAGAGTGAAAATAAGTGCGCTTATCTTTTGCATAAAAAAAATTTTGTACCTGTCTGACAGTCTTTACGGGCACAACGTTGCATCTATAAAATAATCTTTGGTAGTAATTGAATTAGTAATTGGATAAAATGAAAATCATTCAAAAATCTTTGTTTACTGCCACTCTTAGCAATGTTCAATTCGTATAAATAATATGGAAAGTCGCCGCCGCTCGGCTGGAACATTACAAAGGAATTACCGCTACCTTGAATAGCTATATGGGCAAATTGGAAAATAGATTCAATTGTTTCCAATAAGCTCCATAATTACAGAACCAATTCAGTAAGTAATAAGGATACTGCTTAAACTTTTCACATCACTCAAATAGCCATTAATCTTTAAGTAATGAAAGAAAAATCGTACAACAAAAACCTCGTGAGTATTATACCTGGCGAAGGTAATCCTGAATATTTATTGAATTACCAGTTTCTGTGTGGCTATTTTACCGGCTTGAATAATGCTTGCATTATAGGTTCCCTTTGCCAGAGCTGATATGTTTATTTGCTGTTGTGCTGCATTCAGTTGTTTTCTCATACACAATCTTCCGTTATCGTCTGTTATTATCAATATGGTGTTTGCGGAAGCAATGCCTGCATTAATTACAATATAATCATGCGCAGGATTTGGCATAATCGTAAATATATCTGCGGCATTAATATGAATACTGATGACGTTGCTGTAAGTAAACAACCCGTCTTTATCTGTCATTTGAAGCCGGTAATAAACAACTGATGTGTTTAACCGGGCAACATTATCAGTAAAACTATAATCATTAACACTGACCAGATTATTTGCGTTTACGCTACCAACGTTAGTAAAAAAGGTGCCGTCTGTGCTGCGTTGTATATTGAAAACAGCAGTATTTACTTCATTGGTGGTTTTCCATTTTAATAATGCAAAATTATTTTGTTGTGTACCTGCAAAATCAAGTAAGGTTAACGGTAAAGCAGAAAAAGCGAGTGTATCGGTATATAAAGTAAGCTCTGTGGCAATGGCATTTGTTATAGCAATAGAATAATTGGCTGTTCCACTAGTGGTAAAAACAGAATCGCCAATCTGCGTTTGTGCCAGCACATTATTCTTATATAAGCGGAAGGTATCATTTGCCAAAGTGCCCCCTGCGGACACTGAAAGCGTATTGCCATTTACATGCAGGGGTATATCTGCCTGCATTACATAATATGCATTGGGAAATTTTTGTGCAATGCCTTCCATCTGGTCGAAAGTGAAAAAATTATTGTTAATATATAAAATAAGATTACTGCTCAGGTTATTTATTTCAGGCGGAATGCTGCCGGATAATTCATTAGCGCTTACCCCTAATAACTGAAGATTGTTTAAATTGCCAAACGACGATGGAATGCTTCCTGTTAACTGATTACCATCCATAAGAAGCCATATCGCATTCGTAAGATTTCCTAATTCTGATGGAATGGTGCCTGTCAATTGATTTTGCCCCAATAATAAATATTGCATGTTGGAAAGGTTCCCAAGGCTGGTCGGAATAGTTCCCGTAAATTGATTTTGATACAGGTAGAGTTCCGCCAGGTTGGTAAGATTTCCCAGGAAAGAAGGTATGGTACCACTTAGCTTGTTATTGCTCAAAAGAAGTGTTCTTAGGTTGGTAAGATTAGCAAATGTAGATGGTACAGGTCCTGTTAATTGATTATTGAATAGAGAAATATCGTGAAGGCCTGTTATGTTTCCGAATCCTGGCGGAATGCTCCCGGTCAATTGATTACCGGTAAGGCTGATACCAAACAGGTTCGTGAGATTTGCCAGCGTTGTGGGAATAGACCCTGTGAAAGCATTATTATCGAGAGATAAAATCTGAAGATTGCTTAAGTTGCCTAATTCGGAAGGAATGGCGCCTGATAGCTGGTTAGCAGCAAGATCAAAATAAATATCACTGGATAAATTGCCCAGGACTGTCGGGATACTTCCCGTAAGCTGGTTGGAATTTAAATTAAAATAAGTAACCTTTGACAGATTGCCGAGTTCCGGCGGAATAGTCCCTGATAAGTTATTGCCGCTAAGATCCAAATAATTTAAATTAAGTGCGCTACCCAGTTGTGAAGGAATAGATCCCGGGATCTGATTATAAAATAAATCAAGCCGCTGCAGGCTATCCATGCTGGCGAATGTTGTGGGAAGAGGACCGTTTAACTGGTTACCTCTTGCAGTTAAAAACACCAGGTGAGAAAGATTACCTATTGTTGCAGGAATAGATCCCGTAAGCTTGTTACTGTCTAACCGTAAATATGAAAGACTGTCAAGATTGCCTACGGAAGACGGGATGGTTCCGCTCAAATTGTTATTGATGAGATTAACGGCAGTAACGTGTGAAAAGACTATAGAAACACCGTACCAGCTACCGACAGGAGCAGTGCTAAGCCAGTTGGTATTGTGCGTCCAACTGCCGCCACTGGTGCTATTGTATAGATCAACAAGACTCAGAGAATCGCTTGCAGTAACCTGGGCAAAGGAAGTATTGAACAAAGTGCAGGCACCTATAATACAGGTAAAAAAAAGTTTCATAATTATAATTAAGGTACGAAGCTATCATCTTAAGTCCGTACTGCACATACTACATTTATAGTATTTTATACCACTTTTCCCTAGAGGGAATCCCGTCTTTTCTAATGAACCATTATTGTTTTCCGGCAACAAATCAGCAGGAAATTAATAATAAATTGGCGGGATGATTGGTAGCGATATACTATCAGGACTTTTATATCAGCGTAAAGTTTATTTGAGCCGACCGGTAAGGCGCTTTTGTGTGAGGAAGTTTGAGAATATAAAATATTTTTGATTCACTCATGTATGGTGGCAAAATACTCTTTTAGTTACACCTGTCTGCCGGGCAATGAAATTCTCTTCTACTAATCGATTAGTAAACAGGCATTATTGTTTTTTGTTGGTTTACTTCAAATTACCCCTAAATTTGGTTGTTCTTTTACTATTGCTTTGGTATTACAATAACACAGGCAGATGCTTGCCAATATGGGGAAATTGGAAAAATAGATTCAATTGTTTTACAATAAAACCATAATTATAGAACCAATTCAGTAAGTAATAAGAATGCTGTTTAAACTTTTCACATCACTCAAATAGCCATTAATCTTTAAGTAATGAAAGAAAAATCGTACAACAAAAACCTGGTTACTATTATTGCTGCTGTTGCCGCCACAGGTGGCCTTTTATTCGGGTTTGATACCGGGGTTATTTCCGGCGCCATTCCATTTTTTCAGCAAGACTTTCATTTAAGCAACAGTATGGTTGAAAACATTACCACGGCAGGATTAGCGGGAGCGGTTCTTGGGGCCATGTTTACCGGCAGGCTGTCCGATATTTTCGGAAGAAAGAAAACCATTTTGAGTGCAGCGCTCATTTTTGTAATCGGAGCCGTATGGTCAGGATGGGCTCCCACTCCGGAATCGTTAATATTCGCCAGGTTGTTTATAGGGTTGGCGATTGGTATTTCTTCTTTCTCGGTTCCATTATACATTGCGGAAATTTCTCCTTCGCATATCCGTGGCCGTTTGGTGTCGTTGTTTCAGTTACTGATCACTATAGGTATTTTAGTTTCCTATTTAAGCGACCTCGCTTTTGCCAATAATAACAATTTACAGTCGTGGAGGCCTATGTTTTATATGGGTACTATTCCTGGTGCTATCCTCCTTATCGGAATATTCTTTCTGCCGGAAACGCCGCGTTGGCTAATGAGCAAAGGCCGTGAAGAAGAAGGGCTAAAAATATTGAAAAGAATAGAAGAGCCGGGGCTGGTAGAAGAATCCATGCAGCGGATGAGAGACGAATTGCAGAAAGACAAAAGCCGTCCCAATTTCAGGGAAGTATTTCGCCCATGGCTCAGGCATGCCTTAATTATTGCAGTAGGAATTATGTTTGTTCAACAATTTGTAGGAATTAATACGGTTATTTATTACAGTCCCAAAATATTTATGATCGTCGGTTTCCAGGGTGCTCATGCGGCAATATGGGCTGCCGTTAGTGTAGGTGCAGTAAATGTTGCTTTCACCGTTCTTTCCTTGTTTATGATCGATAAATTAGGCCGCAGAAAACTATATTTTATCGGCCTGACCGGAATTGTCGTTTCTCTCTTTGCACTGGGCCTGGTATTTGCCTTCCATGACAGTTTGGGAGATACCGGAAAATGGCTGGCCATTATTTTTGTATGGATCTACATTGCTTTTTTCGCTATCAGCCTCGGCCCGCTGGGATGGTTGATCATCTCAGAAATTTTCCCATTAAGGGTAAGAGGTATCGGTTCCTCTATAGGATCTTTGTCGAACTGGTTGTTTAACGGGATAGTGGCATTTACCTTTTTTAAAATTGTAAAACTTTTTACAGCGTCTGGCTCGGGAATTATTACGCAAGAGAAGCTGTACGATGCGGCTACCAATACTTTTACCATGCAGGCAGTTGATAATGGAAACCCGGCGGGAGCCTTCTGGTTTTATGCGGCGATTGGCATTTTAGGAATTATCTGGGGCTATTTTTATCTGCCCGAAACCAAAGGCATTGCTTTAGAAAAAATCGAAGACCATTGGCGTATGGGAGGAAAGCCACGAAATTTGCACAAATCGCAAAGCGGCAGTTAATGTTTTTATTCTCTGCAATTTCATAAAATTTTGCGCTGGTTTTGTGACTAACATCTTTATGACCTCACATGTAACCCCGACGCATAAACGAACTTAAAATGAAGTAAATGCCACGCTTCGAATAGATGGAAGCGCCCTCGACATCGGGGTTCCCCGAAACTGCTTTTATTGGAAAGTTTATCAATGGGAAACTGCGATGGGACATTTTTTATTTTGCTAAGATATTTAAAGTCATGAAAGTTTAACTTTATTTAATCCCTAAGAGTTGTTGGTGATAGCTTTGCTGCAAAACCTTCCGCACGGACACACAACAACAGTTGGGCTCACAAAGGCGGAACTATGTTTTAGGAAGACCAACACCTTTATAAAAGTTTGTAAGAAGTGTTTCGATGGATACGAGAACCACGGAGGGTGGAAGGCATTTGGCCTTCCACTAGTATTAAGCCATCCGGAGTACAATACCAAACTCATCTTCTCCTTTTGCATTCAAACTTTGTCGATGAATACATGTATTCCTCGGAGGATTTTAAATATTTATTAACGGAGATTCTATTTTTATCGGGCAGCAATTTCGATTTTATTTCACTCTAATTGGTTTCACCCTAACTCCTTATATGAGAATCCTGGCATTTCTATTTACAATTTTTCTCCTGGTTTCAGTTGATAGCAACGGCCAGCAATATATTGAGCCTGTTGCGGGTTACCAGGCTGATGTCAACAGCCCGGGAGTTGCGCAGTCTAACACCGGAATCCAATACACCTTAAAGAAAAACTCCCACTATGAAATGACGGTACGTGTTCAAAAAAACTGGCCGTTGAAACATTTGTCGTCTGACTCTTCTTTTAGCGTAAATCCCTTGCTGCCGGTTTACACACCCGCCTATAAAACTAAGGAAGTTAAGTCATGGGATTTTTCCTTTGACCAACGATTTATATTAAATCCCGTTGGCAAGAACCATCATTTTTCTGTGTTGTTAAGGCTGGGTTTTGTTTCAGAAAAGATCGATGTTTCCTATAAGTATGACAAAAGCAACTATACCGTCCTGAACCCTGATGAAACCCGGTCAAAGTTCAGCTTGTATATTGGTACCGGCTTTGAATATATGAAGCTCATCAAAGATAATCGGGCCTTTATTCAGCTAACTTTAGATACCCCGCCATTAGGAAAGGTTGTATCCCCCTCTTCATCATTTATGGCACCATTAGCCTTGAATGTTGGCTATTCTTTTAAAATTAAAAAAATGAAACATGGCCGGTAAATCTTTTCTCGTTCCCATTTTCTGTTGCCTCCTGCTGTTAAGTGGCTGCGAAAAGAATGAAACTAAATACATTGCCGATGACCAGACCAACGGGCTGGCAGTTTTTTCCAATACAGGTAATAATATTATGACTTGCTTCATTAACGGTAGTCCATGGCGAACCGACAACTTAATTGTTGGCGGCTGGGGTCCAGGGACTACAGACTTTTCAATTTTCAAGCAATATGACAGTTCATTTCATTACAGCCTGGTCTTTGCATGGCCTGGTAATTTAGTTAACGATTCGGCAGACATTTACCTGATAGAGTTACACCTCTTTGTCCCCGCAAATTTTTCGAGACAAGTTTTGATAGCCTTCAGGGAAAGCGTATCACGATTGACAGCACAACCGGCTTTTTTAGTATTGCCAATTATAGTCTCACGGGCAACGGGACTATTTATTTTAACCGGGCAAGTTATGATTCAACAGCAAGTAAATCCGGTAATGCTGGAGAACTCTCTGGTTTGTTTGAAGCGAATATTCCCGGTTACACGATCACACAAGCGCGGTTTGATGACGACCTGCCGAAGGGCTCTATTCAATTTTGAACTAACTTTTCTGTTCTACCCTCTTCGGTCTTTCACTTCAAATCTAACAACAATCCTGCTAAACGAAAAGAGACGCCGTTGTGTGTTCGTGCCGAGGATACTATAGCCAGGCATCACCACAGCATCAGTTTGAACTAAGCGACACGAAAATATAATGCGTGTGGCAAAAATAAATAAATACAGCCTGCCCGGTTTTCGGAACGGGTGTTCATAATTTCCTGCCCGGAAATGGTGAAAGTATACCCTTACCACGACCTTGGTAATACCTTTCTACGACCTTGGTAATATCTTACTATGGCCTTGGTAATACCTTACCATGGCCTTGGTGATACCTTACTATTGCCTTGTAATACCTTACTATGACCTTGGTAATACCTTACTATTGCGTTTTTCCGGCGGGAAATCGGGATTTCCAACCGTTTTTTACCATTGTGCACACCTTTCCTGCACGGGTATTGGCATTTTTCCCTGGATAACTTTTAGGTGCGAGCCGAATTCCAGCAGGGATTTGGCGTGTGACAGGGAAAGAATGCCATATTCAATGGATTATTATTGCGTTCGGATGTACATAAACTTTTTGATGCCGGCTATCTTACCATTACCAGTGACCATAAAACGGAAGTAAGTAAACGAATAAAAGAGGAGTTTGAAAATGGCAAAGAGTATTATCAGTTTCATGGAAAAAGTTTATTGTATTTACCAAAGGAAATTACCAATCAGCCTAAAGTCGAATTTATTGAATGGCACAATGAAAGTGTTTACAGAGGATAAATATTGATTTTCAAATGTCGGGTGGCGGACACTCGCCGGAAGATAGAGTAACGAACCAGCACAGGTCAGGACAGCTGTGCCAGATATGGGAAATTACAATTAAAATTGGTTGAGTCAACGGTTTTTAAGTCGGAAGCTGTTGCGCTTCGCTACCTGAAACAATGAGACAAAAATCTATGATACAAGCAACGCAGGTTATCTCTTTTTGATAGACAATATATGGTAATAGTAAAGGCCCGGCACACAGTCGCAACCCACAAGGGTTTTCGTCTTTTCCAGGTCAACGCTAACGGGTATTGAATCTGCTATCGTGATATTTTTATAGTCAGCGGACAATTCCGATTCCTTGAGAGGTAACGGTTTCCAGGAACCCACCCTGGATCCGGCAAAATACCAACCTATACCACCTGAACCACAGCCGGGTCTCCATCGGTATAAATAAATCCGTCGCCACTAAAAGTGGAAGGATGATCTTTTTTACAACCAAAAAAACAAATGGACAAAATTACCACTAGTAAACAAACTATTTTCATAACTGTTTTTGCGCTATGACAGCAAAAGATGCCGAACGTTGCATAGAAATTTGCTTGCAGCAAAAATACCCGCTAATGACACAGATATAAAGCATAGTTTTGGCCGGGGATATTTATGCCAGATACGGTTAAACAAATTAAATTGACCATCTTTAGAATTCTTAAAAACCCTTTGCAATCATAGTAATCTGCGGAAGGAGGGTTGATCCTGTTAGCGGCGCATAAGTTAGGGCTATAAGGACTAATTTAGCAAGTACTCCCGTTAAGTTATTTGTTATACCAACCGCTTGCCTAAATATGTATAATCGTCATTCTTAACCAAAATTGCAACAAAGGATTTAGTGATGGCGAAGTGACTTTCGCCAATCCATTACAGCTATGTTTGTCTTGTGGGAATTTTTCTAAAACTTTTATTAGTTCCTCGATTTTCATATTCCGATTCATTTAAAAATAATATTAAACACGTACTATTGCCCACTGCTTGCGCAAACACCCCTTGTTATCCTCAGAATGTACAAATTATAAAAACATTGCTATTCTATGTTTTTAACTCAGGACATTTTGTTTATGCCCATATTGATTCATCAATCTGCCTCAATACTTCCAATCCCTCGTATCCACCCCCTTCGGCGCATGCTCAGTAATATGTTGTGCCATCATTTGCAGCAGTTTGCTGGTGGGCATCGGTTGCCAGCCATGGCCTTTCACGGGGCGGCCGTACCCGAAGGTGCCTTCGTAATGCGGATTCTCTGTATGCCTCAGAAAATCCTGGAACTGGTACACCGCAAGGTTCAGGTAAAAGTTGTCGGCATCGCCTACGTACACATGCAATTTGTCAATCAATTTAGGCCCAAGCGTGGCCCAGTTTTTAGAGAGATAATACCGCAGATCGTAGCCATGTTCGCGGGCATAGTTCACGGCGTTGCCGTCTATTTTGCCAGTAAGGTTATCCCATAACGGTGTCGGGTAGCCGTCGCTACCTGCAAGCGTTTCAAAGAAGACGGGAAAGTCGCTGTTCCTCTCGCCCCGCGATTATGCGGGTGAGAAGCGGCGGATCTCCGCTCTCTGTACCAACAAGAAGAGTCAAGATTCCAAGCCGTACCTCGGCTGGTGTGATTTCGATTTTGAACCGATCTCGCCCGAGGCGTCATATTGCGTCTTTCGCACGCAGGACGAAAAGAATCCCCTGCTGGAATGCATCGCCGACACCCTCTTGCCCACCGCCGAAGCCGTAGGATTTGAGGATAGCAGCCTCAAGTCGACCGGAGAGATTTCAGGCGAACCCTGGCGGCTCTTCATGCCGCTGATCGTCACCAACGCCACCCTCTTTACCGGGACCTTCGATGCCGACCAGGTGAGCATGACGGGCGGACGCCTGGCGGAAGGGACCTGCGAGTTCAAGCCGGCCCCATTCATCAGATTCAGGAAGAGCCTCGCGACGCATTATCCCAGCGGTGGCATTCGGTACGGGGCATCAAAGCCCGCTCGGCAAGGCCAGCCTCGCGAAAGAGCCGACGGTGCTGGTCGTCCATGCGCCGGCACTGGCGGATAGCCTGTAACTCTGGACGACGGCGGGGAAGAATGACGCCACCTTCTGGCTAGAGGCTCTTCAGCCTGAACCCGTGACACGAGATTTGACATTCGGGTCCAAGTATGTGTTAACAGAGAGATCGAACGCAAGTAGGCACGATATGACAATGCAGGTCGCAAAGAAAATCGAAGTCAGTCGATCTGATGGCCGTCTCCGCCGCTCTCCAGAAGCGGGCACGAAGCCGCCACCACGGTCGAATCGCGGAAAGACAAAGGACAGGTCTTCACGCCCGTCGGCGTCTGCCGGTTACATGGCGGACTTGTTCACGCGGGTTCCCGATCGCGTCCGGGTCCTCGACGCGGGAGCGGGCATAGGCTCCCTGGCGGCGGCGTTCTGCGAGCGGGTCCTGGCCCTACCATCTCCCCGTCGGCTTGAGATCACGCTGTATGAGAGCGATCTCGGCTCTTGTTGCCGCTCCTCGAAGAGAACATGCGGCATTGCCGGTCGGCACCTGGCTGACGCCGGTCACGAGTTGTGCTTCTCCGATCCGCGACGAGGATTTCATCCTGAGCAGCCGTGGCCGGCGAGGCCAGCGGATGCTGTTCGATGACGAAGAGACTCGGAGGATGAGTTCGATGCGGTCATCATGAACCCGCCCTACTTCAAGACCGGGGCGGACTCCTCCCATGCCTTGGCGATGGGGGATGCTTTTCATGGTCAGAACTAATATATATATGATGTTCATGGCGCGGGCTGCCTAGTCAGTGCGGCCGAACGGCGAGATGGTGGCCATCACGCCACGGAGCTACTGCAACGGCCTTTATTTCAAGCATTTCCGGCGTTGGTTCTTCTCGCGGATGTCGCTCCGACACGTCCATCTCTTCGAGTGCCGACGAAGCACGTTCGAGGACGTCCTGCAGGAGAGCCTGATTACGTCTCACGTACCGTCTCGGCGTTGCTGGGCATTCGACCACGATCACGACGAGCCTCGGCAGGGACATCCCCGAAAGGCTGGAAGCCCTGACCGTGCCGACGGCGAAGGTACTCATGATTCTCCGGCGATATGGTCCTCCGTATCCCGGCCACGGCCGAAGACACGGCCATCCTCAAGCGGTGGAATCTGGCCGGAACGTTTCTCCGAGCTAGGGATCTGCATCTCCACCGGGCGGCGGTCCTGTTCCGGGCGCGAGGAATTCCTCCTCGCCGACGCTCGATGGCGAGGAATCCGCCCCGCTCCTCGGGCCGCACAACGTCAAGGCGTTCGAGACCGCCTGGCCGGTGAAAAGAGGGGTAAGCCGACCGCGTTCCGGGTATGCCGGGAATCGCTCGGACCCCGCGCCGATGCGAAACTACGTCCTGCTTCGACGTTTCAGCGCCAAGGAAGCGCGCGACGCCTGACGGCCAGCGGGTTCCTGAGGGCGGAAGAACACGGCCCTATCTCGCGCTGGAAAACCACCTCAACTATCTCTATCACGCCGGTCGCGAGCTGACGGTCGATGAGGTCATTGGCCTACGGCCCTGTTCAATTCCGCCTTGCTGGATGATATTTCCGAATCATTAGCGGCAACACGCAAGTCAACGCCACGGAAATCCGCAGATCCCTTTCCCTCCCCTCGATCAGGTGGCCGCATCGGCCAGCGTCTCAAAGACAACTCGGCAACCATTCCGGCCGGGAGCAGGTCGAGCGGATCGTGCTCGGAGGCGCTGGGCATCAATGGCCGGCTCGGGGCTTACCTGATCGGATCGGTGTCGTGAGCAAGATCGACGAAGCCGTCGATCTTGACGGCGCTCGGGGCTGCCGCAAGCCAGCAGAACGAACGTCTCCTTGACGCTGCTCGCCCTCGCCAGACTCGGGCCGAGCGACCTGGAGTGAGGTTGAACGGCCGATGCTGCGTACCGTGGACATCATGGAATTCATGCGGGTCGGAGTACGGCAAGGACTATAAGCCCAACACCCGCGAGACCATCCGCCGCCAGACGCTCCACCAGTTCGAGCAAGCCGGGTGCTCGATCGAACCCGACCACCGGGCCGGGCTACCAATAGCGGTAAGAACGTCTACCGGCTGACCGAAGAAGCGGCGGAGGTCCTCAAAGCTTACGGACGCCGGATTTCGACCAGGCGGTCGCCGCGTTCCTCGAGCAGTTCGGTACGCTGAAGGCCGCCTATGAGCGGGCAGGGAGACGCACCACATACCGCTCCGCCTGCCAGACGGAACGACGTCGATCTCTCCCCGGGCGAGCATAACGCCCTCCAGGTCGCGATCATCGAAGGTTCGGCCCTCGCTTCGCACCGGGGGCGACGGTCCTCTATGTCGGCGATACGGCGAAGAAGCATGTCATCTATGACAGGAGCAGCTTGCCCGGGTTGGCGTGCCGATCACCGAGCACGACAAGCTGCCGGACGTCGTGCTGTACGACCCGCAAAAGCACTGGCTGTTCCTCATCGAGGCCGTCACGTCTCACGGCCGGTGTCGCCGAAGCGACACCGGAGATCGAGTCATTCCTGAAAGGGTGCAAGGCAGAGCGGGTCTACGTGACGGCGTTCCTGACGAGGGGCGATTTTAGGAAATACGCCGCCGATATCGCCTGGGAGACGGAAGTCTGGATCGCCGCGACCCCCGACCACATGATCCATTTCAATGGACCTAAGTTTTTGGGACTATAAGCCGAACCCGGTCTGAACCAAGCTGACGCAAAGGCTTGGGAGTGAAAATTCGCTTAATCAATGAACATAACATCCGTTATGCCGCACGTAATCGAGAGGGTAAAATGCCTGTTTTGAGAAGATAGTAAGGATTGATAAATATGAATGAGTTTGGGGGAAGGGAAATACTCTGGTCCCGACTGGAACAAACGAATAGGATAATTTCGAGGGGTGACGGGAAACGACTCAAGGACCGACGGTTCGGCAAATCAGCGAATGTGATTGTGATTGATGATCATGATTAACGTATCACTCAAACAAATTGACAAAGCTATTATCGAGTCCCTTATCTCGAACGAGGTCCGCGAAAGCCGCACGCTCGACTACAAGGAAAAGCTCCCGGGCGGCAAGAACGAAGACAAGAAGGAATTCCTCGCCGATGTGTCGGCGATGGCGAACGCGGCGGGTGGAGACATTGTTTACGGGATCGCCGAAAAGCGTGAAGAGGGCAGGCCGACCGGGATCGCTGAGACGATCTCGGTACTTGGCGGCGTCAATCTCGACGCGGAGAGCCTTCGTCTCGAAAGCATCATTCGCGATGGCCTCGATCCTCGAATCAACGGAATCCAGTTTTGGGCCGTTGATGGATTTCGAAAATGGCCCTGTCCTGATCCTACGGATACCGAAAAGCTACCAAGCTCCCCACATGATCAAGAGCGGCGACTCCCGCTTTTACTCAAGGCACGGCTCCGGCAAGTATTCGCTCGATGTGACGCAGATTCGCTCGGCCTTCGCCCTCTCGGATTCCCTACCGGAGAAGATCCGACGCTTTCGAGACGAGCGGATTGGGCGAATCGTCGCCGATGAGTTGCCAGTTCCGCTGACGCCGCATCCGAAAGACGTGCTCTCCACCTCCTGCCCTTCTCCGCACTCGACCCGACGAATCGCATCGACGTTCCGCCTTTGGAACTCCGAAGTAGCGAGTTCCACCCCTTGGCACCCTATCAACTTCAGAGTTGGGGGCCGCGTTACAATCTCGATGGCCTTCTCATTACCGGAAATTCGGGCAACCCTCCCGTTCCTTCGACGTATCTTCAACTCTTCCGAAGCGGGGCGGTCGAGGTCGTCGAGAGCATGTCGCTGCGGAGTCAGCATCAACGCGACGCGGGGCTTGATCCGATCATCTCGGCATTGGCATTCGAGGGAGTCGTGATCGAAGCACTCAGGCGTTTCCTCCGACTCTCTCCTCGAACTTCTACAAGTTGAGCCTCCCGTGGTCATGATGCTGAGTCTGATCGGGGTGAAGGGATACCGGCTCTGCATCCCCGGCTCCATGAATGGAAACATAAGCTTGTACAAAATCGACAATGACACGCTCCTGCTTCCCGAGGGGCTCTTGCAGGGCTTCACGGAACCGGCGGATAAACTCCTCCAACCGGCCTTCGATGCCATTTGGCAAAGCGTTGGCTACGCCAGGGACACGCTTTACCAGGATTCAGGGAAGGGGAGTTGGTCGAGTCAGTAGGGTGGGCATCCTTCCGTCTGTCCGGCAGTTTTGAGGAGTCCATCGAAGTCGGCTAGAATACCGCTAGACGTATGCATCGGACAAACATGAGTTGAGACGGTGATGGTGCGTCTCTTGACGAACATTTCTCCTCCGCCGGCCGTGGCCCCCAGGGAGAGTGCGGATCATGGATAAATTTATAACTCATTTCATGTGGGGCTATCAGCAGCACTTTCGTCATTCGGTCGTCGACAGGTCAACCAAGCGAATCTTGGACACCCTGAAACCCGGCCTTATGCCCACGGTTTTCCTGATCGGGGTTCGTGTCGGCGAGGGCCAAAGCGACAACCAATCGGCATTTCCTGCCTGCGTCCGAGCCGGAAACTCACCACTGGGCTCAGTCGGCCGAATTCTACGACGTACTCGGAGATGTGGAGTCCATACAAGCCGCGTATCCCGAGTCTCGAATGAGACAGTCGCATCCGATCGCGCAGGAGCGGCAGGACACCGGGCTTTTTCGGTTCGTGCTTATCCTGCTGATGGGGTGTTTCGTCGGTTCTAATCATGCCCCAATCGCCCTCCCGTATTCGAGTCTTTGCGTCGATGCCTGTCGAGGCTCGGGGACTTTCTCGTATTCACGTTGATCACGGTCATCAGTAGCGTATTCGACGAATTACCCGCCGCCAGTGGCAACACAATCAAAATACACGAATATCGGTCATTTCAGGTTCCTTGCAACCTGATTGAAGCGGCCATCGAGGAGATCCACGATAGGGCGAACGCGGAAGATACCGTGAAGCCGGACGCCGGGGCCTCATTGTTTTTCCTGGGAAGCAGCGATCAACTCATCAGGCAAGCGGGCTTGAGGTTTTTCGTGGGCCTGCTGAATCGCATTGACCAAGACAGCCTGATGATCGGTGCCGCCCCTTCGGTCCTCGACGCGATATCCCGACTGTCCCTCGCACCCTATGAGAGTGCCGAGCCCAAGGAGCCCCCTCCTGTTTGCCGAACGCGGGATGTCCATCGGAACACCCGATGTGACCCTCGCCGAGCCTTCTCCGTCGCACCACGCCAGGACGCTCCGCAAGTTGCTCGTCCTGGCGAACGATGGGCTCTACCTCCGGTGCAACTGCGATAATATCTACGGACTGGTACGTGTTCCGGAATCACCGGCAATCTGAGGCCCATGCTGGAATCATCGTCCGAATCTCGGGTCGTGGGAAATGGTCGGCTTGTGTCGATGATCGCATCCTATTCTACGATGGAGCGACGGGCAGCCTGGTCTTCCGAAGCCAGAGGTCGACGAAGCGGAGATCGCGCGTGATCTTCGTCGAGTGTTTCATGAAATGACCGAGGAAATGGCGGCATGCCTCGCACGGATCGGGCGGCATCTCGCGGTCTCGGGCCACGGCGGAATCGTTGTAGTCTCGGGAGATGCCGTCAACGAGGCCATCCGTTTGGGTAATGGATGCCTGCCCATCTCTCCCATGAAGCTGACGCCGGAATTGGCGGCGAAGCTGACGGAGATTGACGGTGCCGTGGTGCTCTGCGATCCCGATGGGTCTTGCCATGCCATCGGTGTGATCCTCGATGGTACGGCGTCGAAGGCGGGTGATCGGGGTCGAGGCTCGCGTTTCAACTCCGCCGTCCGCTACATCAACTCCAGCCAAGCCGTCAGTGTTGCGATGGTGGTCTCGGAAGATGGGGGCCTGGATTTTGTCCCAAGACTGAGACCAACGCTTGCACGGGCCGCGTTGGAGTCGCGGCTTCGAGAATTGGAACTGCTGGCATTGTCGCCCTCGACGCCACCCGATCGCGAACGGGAAACCGACGTCATCGATTGGATCGAAGAGAACGATTTTTCTTATCTGAGTGATAATCAATGTGAAAGTGCAAATGGGTGGATCGCGGAATGCGAGACACGCTTTTCCGAGAATTCAAATGTGCGAATTACTCGTCGCCGACTCAAGCCTGATCCCGCTTTCGATCCGGCACGTGATCTGAGCTGAAAACAAGTCGCCGCTCTCCTTACCATCCCATTTCTGCCCATTCCTCGTTGTCCGCATTCGCGGTCCACTGGCGATAGTTCCTTACGATGTCAGTTGTCCAACTTAGCGAGGGGCTTCGATCCTGCCCGGTGAAGGCTTTTTCCCGTGAAAACGACGACTGTAAAAGCCTTAGGCAGAGCTAAGGGGACAAGCCTGTCAAAATTGCTTCCTG
>CAWGLC010000006.1:0-182041 GCA_963823305.1 uncultured Chitinophagaceae bacterium
AACGGGCCAAACACAGCATCGAAAATATCCATTTGTTCACCCGAGCGCCCGTTGTACCAAGTACCTCTTCCAGCCAGCTTGCATCCTTAGTGGTTCTTACAGGCTGGCCTTCATTATCACGCATCATATAGCGTTGCGATTGCTGCCAGTCGCTGTTCGCATTAAAAGGCATGGTAAATTTGTTGGCGTAAAAGGCATTGGTATCTTTAGTAAGATCCATCAGCTGGAAATGCCTGAAGTCAAGTGGATCCGGATAGAGTGTCCAGGTCCCTCCAAAAAAATCAGGATGGTAAAGTTGCAATGCCATCGATTCCCATCCGCCCGTAGAGCCGCCTGTGAGCATTCGTGCATAAGGCTGTTGAATAATCCGGTAATGATTTTCAAGGTAAGGGATCAGTTCCTGCATGATGGCATCGCCGTAAGGCCCGTTGTTAGCGGAGTTCACAGCGTAGGAATCATCATAAAATGGCGTAGGATGTTGAAAAGTGATCGATGATCATCCGTGGAAAATGATCTGAATTATATTGTTGCTGAAAGGTGTAACCATCTTCCAAATTATAATCGTCGAAGTATTTTTTTGTATTCAGGTGGGAACGGGCATGTTTATAGTGGAAAAACCTCCCGGGGCGCCAAGGCTGAAATGTCCCTGCTCATACACTACCGGATATTGCACATTAGGATGATCGTCATAGCCTTTCGGCAACAGAATCGTAGCTCCAAGATACATATCATGTCCCCAGAAATCAGAAAGTAGTTTGCTTTTGATTTTAATATGTTTTACCTGTTTGGTATCTGCCGGCAGATTGATAGCCGGAAGTACGCTATCGATCTTTATAGAAAATGACTGGTCCTGCGAGAGGATCATAATGGATCTTTTGCACACCGCTGATAAGGTTGCCCGGGTGAGGTATTAAAATGTTGCCCTTCCCATTGATCCTGGTGTGCCCACATAATATGCCCATCAGCACGGTGAAATTGCGTATACACATTAAATACTGCCTGTACATAATAATCTCCGGCGGGCAGATCGCGCAGGTTGGCAACAGGATAGCCGAGTACGTAAGTATCGATAATAGCCTGTTTTCCGGTTTCATTTGGTCAACATCTTTACCCCAAAACGGAACACTGGTAAAATAAGAACCTGCTTCGTATCGTGGTTCCGGCTGCGCGATTCCTGCTGATGGCGAGAACACCCGCCCGGTGATGGGTGTATCGCTTGCGCTTTTAATAAAGGAAATTGAAAAGTATGATTGGTCTTTTGTGCGATAGACAAAAGCGGAAGCGCGAGCAATAAAAAGAAAATGCAAGCGATGGTGCAAATGGAGCGCAACAGTCTTAATCATGGTCGATGAATTTTAGCATTGATAAAAATAGAAAACAAATGTACTGAATAGTAATGTAGTCGGGCAACCATCGGATTAACCTTGATGAGATGAATTCACAAGAGTTGCTATATAGTGATGCCAAATGCGTTTACACCTAACGGTGATGGTGTAAATGATTTTTTTACCTCTTCAACACATATAAAGCCAATAATCTTGAATTAAATATGTATGCTGCGACAATCGCTAATCTAAAAAGCAATTGGTTCTTAATAGATATTTGGTATCACCGGTAACGATGAGCGCTTCATGATTCACAAAACGTGTTAGCCGAAGGCCAAAAATTATGGCAGGCATATTTTGCTCATACTGATGTGCATACGGTTCGGGATGAATTAAAATTAAATCGTGTAGATGGTGGCTGGTACCAAATCCGCAAAGCATTGCAAGCACGTAACTCCAGCGGAGATTTTGCTCCTGTAAGTTTTAAGCATTTTGAAGAAGTATATAAAGCATTGACAGAAAAACTTCAGCCAATGGTTTATGAGTTGGGCTTTTTGAAAAGCTAACCTATTGGCAGCATCATTAACCCGTTTCTAATTGAAGTATATTTGTCGTATAACGGAAGCCCTTACCCGAGCTGCTGTTAGGGGCAGGGTAAAACTCTAAAATGGAACTTGAAAAACATTATACAAACAGAAGCGGATGGTTAAGAGCGTCCGTTTTAGGCGCCAATGATGGCATCCTTTCCACAACAAGTTTAGCCATAGGTGTGGCTGCGGCAAGCGTTACCCGTTACCCGGTTGTCCTGGCCGCATTAGCAGGCCTGGTGGCAGGCGCCCTGTCTATGGCTGCGGGCGAGTATGTGTCTGTAAGTTCTCAATACGATAGTGAGGTCTCCGATTTAAAAAGAGAAAAAAACGAATTGGATACAATGCCTGACATTGAACTGAAAGAATTATCCAACATCTATGTGCAAAGAGGATTAGATAAGGACCTGGCATTGCAGGTAGCTTCGCAATTAACAAAAATTAACGCGCTCGAAGCCCACGCACGGGATGAACTGGGCATTAATGAATTTACCAAGCCAAAACCTTTACAGGCGGCCCTGGCGTCGGGAGCATCATTTATAACAGGCGGCATCCTGCCACTACTGGTTTCAATTTTTTCACCCATAAAATATATGGTAGTCTACCAGTATGCATTTGCAATTGTATTCCTTGCCTTATCGGGAGCTGTAGCCGCGAAAGTTGGCGGCTCAAATATTACAAAGTCGGTAATACGAATTTGCTTTTGGGGGACTGTTGCGATGGGAATGACTGCATTTGTAGGATACCTGTTCGGAGTAAGGACAACTTAGCCCGACGCTAATTTTAAGCCAAATAATTTGGTATTTACAACCTTTAAGTGACATGTAATATAGTCAAGCTACGCGCTCCCATTTTTTTAAGAAACCCCAAGTCATCACCAATAAGCTTGTATGATAAATCTTATTATACAATAACCCGATATTTTAAAAAGAAAGGCATCGCATCCTAACTGGTGCAATGCCTTAAATGAGTTGTGCAATACTCTTTCTAAAACCCAATGACTTATCCCGTTGAGGAAGATCAATTATCGGCTATAAGTCGGCCGGCTGACCATTAATGCCGATCATTATAGCTCCTCTTATTTCCGTTTTCGTCATAATAAGTGGCCTTAGCATTATCACCAATTTTTATCTGAAAAAGCGGTTGGGCGTTCGGCCGGTCTATCCTGTATGCATGATAATTAGAATGATATTTATGATCGGCTTTTTCCCTAACCTTCGCGGGCAGCTCATTATTACTATAGGAATAATGTGTGTCGATTCGTTTGCCATTTGAACGGTAATAAGCTGTGGCATCCCGATTGTCTTTGTCCTTATAATCACTGCGCCATTGGCCATTTGTTTTTTGCCATTGGGTATTTTGTGCATTCGGATTGTCCCGAGTAAAAGAGTGTTGTATATTTTCGGGAACGCGATTATTCTCATCACCATTACGATGATGATCATTATTGTTATCCTGTGCAAACAAAGAGCTGGAACTCAGCAATAGAATTCCCATTATTATCTTTTTCATAAATGGTTTTATTGAGTAGTTTCAATTATCCTGCCAGATAATTTAAAGAAATGTGAAAGCGCATTTAGCATGTGGCAGTTATTTGTGGTTTATTATATTATTCAATGTTTAACGCTATAATATATTCGATTCGGTTTTTTCGATATGCATTCCCATGAAACGATGCTATAACGACAACGGGCAAACGCAATCGCCATAATAACATCGGATTTTTGTTTCACCGTTAGTGTCTTCAATTTAGTTGTAATTTCTACAAATAACAAAATATGGCTCTGCCCATGGCGAGAGTTACTAGTAGCAGAAGCGACGAATTTTTTTGATCGCTAATGCTCTTGTCATTCTTTACCTGATGCTCTATGGATTGCTCCCCGAATCAGGCACGCATGTTTTGTAGTGATTTTGTAGTGACCGTTGTTTCCGGAGGAATATTTCACGATATTCGTTGGCTAATTTTATATCATAACAAACCAGTTTTGAATAAGCTTTTAAAGAAACATTACAAAAAGGAGGCGAAATAATATGAGAAAAATAATTGTGTTATCAATGATAACATTAGATGGAGTAATGCAGGCGCCGGGTGGACCTGAGGAAGATACATCGGGCGGTTTTAAATATGGCGGTTGGGTGGCACCGTATTCTGACGAAGTTTATGATAAGGTGGTGCAGGAAGAGTTGAAACCTGCGGATTATCTTTTGGGCAGAAAAACATTTGAGATTTGGGCCGGTTACTGGCCTGAACATGGAGATTTTTGGCCGGGTATTAACGAAGGCGCAAAATACGTGTTTTCCAAAAGCATGAAAAAATCGGACCCGATAGTTAAGGGGTGGAAAAACTCGTTCATTATAAAAAAACTTGCAGATATAAAAAAGCTCAAAAATTCGAAAGGTTCCGACATTCAGGTTTGGGGCAGCGGTAAGCTCATTCAACTGCTACTTAAGAATGACCTGATAGACGAACTCAGGCTTAAAATTCACCCATTAACTCTTGGTAAAGGAAAAAGGTTATTTGACACCGGGTCGATTCCGGCAGCATTTACATTAATAGAAAGTGTTGTTACACCAGGTGGAGTTATTATTGCTAATTACAAACGGGCCGGAAAGGTCAGGACAGGTAGTATGGGATCTTAAGGAAATAAATCCGATAATTTCAGTTGAGAAAAAATATTTGTTTATTTAGATTGATGGAAGATAACCCACTATTGCATCATCTATTATTCAAAGATCGCTACTTAAACGATTAAATAAAAGAAACACGGTGATTTAGGGCAATAGCTTCTGGCATAGAATTTTCACACTGGAAAGTAAACGTAAATATGCAAAAAAATAATACACCCTCAGCAGCCAGGAATACTGCTGACTTGCCGGACTCCCCGAAGGATAAGCGTGACATGGAAGAGCAGGAGGTAACACTTGACTTACCTGATGTGAGCGACATACCGGGGCAGGAAAATATCACGCCTTTACCAATGGGTGAAATGGCGGATCAAACGATTTCTTCCGCGGATGAAGAAGGGGACGATCTGTTTGATGACGACATTGATGAAGATATCGAGAATGATGCTGATTCAAATGTATCACGGCAGGAGAAGGAAGATCTCGAGGAAACGGCCAATGATATGCCTACAGAAGACGACCTGAACTTAAGAAGAGCAGCACTGGATAACACGGATGATGATGGCGAGCCGTTAAATGAGGGCAGCTTTAAGAAAAACATCACCGGTGAAGACCTGGACGTTCCGGGCGCTGATGCCGATGATGCCGACGAGGAAACCGGCGACGAGGATGAAGAAAATAATGATTACAGCCTGAGCGATGATGATACAGATGGGCATGCGCCGGAGGACCAGTATTAACCTGCGGCCTGCCTTGGTGTTCTCCTTTTATTGCTGAAAATTTTGCGGAATAATTTGCGATAATGTCATTGTATATGTAAAAATTTCAGTCCCCGAAATGCCAGCTTTGCCTGGCATTTTCTTTGTGCGGGACAGAGTGTAATAAATTTCTTAACAATTAAAAAGGAGGTAACTTATGACACTCGTAAAAAGAAATGGAAAGTCTGATTACATGCCTTCCATTTGGAACAACTTTTTTAACAACGACTTGTTTAACTGGGACGATAATTATGCTGGTTCAGGAAGCAGCGTTCCCGCAGTGAACATCAAAGAAACACCCGATAACTTCCACGTGGAAATGGCAGCACCCGGAATGGATAAAAAAGACTTTAAGATAGAGCTGGATGGCTCATCACTGACCATCAGCGCGCAAAAAGAGAATGAAAGGGAAGACAAAAATGGGGAAAACTATAGCCGCAAGGAATTTAGCTATCAATCTTTTTACAGAACTTTTCACCTGCCTAAGGAAGTGGTAAATGGCGATAAGATCGAAGCTAAATACGAAAACGGCCTGTTAAAGCTTGATATTCCGAAAAGGGAAGAAGCGAAGCAAAAACCTTCACGCCTCATTAATGTACAATAAGCAAATGTTGTAAGTTTCAAGAAAGGCTCCATTGTATGCGAGCCTTTTAATTTATACAGCTGTAAGGCGCGAGAGAAAGCCTATCATGCCTGTTTATAAATGGTAAATTCATTTTAAAATACCAACACTTGAAGTGTATTTTGCGTAATTTGTATTAATGAAGCTTCCGGATTTTACACAGCCCTCCTGGATGATGATTGTTACGCTGATCTTTTTCGTGATCATTATCGGAAGGTATTTTTTATTTGCAGGCATCTTCTACCTGATATTTTATGTATGGTTCAAGGAAAAATGGAAAAGCCGGAAAATAAATACCCGCAACTATAGACCGAATCAATTTAAAGTGGAAGTTAAATGGAGCATGATTACGGCGCTCTTATTCTCTGTAGCCGGTACGGCAACTGTAATATTATGGCAGAAAGGTGATACCAAAGTATATACCGACCTGGGTCAATATGGGTGGTGGTATCTGCCCGTAAGCCTGGTAGTTTTCATGCTGCTGCATGAAACGTATTATTACTGGCTCCATCGGTGGATGCATAAGCCTGCAGTTTTCAGGATCGTTCATAAGGTGCATCACGACAGCAATATCACCAGCCCGTTTACGGCTTTTTCTTTTCATCCGCTCGAAGGTTTGCTTCAGGCAATTTTTTTGCCCATTATGCTGATGATTTTACCCATGCATTATTATGTAATTATTATCCAGCTAACCATTATGACTATTAGCAGTGTTATCAATCACCTCGATATTGAAATCTATCCAAAAAAATTTGATAACAATTTTGCAGGCCGTTGGATCATCGGGGCAACGCACCATTCCCTGCACCACAAACAATTCAAATACAATTACGGGCTTTACTTTACTTTCTGGGATAAAATAAAAAAAACAGAGAGTCCTTTATTCAAAAAGCTTTTTGAAACCACCACTTCGAAGCCCGCACTCATCGCTAACGAAAAATGATTAGTAGGCTGTAGCTTGTGCATTGGTTCATGATCTCAGGAACCGTTTCTAAAACTTAAAAATTCTTGACGACTCACAACTTGCGCATCAATAATCCTTATCATCTTTGGTAAAGCTGGCTTGATTTTTTAACCTCTTTTCAAAAATGATCTATAATGAGAAAGTATGTTACAATATTGTTCCTCTCATTGCTGGCGACATACTCCCCGCGCTCGCACGCCCAATCGCTGGCTTATCCCTATCCTGTCCTCTCTTTTCCGTTGCATCTTAACGGGCAAAAAGCAGAGATGGCTTATATGGATGTACAGCCCGAAAAACCAAACGGTTCTTCTGTTATTCTTTTTCATGGAAAAAATTTTAATGGCTTTTACTGGAAGACGGTTATAGAAGCCCTCGCCGGCGCGGGCTACCGGGTTATTGCTCCGGACCAAATCGGCTGGGGACAAAGCAGCAAGCCAAATATGAAATATACCTTTGAAATGCTGGCGCATAATAACAAGCTGCTGCTGGATTCTTTAGGCATAAAAAAAGTAGATGTAATTGGCCATTCCATGGGCGGAATGCTGGCAACAAGATTTGCGCTAATGTACCCGAAAATGGTAACAAAAATGGTGCTGGAAGATCCGCTGGGCCTGGAGGATTATAGAAAATTTATCCCTGCGCAATCCATGGATTCGCTTTATAAAAATGAATTAAAAGGTTCCTATGCTTCTTATAAAAAATACCAGGAAAGTTACTACCCCACGTGGAAACCGGAGTATGAGATATATGTAAAAGTGCAGGCAGAAGCTTTACATCAGAAAGATTTTCCGGCTGTTGCTTATGTAAATGCATTGACATGGAAGATGATCTACGAGCAACCCGTATTGTATGAATTTAAAAACCTGGCAATGCCGGTATTGCTGATAGTGGGGGAAAAGGACAGAACAATATTGGGGAAAGAATTGATTTCCAAACAACAGCAGGGTCTTCATGGCAATTTCCCGGTTCTCGCCAGGAAAGCAGCCAGCCAAATGAAAGATGCAAAGGTGATAATAGTACCTGGCGCCGGGCATATTTCTCATATCCAAAAAAGTGATCTGTTCAACAAGGATGTGCTTGAATTTCTCAAATGAAGCGTTTTATATTTCACAATAAAAAATTAATGTTTACAACTAAAGAGCGGTAATAGGGCAACAATCGTTTAAAAAGCCTATCTTCGCAATTAATTTTTTTAAATAACAACAACACAATGGACAACAAATCAACAGGAACTGTAAAATTTTTCAACACTGAAAAAGGCTTCGGTTTCATTAAACACGATGATTCTTCTAAAGAAACATTTGTACACGCAAGCGGTCTGATAGATGAAATCAAAGAAAACGACCACGTAGAATTCGACTTGCAAAACGGACAAAAAGGCATGAATGCCGTTAATGTGAAATTAATCGGCTAAGATCGATATTTTCAATTGAAAAAAGGGTAGCTAAAAGCTGCCCTTTTTTATTTTCCACACGTCTGCCAATCCGGGGAATAAGACAGGGAACACTTTTGATATATTCTGTATAAAGATGCCCGAATTCACCAATCAGTTTCTTTTCTTCAAATTTGATCCCAATCAATACATAGGCAGTTATAATAATTACCGCGATTAAATTATTCAATAGCGGGAACAGAAAAAAAAGGCCCCAAATAAATAACAGGGTACCGAGATATAACGGGTGTCTTACGTATTTATGAATTCCCTGAAGCTTTAATTCTGCCGCAGGCGCCGGGTGATACAGCGAGCGAATACCGCTCAATAATTTAAAATATTTGACGATTGAAGTGCTCATTATCAAAAGACCTGGCACTATAAACAGGCATGCTGCGAAATACGAAAGCGCCGCTACATTTATCAAATAAAAGCTTTTAAATGAATACTGGTAATAAAGGATCATCGCCAAAGTGATCGTGGAAAATATCGAATAGGCAAGCCTGTAATATCTGAAAAATTGGCCTGCATGTTGCTTAAAAGTGCTTTTCACAGCAGGAGCCGCAAGCACAGTGTGAAAAATGCAATAAGCTATCCAAAAAGCGGCAAGGAATATGTAATCAGAATACAATTGTTTTTGCTCAAAAGATACGAAATTTAAAATTGTCAGAAGCCGTTTTGACGCGTTGTTAAATTATCTAAAATCAAACCTGTTAGTTTGGCCGCCGGGGGTATATTTGCAATTCAAAAATTAAAAAAAACTAAATGAACAAGCTATATTTTCTTGTTGCCGCAACTTTTATGATACCGGCGGCAATTTTTTCTCAAAATAACGGCACTGTCACGCTTGCCAAGGGGCAAAAATATGTTGTGGAAAATAAAGTCTCCACGACAAGTAATTCCGAAATGCAAGGCCAGTCCATGCAAACAACCGCGGATGTTACTTCCGTCTATAATATTTCAGTAGATAATATACAGGACGACAATTATAATATGATCAATAAAATTGCCGCCATTAAACTGACCATGAGTTCAATGGGAAATGATATCAATTTTGATTCTGATAAAAAGGAAGATATGGCTGGCGATATGGGATCTAACCTGAAGGGAATTATTAACGAGCCTAACCCGGTGGTGATGGATAAATCGGGTAATATTATCGTCAAAAAAGATACTTCAACTCAAAAACCGGCAGGTTCACCAACCGATATGCTTCTTAAGCAAATGGGCGATCCTGAGCAAATGGGCTATGGCGCTAAAATAGCTTTTATAGCCATTCCCAAAAAAGCAAAAGTGGGCACTGCGTGGCAGGATTCTGCTTCGTCAGATGGCGTTACCAGGGTAACCAATTATGTTATTAAAGAAATTAATGGCAATGACGCCGTCGTTGGTATTTCCGGCACTGAAAACAGGGATACCAAAATGGAAATGCAGGGAATGGAAATTGGTACAAAAACTACCGGCACCTTTACCGGCCAACAAACTGTTGATGTAACTACCGGCGTGATTTCTAAAAATAATCTTACAGCGGATGCTAAAGGAACTATCAGCGTAATGGGGCAGGATATTCCTACGACTGTAAAGGCAACGTCAGTAACGACAGTAAAGCTTATGTAAAAAATCTGAATAATAATGCCCCGCAGATGATGCGGGGCTTTTTTATTTTCAGGCCATTCAGAAAGCTGCCTGGTCCGCCGCGGAGATCTTGTTATTTCTTTTTTGCTGCAGGAACATTACCACTGACATATTTTTTGGATCAACAGAGGAAGGAAGATCTATCGATGCGTTATTATCGCCGTTTTGAACGGCATTAAGGGTTTTAAACTTCCTCACAATATTGTAATTCGTAAGCGTTGCGCCGCCGTTTTCACCTGCTTTTATGGCGGTAGTTGCCTGCTTTTCAACAAGGGCGATATTCACAGTGGTATTTCCCGAGTTACCGGATGTATTAAAACTGATATTTACTTCTCCATTTTCGGGAGTTAATTTCTTTATGGAGATTGCGGCATCGGGTTGCTCAGCGAATATTTTGTTCAACGTTGAAGTTATTTTACCAGCATCACTTCCAATCATTTCGGTCTGACCATTGATAACTAACTGTGGCGTATAGACGCTGGACTTCAATTGCGATGCGTAATTATATTGCCGCTTCGTATATTCTTTTGAGCTGAACGGATCTTTCCAGCCGCCGCCGTCCCAGTAATCAACGTGAAAGGAAAGTGGGATCACATTTTCCTTCGAAGTATAAGTTCCCAAAAGCCTGTCGGCAGGCGGACAACTTGAGCAGCCCTGGGAAGTAAATAATTCAAGCACGGCAATATTTTTACCGGCATTTGTGTTATTTCCAGCCATTACGTGTAAAGAACTTTTTTCATGCTTCAAATAGGAAGAAGTGCAAAAAAATAAAATTAAAAACGCAATCGCGATAAAAGAAAAATATAAAAGCTTTTTCATAAATAATTATTATGTATTAAAAATACGTTGACCATTTTCGATCAGTTTCAGGCGGTAAGTATTTTAACTTTTTAAGAAAATTAGTCACAGTTATCAGGCTTCCATTGCGCTCTTGCAACAACAAAAATAAAGCTTATTAAGGCTTGAAAATAATCAAAGGTTTCATTTATCTTCTCCTAAACCATAGCAAAAAGAATATCTACCGGCATCCGCTTAGCTCATTTTAAAATAACTAAAATAAAGCAGCTTACCAGAATTTATTTACTCATTTTATTTTTGCGTCGCTGAATTGCGTGCCAT
Organism: uncultured Chitinophagaceae bacterium; assembly: GCA_963823305.1. Lineage (GTDB taxonomy): Bacteria > Bacteroidota > Bacteroidia > Chitinophagales > Chitinophagaceae > Ginsengibacter. The sequence continues at coordinate 11,068 of CAWGLC010000006.1, forward strand.
CGATTTCTGAAAAATATTGTGCACAGGTTGAGAAGTATACAACGGCAAAACATTTAATAAGGAATTTAAATTTCTAACCTTAAAAATCCTTATTGCCGTTAGTAGTACTTTTGGTGCGTGAAAAAATATTACGGATACATTGCTTACTTCGCATTTTGGATCTTTTATTTTCTTATTTGCAGAGCGCTTTTTCTCCTATATCACTATTCACCAAGCGAAAATCTAACAGCAGTTGAAACAACGAAAGTCTTTCTCTACGGCCTGAGAATGGACGCGTCGTTTACATCATATATCTGCATTTTGCCTTTTTTATTATTCTTTATAAGAGCGCTTTTCATAAAATTAAATATTGGGAAAATAATAAATGCCTATACAGTAGTGACAATTATCCTGCTTTCATTTTTAACCACTGCAGATTTGGAATTATATACCGCATGGGGCTACAGGATGGACGCTACGCCACTTCAATATCTGAAATCTCCAAAGGAAATGGGCGCTTCAGTTTCTTCTTCGCCATTGTTTTTATTGTTGATCATATTCATTGCTTTAAGCGTGTTGTCTATATGGCTTTATTATAAATTTATAGCGGTTAATATGCAGATAAAACTGGTTCGCTTTGCGCCAGTTTACGCGGTGCTTTCTTTGTTTCTTATAGCTTTCCTCTTTATCCCCATCCGCGGTGGCATCCAGAAGATCCCGATGAATCAGAGTGATGTATATTTTTCGCAGAAATTATTCGCCGATCATGCTGCTCTTAACCTGCCATGGAATATTGCCTTTTCAATTCTAAATAAAAATAGTAACAGAAATCCATTTGATTATTTTAGTGAAACTAAAGCGCAGCAGCTGGTAGATGAATTGTATCATACCGGGCCTATCAGAATACCCCATTCATTAAGCAGTAAAAGGCCCAACGTTATTTTCATCATCATGGAAAGCTTTACGGCAAAGTGGGTGGGCTGCCTTGGTGGAGTGCCCGGAGTGACTCCCAATCTTGATAAAATTGCAGCAAACGGGTTACTGTTCACCAACATTTATGCGGCAGGCGATAGAAGCGAAAAGGGACAGGTGGCGGTGCTAAGCGGCTATCCCAACCAGGCAATCACTTCCATTATAAAAACCCCTTCCAAAACATTAAAACTTCCATCGATAAATCAGTCGCTTGCGGCTGAAGGTTACCATACGAGTTACACGTACGGCGGCGAGCTTGAATTTGCCAATATAAAATCTTACCTCGTCAATGTAGGCTTCGAAAAGCTGGTGAGCAAATATTCCTTTTCTGTTTCAGAGAGAACTACTTCGTGGGGTGTTCACGACCAGTACGTGCTCGACAAGTTTTTTAATGATATAAAGAAAGAAAGTGCTCCTTTTTTCGCTGCACTGTTTACCTTAAGCAGTCATGAGCCTTATGATGTTCCTTTCAGTAAGTTTAAAGGGACTGATGAGACAACAAGATTTAAAAATTCTGTAGCGTACACAGATAGCTGCCTCGGCGTTTTTATGAATCGTTTGCAGGCAGATCCTTTATGGCAAAATACACTGGTAGTTTTTGTCGCAGATCATGGGCATCCGATACCAGGCTATGATCCAAATGACAGGCCTTCAAAATTTCGCATACCCTTGATCGTGAGCGGCGGCGCATTGAAACAAAAAGGAATTATATCAACCATAGGATCGCAAACGGATATTGCGAAAACAGTTTTGGATCAGCTTGGTATTAACGCAGATAAATTTATATGGAGTAAAGATCTGCTCGATTCTTCAGCGAGGCCGTTTGCGTTCTATTGTTTTAACAACGGCTTCGGATTTGTAACGCCAACAGATATAACGACCATGGATAATGTTTCCCATAAGGTTATTTATACTACCTCTTCAAATGATTCTGCGGCAATTAACTTTGGCAAAGCTTATATGCAACTGTCTTACCAGGATTACTTAAACAGGTAGCATCGCAGGCTTGTGTAAACGCCTGTAAACAATTGCCAGCACAAAACAAACGGAACTAACGATGAACCAAAGAGTCTTGTATCCATAGTTGCCTGCAACAAAGGACCCGCTATAGGGGCCAACCGTTTGCGCCGAAGCCCAGGCCACGCTGTATAACGCGGCATATTGCCCGCGGTTATTCTGTACCGTTCTTGCTATCCAGTAGGCATTCATAAAAGGCATAGCTAAAATCTCTCCAAACGTAAGAATGATCATAGATAACACGGCTATTATACCATAATTGATCCGGGGTAAATTGAGTAGCAAAAAAGCGATGGAAACCAATAGTACGCCGGCGGATATGAAATGCAATGAAGGCCTTCTTCCTTCCAGCGTAAAAATTGTTATCATTTCAAAAAGGGCTATTACAAGACCGTTCAGCGCCATGATCATTCCAATGAACAGTACACTTAAATGAAAATCCTCGTTGAAAAAAACAGGGATGGTCGTAAACAATTGGAAGAAACAAAGGGCAAAGAAAAAAACCAATATCACAAAATAAATATAAGTACGGTCCTTATACACGGATATTCTAACGGCATCCTTTTCCTTTGTTTTAGTTTCAGTTGCCGAATTACGTTTAGGCGATAACGTTATATACAGCAGGGCCGCCGCCATAAGATTGGTTATTCCATCTACCCAAAATAATAAATTATAATTAAAGCTGGCGATCACACCTCCCAAACCACCACCTAACGCCCAGCCCAAATTAATAGCGAGCCGGTTTAGAGAATAAGACCTCGTTCTGTTAGCTTCTTTGCTGTAATGCGCAATGGCAACCGTATTTGCCGGCCTGAAGGATTCATTCAATATGGCAAGTATAAAAGTGCAAAAACATATACCGGCATAAGAATGTACCTGGCCAAGAATAATAAACATAGTTCCACCGAAGATCAAAGCAAACAGTTGCACATAATAATATCCTACTGTGTCAACAAGCTTACCACCCGTTAATGAACCAATGATGGCACCCAGTCCGAAGAGACTCATTACAAAACCCGCCTTTTCAATGCTAACGCCATAATGTTGCGTAAGGTACATCGTCATGAACGGGACCACCATAGTGCCACTCCTGTTTACAAGCATGACCAGCGACAACCACCAGGTGCCATTAGAAAGTCCCCCGTAAGCTTTTTTGTATAAAGAAACAGCGCCCGACATCATAGCTGACAAATATATGCCAGATACTAATGTAATTCCTGCAGCATAAGAGCAGCTAATAATTTGCTCCATTGCTGGTATTGAGCGCCGGAAGGATGCAGGCCATCACCGGCTATCAACGATGGGTCAGATTTTGCCTCTCTTGAAATGCCGGTGATATCGAGATAATTCACTCCGGCAGTCAACGAAATTTGTTTATTAGCCGCATTGAATGTGTCAATTTCTTTGGCGATCTCAGCAGTATCCCGGCCTGCAGCAAAGGGCGTAACACTATAGTCGGGTATCGAAAGAACGGTTACATGATCTTTATTGTTACCTGCGTAACTTATAGCCTGGCTAAGCAATTGCGTAAACCCGGCTTTATAATCTTCAAGCGAACCACCCTGGTATTGATTGTTCACGCCGATCAATAAGGTTACCAGCGTATAGGGCGGGTGCTGCGGTGGGTTCTGGGCAAGTGAATTCATCAGGTTTACAGTAGTCCATCCATTCGTGGCTATTATTTCAGGGCTATCGATATCGACATGCATTGCTTTTAATAAAGAGAAAGTCTGCATAGGAAAACTTTCAGGATAGGTAACAGATGAGCCGACAGTATATGAATCGCCAAGGGCAAGGAAAGTTATATGAGCCGTATCCGCAGATTTCATAATAGTGTCGCCGTTATTTAATATCGGTTGCACAATGCTGTTATCTTTTTTGGCACACGATATTAGGATAAAAAAAAATGTTGTGAGACAAAGAAATACTTTCATAAACTGATTTGAATATAATCATATCTACGAAATATGAAATAAAAAAGATGGGGATCAAAAGTTAATTATGATTAAGCGGGAACTTTTTAACGGGGATACCAAATCATCGCTGAAACACTCCCACTCCCGTTACTTATGTTGCCTGAAAAGCCACTCCATCATTAGCGGATCGCTATAGGCGCCCAGCCAGGAGAAATGACCCACTTCAGGATATTGCGTAAAGCCCGGGTGCGCGCCTGCTGCCGAAAGAGCCGTGATCATTTCAAGCGAGTTCAAAGGATTAACGGCGGCGTCTTCCGCACCGCAAAAAACCCAAATGGGCAAGTGGGCGATCGATGCAGCTCTTGAAACATCACCACCACCACATACCGGGACGGCTGCAGCAAACAGATCCGGGTATCTTTCTATCATGTCAAAAGTTCCATAACCACCCATCGAAAGGCCTGTAATATAAATACGGTTGGTATCTATCGGAAATTTTTTCATCATTTGGTGAATAAGACCAATCAAGAGTTGCATAGGTTTTGAAGGCTCAGGCTGCAAATGCATTGTAATGCTGTTCTTTTCCCTTGAAAAATTAGACCATTGCATTTTGTCAGGACACTGCGGCGCAATAACAAACGCCGGATGCTTTATCATATTCTGATCCAAAGCGAAATTCATAACGCCCCATTTTAATTGAGATTCATTATCACTTCCGCGTTCGCCGGAGCCATGCAGAAAAATTACCAGCGGATATCTTCTTAAAGTGTCAGAGTCAGGATATAGCTGGCGATAATTAAGGGTATCTCCATTGCTGATATATTTCTCATAACTAAAAGGTGACTTTTGAGAAAATGCATTGTTTAAACAACCAAAAAATAAAAATGCAGCAAATAGAAAAGCGTGTTCGAATTTTAGTGCTTTCATTGTAATCATTTTAATCGATTATACTGAGGAATTGTTGACCTAAGATATACCTTTTCAAACGTACCGCAATTTGATATTTCTGCCAATGGCGACTGAAGAACTCAAGGTGACTAACTAACTACAATGGATGTACGCAATTATATTTTAATGCGACCGGCTTAATGTGATGTTTTAAATTATGACAAAAACCAAAAGTATTTGATACCTACTTTTAATTTACCTGTTTTAATTTATCCTGATATGTTGCAATTTTAAAAAATGTTATTTACTTTTATGCCTTATAGTATTTACCCTGGACCAAATCTTTTTGAAAATCTTTAGCTTAGATCATTACATTGGCCTGCAAAGGCACTTTTCCTAAGTGTAATTTTTGGCATTAATCCTAAATTTCCTTTTTGTTTTAGCAAAATATTGATCATAATATTTTGTAATTGTGTTATACAAAACACCTGGCATTGACAGGTTATTCAATGACAAAAATTAAAGGTTATGAAAACAAATTATGCACAACAGGAAATCTTATTAATAACAGGCACCACATTTTCTTCCGGGAAATTCTGCGAGACCAGCGATGGGTTAAGTTATAATCATCTTTCTGAAAAAGAAAAGATCGAAGTAGCCTGCTGGAATGGCCTTTTGCCCATGATGCTCCCGGAAATATTTAATCAGCATTCAGTAAATAAAAAATTATACTTGTGGGAGATCAGGGAAGGTGAATCTTTTATAGAACTGGAGTTGGGAGAGCAGTATATTGAGTTTGAAAAGCACCTGTCAATAGACCCGTATTCATTTTTGCCGATGAAAATACTTTCATAGTTTCTTGCTATCTTTTATAGAAAATTTTCTCACCTGCTATTTCTGCATTAATAGCTTTTATAAATAATTTATCTTTGCGTGATGAATCTGAATGAAAAACAAAGTTTTCGCATCGCTCTTTTAGATTTATATGAAGGTGCGGAAAACCAGGGCATGCGATGTATCCGCGAAATCGTTAACCAGTTTGGAAGAAACAACCAGTTAGATATTATCCTGGATGAATTTGACGTCCGTCAAAAAAAAGTTGTTCCTGATACCAGTTATGATGTTTACATAAGTTCCGGGGGGCCTGGTAGTCCGCTGGAAAGTGAAGGCTCCGAATGGGAAAAGGCTTATTTCGGGTGGCTACGATGACGTTGAGCGTTGGAATGCCAACGCCAGCCTGGTACAGAAAAAATACGTCTTCTTTATTTGTCATTCCTTTCAGTTGGTGTGCCGGCATTGGCAACTGGCTAATGTGTGCGAGAGAAATTCTACTTCCTTTGGCGTGTTCCCGATTCATCTTTTAGAAGAGGGAAAAGAAGAACCCGTGTTTGAAGGCATGACAGATCCTTTTTACGCTGTTGATAGCCGCGATTACCAGGTGATTGAGCCACAGATGAATGTTCTGTATAAGGGCGCAAAAATATTGTGCATTGAAAAAGAACGTCCTCACGTGCCCTTCGAAAGAGCCATAATGGCCATCAGGTTTAGCGAATATTTTATTGGTACGCAGTTTCATCCGGAAGCAGACGCCATTGGAATGAGCATGTATTTGCAAACTGAAGAGAAAAAAGAAAACCGTTATAAAAAATCACGGTGAAGAAAAATGGAAATCGATGATTGAACAATTAAATGATCCCGATAAAATTTTATGGACAAATGCTCACATACTTCCGAATTTTTTGCACATCGCGCTTAACAGCCTTTATTCAGTTCCGGTATATTAATAATTAATTCAGTTGACATCTGAAACAATTATTATAGTTAAAAAGCATTTTGAATTTTATTATCTTTCATTCTCAGTTTAAGTAAATAAAATGCAAATGATACCCGAACTAAGAAAGCAATTCAATGAAAATTTTACTCATGAAAAGTATATAGATTTTTTACACGACCTCGATAGCAGGCATCCGGGCGACATTGTATTCAGGATTGCCGAAACACCCGTATTTGTGCCTAAAGATTTCACTCAGAAAATGCTGGGCGCATGCGAAACTATTATCGATCTTATAAAAGATCCGGACTTTAAAAAACTCACTAACCGTGCAATTCCTTCGGCAGAAAATGTTCCTGGAGAAAACGATCATCCGCATTTTATAGCATTTGATTTTGGGATATGCGAAAATGAGAGCGGAGAGCCTCGAGCCTCAATTAATAGAAATGCAAGGCTTTCCTTCTCTATTCGCTTTCCAGGTTTATTATCCGCAGGTTGTAAAAAAGCATTTTGAAATACCCGCAAACTTCAGCAACTATTTAAATGGCTATAACGACGAAACATACTTGCAATTTTTAAAAGACATTATTGTTGGAAATTATAATCCGGAAAATGTTATCCTGCTGGAAATAAAACCTCATGAACAGAAAACAAGAATTGATTTTTACTGCAGTAATGATTATTTACACATTCCAATAGTTTGCCTCACCGAACTGATTGCGGAAGGCAAAAAATTGTTTTATAAAAAGAATGATAAAAAAATTGAGATAAAAAGAATTTACAACCGCATAATATTTGATGAGCTTTTGCAGGCAAAGAAAAATCTTGGCAATGTCGTTGATATTACGCAGCCATTTGATGTAGAATGGGTGCCGCATCCCAACTGGTTTTACAGGATAAGCAAATTTACCCTGCCGTTTATAAAACATCCTTACGTGCCGGAAACTTTTTTTCTTAATGAGATAAAGCAACTTCCTGCAGATCTTGAAAATTTTGTTTTAAAACCTTTGTTTTCTTTCGCAGGGCAAGGCGTTGTTATTGATGTTACCAGGGAAGATATCGACGCAGTACAAAAGCCGGAGGACTGGATATTGCAACGAAAAGTAAAATATAGCGATGTAATAAAAACGCCGGATGTTTCCGCAAAAGCAGAGATAAGGATTTTTTATTTCTGGAAAGATGGAATGGGAAGGCCCGTTGCTGTTAATAATCTGGCAAGATTAAGTAAAGGAAAAATGATCGGCGTGAGATATAACATGGATAAAGATTGGGTTGGAGGCAGTGTTTGCTTTTTCGAAAAATAATACCGTCTTCCTGCTTTTATCAGGAAGAAGTTTTTAATAACTTATTTTAGGACAGCCTTATAAATCAAATCTTTATTATCAAAAAATACTATCTTTAATTTTCTCTTACGCTAACAATATTATCACTTAACGACTTAGAAATTTTTGCCGGAAATAAAAAAATATAGTGAAGAAGAATTGATATTCCTTTTAAAAGGAAAGGATCAATCTGCGTTTGCATATTTATATGATAATTATTCAGCCGTTCTGCATGGAGTGATTTTTAAGATGCTTGAGGACCGTGAACTTGCTGAAGATGTTTTACAGGAGGCATTCATAAAAATATGGAATAACTTTTCAAACTACGATAGCTCCAAAGGACGCCTTTTTACCTGGATGCTTAACATTACGCGAAATTTAACGATCGACACTATCAGAAGCAAGGGTTATAAAAAACAGGCTAAAATCCAAAATTCAGAGAACACCGTAAATAACATCAGCGACAAAACCAATACTGCGGAAAGCTTTGATGCTATTGGCATCAGGAAACATTTAACTCTTCTAAAAAACGATCAAAAAGAAATTATTGATCTTGCATACTTCGGCGGGTTCACCCAGGATGAGATATCCAAAAAGTTGTCTATTCCATTGGGTACTGTGAAAACGAGAATGAGGGCAGCAATTATCGAATTAAGAAAAGCATTGACAAATTAATTGAATAAAGAAGACATCATATCATCCGGTTTACTTGAGTTATACGCTCTTGGTTTAACATCTCCCGAAGAAACGGTGCAGGTAGAACAGGCATTAGGCCTATACCCGGAAATAAAGCAGGAACTTAACTCGATAGAACTGTCTTTGGAATCATACGCAAGAGCTCATGCAATTGAACCTTCGTCTTCTGTAAAAGATAAGATATTTTGCGAAGCTATCAACTGGTGAGGCATAAGGTTGTTCCGTTAAATTCGAAAGGAATTTTAAGCATGAGCAAAGTATGCCTGCTCAAAAAAAGTTTATCACATTCCATTCTTTTTCAAGGTTGCAGCAGCCGCAATCTTTATCCTGTTAATTGGTAGTATTGCACTTAACTATTCTTATTATAGTAAATATCAAAATGCAAATAATAACTTAGCAGGTAGCGCAGCAGCAAATTAAGCAAAACCAGGACGCAAATCTTACCATGAAGAACGAGTTGAATGTAGTAAGCGATAAAAATGCGCGTTGCCTGTTGTTTTAAACGGCACACCACACGCACCCGATGCTCTTGCAAAAATTTACTGGATGAAAAATACCGGCGAAGTATATGTTGATCCTACTAACTTGCCCGGCGTACCTGAAGGTAAACAATACCAGCTTTGGGCAATTGTCGATGGAAAGCCGGTCGATGCCGGCATGATCTCAACGGAAAAAGGCATTTATCATATACAAAAAATGAAGTCATTCGGCCAGGCCCAAGCCTTTGCCATTACGCTTGAAAAAGCAGGCGGAAGCCCAACTCCTACCATGGATCAGATGTTCGTAATTGCTAAAATCTGATTTTATTTTCCGGTTTTATTTTTCTGCTATCTAAAAAATTCTATTTACATTAGAAAGTAATTTTGCGTTTAGCCATTGCTGTTATACATCAAAATTTTGTACTAAAACAAATCCATCTCTTTTCCATAGTACGTAGATGATAGAAATAATAAATTTTATAAAAATGAAAACAATTAAATTTTTAGGACTATGTATCCTTGCAGCATTTTTTACCTCTTCAACCTTTGCTCAAATGGATAAAACAGTAATGGTAGGTGGAGCAGCAATGTATCCTACAAAAAACATTATTGAGAATGCAGTAAATTCAAAAGACCATACAACATTAGTTGCGGCAGTAAAAGCAGCAGGACTTGTTGAAACACTCGAAGGACCTGGCCCATTCACAGTATTTGCCCCAACAAATGAAGCTTTTGATAAATTGCCTAAAGGCACTGTTGAAACGCTTCTAAAGCCGGAAAATAAGGCTAAGCTTACAGCTATACTGACTTATCATGTAGTTGCAGGAAAAATCTCTTCAATGGACCTCATGAAAATGGTTAAAGAAGGAAACGGAAAAGCTACTTTAAAAACCGTTGAAGGCGAAAATTTATATGTTACACAGAAAGGCCACAACTTGATGGTAACCGATGAAAATGGTGATGTAGCTAAAATCACAATCGCAGATGTAAATCAAAGTAATGGTGTGATACATGTAATCAATACGGTATTGCTTCCGAAATAATACTGTTCCGTACTCTGTAAGATTAAATATCAAGCCGGCAATGCCGGCTTTTTTTTGGAAAGAATTAAAGGATTACTTTATGAAGATTTAATTTTGCCACATTATTGATAAACTGAAATAGTTGTTATTCTACAAACAAAAAACTAAATGTATAAAGACAAAAAAGTAGTTGTGGTTCTTCCCGCTTATAATGCTGCTAATACTATTGCAAAAACAATTTGTGGAAATTCCTGATGACCTTGTAGATGAAATTGTGTTAGTAGATGATAAAAGCTCGGATAACACGATTGAGATTGCAAGAAAAATAGGCATACAACATATTATACAACATAAAGAAAATAAAGGCTATGGCGGCAATCAAAAAAGTTGCTATCATAAAGCGTTAGATTTAAATGCTGATATTATTATCATGCTGCATCCCGATTACCAATACACTCCTAAGCTTTTGGAGGCAATGGTTTCAGTTATAGGTAATGATTTATATAAAGTAGTATTTGCCAGTCGCATACTGGGCAAGGGCGCACTGAAAGGCGGAATGCCTCTTTATAAATATATTGCAAACAGGTTTCTTACATTGTTTCAAAATATAATGATGAATCAAAAACTTTCAGAGTATCATACCGGTTACCGGGCTTATCATAGCGATGTATTAAGGGCAATCAATTTTGATCAAAACTCAGATGATTTTATTTTTGATAACCAAATGGTGGCTCAAATATTTTATCACAATTTTGAAATTGCTGAGATTACCTGCCCTACAAAATATTTTAAAGAGGCTTCATCTATCAATTTGAAAAGAAGCACAACCTATGGTCTGGGTGTTTTAAAAGTTTCGGTGCTTTATTTTCTTACCAAACTCAAAATATATAAATGGAAATTGCTCACCCGCTGAATTATAAATTACAAAGCAAAACCTATCTTACCATAATCATTCTCTCTGGTATTATTTTTTTCATTCCATTTCTTGGTAAAGTGCATCTTTTTGATTGGGACGAAATCAATTTTGCCGAATCAGCTCGTGAAATGATTGTTACCGGCAATTACCACAGGGTACAAATTAATTTTCAGCCGTTTTGGGAAAAGCCACCTTTGTTCTTTTGGCTACAGGCTGGTTGTATGAAACTCTTCGGCATTAATGAATTTGCAGCAAGATTACCCAACGCAATATTTGGGATCATTACACTGGTTACATTATTTATTATTGGAAAAAAATATAAAAATCCGCGGTTTGGCTTTATTTGGGCAATCAGTTATTTAGGAACTTTCCTTCCTCATTTATATTTTAAATCAGCGATTATAGATCCGGTTTTTAATTATTTTATTTTCCTCGGGGTGTATTTCATGTTTAGGGATGTAAGCAGCTTTCAGTCAAAAAAAAGTTTATTATATCCTGCGCTGGCTGGGCTTTTCATAGGGCTGTCAACGCTCACGAAAGGACCAGTTGGATTGCTCGTTTTCCTTATTTCTTTTTTTGCTTATTTTATTTTCACGCGTTTTAAAAATTTTCCGGGCATTAAAAAAATCATTGCATTTCTTTTATTATATGTTATTGTTTGTTTCTTTTGGTTTGGCATAGAAGTAATTAATAACGGCTTCTGGTTTTTAAAAGAGTTTTTATCCTACCAGGTTGATCTTTTTTTACATCCTGTTGCCAGTCATGGCGAGCCATTTTATTATCATTTTGTAGTTGTCTTTATTGGCTGTTTTCCTATTTCAATTATTGCGCTTCCTGTTTTGTTTGGTAATAAGATAGTTGGCAGAACTGATTTTAAATTATTAATGAAAATACTTTTCTGGACAGTAATGATATTGTTCAGCATTACAACAACAAAGATTGTTCATTACTCTTCGCTCACTTATATGCCGCTTGCTTTTTTAGCAACTGTCTATCTTGATTATCTTTTGGAAAATCATTCTTCGGTAAAAAAATATGTGATCATCTTGCTCGCAGTAATGGGGTTTGTGTTTTCACTTTTACTTGCAGGCTTGCCATATGTAGCGGCCCATAAAGATTTATTGATACCGTATCTTCATGACGCTTTTGCGGTTGCAAGCCTGAATGTCCCCGTGAAATGGAGCGGTTATGAAAGCCTTATTGGTATTATTTATTTTGTATTAGTAATAAGCGCTATCGTATTACTTTATAAAAAAGAATACATGAAGGGCATGTTATTTCTTTTTTACTCAACCGCAATATGCCTGTTCATTTACCTGCTTGCAGTAGTTCCCAAAATCGAACGATACTCACAGGGGCCGGCGATTGATTTTTACAAAACACTTCAAAACAAAAGCGTGTACGTATGGCCGGTAGGCTTTAAAAGTTATGCCCAGTATTTTTATGCGCAAAAGCCTCCGACAGCCGGTTTACGGAGAAGCAGATGAAAATTTCTTATTGAAAGGTGATATTAAAAGACCGGCATATTTCGTTGTAAAAATAACCAATACAGGCTTCGACAGTACATGCAATGGATGCACTTTAATAAAACAGGAAGGTGGTTTTAAATTTTATAAACGAGCTGCCGTTTTGAAATAATTACGCCACTGCTTTGTTCACTAAATGTGCTGCCTCACTTAGCAAGATTGCGGATTGTACTTTAAGGCCGCTTTTGTCTATAAGCTCCTTTGCTACCTCAGCGTTGGTTCCCTGTAAGCGAACGATTATAGGAATTTTTATAGTTCCAATAGATTGATAAGCATCTATAACGCCCTGGGCTACACGATCACAGCGCACTATTCCACCAAAGATATTTATAAGAATTGCTTTTACTTTCGGATCTTTTAAAATGATCCTGAAACCCGCTTCAACCGTTTGGGCATTAGCCGTGCCGCCTACGTCGAGAAAGTTGGCAGGCTCGCCACCGCTGAGCTTTATCATATCCATCGTTGCCATCGCAAGGCCTGCGCCGTTTACCATACAGCCCACGTTTCCATCAAGCTTCACAAAGTTTAAATTAAACCTGGCGGCTTCCACTTCTGTAGGATCTTCTTCAGAAATATCCCGTAGTGCAGCAACGTCGGGATGACGCATCAATGCATTATCGTCAATATTCATTTTGCAATCAACGGCAATTATTTTATTATCGCTTGTTTTAAATAAAGGATTTATTTCGAGCATACTGCAATCCAACCCTACATAAGCATTGTATAAATTGGTTACAAATTTTACACAGTTTTTAAAAGCATCTGCTTTCAGGCCGAGATTAAAACCAATTTTTCTTGCCTGGAAGGCAGGGAGTCCTCCGCCGGGATGAATCCACTCCTTAAATATTTTTTCGGGTGTATCATGTGCAACATCTTCAATGTTTACGCCGCCTTCAGTGCTATACATAATCACATTCTTTCCTCTTGACCTGTCTAATAAAATTGATAAGTATATCTCTTTTACTTTTTCGGGACCCTCGTAATATACATCCTGGGCTACTAAAACTTTACTCACCAGCTTTCCCGCGTCGCCCGTCTGAACCGTTACCAATGTTCCGCCCAAAATGTTCCCTGCGATCTTTTTTACATCTTCCGCATTTTTAGCAACGGCAACTCCCCGCTGATCCGTGCCTTTAATGGTTCCTTTGCCTCTTCCGCCGGCATGGATCTGCGCCTTGATTACTGCAAATCTGCTTCCATACTGGCTGTTAATGTAGCGGTAGGCCTCTTCAGCCTCGGCAACAGTGCTGCACGCTATTCCTTCCTGTACGGGAACATTATATTTTTTCAATAATTCTTTTGCCTGGTACTCATGTAAGTTCATATCGACAGTTTTGGCGAAGATAAAGTCTAATTAGTAAAATGAATACAATTTTGATAATGCTCCCAAAAATCTCCCGTAGAATTATTAAGTCAAATGTGAAATTAATCTGACGATGAGTCACCAGATTATTTCCTCCATATGAAGACTGGAATTATGAAACAATGCATCCCAGCAATTTATTAGTTTTTACTTACGCTTTATCCTGCGTTATTTTTTACATTCTTTAGTTGCTTTTCAACCTCGTGGCGATAACTCCTGCTGATTGGCAATTCATATTTCCCGATTTGTACAAATTCATTGGTGAAGGAATCAACCTTGTCTTTCGCTATTATAAATGATCGATGAATGCGTATGAAGGAAGGCGGAAGCTCATTTTCAAGTATGGAAATAGGATATTTTGTTACTATCGTTTTGTCTCTCGTCACCACCTTTATATAATTTTTCAGGCTTTCTATAAACAATAAATCGGCAAGATTGACTTTAATATTTTTTCTGTCAGCACGCAGATAAAAAAAATCTCATTTCAATTTCTCTACCCTGGCTACTTTCCAATATGCTTTGAAAGTGCCTATAAAGATTTAATTTCATTACCTTATTTACTGCTTTAAGAAATCTTTCAAAAGAAATAGGCTTTAATAAATAATCTACAGCATCAAGGTCAAAACCTTCAACAGCAAATTTTCTAAAAGCAGTTGTGAAGATTACTTTAGGTGGGTTAGAAAGCGTTCGCATAAAATCGGTTCCAAATAGGTGCGGCATTTGTATGTCAAGAAATAAAAGGTCAATAGTATTATTTTGAAGTAATAAAAGAGCATCCACACCATTACTGCACGTGCCTTTAAGCTCAAGTACGGGAACAGACCTGATGTATTTTTCTATAAGCTTTAATGCAGGTGGTTCATCGTCCACTGCGAGGCAGCGAATGTTTTTATTGGTTTGCAATTGAAAAATTTAAGTTATTAATTATGCAATTAATTTTTATATGTCAAGTGGTATCTGCATATCTACAGTAAACGAATTGGGTGTTGGTTTAATAACGAGATAATGATTTTTAGGGATGCAAGAGGGCGAGCCTTCTTTTTACATTATTTAAGCCAATGCCCTGTTTCTGTTTATTCCGGTCTGATCAGCAGGCTTATTATTAGCAAGTGTAAAATGAAGCATGTCTGGTCATCGACCTGTATAAACAATTTTATCCAGGGTTCTTTCAGCATTTTGCTCGTTCCGTGTTTAAAACTGTTTTCAATAAAAGGTATCATCAACAATGGTGCAATCATCTTGTTGCTATAATCGCCTGTTATTTTAAGTTCAATATCAAGGTTATCATACCTCACTTTTTCCAGTTCAAAATAATCATTAATCATGCTTATTTCTTTGTTCAGGGGCACTACAGGAACATCACATTCATTAATCATATAGTATAATAAATTCTCCAGTTTGCCTACAAGATTTTTAGCTTTCACCGGTTCAGAAAGAATAAAAAAGTAGATATTGTTAAGCGTGTTAAATAAAAAATGGGGATGTATTTGTGCCTTTAGTAACAAAAGTTCAGCATTGCTGTTTTCCTTTACAAGTGCTTTGTTTTCATTCTGTTTTAGGTACCAGTCTTTTATTTTTTTTAAAGACAACAATAGCAAACAAATAAGAGGCGGATTACCTAACATTCTTATGAGGGCGGCTCTTAAAAATATGGCTTGCTGTTGCTTTGCTGTATATATTGCATTTACTATCGTTTTATTTATATTGTTAACTAACACTACACTGGCAAAAACGATAATCGTTAAAAATAACAATCCCAGCATGAAACGTACATATTTCCTCTTTACAAAAAACTTTGGGACAAGATAATAAACGACGCTGTAGGAAATTATCATATTGATCACTACTCCCCAAAGAAATGCACCAAATAAAATTGAACCAATGTTATTCCGGTAAGTGTCTCCTGGAAATAATAAGCTCATGCGCATACAATGATATACAAATGTAGAAAACCAAAACGCGAAATGGCGTCCAAGCCTGTACGTCCATTTGTCGGAAAATATGATACTATAAAAGTTCATGTATTTCATTTTGCATGGCTTCGGCACTTTTATAGTTTGCAATGCCGTTGTATAAAGGCAGCTTTAGAAATACACTAATTCCTTCAGCGGTATTTTCTATATCAAGTTGCTGCGTGTCACCATAAATAAAAAATAATTGTTTTTCAATATTTACAAATTTCTTTTTTACTTCCAGGATATCGTGTTGCTGATCTGAAAAATGATTGCAGTAAAGCCTATAATCTAAGCGTGTATCCCAAACCGTTATATCGAGTATTAATGAAGGTTGTTGTCCATTTTCCTTCAGAAAAAAATCAAAAGCGTTTTCAATAAACGATAATAATAAAAGCGGTGAAATATATTTTGCTATTATATCGCCGGAAATATTTACTTCTGCAATCAATTTACTTTTGCTGCCTTTTTTCTGGAGGTCAACATAGCTTTTTATTATTTCAATCTCTTTTTCAAGCGGCACCCTCTCCCTTTCGCTTTCGTACAAAATATAGCTTAGTAAATCTGATAACTGCAGGATAAGGGCGGCCGCAATCGCCGGGGAAGAATCAATATGTTTTTTTATTGTATGCAATGAATGAAAAAGAAAACGCGGATGAAGCTGCCCTTTAAGTAACTGAAGCTCTTTGATAATTTTTTCTTTGGCCAGTCGCTCATTTTCTTTTTGTTCGATGTACCAGTTTTTGGCAAGCTTAACACCACCGGTAAATCCGAAAATAACTGTTGGTAAAAACAAACCATTCACTATAACATTATACCTGTTTTGAGTGAAGGTTATTTTATCAAATGGCATGTGCAATACCAGGTGCAGATAAAGTTTTCCTGAAAGTGAACAGGCGATGCAGTCGATAGCAATCATTACTACCATCCAGAAATAGAACGCCATATAATTCTGGCGGAAAAGATAAACAGGCAGCATTACTTTCTCGAAAATAGAGGACGATAAAATATATATGGGAAAAAAGAACACTCCATAGAAGGCGCTTTCAATAATGGTGCGTGATTTCAATGCTTCATTGGCGCCACCACCGGCTATCAGGTTCTGGATAGTAAAATGCAATATCAATATGGACCAAAAGAGAATATGCCGGTATAAACGCTTTACAGGCTTATCTGAGAATATAAATTCATATCCTGTCATGCAATGAATTGTTTAATAAAGATAAATACCAAAGTATATAAAAATGTGCATTTTAAACAAAATGAAACTATTTGTATGCAGATGTCATTCGTACCCTGAAACAGGTAATATAATAGGTACAAATGGAAAGTGTATATGTAAAACGGTTATTCGTGTAAATGATAAAAAGAAGTTGAAAGCTCTATATATTTTAGAGTGATAAAAAGTTTATAAATGAAAAAACTTATTTACACATCATTTATTTTA
The DNA here is from genome assembly GCA_963823305.1 of uncultured Chitinophagaceae bacterium. Classification (GTDB taxonomy): domain Bacteria; phylum Bacteroidota; class Bacteroidia; order Chitinophagales; family Chitinophagaceae; genus Ginsengibacter. The sequence continues at coordinate 28,334 of CAWGLC010000006.1, forward strand.
TCCGTATTTCAGTTTATCGCTAATGCTCAATTGAAAGGCGCTGATATGGAAACGAAATTTGATCTTTTCCGTAACATCTATCAAAGCCTAAATTCCAGAAGCAAAACGAAAAACTTTTTATTTAGAAAAATTAGTACCTACCGAGAAGACGTAGATGCATTACATCATATAAACGCGTCTATTTTGTTTTAATGAAACCCTTATACTTTTAAAATATAAATAAAAAAAAATGAAAAATTTACTCAGAAAAATCCTTGTTACCTGCTTTGTTTCGTCTTTCGGTATCACTACAGTGAGTGCACAAATACAAACCACCCACTTACCGCCAATATCTCACACTCAAATGATGCTGGACAGGCTGCATAACAAGACTTCGACGGCTCATAACCAGGAGCAACCTTTTGACCAATCCCCCAATGCCCCGTGCCTTAATGCTCAAACTACTCTCGGAGGCAGTAATTACGATCCCGGTGAAAAAATTATCCCAACAAAAGACGGAGGTTTTGTTGTGTGCGGTGAAACCGTTTCCAGTGATGGTGATTTTCATGTGCCCGCAGGTAATGGAGGCGATGCTTTTGTAGCCAAATACAATACAATAAAGAAGCTGGAGTGGGTAAAAACTTATGGTGGAACAGGCGATGATGTTTTTAACGATATAATTCAAATTCCTGATGGTAGTTATATTGCCGCCGGGAGCACAACTTCCGTTGATGGCGACGTGAAGGGTAATCACGGAGGTTACGATGTCTGGGCGGTGAAACTCAATGCTGCTGGAAATATAGAATGGCAAAAATGTTTTGGAGGAAGCAACGACGAATTTGGCTCCGCAATTGTTCAGAGTTTTTACGGTAGTTATGCAATTGCAGGTGGTACCAGCTCCAATGACGGCGACGTAAGTGGTAACCACAACACCGACGGAAACTTTGATGCGTGGCTTGTTCGGCTTGGTGCCAATGGAAATTTATTAACACAACACTGTTACGGTGGCAGCGATTATGATGCAGCTTATAGCATGGTAAGATCCGGAGATGAAAATTTAATTTTAGAAGGAGTTACCGAATCTAACGATGGCGACGTAAGCGGTAATCATGGCAGTGAAGATGCCTGGGTAGTTAAGGTAAATGCAACTGGAAAAATTATCTGGCAAAGATGCGTAGGCGGCAGCTCCTATGAGAATTCAACTGAATAACTGCATTGTATCCACAAAAGATGGAAATGTAGCTATTGACGGATTAAGCTTTTCAAGTGACGGCGATATCCCGGCAAAGCCACAGGATACACTCGTTTGTTTTGCAGCAAAGCTTAATGCAGCAAACGGTGACATTATCTGGAGTAAAAGTTATGCCACGCCCCGATACAGGTTTGGAAATGGATTATTCGCAACAACAGACGGAGGATTGGTTGAAACAGCCATACTCGGCGGTCCAACCGGCGATGCAACAGGATTTGATGTACTGATTTCTAAGTTTGATTCGAAGGGGCGTGAAGAATGGTATAAAAGCCTTGGTGGTTCCAACTATGATGCTGCGATTGACGGGTATGAAAATACAGATGGTGAGTTAACCATTTTGTGCCAATCCGCATCAAGCGATGGCGATGTAAAAAAATTCTTTGGTAATACTGATTGCTGGATTATAAAATTAGGGCCATGCGGCGAATTTGAAAACGATGAAAATATGCCCGTATCTTTTTCTCAGAACAAAGATGTAATATCATTACCCTCTGCATTATCATTATCAGCTTATCCAAATCCTTTCTCAGGTTCAGCAACAATATCATTCGCTCTTTCGCAATCTCAAAAAGTTTCTATCAATATTTATGATATGAATGGGAGATTAATTAAAACACTTGTTAATGAACAAATGAATCCAGGTATTCATCAACTTACATGGAATGCAAGAGATGATAATGAGAGTACTGTAGCATCCGGCATTTATTTATTAAAGATCCAGTCAGGCAGTAATATGGAAACAAAAAAGATTTCTGTATTTAAATAGAATTCTCAATTCTTATCACGACACTTAAGCAACATTAAATCCATTAGCAATACAAAACTACTCGTTATGAATGGTTCCGAAAAAGTGGTTACAAGAGATAAATATTGTAACCAAAATTACACTTACGATATACAAAAAAATCGCGGCAGGAAATTATTACCCTAAAATTGAAGCTGATAAAAAAGTTACTACGCTAAAGTTTTTAAAAGAATAACTATTTAAAAATTAAAACAAACAATTATGAAAAGTAAAATTATGGTCTTATTCGCGTTAATTGGGGGGATACTTGCTATTGCTCAGTTCATGCAAACGGGATTATTATGCTCCCGGTTGCATTGGAGACAGCATTGCTACAACGAGCAAAGTATTTGCTACAGGCTTAAACAATCCACGCGGACTAAAGTGGGGGCCGGATGGATATTTATATGTCGCCGAAGGTGGTATAGGTGGAACGCATATATCGACTGAATGCAAGCCGGTAAATGCTCTGCCTTTAGGACCTGGTCCTTATATGGGTAATGATTCTAACAGCCGCATCTCCAGAATTGACTGGCAAGGTACGCGCACTACATTTGTAAATTATCTTCCCTCAACTGTCACGAGCGCTGATGCAGGCAGTGGTGTAACGGGCATGGCTGATGTTGTTTTTGTCGGCAATACATTGTTTGGGCTTAGTAGCGGAGGCGGATGCTCTCATGGCGTGTCGGATGTTCCTAATGGAATTATTAAATCAACAGGTAATGGTACATGGAAATTAATTGCAGATTATAGTCAGTTCCTGCTAACTCATCCGCCAGCAAATTTAAGTACAGACTATACAGCAGATGGGAACCCCTGGAGTATGGTAAAAGTCAATAATGACTTGTATGTAGCTGAACCAAATCAACAAGTTATTGACAGAATATCTTATATCACAGGCGAGATTCATCGTGTGATTGACCTGTCTAAAACATATCCAAGCCTTACTCACTGGATAGGGCCCACTTCAATCACTTATCATAACGGATGTCTTTATTTTGGAACGCTTACATCATTTCCACTTGTGCAAGGTGCAGCAACCGTTTATAAACTTACACTTGACGGGCGCTTAAGTGTGTTTGCGACAGGGTTTACCTGTATAATGAGTATTTTGTTTGATAATCATGACGGATTGTATGTACTGGAAAATACAGTAGGCGCTCCTGGTCCTTCACCTGGCTTGGGAGATGTAATAAGGTTAGACCATTCCGGCAAAAGGAATGTTTTGATTTCAGGGCTTAATCTGCCTACAGCTATGACTTTCGGCCCTGATGGAAAGCTATACATATCCAATAATGGCATAGGCGCCCCTGGTACGGGAGAGGTTTTGCAGGTGGGCCTTAAGTGTGTGGCATTAGTTGGCGATAAAGACGCAACCCCAAACTAGGAATTTATTTTTTAGAAGATTATATATTTTCAATAGTGGAAATGTTGTTTTCGACGCACGAAGAATTAATCGCATAATTTTCAAATACGAATCGCGTAAGCTTAGGCGAAGAAATAACGGGTTCTCAAATCAAGTGGATAAAAGCAAGGTTCCTGGTTCTCCAGGAGCCTTTTTTAAATAATGCTATGCCCTTACCAGCATTTTTATGTAAAAAAAATTCTTTAATTATATATGACCACAAATATTAATTATATTGTATGAACCAAAATTATTCAAATGAAAAAATTACTGATTTTATCTTGCCTCTTTTCATTGTTAGCTTCTTACACCATGGCACAAGGATGCGTAGCCATTCGCAATCTTACAGGGTTTGGTCAATTTGCCCAATTGGGCTATAAGCAAACGGCCGAAAAATGGAGCATGGATATTGATAACAGGTATTTTAAAGCGTATCATTTCCTGGAAGGAACAAAGAATATTACTCCTGCCGACCTTAGCACTGGTATCAACTATGTATGAGTATACAATGAATATTGAACTAAGCAGGATACTGGATAAAGGATGGAGATAAGTGTTGATATGCCCATTTCTGCCAATGCAAAGCAAAGGAGCCGGAACAGCATCGGGCGATGTGCATTCTACACATGCATTATGGTTTGGGTGATGTGCGCTTTACTGTATATAAATGGCTGCTGAACACTTATGCCTCGCATAAAGGCAATATTCAGTTTGGGCTGGGGATTAAATTTCCAACGGGAAATTACAAATCACAAGACTATTGGTATACCAGCGCTACGGACAAGTCGTATAAGGAATTAGAACCTGTAAATGTCGCTATACAACTTGGCGACGGCGGCACAGGTATTATGACACAATTCAATGCATTTTATATTTTCAATTCACACATTGGATTGTATGGAAATTTTTTCTATCTCATAAGCCCGAAAGATGTAAATGGCGTTGCAAGCTGGCCTCCTGGCATTCTTTCCCCTGCTACAGCTACTTTATTTCAGGAAACAACCTATGATGTAAATAGTGTCCCTGATAATTACTCCTGTAAAGGAGGAGCAAACTTTACATTTGACAGATTTGTTGCTGTTGCAGGGTTGCGATATGAAGGAGCTCCAGCCCATGATCTTATCGGGCAAAATGATGGCTTGAGAAGAGTAGGTCATATTTTTTCTGCAGAGCCTGGTGTTAACTATAAATTTAAAAAGTCTTTTTTATATACTTACGTTACCATTCCGATAGATAGAAGAACTATAGAAACTGTTGAAGATGAAAGGCAGAACCGCAATAACAGGAATTCCAACCATCACACCGGGACATTTTGCAAACTATGTTATTTATGCAGGATATTCGTTTACCTTTTAATTTCTAATGGTTAAGGTAAGTAATTCCGGGTTTCGTGACCAGGAGGTTACATTAATATGCTTTTCACCACTTCAAACTGCGCGATCTTTTTTTGTACCTACTAGTAAAAAAAGACTAACCTAATTCGGCTTTGCGAATCTGATGCACTTAATAGTCGTAAGTAGGAGTTACGTTGTCCCTCGAGGACGACTTTTAAGTTAACTTAATTTTACTCAAATTAATTTTATTTTCTTCTCTAATGCCTATGCAATCAGCGTTTGGCAAGTTTAATTTTTTAGGCATTCGAAGAGTATGATTATACTTTCTGCGATAAACTGTCGTGCAAGTTGAAATCTACCGGCGCCTGCTACTTTCCTGATTCCTACTTCTTTTGCACGCTGGGCACTTCTTGCAGTGGTAAGATTTACAAAATTGATACAGGCAATTCGTGAAATAAAGATTGGCACAATTGAAAAAATATACTCGTTGTTGATATTCCTGTTTTGATGCCATCCCGCGTTGGGTAGAGGTACACGCGTCTTAACGGCTCCAGGAAAAAAGCAACACTCACTTGCCGATCCTTCAATTGTTTTCGTACATGCGATTCCACAAAAGCAGGAATTTAGATGCCAAAAAAGTGGCATCGGTGTGAGGCTTCAGCAGCAGAAGGGAAACCAGATTGAAACCTGTCCAAACGCTATCAAGGCTTTGCCTGTTTATTTGTTTTGGAGGGGACCCTTAGTAAGTTTGGCTATAAAATTTTGCTTCTGCAAAATAATAGAATTTAATTTTCATCAGAGAGAAATCAATGTTTGAGCTTTCCAAAATTATCTGATTTCTATCATCTCATCATATCACCATTAATCTATAGGAGACATCCGCAGGCACGTGTACAATGTCTCCTGCTCCGTCATATCTATCCGCCAATTCCGTTAGCTGCTCCGCTCAATCTTTTACTTTCCTCTTCTAATGACCCCTTTCTCTGACGGGCTGCTTTCACCTGGCTGTTGCCGAAACGGTAAGAGAAATTTATTTTTAATTGCTGGCTTTCAGGGTGGCCGCTCGCCACAAGATAGCTTCCTCCATAATTACTGGTACCTTGCCAGTGTAAACTGTTAAATACATCCGTAAAGCTTACTTTAATAGTGCCTGCGTTTTTTAATACTTTTTGCTGCACACCAAAGTCTATAAATCCTAAGCCTTTGCTTTTAAATGTGCCGCCCCAAACTGTTGGAGAATTATAGAATGATGATAGTTCAAATGAAGGCCCTTTTTTTACAGAAAAGGTTTGTTGTGCATACACTGAAAAAGCATCCACTTTTAAATTAATAACCTGACCAGGGCCAAAGTTGGCAAGGTACTGAGAGTGATAGCCATTAAAGGTTGCAAAAGCGCTCCACCATTTGGTAACAGTAACAGGGGCGCTGATGTTAAGGCTATAGATGTTTTGTGTTGCCAGATTTTTGGTAGTAATAAAACTTGCATTACCCATTGTGTCTATTATCTGCGCAAAATAATCTTTAATATGGCTGTAGCTTAAGGAAGTGACATACCGGTATAGAAAAGTATGCGATAACTGGAAGCTGTTAGTATACTGAGGGTTTAAAAAAGGATTGCCTTTTTGATAAGTCAATTCATCCAGTTTATCTTCAAAAGGATTCAATTGCTGATAAGCAGGGCGGTCAATACGCCTGCTATAGCTTAGGTTAAGGGTATTTTTTGGGTTAAGTGTGTAAGTCAGTGCCCCGCTTGGGAAGAAATTAGTATAACTACGTTTTACAATATCATCGGGTTGGGCCAGTTCACTTACCAGATCCCCTTTGCTTTGTGTATTTTCCATACGAACACCTGCCTGCAAAGTGGTCTTTTGATTCAAAGGTCTGTTATAATTCACATACAAAGCTTTTACGTCTTCATCATAATTAAATTTATTGCTCAGGTTAGGATCCTTTACTTCAGTGCTTCCATACACGTCATAGAAATCGAAAGTATTTTTAGTTTGTACATCTGTTATCTTTCCGCCATAACCAAGTTTACCTTTAAAGAAACGCTGCTCATAGTCTATTTTAGCTGTGTAAATATCAATGTCCGTTGGCGTGTTGTTCCTGTAGATTGCTTGATCCAGTAAATCACCTGTATCAGGGGTCCTGTAATAATTTGGCTGATAACTGCTGCCTGTTCTGGCAAATGTGATAATGTCTGCATCCGCATCCAGTTCTCTTCCGCTGGTATCAGCAAAGTGATAATTGATATTGTAATCAATATTATTTCTTGTGCCCGGGAGTGTATTGGAAGCATACAATATTTTGGCAGGTATCCCTGTATTATCCGGACTTATAACGGTGTTACTGTTTGTATAGGAGGAGCCGTAGTAAAAATTGCCGGTAACCATTGCTCCAACTATGTTTTTACTATTTATCGTGTAATCAATACCGGCTTTTATGTTGTTAGTGTTATCGTTATTAATATTAAAGCTGTGCTGGTTGTATGTAGTATCATTTTGTACACGATAAAGGTTAAAAACATTCCTGCTTCGTCCAAAATCATTACTGTAATTACTGAAAAGATTAATCTTTTTATTCCGGTAATTAAGGCTTAATGAATTATTGTACTTGGGGGTATTGCCAAAGTTAATGCCTGTTGCCACATTACCGTTGGCACCATAGTTCTTATTCTTTTTCAGCCTTATGTTGATGATGCCTGCATTGCCTGCTGCATCATATTTTGCAGAAGGATTGGTAATCATTTCTATTGATTCAATATCAGCAGAATTTATAGAACGCAGGTATGCCGCAAGATCAGAGCCGCTCATTGTTGTTGGCTTGCCATCGATGTATATTTTAACACCATTCTTTCCCTGCATAGAAATATTATCGTCTTTATCAACAGACACTCCCGGCGATTTTTCTAACAACTCGAAAGCATTACTGCCAGTAGCATTAATACTGTTCTCTACATTAAAAACTGTTTTATCTGCTCTTACTTCTATCATTGGCTTTTTAGCCTGTATTGTAATCCCTGAAAGAGTTGTTGCGTTTTGAAATAATTTAATCTCAGGTGCAGTGTACTGCTGTCCCTCAGCAATATCAAATTCAGGAGAAGTGCTTTTCGCGTACCCTACCGATGATGCCGAAAGAAAATAGCGTCCGGGCCTGATACCAATCATTTTAAAGTAACCGCCATTGCCGGTAATCGCTGTTTTTGCAAGCGATGAATCTTTCGAATGTAAAAGCCTTATCGTGGCTGAAATTAATGGCTTATCGGCGGCTGAAATAATTTTACCGCTCAACTGTGTATTCGACTGACACAAGGAAGTATAAACGCCAAGAATAAAAAGAACGGTACACGTAAATTGTTTCATAAAACACATTTTGGTAATGCTATAAAAACCAGGCGACAAAAATATTTTTTTATGCTGTTTGCTGTATACACAGATACATGAAAGAAGAAATTAAATAGTTGGACGGCAAATATCTTTCTTAATCCCTAAACGAATAAGAGGTTTGCCTTGAAGTGATCTTACGGCCGTAACGAGGAAAGTTTTTCGAAGGCTATTGGCGCGGAGTAGAACAGGCACGTCAGGTACAACAATTATATTACATGTTACAATAGCCATTGTATGTAAGACGGATGCAAAATATCCGGATAACAAAACAGGCAAGTCAATTTTTAAGGTAGCAGAAAGTGCCAGACTAAAACAGGATTGCAATAATGAACATTGAAAGTCGCGTATCGCCGTATATGGGAGCGCAGTATTTTATAAAGTAGACCTTTGAAACTATCATCTCAAAATATCCCCCGCAAGTAATGTCGGCAACAGCCGGAATGAAACAGCATTTATCTGGTCTTTGACCCGGGATATAAGCTTTTTATGTTTTTTAACAATAGCGTTTTAAATTAATTTTGGTTGAATGTTCTTTAATATTATCGGTTTATGGCAACAATACAACACTTACGAGCTGCGATACAAGGATATTCTGAAATTGTAGAGGCGCCAGGTAATACGAGTTTTCGTATTGCAACATTTAAGCTTGGCGGGAAGGGATGTATCGCAATTGAAAAAGACGGCAAACATGCAACATTTGCTCTCTCAATGGATGATGTAAAGGTATTGATCAAGAAATCGGGTGCAAGTATTGAGCCTGTTCGGAAAGCCGGAAATTTGATTGGAGTACGGGTTAACCTCAGGGACCTAACAGCGCAACAAATCAAGTCATTGGTAAAAATGGCTCATAGCAAGGCCGGCAATAAATTACCAGAATAGATACCTAACGTTACACCTTAAACGCAATACGAGTCTTCAAAGAGATTGTGTAATACGGGGGAAATGCATTCTATAAGCTGGCTGCCTAAGATTACAACAAACATTTGCTGCATCATCTACATCATGTTTTAGAACTGGGACCGTTCGCTTACCCTTAAACTGATGTTTTTTTGGTTTAAGCGAGCGCTGCAATCTTGGTAGTAAATATATTTCCGTAAATTCGGTATGGCTTTTACGAGTTAATCTACCTCCTTTCATTTTAATTTTTAATAATGCTTGAATGGAAAAACAAAAAGTTGCTTTTGATCCTTTTGGTCGTAGTAATAATTGCAGCCTCTGCCTTTATAATAAGCACTAATAATTCACTTATTGATTTTAGTACACAAGTAAAACCTATTTTAAATCAGAATTGTATTACGTGCCATGGCGGTGTAAGACGCCAAGGAAATTTTAGTTTGCTGTTTCGTTCAGAGGCATTAAAAAAAACAAAGTCGGGTAAATATGCAATTGTACCAGGACATGCAGAAAAAAGTGAAATGATTCGGCGCATTAAATTAAATGATCCTGAAGATAGGATGCCTTATAAACATCCTCCGCTAAAAAAAGATGAAATTGAAATCTTAGTTAAATGGATCAACCAAGGCGCAAAGTGGGGAAATCATTGGGCTTATATACCTTTGAAAAAAGAAGAAGTTCCTGTTCCAAAATCTTCATTATTTGGTTTAATACCGGCTAAAAAAATTGATTGGGTAAAAAATGATATCGATTATTTTATTTATGATAAATTAAAGTCAGAAAATTTACAACCATCTCCAGAAGCGGACAAGGCAACATTATTAAGAAGAGTAAGCCTGGATATTACAGGCTTACCGCCGTCACAAAGACTCGCGCAACAATTTTTAAATGATAACAGTAATAATGCTTATGAAAAATTAGTTGATGCATTACTTTTGTCTACGCATTACGGTGAGAAGCTAACAGCAATGTGGCTTGACCTTGCAAGATATGCCGATACCAAAGGTTACGAACGTGATGATAGCCGTACCATTTGGCGATATAGAGATTATCTTATCAATGCATTTAATAATGATAAACCTTACGATAAATTTTTAATTGAACAACTGGCCGGTGATCTAATGCCCGGTGCAACCGACGAGCAAATTATCGCAACTGCTTTCAATCGCAATACAATGACAAACGATGAAGGCGGAACTGATAATGAAGAATTCAGAACGGCAGCTGTGATTGACAGGGTAAATACAACATGGCAGGTGTTGATGGGTACCACATTTGCGTGTGTGCAATGCCACAGTCATCCATACGATCCGTTCAGGCATGAAGATTATTATAAGTTTCTGGCTTTTTTTAATGATACAAGAGATGAAGATACGCAGGCAGATTATCCATTACTTCGTGAATATAAGAAAGAGGATAATGTAAAATTAGTTCAGCTTATTAATTGGTTTAACGGGAATGGCTATACGAAAAGGGCGACAGAAATATATACCTTTTTAAAAGCATGGCAACCTGCAATAAACTCTCTCACTGCAGATTCATTTGTAAATAGCGAACTGAATGATACCAAATGGCTCATTTTTCGTAACAATGCAATTGCCCGTTTAAAAAAGGTAGACCTTGACCATAAAACCGAATTGATATACCGCTATAATGCTTTTTTAAATGATGGTACGTGGGTGATTCATTTAGATAAACCTGATGGACCAGTTTTAAAAGCAATAAAAGTTCCAAAAACAAAAAACTGGACAATTGCAATTGTTGATTTTCTAGCAGCATCTGGTGTGCATGATTTATATCTTACTTATACCAATCCTAATTTAAAAAAACCAGGTGACAGCGGATTGTTATTTGATTGGTTCTATTTTACAGAACCACTTCCTGGTAATGATAAAAAGGATTATGCTGATATCAATAAAACATTTTGGGAATTAGTAAATGCAAATGTGGAAACAATTCCTGTGATGATGGATAATCCGATGGATATGCATCGCACAACAAATATTTTTGTGAAAGGAAACTGGCTGGTAAAAGGTGATGAAGTTGAGCCTGATGTTCCTGAGTCTCTGAATCCATTTCCTAATAAAGCGCCAAAGAACAGGTTGGGTATGGCAATGTGGTTAACGAGCAAGCAAAATCCATTAACTGCAAGAACAATGGTAAATAGAATTTGGGAACAACTTTTTGGAAAGGGCCTTGTTGAAACATTGGAAGATATGGGCACGCAGGGCGCAACTCCATCAAACCAGGGATTACTCGATTATCTTTCATGGAATTTTATGAATGATTATAAGTGGAGTATAAAAAAATTAATAAAGGAATTGGTAATGTCAGCCACCTACCGGCAGAGTGCACAGGTAACACGAGAAGCGGAAGAAAAAGATCCTGAAAATAATTTTTATGAAAGAAGCCCGCGAGTGCGGTTATCTGCGGAAGAAATTCATGACCAGGCACTTGCCGTTAGTGGATTGCTGAACGAAAAAATGTTTGGTCCCAGTGTAATGCCCTGGCAGCCGCAAGGCATCTGGCTTTCTCCATGGAATGGGCAATATTGGGTAAACAGTAAAGGCGATGATCAATACAGGAGAGCCTTATACACTTATTGGAAACGCACTGCGCCTTATCCTGCTATGGAAACTTTTGACGCTTCTGCACGCGAGGTATGCCTTGCCCGGAGAATCAGTACCAATACCCCTTTGCAGGCTTTGGTTATGCTAAATGATTCATTTTATCTGGATGCATCGCGTCATTTTGCATATCGTATGATTGAAAAAGCCGGATTAAAAAATGATCCCTCGAAAGCAATTCAATATGGTTATGAGCTAGCAATGAACAGGCCTATCACTCAACCTAAGCTGATAGCATTAGAAAAGTTATATAACAAAGCTGACAATGAATTCATAAAAGACGAAGAAAAAACATGCGAAATGGTTGGTGAGAAAAATAAATATGATAATCCTGAAACGGCAGCTTTAGTGGTAGTTGCAAACGCCATATTAAACCTGGATGAGATGATAACCAGAAATTAAAGAATGTAATAACTTATATTTAAAACCCGTGCAATAAAAATGACACAAAAAGAATTATATCTTCAGCGGCTTGTAGATGAAGCAAATAAAAGAGCTTCACTATTTTACAGTCGTCGTCATTTTTTAAAAGAAAGCGCGATGGGCTTTGGTGCGCTGGCCTTAGCGTCTATGCTTGGGGGTTGTGGCCTGGGTTCATCATCAACATCCAATAGTATTGCTTTTGATCCTGCGCACCCGTTAGAGCCTAAACTTCCCATGTTTCCCGGTAAAGCAAAAAATATAATTTACCTACATATGGCCGGTGCGCCATCACAATTAGAATTGTTTGATTACAAGCCGGAGCTGATGAAACTGGATGGGCAGGATTGTCCCAAATCTTTGTTAGAAGGAAAAAGATTTGCATTCATTCGTGGCGTTCCAAAAATGTTAGGTCCACAAGCTGCTTTTATGCAACACGGTGAGAGCCGTGCGTGGGTCAGCGAACATATGCCCCATTTATCAACTATCGTTGATGAGATTACTTTTTTAAAAGCATGTACGACAGATCAATTCAATCATGCGCCTGCGCAATTGTTAGTACAAACCGGTTCACCCCGTTTGGGTCGCCCAAGCCTCGGTGCCTGGACAACTTACGGATTGGGAACTGAGAACCAAAATCTTCCGGGTTTTGTTGTATTGACTTCAGGTGGTAAATTTCCTGATGCGGGCAAAAGCGTGTGGGGCAGCGGCTTTCTTCCATCTGTGTACCAGGGTGTGCAATGCAGAAGTGAAGGAGATCCCGTATTATTTATAAAAGACCCAAATGGAATGGACAGGGATTTACGCAAAGCTTCTATTGATGCTATCAATGAAGTGAATCAACAGGAATATAAAGAATTTAAAGACCAGGAAATTCTTTCAAGAATTGCACAATATGAAATGGCTTATAAAATGCAAATATCAGTTCCTGAAACAATGGACATTAATGATGAACCGGATTATATTCATGAAATGTATGGTACTAAACCTAACCAGGCTGCCTTTGCAAATAATATTTTATTGGCCAGAAAATTAGTTGAGAAAGGTGTAAGATTTGTTCAATTGTTCGATTGGGGTTGGGATAGTCATGGTACAGATGCGAGCCTTGCCATTGATATTGGGTTTATTAATAAATGTCGTCAGGTAGATAAATCGATTACTGCTCTAATATTAGATCTCAAACAAAGAGGTTTGCTTGATGAAACATTAGTTGTTTGGGGTGGCGAATTTGGAAGAACACCAATGATGGAAAACCGAGAAGGAAAACCAAATCCATTTAAAGGAAGAGACCATCATGTAAGTGCATTTACAATATGGATGGCTGGTGGAGGAATAAAAAAAGGATATACTCATGGAGAAACAGATGAGATTGGCTATTATCCCATAAGCGGCGCCGTTAGTCCTTCTGACGTGCAGGCTACCATACTTAACCAGCTTGGTTTTGATCATGAGAAATTTACTTACAATTTCCAGGGAAGACCATATCGTTTGACAGACGTTTCCGGAAAAGTGATTAACGAGATCATAGCATAATATTTTTAATTACTTAATGATTGCATGAAACAAAATCGCAGAAAATTTATCGAGACAACTACTACAGCAACTGCTGCTTTATTTCTGCCATCTATTCCAATATTTACAGAAACCAAACCACCAAAACAAAAAATGAATAAGAATTTTGAATTAAAATTACTGGCTACCAATTGGGGCTTTGAAGGCACGATGGATGCGTATTGCGAAAAAGTAAAAAAAGCAGGATACGATGGAATAGAAATTTGGTGGCCAATGGAAAAACCAGACCAGAATGAATTATTTACGGCTCTAAAAAAATATAATCTTGAAGTTGGTTTTTTATGCGCCGGCCATCAAAGTAATTACAATGAAAATCTGCAGGCCTTTAAACAAATGACGGAAGCTGCTGCAACAAATCCTGTTCAAAAGCCATTATACATTAATTGTCATTCAGGAAAAGATTATTTTAGTTATGATGAGAGCAAGACTTTTATAGATCACACCATGCAGCTTAATAAAAAAACCGGAGTTTCTATTTATCATGAAACACATCGTTCCCGAATTTTATTTGCAGCGCCTGTTGCAAAACAATACATGCAAAAAATTCCAGAGCTACGAATAACCTTTGATGTATCACATTGGTGCAATGTAAGTGAATCTTTATTGCAGGATCAGCAGGAAACTTTGTCGCTCGCGATTGAAAGGGCAGATCATATACATGCAAGAATAGGGCATCCGGAAGGACCGCAGGTAAATGATCCAAGAGCTCCTGAGTGGGATGCTGCGGTAAAAGCCCATCTTGCCTGGTGGGACGCAATAGTAGATCGCAAGAAAAAAGCAGGCGAGCGATTAACAATACTCGCAGAATTTGGCCCTGCGGATTATATGCCTACCATGCCATATACAAGGGAGCCTTTGTCAGATCAATGGGGCATTAATGTCTACATGATGAATCTTCTTCGTAAAAGATATTCTTAATGAATTGTAAATGGTCAATAGTCAATGGGTGAATATATTTACAATCACGATGTGTAATTTACCATTCGCAACTCACTGCTCACAATATATATGTTCTTAAGTATCACAGAATTTATTGGTCGTTTTCATGTATTGCTGGTACATCTTCCCATTGGCTTTTTATTGATGGGATTATTTTTGCAATGGCTTTCTTCCAAAGAAAAATTTCATATTTCAAAAGAGGTGATTAAGGTAATCATATTGTGTGGAATGATTGCTGCCATTGCTTCATGTATCACAGGTTATTTGCTATCACTAAATGGAGATTATGATGAAAGCCTTATTGAGTGGCACATGTGGATGGGGATAAGCGTTGCCTTCATTTCATTTTTATTATATGCAAAAATAATTTCAGCCCGATTTGATGTTTCGTATAAAATGTTATGTGTTATGCTGCTGTTGCTTATTTTTATAACAGGACACTTGGGAGGTTCATTAACCCACGGTTCCGATTACCTTACCGCTGCACTGTCGGATTCAACCGATTCTGCAGTTACAGTTAAAAAAAATCTTCCTGACATACAGGAGGCGGCTGTGTACGCAGATGTGATTCAGCCAATGTTACAAACAAGATGTTATGGTTGTCATGGTGAAAAAAAACAAAAAAATAATTTGCGCCTGGATAGTCCCGGCTGGATATTAAAAGGGGGGAAACATGGTGCTGTTCTTGATACGAATCCTGAAGAAAGTAAATTATTAAAAAGAATATTATTACCCGCAGATGATGATGATCACATGCCGCCAAAACGAAAGCCACAATTGAATGAAAAGGAAATTGCATTGATACATTGGTGGATTGATGCCGGTGCTGACTTCAATAAAAAAGTAAAGGAATTAAAACAACCTGAGTTAATAAAACCATATTTGCTTGCATTGCAAAGCGATCATGAAGAACAAAAAGCGATCCCTATAATTCCCGAGGGAGCGGTGGAGAAAGCTGATGAAAAAAGTTTACAGCCCTTGATGGATAAAGGTGTAATAATAATTCCTGTATCTCAAAACTCCAATTACCTGATGGCTAATTTTGTTTCCGCAATTAATGTTACTGATGCAGATATAAAATTATTATTAAAAGTAAAAAAACAATTGGTATGGTTGAAGCTGAATGATACAAACGTTGACGATAGCGCTTTATCGTTCATTGGTGAATGCACAAATCTTACTTTATTACAATTGAATAATACAAAAATTACTGATAAAGGTTTAGAGTCTATTAAAAAATTAAATAAACTTCAATTGTTAAGTCTTGTTGGTACAAAAGTCACTGCAACGGGTGTTATGCAATTACAATCAGTAAAAGGAATACAGGCAATTTATTTATATCAAACCGGAGTAAATAAAAATGACTGGATGGCTTTAAAAAAGACGTTCTCTAAAACGAAGTTGGATATGGGAGGGTATGTAGTTCCTCTATTACAAACTGATACTGAAATAGTAAAAAAGCCAAAGGAAGCAAAGTAAAGATTTTGTATGTAACTTAAAGACTAAACGAAAATAGCCTCATTAATTATATAAGAGGTTATTCGATAAAAAGTTTTTATGATTAATTAAGGGCTCAAAGGTGCAATGAACCCTCCATAACTATTGTTCATTTAATCAATTCTATGCTCATTTTCTATATACGATAAGCTTATGCCCCGATTATTTATAATAGATGATGACCGAGACCTTCTTGCAGTACTAGAATCTTTGCTGGTCACGAAGGGATTTGAAGTTTCAACTTTTAATGAATGGAAAAATGCGAATGAAGCGTTGAAATATTCATTACCACAACTTATAATGTTGGATATTTTTCTTACTGGTATTGATGGCCTCGGAATCTGCAAAGAATTAAAGTCTTCAATATATACCCGCGGTATTCCCATACTTATCTGCTCCGGTTATCCGGATTTTGCTGACCGGGCGATGTCTGATTTTGGTGCCACAGACTTTATTACCAAACCATTTGAAATAAATGACCTTATTAAAAAGATCCATTCGATTTTGTCAAAAAGAGAACACTCCTCATAAAGAGAATCCCATTAAGTGGGAGATGGAATTAAAGGGTCGTAAACTCATATTCGATGAATCCCATTCTGTTCACTTTGGCATATTGTTTTTTGACTTCTTCGCTATTCTTTTTGTATTTCTGAAACTTTGTTCGTAAGCATACAATCCAAACTCTTCCGGCTACTTTCTTTGATTTTCTGTACAATATTCACTTGTATCTTGCCCGCGCGCATTACGTTAGAACCGTTATTCAAATCGTATTAGCAGATACGTCATCACTGAAGTAGTAAATTTATCAAAAATTCCAGCACACCGATTTGATAACAGTTCTGAACTAAAGATATCACGCATGCTGCAAAGATGTGCACGAACACACAACCGGGGCGGCGGGTGCATGCCTGGCGGTGGAACGTTGTATTAGGAACATCAACTGAATGAAAATTTAGGCAGCATTGATTACACTCTCAGGCTTTTCAAAGTATTTTACAAGTATACCAGAAAATATTAGTTAAAACTGCGAGAATTAAAGTAAGCTTATGGTAATCCGTTAATCATAGTTGGTTATTCCATCCTTAAACTCTTTACGGGATTCATCAATGCCGTCTTTATAGAATGATAGGTAACGGTAAATAGGGCGATTAACAGGGTGCAAGCAGCTGATAAAACAAAAACGTACAGATGGATATTTATCCTGAATGCAAAATCCTCCAACCACTTGTTAGCCGCCAGCCACACAAGTGGAAGTGCAATCAGAATTGCAATACCAACCAATTGCAAAAAATTCTTTGCTACAAGCATAATAATGCTACTTACGTTGGCGCCCAACACTCTTCTGATTCCAATTTCCTTCGTACGTTGTACAGTTGTAAATGCAGCCAGGCCGAATAAACCAAGACAGGCTAAAATAATGGCTAAGGCTGCCGCAACACCAAATAAAGCGGATGTTCGTTGCTCAGACAAATAAAGCCTGTTATAATTGTTATCAAGAAAATTATAAGTGAAGGGCCTGTCCGGTACGCGTCCCTTCCATACCGTCTGCAAATTTTCAAGTGTGTTTTTTATATTATTCCCATTAATACGAAGAAGGTAATTACGAGCATAATCCCTTCCTAAAAATATCAGCATGGGGCCGATCGGATCGTGCAGGCTGCTAAAATTAAAATCCTTAATGACACCTACCACAGGGCCGGGGTAATTTTTTTTGATGATTTTTCCTATTGCCTGCTGGGAGGTCCACCCGATTTTTTTAGCAAGCGTTTCATTGATAATATATGGTTGTTTAAAATTTGTGTAGTTGCCTGATGTATCCATCGATTCAAAATCAGATTGTCGGAAATCACGTCCTGCAACCAATTGCATTTGCATTGTCTTCGTAAAATCGAGGTCGACAGGCATGGCGTTCAGGGAAACATTATGAAAACCTTTTTGATCGGTTGTTGTAATCGCATCGCCCCACTGCACGTACTCAGGTGTATCATAAGAAGCAGTGACAGATTGTACTCCAGGCACGAGCTCAAATGCATCTTTTAAGCTTTGGAAATTATTCAGCATGCTGCCACCGATTGGCAATACAAGAATATGGTCTTTATTATAACCAAGGTTTTTCGTCTGTATATAATGCATTTGCTGCAAAATAATGATGGTATAAATGACAAGAAAAACTGAAATACCAAATTGGGCAACTATTAGGATTTTGCGAAGCAGATTATTGCCTCCGGTAAACGCAAATCCTTTTTTCAAAATGCCCATAATTTGTGTTCCGGATAAAACCAGTGCAGGATACAATCCGGCAAAAAAACTTACTAATAAAGAAAACAGTGCCAGAGATAACACCGGTAAAGGTTGTAACAAATCAGCAACAGTAAAATGCTTGCCTGTTATGTTATTAAAATAAGGGATTAATATTATGCTTATAAACAGTGATAGTGCTGCAGCTATTAAGGTTATCACTGATGATTCGCCGATAAACTGAATAAATATTTGCTTTTTTGAAGCACCCATCACTTTCCGCATACCAATTTCACCGCTTCGTTTTGCCGATTGTGCCGTTGCAAGATTAGTATAATTGGCGCAGGCGATAATCAATATGAGCAATGCAATGATTGAAAATATATAAATATAAGTGATGCTCCCGTTGGGCTCAAACCCGGCCAATGCAGAATATAAATGTATTTTGGTAAGCGGTTCTAAATGAAGGGCGAGGTAGTCATTGCCTTTTACTCCCACATCTGTTCTTACGGCAGGAATTTGCATGTATGTATTTATTTGTTGCTGCAACAACGTTATATCAATTTTATTTTCTACCAATAAATACGTGATCCAGTTTGCGTTCCACCAGGTTTCTTCCTTTACATTATTTCCCCAATTAAGGAACTGCGTAACGAAATCAAATTTTAGCTGTGAATTTTGTGGCACATCTTCACAAACGGCGGATATTTTTAAATCTTTTCCCCTGATTGAAAGAATTTTACCAATCGGATCTTCATTACCGAAATATTTTTTTGATGTGGATTTTGTTATAACTATTTTATCAGGAGCATTTAAAGCAGTTGCCTTATTACCTTCAATTATTTTAAAAGAAAATACTTTAAAAAACGGTGCATCGGCAAATAGTATCCGTGGTTCATCAAATAATTTATCTGAGCTTTTTACTATGCTGGCGCTTATAAAAGTTCTTACATATTCCTCTACATCAGGAAATATTCTTTTAAACTGCGGGCCAACTTTTGTTCCGGTATTTGCTGTTTTATTTACCGTTCCGGCCTGGCTGTACTCCATTGTTACACGAACAATGTGGGATGCATTTACATTAAATTTATCGTAACTAAGTTCATGACTGATGTAAACGCCAATCAAAAGACAAGCGGCTAAGCCCACTGAAAGGCCGGATATATTTATTGCAGAATACAATTTATGTTTGCGTAAATTTCTAACGGCGGAGGTAAAATAGTTTTTGAACATAATGGATTCTTAAATTACTTTGAGTTTTAGCGATATGAGACCAGACCATTCCTACAAATTATTTCAGCACAGATCAGACATTTATGTTTGCTTAATGGAGGCATTTTATTATTAAACTTCCTTATTCGGTTCTCAGACTCTTCACTGGGTTTGCTATTGCTGCTTTTATTGCTTTGTAACCCACTGTCAGCCATGCAATGATTACAGAAATAAGTACAGCCGAAGCGAATACAAGCCAACCCAATTGAATATGATAATAAAATCCTGTAAGCCATGCATGCATCAAATAGTATCCAAGCGGCGCTGAAATTAAGAATGCAATCCCGATAAGCATGATAAACTCTTTTGAAAACAGATATACAATGTTTTGAACTGATGCGCCTAATACTTTGCGTATGCCTACTTCTTTTGTTTTTTGTGCAGCCATAAAAGAAACCAGTCCATACAAGCCAAGGCAGGAAATAAAGATGGCAAAGAAGGCGGCTATTTTAAACAATGTTGAAGCCAATGCTTCTGATGTATAAAAATGCGCAATGCGGTCATCCAAAAAATCAAGCGTGTACATGTAGGTGGGATATGTATGTGTAAACATTTTTTCTATTTGCGGTAATGTTGATTGCATGCTTGCTGCATTCAATCTTAAACCGATAAAATTATATGCATGAATGTTGGTTGCTAATACAAAGGGCGATACAGGCTTCCTTTAAAGATTTGCTGTTGAAATCGTGCATTACACCAACTACAGGGTATTTTATATTACCATCAAACGATAATGTTTTGCCCAGAATATCCTGATCACTTTTAAAGCCTAATTTTCTTACCAGGGTTTCATTTACGAGTAATTCATTTACAGAATCCGTTTGATATGGAATTCTGCCTGCAGTAATTGGTATATTGAAAAAGTTTGTATAACTGGTATCTGCAAACTGAACGTTAACCTGGAAATCTTTTTTTATAGGCTCATTATTAAAATAGAATGATGTATTGTTTGAACCAAAACTTGCAGGTGCATCCAACATAAACCCGGCATTTTCAACTCCCGGTAGTTTTAGCATTTGTTCTTTTAAATAAGGATACTTGATCTGATCCAAACTATCGCTTGGCAATTCAATAAACGCTACCGCATTTTTATCAAAACCCATTGGCTGGTTTCTGAAAAACTGCATCTGCTGTAACACAACTATCGTTCCTATAATTAAAAATTGTGCAATCACAAATTGAAAAACAACCAGTCCTCTTCTTATAGAAATACCACCAATATTACTTGTGCTGATTTTGTTTTTTATCGCTTCAATGGGCCTGAAACCTGAAAGCACCAAACCCGGATAAAAGCCTGCTAAAAAGTTCACTACTATTCCTAACAAGACAAGAAAAAAAGAATGGATGGATTTTGCAAATGTTTAATGAAAGCTGCTTCCCCATAAGGTTGCTAATGAACGGCAATGCAAACTGCGCCAATAAAAATCCAAGTAATACAGACGTGAATGTGATGAATGCAGTTTCATTTAAAAACTGCTTTAAGATTTGAGTACGGCTGCTGCCTAATACTTTTCTTACACCAATTTCTTTTGCACGGTTTACAGATTGTGCAGTTGCAAGATTGATAAAGTTTACACACGCAACTAATAATAAAAAGAATCCAATTAAAGCAAGTGACCATAATTCTTTATGCGTTAATGCATCACCTTTATATGTTCCAAAATTTTCATTCAAATGCATATTAGTTAATGGTTGAAACGACAATGAAATTTTTGAATTGCCTTTAATAGCCGGCAGGATAATATTTATTTACGAGTGCTTTGCAGCTGCGCATTGAATTGTTCAGGCTTACTTCCTGGGGGCAACAATAAAAAACATTCTGATGGCCATGGTGCAGAAGACCAGTCTTCATGAGTAAAAGCATCCGCATTTATTTTTCGGAAGGTTTCATAAGAAGCACCCATCTTTACTTCCATATCTGTATTCTGAGGCAAATCTTTAAACACACCAACCACCAGCAATGGCACACGAAAAGACCACATTTGTATGGTTTGTCCCATTGCTTTTTTCCAGTCTCCAAAAAATTCATTCGCTAAACTTTCATTCAATACACATATATTCGGTTCATTAAACCTTGCTGCGTTCCCAGCCAGCCATCTGTAATCAAACATGCTGAAGAGATCGGGCTCAATAAAAAATAATCCATCATTTTCTTTTACACGTTTTTCATCTGCAAGGTCTTTACCTGGTATGGGAATATGAATTTGTGCCCCACCAATATTCCATACATTTGCCACTTTCTTTATTTGCGGCATATCATTTCTCAGTGCTTTTGAAAGCGCAGGTGTTGTACTACTTTCACGTGCAGTGACTTCATTTGTAAGAGGATTTATATAAGTAGAAACAACACGACTGATCCTGTCCTTATTTTTTTCAAAACTATCATAGCTTAATTCATAATGAATTACCAGGTAAATAATAAGACTTGCTCCAATGCCAACCGCAAGACCAAAGATGTTTATAGCTGCATAAGCTTTATGGGTTTTTAAATTCCGCCAGGCAGTTTTGAAATAATTTTTAAACACATTGCAGAGTTTAGAATTAAGCGGGAAGAATTTTCTTCATCTAAAATGTAAAGCCATCTACCTGAATACTTTTCAATGAATGTACCAAGCCTGTATTGTATTGATAAAGAATTATTTATTATAAATATTCGTTGCGCAAGTGTTCATAAACGAACACTTGTTTAAAGAAAGTGAACAGTTGTTCACTTCGAAAGATGTAAACTGACAGTCATAATTTGGGTAATGATCAAAAAAAAATGCAGTATAAACCACCAACAGAGTATTAATTCATTGATCAAAAAAAAATGAAACTGATAGCAGGAATCAAAAATCAACAGCTAAATTAATTCGTGCTCCAGCCACCCCAAAGTTGATTATCGTAGTGATCTTTTATCTTAGTTACAACTTTCACGATCTTATGAAAAGAATCATTGAAGAATTCGGTATTTTCTATCATACAAGTGGCAGTGCGACGGGTACCTATCGCTTTGGTGACCACTTCGCACAAGGCAGCTATGTAGTGGAAGTTGTATATTCAAATGGAATTAAAACACTCAAAGTACTGAAAGAATAAAGAAAAAAATTATGGTCAAGCTTAGGGATTCTCTTATGCGCTGTCCTGAATGATAATGCAGAAACTTTGCCCGCTGTTGTTGTATAGGCTCGGTTTTTAGTGTACAATTTTGATTGAAGTTATATAGTGCCTGTAATAGCAGATGAAGCTAAATGAACCGAACAGCGCTAGCGACAACGTAGGTAACGGAATTTGTTTGCCTCTTCCTTACTGAAATAAATGAGCCACAATATTCCATAAATTTTTTAATGTAATTCAATCAAATCAATATCCGCATATTAAAATGATTTGATGATTCATTCTTAAGTCCTGGCGATAAATATCAATTTATTTTTGAGCGTAAGAGTTTGAAGCTTACGCTGATTTAAAGGATAAATCGTGAAGTTTTATCTTTTAAATCGCCCTTTTGCGATTAGTGAAATTAGCCCGTCAGGATTTAATTTTTATGCTGGAAATGGAGCCGCAGGTTACGAGGACGAGAAGGCGAGTTCTGCACAATTCAATCGGCCAGTCACTATTGCCGTGGATAAATAGGGAAATATATATGTCTGCGATTGTGATTCCAGGCAATTTAAGAATCAGGCAGATTTAATCACATAATTTTTGCTGACACTGTTCCTACAGGGTATAGGGGTTAGATAGCGCGCTTGTGCTAAGGACGAAGGTTAACTATTTTTTCTCATAGTTGCAAAATAAAAAAATCTTACTTACATTTATACTCACGTATCAATCTCCCCTTACATTCCCATAATCTTTTGAAAATCTTTGCGTGCATAATTACATTGTCTGCATAATATTCCTAACTGATGTAATTTTTTCTTGCTGATCCTTTATTTCCTGTTTGTATTTAATTAATGCCACAACCTCCTATGTGAAGTCTGCGTAGTTCGATATTCCAATCAGCACCAAAGTAGCGCCCCGGCTAAATAGCATTGCACAAATTATTAAAACTTCAAGGCTATGGCGCATCTCAACAAACAACAGGAAAGCAAATTATTTATTAAACCATAATGAAATGAAAAAGATAGCTGTCATAGTATTATTAGCAATAGCTTCCTGTAAAGAGAAAGCTAAAGAAATGCCCGGAGATAAAACACGCAATGAAATTGTAAATGAAGCTGCAAGGCCTTATATAGTTGAGGAAATGGGAGAATTAGATTTTAATGTTAGCATTGCAAGAGATGCAACTAAAGACACGATCTTTAGAAATATTGCAATAGAAAAAATCAGGCGGGTGGAAGCGGAATATCTGTATTCAGCCACAATAGAAAATATATATTCAAGCGATTTCGAAGAGCGGCTGGAAAATCAAAAGAGGCTAATTATAACAAACTGGAGGGAAATTGAACGTAACAAGCAGTACAACCAATCAGCAATTGAGCAGTTCAAAAAATAGAGTGACTATAATGGTAAACGGTAATCGAAGTTATATTTTGAAAAGTATAGGTTAAAATGACTTGAGTTCCACCACTTGTTTGTAAACCATAATTTTTTATCTCTGGAATATTTAACGGGTAAAACCTTTTTGGCAGGCAATCAACAACAGTCCTGACTTTTGCAGGTTCAGGAGCAGATGCTAACGAATAAGGGTAAACGTTGCTGGAAAGGTTTACAAAGGTGGCCAATTTGAATATTTTTAACGTATACCCTTACCCGCAGCGGATTAAATAAAGCACCTTAAAATCCATCATTTGATAATTTAAACAAACATCCCCAGTTACTACCTACAACATAATTATTGAAAATATAATCTTGAACCTGAACGGTAGTATTGGTAAGTAACTCTTGCCATGTACCATTTTCAGAAAAAGGAATATCTATACTTTGATCTGATGAAGAAAAGTTTAAAACGATAATATATTTTTCCAGTTTATTGTCAACATCTCCCCAGCGATGGTAAATAACCAATTTTCTGCTTGCGCTGATTCCATAGCCCTTATCATTAAACTCTGTTAAAGAGGTATCGTAATTATCAGGATAGAAATTATTATAAGCCAGTGCAGGATTTTCTTTGCGAATTTTTATCAGCGTCGTGTAAAGCCATATGAGCTTTTGGCCGACATCATCATTGACTCTTTCCCAGCGCAAGGGTCTTGGCATTACCCTGCCCGGGCCATCTTCCGAAAAAACATAGTCTTCTCCGAATTCCTGTCCGTTATGAATTAACACAGCGCCGCTCATGGTGAATAAGGCAATAGCCATAGGCTGTGTTACAAACCAATTGTCTCTGCCGCCACACTGACCGGTAAGTGTTGAATGATCATGGTTTTCGACATAAGGTACCGGGTATTTATTATCCCCAAAATCCTGTCCTGAATCCAACGCGCGCATAAGCGAAAGCGGCACATAGCGATAATTAAACGTATTTCTTAACTCCCACATAATGGGGTCGAACCAGCAACCGCTAGCGTTAATTTTATTAGTCTGCCCTATGGCATCGTAGCGATTGTCAGTCAAAAGTTCCAGTATAAAACTCATATTTTCTAAATGCTTCGCTTTGGTATATTTATGTAAATAAAGAATTATTTCTCCTATGCCCTGTTTAGGGTCAGTGGCTACATAAAATCCCTTCACATAGTCAAATCTTATCCCGTCAATTCCATATTCTTCAATCCAGTAAGTGCATGCGTCCGTTATGAACTGATCTGTACAGTTATTCGCAAAATCAAGTTCATTGAAAAAACCTGCGTCGCCAAAATTGCCTATGTAAGGTGAATCGGAAGGGGTTTCGTACAGCCAGAAATACGCAAACCCTTTATCCGGGTCCACTCCTGCATCGGCGTCATTAAAAACACCATCCATTATCACATGAATATTGCGCTTATGCAATTCGTTTAGAAGGGTTTTCAGCCGGAATAGTTTTTTCAGGGGTTCGCTATCATCATTGTAATAATCATATTCCACTGAAAAGAACGCTATCGGGTCATAACCCCAGCTAAATTCGCCCTCCGGCCTCGTTGTCCATGGCATAAATTCAATAGCATTCACTCCCAGGCTTTCTAAATAATCCAGCCGGTCAAGTACGGCATCCAGAGGCGCTTTGCCTGCCCGGTATTCTGCCGTGAAATCGTCCAACATCAATTCATATATAACGAGCTCTTGCACAGGTAACCGTTTGTTTATAGGTTCCACAGTAATTTTTGTTCCCCCAATTACAAACCCGGAATTTTCATTTTCAAAGCCGCCATATTTTGAACAGGGATCGCTGCACCATCTCGTGGTACCGTTATTAAACTGTACAAAGTATTTGTATTCGTAAAAGCCATCGGGCAGGTGTGGAATCTGGTACGTGTACAACCAACCGTTAGTATGCGGCATTCTTTCTAATACAGGCGCCTTGGTATAGTCCCAATTAACGCCGCCGGACTCAGATTGGAAAGTGCCGGTTACCCGCAACTGT
Organism: uncultured Chitinophagaceae bacterium; assembly: GCA_963823305.1. Classification (GTDB taxonomy): domain Bacteria; phylum Bacteroidota; class Bacteroidia; order Chitinophagales; family Chitinophagaceae; genus Ginsengibacter. The sequence continues at coordinate 54,411 of CAWGLC010000006.1, forward strand.
TTAATGTTCGGCAATCCGCCGCGCTGGTACTGGTAGGCGTCAACGGTATTATCAGGGAAAAATAGTTTAAACGTCACAGACGATCTTATTACTACTGCGCCAAAGTTTTCATACATAAGTTACTGATTTAATCCTTAATATCAGAGTGATGGCCTTGCAAAGTAATCTTTAACATTACATAGATGAAAAACCTAATGTTAACAACAGTTACAAAATGAAGCTAACACATGCAGGCCAAATTACTATTATGGAATATACAGATGTTTTTCTAATCTTAAATAGTCAATCCTTAAAAACTCGTTTAAGGCGTAAAGTAGTATTCAACGCCATAAGTAAGCCACGCAAAGGCTAGGCGGTATACTTACCAAACGGGCAAAAATATTAGATAGATTAATATAATACGTGCCAATGCTACTAAGCTGATGTTGGTGATTGCTAAGCTGCAAGCTATCCGCCACGAACACACAACCGGCGACCTATTTTTGGCTTTGGTAATCTTAATTTTGGAAGATGAAGACCAACTTGCGCAAAAATATTGCATCAAAATTTAGGGTCGGGTTTCAATCCTTCTTCTTATTAAAGTTGTTGGTTAAGTTTAATCGAGATGGCAGAGATAAAACTTCCCGGGAATACGAAGAAATCAATTTACTCTTGCCATAATAAGTATTGTTTTTAGCCTTCCCTATACCTGCTGGTAGTCTCCTTGTTACCATCTTCCATACTACTGCGTTACGTGTGCGTTAATTAACGCAGTGGTAACGCAGTGGAATACTGGCAGGTACGAAGAAGGTAGCTCGCAGGTATATACAATGTGATAACGTGGCCGCCTACACGAGGCTGCCACGGACAGTATATAGGCCAGGCAGGAAGCAGCGTCATGAAGGCTGCCAGGCAACCCCTTCATGGCCGGCCTGGCATAGTGGCACATCTTTATTGAGTGTATGCATTTACGTTATGCTTGTAGAATGGAGGTGAATTTAGGTGAACGGGAGGTGGAATTTTATTTCGGATGGGGAGGTTTGTTACCGGGACAATATGATTAAGAAAATCAAAAATATTTTTATGATGGAGATTACAATGTTCACTTTATTGTACTCATTTGAGGGATTAATAGGTGGGTGCTGCCACAGAACAAGCACTCCAAAAAATAATTGATAAAAACCCTGAAATATTTAATAATAAAAATTGGATGCCAATAGGTAACAATGAAAGTAATTATGGCATTATCGAAAATCAGCAATCAAATCCTATTGCTGCATTAGTTGAAAAAGTTACTAATTCAATGGATGCTTTGCTTACAAAGAAATGTTTGGAAGCAGGCATTAATCCCGAAGCAGATGATGCTCCTAAATCAATGGATGAGGCAATTAAAAAATTCTATCCGGATTACAAACAATGGGGTTTAACCACCTGGCGTAGAAAACAGGCTGAAGGGATACAAGTGGTGGCCGATGGGCCGCCACGAGATACATCGGTTATTATTTACAATAATGGCGAAGGGCAGCATCCTGAATTGTTTGATGATACATTTCTTTCGCTTGTGAGAGGAAATAAAAATAAGATCCTGTTTGTCCAAGGGAATATAACATGGTTATGCAGCAGGAAGTTCATCCCCAATGATTTGGGATTTTGATAACCTTGTCAATAATCCGATCCTGCAATTGAAAGATGAAAAGAAAACCACATTTATTCAAAAAGATTGCTCAAAAATTAACCATCGAATATGGATTGAAACAAGCCGTCTCTAAAAATTTAGCATTAACCAATCTTGAATCTCTCAACGAAGGGGAAGCTCATAAATATTTTATTTACCAATCAATTTTGGAACAGCTTCCCCGCTGTAAAAATCTTGATGAATTAAAAGAGAAACTGGCAAGACAAAATATTGAAAGCTTATATAAATACAAAGGGCAGACAAATGAATTACAAGGAAGCAGTTTTAAGATAGGAAACTTTAAATACAAGGGCAGTGAGATCGATAGAAAATTCTCAATAAATAATCTTCAAAAAATATTTCAACAGCAGCAAGTAGAAAGATTGACTAAGTCACTAGATAAATCTGTTTATTCAAAAAGTATATCTCAAACGCAGCAAACCCGAAACTAAAAAGCAGTTAACTAAAGGCCTGGATATCCTGAATGATTTAATGAAGCCGGAACAACAAGAATCAATCTTTACCACCAGAATGGAGAATACAAAAACAGAGAAAGAAAAAATCAAAACGAATGCATTTGTAAATTGAATAATAATGAGTGAGATACTATTAGACAATAGTAGAACTATAAGTTGTCCCACGAGGATTCGAACCTCGACAGACAGAATCAAAATCTGTTGTACTACCTTTATACTATGGGACAAAAGGAGTGCAAAAGTAAGGCTAATGGATTAAAATTTCAAAAAGCGAATTGTAATTTAAATTCCAATAAATTTTATCAAACGCCGGCAGTTTCTTTGTCCTCCGTTTCTTTTAATTTTTTTATATAATCCAAAGCGTCAGAAATAACATCGCACATAATTGTAACAACTGCACCCGGCCTTACATTATCATAAGCATATTGGATCGCTTCGCGCTCCTTGGGAAGAACGACCACCGGAATTTCCTTTGTTTTAGTTTCATTGATACCCTCAATTAAAAGATTAATAATTTCTTCGGCAGTGCGTCCACGCAAATGCTTGTCTTGCCTGATAATTATTTCGTCAAAATTTTTTGCTGATATCCTCCCTATTTCGCGAATGTCGTTATCTCGTCTATCTCCTGTTCCGCTGATAATACCAACTTTATAAGTGCTATCAAGCCGGTTAACAAAATCACATAGCAAATTCAGACCTGCCGGATTATGTGCAAAGTCTGCAAGAAATTTAAAATTCTTAAACTCGAAAAGATTGAGCCTTCCGGGAGTTTGAGTAACGGATGGAATAAAGGTGTGCAGCGCTTGCCGTATATCCTCAACTTTTATGTTTCTAAAAAGATAACAGGCCAGGATTGACGGCAACGTATTCATGATATTATGAGTGGCCTTGCCTCCAAAGGTTATAGGAATCTCGGTAACTTTTTCTACCCGAATCTTCCAGTTGCCCTTCATGATGGTAACGAAATCATTCTCATAAACTGCCGCAATACCTCCGCGGCTACAGTGTTGTTTTATCCGTTTATTATTTTCATCCATACTATATAAAGCGATATTGCAGGTAAGGTCTTCCTTCATGGCATAAACCCGGTCATCATCTGCATTTAAAATTGCAAAGCCATTCGGGAATATGGTTTCCGGCAATACCTGTTTTAATTTCGCCATTTGATCGAGTGTTTCGATACCGCCAAGCCCCAAATGATCTGCCGTTACATTAGTTACTATAGCAATATTACAATTTCTAAAAGCCAACCCACTTCTCAGAATGCCACCTCTTGCACATTCAAGCACGGCGAAATCCACCGTAGGATCTTTCAATACAAATTCCGCACTTTTTGGTCCGGTACAATCGCCCGTCATCATCATTTGATTTTGGATATATACACCATCCGAAGTTGTAAAACCCACTTTATAACCAGCCGTTTTACAAATATGTGCCGTAAGCCTTGTGGTAGTGGTTTTCCCATTAGTACCTGTTACGGCAATAATAGGAATTCTTCCATCCTCGCCCTTTGGATACAACATCTCAACAACAGCCTCGGCTGCGTTCCTGGGGATGCCTTCTGAAGGTTCTACATGCATGCGAAAACCCGGAGCCGCATTTACCTCCAGTACAGCGCCTCCATTTTCGGTAAGCGGCGTTTTTAAGTCTGATGCCATTATATCAATTCCGCAAATGTCTAATCCTATAATTTTTGAAATTCGTTCTGCTAAAAAAATATTTACAGGATGGATCTCGTCCGTTACATCTTTGGATGTTCCTCCGGTAGAAAGATTTGCTGTTGGTTTTACAAGAACCAGTTCATCTTTAGCGGGAATCGTATTTAAATCATATCCTTTTTCATCCAGGATTTTTTGCGTAAACCCATCAATTTTTATTTGGGTTAAAACTTTCTCATGTCCATATCCCCTCCTGGGATCTTTGTTAGTCTCATCAATGAGCCATTGAATAGTATTCCGGCCATCGCCTCTAACGGAAGCGGGTGTACGCAGTGCTGCACATACAAATTTGAAATTGATTACAAGAACCCTGAAGTCAAAACCTGTGATGTATCTTTCACAAATAACAGTGCGGCTAAATTGCCTTGCTGCTTCCAGGGCTTTTTCAGCTTGTGCGAAGGTGGTAATGTTGGTAGTAGCTCCCTTGCCGTGATTTCCATCAATTGGTTTTATTACGAACGGATAACCTACTGCATCTATCGCACGCTGAACCGTTTCGTCGCTGTAAAGAATTATTCCTTTAGGTACGGGAACTTCTGCAGCATTCAGAAGATTTTTTGTTTCCTCTTTATCGCCCGCAATATCTACGGCAATGCTGGAGGTGGTACTCGCAATCGTAGCTCTGATTCTTTTTTGATGAATGCCATAACCAAGCTGCACAAGGCTTTGCTTATTTAAGCGGATATAGGGAATACCCCGCCTTACAGCTTCTTCAACAATGCTTCCCGTTGACGGGCCAGCCTGGTATCTTCTCTTATCACCCGCATTTTTTGAACCTCATCTTCCAGATCATAAGGAGAACCATCAATTAAAGACTGAACCAGGTTGAACGCAGATTTTGCGGCAAACACGCCTGCTTCTTCTTCCATATAGTCAAAAATGACAAAATATTCTCCAGGTTTGCCTGTACCTCTTGTTCGCCCAAAACCCATATCCATGCCAGCGAGGGTTTGCAGCTCCAGGGCAACATGTTCAATAACATGACCCATCCACGTTCCTTCTTCAACGCGGGACAAAAAGCCGCCAGGCGCTGGCCTTCACTGCATCGATGTTCGTAAAGTGTCGGTAATAACTTTTCTAAATTTTCTTTAAAGCCATTTATTTTATTAGTTGGCAAGAGTTCCATTTCCCCAAGATCGATTTTCATCTGTATCAGCTTTGGTCTCCTTATGCTCCAATAATTAGGACCGCGCAGAACTTTTATTTCAATAATTTTCATAAAAGGATTAATAATATTTTAAAATGTTTTCGAAATCAGTTAAACCGGTTTCATTGATTAAGGTAATGAAATTATGAATCAAAAAATACGATGCTTTGTACAATCTGTTTATTTCATTTCCGTTATTTTTGTAAATAGTATTTATTTTGACAGTAAGGGCGAAAGGAAACTGACCCAATATAATATTGACAAGTGAAGCGCCGCTGTTCATATCACAATTGAATGCATGCAAAATCCGCTGGGAAAACTCTTTGCAATTGGTGGCGCCGAAGACAAAGGCTCCGAACCCGAAAAGGGAGAATTAGCCCGAAATAATCTTAATTTTTTTGAACTGGGTATTCTTCGCAATATTTTTGAGGAGGCCGGCGGCCCGGGGATACGAATGGAAGTGATTACTACGGCTTCCATGATACCGAATGAAGTTGGTGAAAATTATCTGAATGCTTTTGGTAAAATTGGTTGCACCAATATCGGTTTAATGCCTATACGAAACCGCGCCAATGCGATGGATAAACAATACATCGAACGCCTGAAAAAATGCAATGCTATAATGTTTAGCGGTGGAAATCAATTACGCTTATCAGCAACTTTCGGCGGAACGGAATTTTTAGAAATTGCCCTGCACAGATACAATGAAGAAAAAAACTTCATAGTAGCCGGAACGTCCGCAGGAGCTATGGCAATGAGCAACACTATGATCTATGAAGGCAACGCAACCACCGCCCATTTAAAGGGAGAGGTAAAAATAACTACCGGCCTTGGCTTTATGGACAACGTTATTTTTGACAGCCATTTTGAAAAACGCGGCAGGTTTGGAAGGCTTGCGCAGGCAATTGCCAGCAATCCCTCGGCTATCGGGATCGGGCTGGGAGAAGATACCGGCATGTTAATAAAAGACGGAAATATTATGGAGGCAATCGGCAGCGGGCTGGTGATGATCATTGACGGCCATGATATTTTGCATAGTAACATCGCCAATATTCCGGATGGCAATCCTATAAGTGTTGAGAATATCAAAGTTCATTTTTGCGAAAAGGGAAATGGTTTCCTGCTGAAAGAGCGAAAATTTATTCCTAACGTGAAAGAATATTTTAAACAAGTATCTCTGACAGGTAAGCTTAAAAAAGCTGTTTAATCTCAGTTTGCTTTTATTAAATAATAATTCTTCTTCCCTTTTTGTATAAGCAGATATTTTTTATTCAATAAAATATCTTCACTCAATTTTGTATCAACATCAATTATCTTTTCTTTATTTACAAACACGCCGCCGCCGGCGAGCATTTTTCTTGCTTCGCCTTTACTTGAAAAGATTTTCGTATCAGATAACAGAGAAATGAGATCCATATTTTTATATAAAATTTCTTTGTTTATTTCTATGGAAGGAATGCCTTCCATTACCTGCAGCAACTGATCTTCATTTAATTCTTTTAGCGTTTGTGCGGTATCGTTACTAAATAAAATTGATGATGCTTTTACGGCAAATTCATAATCTTTATGGGAGTGAACAAGGCAGGTGATCTCTTCCGCAAGTTTTTTCTGAAGAATCCGCAAATGTTCATTTCCCTGATTTTGCCGGACTAGGTCATTAATTTCTTCTTTTGAAAGGAATGTAAAAATTTTTAAAAATCTTTCCGCATCCTGATCGGCGGTATTCAGCCAGAATTGGTAAAAGCTATATGGAGAAGTTTTATCCGGGCTAAGCCATACGTTTCCTTTTTCCGTTTTACCAAATTTGCCTCCATCTGATTTGGTTAATAAAGGACAGGTAAAAGCAAAGGCTTCGCCCGCGCTCTTGCGCCTTATCAGTTCGGTGCCGGTAACTATATTTCCCCATTGATCGCTACCGCCAAATTGAAATTTGCAATTCTTATTTTCGTATAAGCCAGCAGAAATCATACCCTTGCACTAATTGATAAGTAAACTCCGTAAAGCTCATTCCATTTTCACCATCAAGACGCTTACGTACACTGTCCTTAGCCATCATATAATTTATGGTAATATGCTTGCCCGTATCTCTTATAAAATCAAGAAAAGAAATGTCTTTAAACCAATCATAATTGTTAACCATTTCAGCAGCATTAGTTTTCGTTAATGGAATTAAAATCAATGAATTTTTCCAATTGCTTTTTTACTGCTGCAACGTTATGATTCAAAACATCTTTACTTAACAAATTGCGTTCTTCGCTTTTGCCGGAAGGATCGCCAACCATTCCTGTTGCGCCTCCGACCAGCGCGATCGGCTTGTGACCAAAACGTTGCAAATGCATCAATACAATTATGGGGATGAGGCTTCCGATATGAAGACTGTCTGCGGTGGGATCAAACCCAACATATCCTGCAGTTGGCTCCCGGCATAATTGTTCTTCAGTTCCAGGCATAATATCCTGGATCAAGCCTCTCCATTTCAATTCGTCAATTAAATTTTTCATACAATTTCCCGTAAAAATTTTTATATAAAGCGTCAAAAATACTCGCACAAAATAAATATTTTGAAAAATTGAATTACCATAAAGTAAATCGGGTCTTTTTAACATTCAAGATGTAAAACAATGTTTTATTCGTGAAATAACCTCGTTTTTGGCTAAAAAGCATTAAAATTTACGTAAGTTTTACCTAATTTTAATAGTATTAGGCCTTATGAGATACAATATAAAGAATTAATGTCCGTTTTAATTGGCCGATATATATTCAACCTATCGTAAAATTGATCATTCCCCATATGAGAATTTCCAGAATTGCCAAATTATTATGCCTGCTGGCTCTGCCTTCTTTGGGGTTCACACAGTTTCAGAGAATATTCAAATGAATTTTTAAATATCGGAGCAGGCGCCCGTGGATTGGGAATGGGAGCGTCGGAGCTGCCTCCGCTTCTGATGCCACGGCCGGATACTGGAACCGGCGGCCCTTACGGGCGTGCAGGATAATCCTTCAATCAGTCTCATGCATGCAAGTTATTTTGACAACATTGGCAAATACGATTATGGAACGGTGGCAATTCCGATCGCCGATAATAAAAGAACGCTTCGGCTTTTCTATTCTACGTTTTGCAGTGGATGATATTCCAAATACCTTATTTCTTGTAGAGCCGGACGGAAGTATTAATTACGGCAACATTACCACATTTTCATCAGCCGATTATGCATTCTTTTTTCTTTTGCCCAAAAAATAAAAGATGAGGATGATCTGAAAATGAGCTTCGGCGCTAATGCCAAAATCATTTATCGTAAAGTAGGACATTTTGCCACCGCTTTCGTTTTGGCTTTGATGCAGGTTTCAAGATGCAAAAAAACAACTGGACTCTTGGAGTTGTCGCCAAAGATGTTACTACCACGTTTAATGCATGGACCTTCAACTTTACCGACCAGGAAAAACAGGTTTTATATCTTACAGAAAATAATATTCCTGTAAAATCGACGGAGCTCACCGCGCCCAGGCTTACGGTGGGCAATTCTTATAATTTCAAGCTGGGCGCACTGTAAATCTTTTGGCAGAGGTCGACTTTGATTTTACGTTTGATGGCCAAAGAAATACGGTCATAAGCGGAAAAACGATCAGCATTGATCCTCACATGGGGCTGGAGGCATCCATAAAAAATGTCTTTTTCGTGAGAGCCGGCATTTACAATTTTCAAAGAGCTCTTGCCGACGGAGATACTACCAATCAAAAAAGAGTGTGGATCTATCAGCCCAGTTTAGGGGCCGGTTTTAAGATTAAGAACGTGAGAATTGACTATGCTTTCTCAAATCTTGCCAACCAGTCGAACCCGCTATACACCCATATTTTCTCATTGAGATTTGATCTTGCAAAAAAAGAAAATAATTAGGCTCAACTAATGTGATGAAAAAATTATTGCTTATTTTTTTTATAGCCATTTCAGCTTCATCTTTTGCTCAACCATATAGCAATAGCTGGATTGATTATAGTAAAACCTATTTCAAATTCAATGTCGGAAAAAATGGATTGTTTCGCATACCTCAATCCAGTCTTGGTTCAATATGGGCTTGGCAATACACCTGCAGAACAATTTCAATTATGGCGAAACGGACAGGAGGTAACTTTATATACTTCTGTTGCGACCGGGCCGTTAGGTTCATCAGATTATATAGAATTTTGGGGACTTATGAATGACGGCACAAAAGACACTAAATTATATCGCGACCCGGATTACCAACTATCATCGTATTACAGTTTGCAAACAGATACAGCCGCGTATTTTTTAACCGTAAATCCTGTTGGCAATAGTTTAAGATTTGCCAATGCTCCAAACAACGTGGCGGGTAACACGCTTACGCAGGAACCTTATTTTATCAATACGAGATCGGTATATTATAAGAATCAAATCAATATGGGATATGGGATTCCCCTGGGAGAATATGTTTATTCTGCGTCTTATGACATTGGCGAAGGATGGACTTCGAGTGACGTAGCTCCCGGCTTCCCGCTTTCATTATTATTACACACTTAACATGTATCCGGCCGGCCCCGCGCCATCGTTCTATTTCGCAGTGACGGGTAATGCTTTTAACTCCCGGAATGTAAGGGTTAAATTTTATAATACTATTATTGACGATGAGCCGATGTCGAACTTTACTTATTTGAAGAAAACGATAAGTAGTCTTCCTGCATCAGATTTTCCAAGTCCTGATCACCTGGTAATCACTATTGAGCCGATCTCCAGTGTTTCAACAGACAGGATTGACGTCTCTACTTTTTCGCTGATCTATCCAAGCAAATTTAATTTCAATAACCAACCGAATTATTATTTTGAATTGCCGGCTACGGCCACTGGAAATTACCTGGCCATAGACAATTATTATGGCAGGAGGCAAATCCTGTTTTACTGGATTTAACTTCCAATTTAAGATATACGGGAGATATAACTTCGATACCGGGCAAAGTTCAGTTTGTGCTTCCACCATCAACAGTTACTCAAAGAAAATTTGAGCTGGTTAGTGAAAATTCTTCTAATATAAATACAATAACATCTTTTACGCAAAGAAGCTTTGTAAATTATGGCGCTACAGCTAACCAGGGAAATTATCTTATCATCAGCAACACTGCTTTATACAATGATGGTACCGGCGTAAATAATGTTGATCAGTACAGGGCATACAGGAGTTCACTGAGCGGCGGTGGTTATAATGCAAAAGTTTATGACATTGATCAATTAACCGATCAGTTTGCATTTGGTATAAAAAAGCATCCGCTGGCAATTAAAGATTTTATACAATACGCAACAGCACTTTCAGTCAAACGCCTCAATACGTTTTCCTGATCGGAAAAGGAATTACTTATAATGATTATACGCTTAATCAAAGCAGTCCATACGATGATCAATTAAACCTGGTGCAAACATTTGGCAATCCTGCATCAGACATTTTGTTTTCGGCGCCATACGGCAGCACGGTTCCAAAGTATCCCGGTGGAAGACTTTCGGCAGTGTCCGGCACAGAGGTGGGCAATTATCTTCAAAAAGTAAAGGAGTGTGAGCGGAGTACAAGCTTCTACAACTCAAACGCTCGACAATAAATTATGGATGAAAACTATCGTTCATGTCACCGGCGGAAGTGACAGCTCCGAAACGAGCCTGTTTAACTTTTACATGAGCCAGTATGCAAATGTTATACAGGATACTTTATATGGAGGCAATGTAAATTCTTTTGCCAAAACATCTAACTCAGCAGTGCAATTACTTGCGGGCCAGCAAATAGAAAGTTTGTTCGATCAGCATTGGAATTAATCTTTTATTTTGGTCATTCATCTTCCAACACACTTGCCTTTAATTTAAGCGATCCTACCGTTTATACAAACCAGGGAAAATATCCATTCTTTTTTGTAAGCGGCTGTACTGCGGGTAACAATTATATATACGATCCCACAAGAATAAGCCTGAACAATTTAGCTATTTCGGAAAATTTTGTTCTTGCCAAAGAAAGAGGAAGTGTCGGATTTCTTGCAAGCTCGCACCTGGGCGTGCCTCCTTATCTGTATAATTACATATTGAACTTATACAACCAGATAGACTTCAAAAATTATGGGAACACGCTCGGAAACGACATTAAGGCTGTAATAACCAATTTGGGTGGTGCTAATAATTCGTTGGATTATCTTACAAGAATTAATATGGAGGAACTTAACTTAAACGGGGATCCCGCCTTAAGAGTGTATCCACAGGCCAAACCGGATTATGTGATAGAAGATCCTGAAGTTGGTCGTAAACCCTGCATTTATTTCCGTTTCAGAAAGCAGTTTTATTCTGCAGGCAAAAGCATATAATATAGGAAAAGCGATTAATGATTCTATAACTTTCCAGGTTACCAGAACCTATCCCAGCGGTACTACAGAAGTTTTTCCGCAAAAGAATTCCGGGAATACGATATGCTGATTCCATAACCGTTTCGATTCCTATTATTTCTACAAGAGATAAAGGTGATAATAAAATAACGGTGACCATAGACGCAGACAATGAAGTATCCGAACTATCGGAAAGCAATAACAGCATTACCAAAGATGTTTATATATACGAAGATGACGCCTCACCCGCTTATCCTTATAATTTTGCAATAATAAACACAGGCAATCAAAAATTATACGCCTCAACTGCCAACCCGCTAAGCCTAGCCAAAGATTATGTTATGGAAATCGATACAACATTGTTGTTCAATTCTCCTCATATGTAGAGAACGGTCAACCGCCTGGAGAGTTATTGAATTTGATCCAGGCTTTAGTTATCAGACAGCACCGTTTATTATTGGCGTGTCGGGTCAAAACCTGCTTCAGGGCTTGCTTCAGATTATCATTGGAACAATTCTTCTTTTGTATATATTGCCAACAGCACTCCGGGTTCTAACCAGTCGCACTACTACCAGCATTTATATTCAGATACCCAAAATATTAACTTGACAGTTCAAGGCACTGGAAGATTTGCAGGAATCAATAATCTCATTTTTGCCAACATGGGCGTGTATCCAACCGCGGTAACTACCGGCGATGAAACTGCAGTAATCGTAAATGGTAATTATGTTGCAGATGCTTTTTCTGGAGGATTCCCGGGAATAGTATTTACCGTGCTGGATCCCTTAACGCTTAAGCCGTGGCTCAACAATGCATCAGGTCCCGGTTTATATGGCAGCGCACCGGTTTGCGGAACAACGCGTTTGGCTAATTTCCAATTTAATAATCTCACGCAAAGTGTAAGAAAACAGGTGATGGATTTCCTGGATTCTATCCCTAATAATTACATTGTTGTTGCACGTTATATTTCCGGACCGGATCACGGGCAACACTTTTGCGGCGGAATGGGAAGGGGACACAACCGCTTTTGGCGCTAATAATACTATGTATCAGCGGCTTAAATCGCAGGGATTCGTTTTAATTGATTCATTTTACAGACCGCGGTCTTTTATATTTACTTACCAAAAAAACAATCCTGCATTTGAGCCAAGTTTTATATTTACTAATGGAATCTATGACAATGATCCAACAAACCAATAATTACCTGACTCCGGATACGATTGGTTACATCACCTCTCCAAAATTTGGTCCCGCGCTTTCATGGAAGGCAATGCACTGGCGTGGAAGCAGCCTTGAGCCAAATTCTCCCGATAACCCACAGGTACAAATTATAGGTATAGACAGTCTTGGTAATTCAACTACATTATTTACCGTGGATAAAACCATGCAGGATTTTGATATTTCATCGGTGAGTGCTTCGAAATATCGATTCATGCAATTAAGAATGCGCAATGCTGATAGTGTCAAATTTACTCCTTACCAGCTTTCTTATTGGAGAATAAATTATAACCCGGCACCCGAAGGTGCGCTTACTCCAAACCTGTTCTTCCAGACAAAAGACACGCTGAACCAGGGAGAAATTCTGCACTTTGGAATTGCATTTAAAAATATAAGCCCGCCCTCATTCGATAGCCTCAAGGTAAAAATTGCTGTAATTGACAATAGCAACGTAACTCATTTGCTTCCATTACCAAGGCAGAAACCTCTTATAAGCGGCGATACAATAATGCTTAGGTATGATATTGATACAAAATCATATTCAGGCGCAAACACTTTACTGGCATATTTTAATCCCGATAATGATCAGCCGGAACAGTATCTTTTCAACAATTTCATTTATGATAATTTCTATGTAAAAGCGGATAAATTTAATCCTTTGCTGGATGTTACATTTGATGGCGTTCATATTTTAAACCGCGATATCGTTTCTGCAAGACCGCATATCATAATTAAGTTGAAAGATGAAAATAAATTCCTCGCGCTTACCGATACTTCGCTTATTAAAGTCCAAATTCAATTTCCTGACGGATCTTTAAAAACTTATAATTTCGATAATGATACCATGCGGTTTACACCAGCCAACCTGGCCACCGGTGATAATACAGCCACCATTGATTTATCGCCTTCACTGAGCGGCGCTGATGATGAATATGTTCTGATTGTTTCCGGCAAAGACGTAGTAGGTAATACAGCAGGCAACCTGAATTATCATATTGATTTCCGGGTTATCAGCAAGCCAATGATCTCTAATTTGCTCAACTATCCGAACCCGTTCACTACATCAACCGCATTTGTATTTACAGTAACAGGATCGGTAGTGCCGCAAAATATAAGAATACAAATATTAACGATCACCGGAAAAATTATACGGGAAATTACGAAAGATGAATTAGGCCCTTTGCATATTGGAAGAAATATCACAGAATTTAAATGGGACGGTTCGGATATGTTTGGACAAAAAGTAGCAAATGGAGTTTATCTGTACAGGGTTCTTACAAATTTAAATGGGAAATCGCTTGATAAGTTTACAGATGCCGGCGACAATACCGATCAGTACTTTACAAAAGGTTATGGCAAAATGTATTTCATGAGATAGCGATTCATAAATGAAAAAATCCTGTTCAGTTAAGATAATGCTTAAAAAAATTTGATGCTGAAAAAGGTTTTTTGTTTTCAAAAACTTAATTTCATTTGAAAAGTATACTTCAAAATCAAACAGGATAATTTAATTGAAAAAAGGTTCTCCGCCGGAGAAAAAAGTAAAATATATTTTCCCCAGTTAGATTCAATACGGGGAATATCTTTTATCACAATCTTTTTATTTCATACGCTCGTCCTTAATTACAACAGGATTTTCTCAGGCAATTTTGTTCATTTTTTATTTAATAGTTTACCACTTGCCATTGATGTCTTCTTTATTTTATCATCTTTTCTGCTCACTTATCTTGCTTTAAATGAATATAAAAAAAGAGGCAACTTTTCATTCAAAAATTATTTTACAAGAAGAGTTTTAAGGATCTGGCCGCTATATTATTTTATTCTCATCCTTGCTTTCATTTTATTTCCTGTTGTTGCAAATTTTTTTCATGTAAAAATGAGTTTGCCTGCGGCAGGGTATTATATATTTTTCGTTGCCAATTTTGACACGGCCTATCATGTGTTTTTTTTAAAATTTTTATGGACGATTTCTGTAGAAGAACAATTTTATTTGCTCTGGGGATTGTGCCTTCGCTTCCTTTATAAAAAGCTTGATAAAATTATTGCGCTTTTATTTTTAATAAGTATAAGCTTCACTGTTTATGCGATCTACAGCGGCACAGCTTATTATTATAACACGCTAACTTATCTATTTGATTTTGGAAGTGGCGCTTTAGCAGCGCTTTTGATTTTTAAAAATGCCGGCATCATTAAATCGATCAGAAATCTTTCGCGGGCAGGAACCATCATCCTGTACAGTTATTTACCTTTTCATTTTATTATTTTTTATTTTTTAGATAAAAACTCGCATGGCACTTCTAATGAGTTGTTTGAACTTTTGAGCCGGTATTTGTTTATCATCTATCTCGCTCTTTTTATTGTCGAACAAATGATCAATAGAGAAAGGACAAAAATTTTGGAGAAGAATAGATTTTTAATTTTCACAGGAAAAATATCTTACGGTTTGTATTGTTTTCATGGCATAACTATCACTGCAATAAATTTATTGCTAAATCATTTTAGCATACATATTAATAACTGGTTGTTGGTTCTTATTTATTTTTCAATAAATTATTTTATAGCCAGCCTTAGCTACTTTTATCTTGAATTGCCTTTCTTAAAACTCAAAGCAAAATGGAGGCGTGTTTAAAAAAACATGCTTTGACGGGTGACCACTTTTTATCTAAAAAATGGTTGTTATTTATTTTTCAAAAACTTTTTCATCACCAATCTTAACTTCTTTATTTAAGAATTACGTTTTTTAAAATGTCCGGAAAAATGACGACGTGTTCAAAAAAACATGCTTTCATGCATGACCAATTTTTATCTAAACCATGGTCTTATTTATTTTTCAAAAACTTTTTCATTACCAATCTTAACTTCTTTTATTTAAGAATTACGTTTTTTAAAATGTTTGGAAAGATGGTGACGTGTTTAAAAAAACATGCTTTCATGCATGGACTATTCCTTTACATCAGCTCAAAAAAAATTATAGTATAACTTAGCCGTCATGAAAGTGGAAACATACGATGTGATCATAATTGGCGGCGGCCCATATCGGATTGGCCTGCGGACTTGAAGCAAAAAAATCGGGCCTGGCATATTGCATAATTGAAAAGGGAACTTTGGTTAATTCAATATACAATTATCCAATGAACATGACATTCTTCAGTACCAGTGAGCGACTGGAGATCGGCGGCATTCCATTCGTAAGCAACAATCCAAAACCTACCAGGAATGAAGCTTTGGAATATTACCGGAGAGTAGCTACTTCTTCCCAACTGAATATTCATTTGTTTGAAGAAGTGAAACAGGTAACTAAAAATGAAAATGGATTTTCCATTCTTACTTCCAAAAATAATTTTCAAGCCGCCAATATTATTATCTCTACGGGCTTTTATGATATCCCATATTTGCTAAACGTAAAGGGTGAAAATTTAGATAAAGTAAAACATTATTATAAGGATCCGCATTTCTATGCATTTCAAAAAGTATTGGTAGTTGGCGCGGCTAATTCTGCCATAGACGCAGCTCTTGAAACCTGGCGTAAAGGCGCAGAAGTAACAATGGTGATCCGCGCAGATAAAATAAGCGACAGGGTAAAATATTGGGTTAAGCCGGATATTGAAAACAGAATTGCAGAAGGCTCTATAAAAGCTTATTTCAATTCTACTATTTTAGAAATAAGAGAGCATGACGTAGATGTAAAAACGCCCGATGGAATTATAACAATAGAAAACGATTGGGTGCTTTCAATGACTGGCTATCAGCCTGATCTTGCCTTTTTACGCAAACTTGGCATTCAGCTTTCCGCTGATGATATATGCAAACCAACTTATAGCGAAGAAAATTTTGAAACCAATGTAGAGGGAATTTATTTGGCAGGTGTTATTTGCGGCGGCATGAATACCCACCGGCTTTTTATTGAAAATTCAAGAGAACACGCTGAAAAAATAATAGCTGACATCAGATCGAAAAAAATGAAAAAGAACGATTAAAAGTTGTATCCAAATGGATTACTTTTCTTCCCTTTCAATTATTTTTCTATAGCGGTTTTCGCTTAAAGTATAAGTAAGATGTGTAGCAAGAAAACCTGCGATAATGGCTGCCATAATAAAGACAAATATCATATTCCTGCCACCGGTTTCCCATGCCCTGGTAAAAAATTTTGTGATAAAGAAAATTACCAAAAAGGATACAATTGTCCATGCAATTGAAAATTGCAGATAGTATTTCCATTTCGCACCGCTTTTTTGCTCCAGCCACTGGTTTATAAATCGCCGCTCTGATTTGCTGATCATATTATTCAATAATTTCAATTTCGCCTTTCATATAAAATACGCAGTTGCCGCCCATAATCACCCTATCGCCTTTTTGTGCACAATAAACAGTTCCTCCGCGCTTTGATAGTTGCAAAGCGATCATTATTTGCTTATTAAGTTTGGCGCTCCAAAAAGGAATTAATTGTGAATGTGCAGAGCCTGTAACAGGATCTTCGTTTACGCCTACTGTAGGTGCGAAAAATCTTGAGACAAAATCAACTGTGTTTCCGCGGGCCGTAATAATAATCTTATAGCCTGTATGTTCAATTAACGCAAAATCAGGCTTGCAATTTTGTACCGCATCTTCATCTGCCAGTTCTACCAAAAGATCGCGGTTCTTATACAAACCGATAATATCTACACCTCCCAAAGCACTTTTAAGATTCACCGGCGGATCGTTGAATTCTATGGGATTCCAGGATGGAAAATCCATTTCAATTAAAGATCCGTTTTTATTAATTTTTAAAATTCCGCTTTGGGAGCTAAACCTGATCTCAGGCTTATCAAAATTTAAATAATTGAAAATTAAATAAGCCGCAGCAAGCGTCGCATGCCCGCATAAATTAATTTCTATTTCAGGAGTAAACCACCTGATTTCAAAATCGGCGTCGCCTGGATTTTTAGCAGGAACAAAAAAAACAGTTTCAGAAAGATTATTCTCAAAAGCAATCTTCTGCATAAGATTTTCGTCTATCCATTCCCGTAATGGAATTATCGCAGCAGGATTGCCGGAAAAAAGTTTATCAGTAAATGCGTCTATTTGATAGAGCGTAAAGTTCATAATTATTAATTTTTGCTTTTCATCTATTAGCTATTCTGCCATCATTTCCTTTGCTACCTTTATTACATCTTCTACGTTGGGTTTGCTAAAATAATCACCATCGCTTCCATAAGAAGGACGATGATCTTTCGCAGTAATGGTTCGGGGAGCAACATCGAGCCATTTATATCCGCGTTGTTCTTCCATCACCTTATTGAACATGTAAGCAGCAGCGCCGGCGGGTACATCTTCATCGATAAAAACGATGCGACTTGTTTTTTTCAATGATTCAAGAATAATATGATTAAGATCGAAAGGTAAAAGTGTTTGTACGTCAATTATTTCACAGCTTATTTGCTCGGCCTCCAAAATTTCACAAGCTTCCTCTACAATTCGTAATGTTGAACCATAGGAAACCATAGTGATATCGGTTCCTTCTTTTATTACTTCGGGTACACCTAACGGTACTGAATAGTCGATTAAATTTGACGGAAACTTTTCTTTCAGCCTGTATCCATTTAAACATTCTATCATCAGGCCCGGATCGTTGCCCTGCAACAAAGTATTGTACATTCCGACAGCCTGAACCATATTCCTGGGCACGCAGACGTACATGCCACGCAGTGCATTTATTATCATTCCCATCGGTGAGCCGCTGTGCCAGATGCCCTCGAGCCGGTGTCCGCGTGTCCGGATGATCATTGGAACAGTTTGTTGCCCCATTGTGCGGAAATAAGTAGTACATACGTCATCGCTTAAAGGCTGCAAACCATATAACAGGTAATCGAGGTATTGTATTTCGGCAATGGGCCTTAAACCCCGCAGTGCAATTCCTATCCCCTGCCCCACAATGGTAAGTTCGCGAATGCCGGTATCGAAAATCCTGCTTTCGCCATATTTTTCCTGCAGCCCGCTAAATCCCTGGTTTACATCTCCGATATGGCCAAGATCTTCACCAAAAGCAACTACTTTGTTATTGGTGGCAAAAAGCTCGTCGAAATATTTATTCAACACTTCATACCCGTTAATGAGAGGTGCATCATCCTTATACACAGCGGGGGTCAATTTAACCTTAAGCGCAGACTTCGGGCCTTCGTTATAGAGGTTTGAGTTAAAAATCCGGCTGTTCTCTTCCATAAGATCATCATAAAATTTTTTAATAGCAGGAGGCGGCGCTTCAGAAATATTAAGAGCCGTGAACAGTGTTTTCATGATATCACGCCTGAGAGGTTCATTATTTGTTGAAAGATCTTCTGCCAGCTTTCGCCAGGCTTCTTGTTGTTCCTGGTTTTCTGCCTCACTTTTAAGTAAGGATACCACCTCGGTTACCTTAGCTTTTATTGGATTTATATATTTTTCCCATGCATTTTGCTTGCTTTGTTTTACAAATTTTTTTGCAGCCAGCTCAATATCCCTAAGTTCATTATCGCCTGCCAGGGCGTTTTCAATGATCCACTCCCTCATTTGTTTTTTGCATTCCCATTGGTTTTCCCATGTAAGCCGCTCCGATGTTTTATATCTTTCCTGGCTGCCAGAAGTAGAATGACCCTGCGGCTGTGTAATCTCTTCCACATGAAAAAGAGCAGGAGTATGGGTTTCACGAATATCTTTTATGGCTACTTCCAGCACTTCGCACATGCCGGCATAATCCCATCCTTTAAGATTATATATATTGATTCCATTGCTATCACCATTTTTTTGCAAACCGCTCAATGCCTTTGAAATGGAAGATTTTGTGGTTTGAAATTCCTTAGGTACAGAAATACCATATCCATCATCCCAAACAAAAACAGCAAGTGGCACCTGCATCACGCCTGCTGCGTTCATCGTTTCCCAAAAATGCCCTTCCGAAGTAGAGGCATCCCCGATAGTACAAAAGCAAATTTCATTGCCGTTGTCGCTCAGGTCTTTCATCGTATTAAAATCCTTTTCTTCCCTGAAAAGTTTAGACGCCAGCGCAAGCCCGAGCGCCCGCGGCATCTGGCCTGCAGTAGGCGCAATGTCGGCAGTAACATTTTTTGTTCTGGCAAGCGGAAGCCAGTCTCCGTTTTCATCAACAAATTTTGTTGCAAAATGAGAATTCATTTGTCTTCCTGCGCTAAACGGGTCATTGTTGATATCAGAGTCTGCATAGAGTTGCGAAAAAAACTGTTCAATAGTTGCAAGACCGCTGGCAAACATAAAGGTCTGATCACGATAATAGCCTGCACGAAAATCGCCGGGCATGAAAAATTTAGCCATCGCTACCTGGGCCACTTCTTTTCCCCCGCCAAAAATTCCAAATTTAGCTTTACCCGTGAGCACTTCTCTTCTCCCTAATATACTGGCTTCGCGGCTTTCGCATACGATCCGGTAATCTTTTAGAACCGCTTCTTTAAAGTTGTCAAAAGACAGCTTTTGAAGCAAGGACTCATCGGCAAGGTAATTTGTATCCATATTGGCAAAAATATTAATTATGATCGATGATTGTTAAAAATCTGATAACCTGTTCACAATTTGCAACCTTATCCGGCGTTTTATTATCTTTGAGATCGTATTAAGGGAAAATAATGAAAAAAATATTTACTTTTCTTTGTGGCCTTGTTTTTACTTATGTCTGTTTCGCACAGGCCAATAATTCCTCTGCTTCAGCGCCTAACGTAAGGGCCGCTATAGCAAATACCGGTTTTCCGGCAAAGCCTTCAGAAGACTCTTTACACCTCATGGAAACCGAATTCGATTTTGGTAAAATTCCTCAAGGTAAACCAGTAACACACGTATTTGAATTTACAAACACCGGCACAATCCCTTTTTCTCTTGACAACGTACAGGCAAGTTGTGGCTGCACAACGCCCGAATGGAATAAAGATGTAGTTGCTCCCGGAGCTACTTCAAAAATAATAGTTGGCTATAATGCAATGAACGACGGACCTTTTGCGAAGCCTGTTACAATTACTTATAATGGCAACCAGACTAAGCAAATTATCATAAAAGGAGAAGTTTGGAAAACTCCCGTAACTTCCGCTCCTGAAAATACTTCAGTAAACTCTTTAAAAAACGAATAAAAATTAAATAAAAAAAACCTTTATGAAAAAATTATTATTAGGAGTTCTTCTTTTTTCTTCTTACTCATTATTTGCACAAAAAAAAGCTGATGATGTAGCCAAAATAAGTGTTGAAACCTATGACCTTGGTAAAGTGAAACAAAATGTGCCCGCCACGGCAACTTTTGTAGTTACCAATATTGGTAAGGAAGATTTAATTATAGCTCAGGCAAATCCTACCTGCGGTTGTACTATTTCTGATTATACCAAATCACCAATCGCTCCGGGCAAAACAGGCACTATCAAAGCAACTTATAACGCAGCTAACCTCGGCCATATCGATAAAACACTTACTGTAAAATTTGACGGCGCAGATGATATTAAGTTCATCAAGCTAACGGGTGATGTATTATCACCAGCCGATTACGACAAGGCAGTAGCTTCTGGTGAAATAAAAAAAGCAGATAATACCGTGGTAAAAACCAATAAAAATTAATTGAAAAAAACCGTTTCACAAAATGAAGCGGTTTTTTTTATGTGCTAAGAAAAAGTGCTTTACACCTAAGGCTGGTATCGACTGATAACCGACAACCTATTAAGATATTCTTTTTAATAAAAACCGTTTCACAAAAATGAAGCGGTTTTTTTATGTGTCAAGAAAAAGTGCTTTACACGTAAGGCTTCTATCGACTGATAACCGACAACCTATTAAGATATTCTTATTAATAAAAACCGTTTCACAAAACTGATGCGATTTTTTTTCTATCCTTAAAAAATGTGCTTTACACGTAAGGCTTCTATCCTGCGGTTTTTTATTTATTCTAACTCTTATTGTTAACTTGGTACCTAAATGTTTTAAACTTTAAACAGGTTAGCAAAATGACTACACGAAAAAAATTTCTTCAAACAGCCGGAATTTTTGGCGCGGGTGTGCTGCTGAAACCATCCGGCGCATTTGCTTTTGCGCCAACATCTTTTGAAAGTAAAAGACCTCCTCTTTCTCAAAGGAAATTTTCAAGCAGAACGGTAGAAGAAACTATTTCAAAAGTAAAAAAACAAATTGCAGATCCCGAACTGGCATGGCTATTCGAAAATTGCTTTCCAAATACCCTGGACACAACTGTAGATTTTGAAATGATAGATGGGAAGCCGGATACTTATGTAATTACAGGAGATATTGATGCAATGTGGCTGCGGGACAGCACAGCACAGGTTTGGCCATATTTATTTTTGATTAAAAATGATCAGCCTCTTCAGCAACTGATCGTGGGCGTAATTAACCGGCAGGTAAAATGTATTCATCTCGACAGGTATGCCAATGCTTTTTATAAAGATGAAAACAAAATAAGTGAATGGAAAAGTGATCTTACAGAAATGAAGCCGGGTGTGCACGAGCGTAAGTGGGAAATAGACTCTTTATGTTATCCCATAAGACTTGCACATCAATACTGGAAACTTACCGGCAATACGGAACCATTTGATAAAAGCTGGGAAGAATCTATAAGTCTGATTATAAAAACATTTAAAGAACAGCAGAGAAAAAATGGCCCGGGCCCTTACACATTTCAACGAACGACCGCATGGGCAACAGATGGCGTACCGTTGGGTGGTTATGGTTATCCTGTGAAACCTGTTGGCTTAATTTGCTCCATGTTCAGGCCAAGTGACGATGCAACGATCTTTCCATTCCTGATTCCGTCTAATTTTTTTGCGGTAGTTTCTATGCGAAATGCTGCCGAGATGGTTAAGATGATCAGCAATAACAACACCCTCGCAAATGAATGTAATGAGCTTGCAACAGAGATAGAAAATGCTTTAGCGCAATATGCCCTCATTAATGAAAAAAGATTTGGAAAAATTTATGCGTATGAAGTGAATGGCTTCGGGAGTTTTAATTTGATGGATGATGCCAATGTACCAAGTTTGTTATCGCTTCCGTATTTAAATGCCGTAAAAAGGGATGATCCTGTTTATGTAAACACAAGGAATTTTGTGTTATCCGGAGATAATCCCTTTTTCTTTAAAGGTACCGCCGGAGAAGGTATTGGCGGCCCACATGCCGGTATGGATATGATATGGCCTTTAAGCATCATCATGCGTGGACTAACGAGTACGGACACACGCGAAATAAAAAATTGCCTCACTATGCTGAAAAATTCAAATGCCGGAACGGGATTTATGCATGAATCATTTAATAAAAATGATGCAGCGAAATTTACAAGAAAATGGTTTGCATGGGCCAATACACTTTTTGGAGAATTCGTTCTTCAAACGCATCATTTACATCCGGAACTATTAGCATAAATCGCCAAACGTTCTCTCATCAGCTTTTTTTAAACCATCTTCTACCAAATAATCTTTAGTGTAATAACACAATTTGTCGGAACCTGAAATTCTAAAACTCTTATATTTGATACATGAATACAATTCAAGTTGACATATTAGATCCAAAGGCCGGAAAGTTGCTGCAGAATCTTGCTGACATGAATTTAATTTCAATTAAAGACTTACCCGAGGACAACTTTTTAAAGGTGGTTACGCGGCTTCGGAAAAGAGCTAAAAAAATCCACCTTCTTTTGATAAAATAACAAAAGAAGTTGAATTAGTTAGAGCAAAACGATATGCCAAAGAAAAAAAATAGAATTATCATTGACACTAATCTTTGGATAAGCTTTCTATTGACAAATAACTTTGTTACCCTCGACAGAATCTTTGCAAACTAAAGTGTTACGATTCTTTTTAGCAAGCCATTACTCGATGAATTTATTGAAGTGGCTCAACGCCCAAAATTTAAAAAGTATTTTTCATTAGCAGACCTTGAAGCCTTGTTGCTTCAGGTTAAGAATGAAGCCAAATTTATAAACGTCGAAAGCACTACTGAACTTTGTCGTGACCCAAAAGATGATTTCTTACTGTCGCTAGCCAAAGACGGCAACGCGACACATTTAGTTACAGGTGACAAAGATTTACTTGATATTAAATTTTTTGGAATGACAAAGATTACAACGATTGAAAATTCTTTATTAGATGAGTAAGCTAATTAATTAACAAGCGTATTGACATGAATTTTAAACGCTATTATTTTAATTTTTTCAACCAATAATTTTCTTTTACAACTTCTAAACATTTTTTAATTCAGCCAGCAATCCCTGCAAAACTTTTTTTCCATCGCCAAAAAGCATGGAAGTTTTCGGTTGAAAAAATAATTCGTTTTCAATACCTGCATAACCAGGCTTCATGCTACGCTTATTAACAATAACGTTTTTTGCAAGTTCTACTTCAAGAATCGGCATCCCGTAAATTGGAGACGAAGGATCATTTTTCGCAGCAGGATTTACTACATCATTCGCACCTAAAATCAAGACAACATCGGTTGTTTTAAATTCCTCATTGGCATCTTCCAACTCCAACAATTTATCATAGTTCACATCGGCTTCTGCAAGCAATACATTCATGTGACCGGGCATTCTGCCAGCAACCGGGTGAATAGCGTATTTAACCTCAACTCCTTTTTCTTCCAAAGCTTTTTCCAGCTCATGACAAGTATGTTGTGCCTGTGCCACTGCCAGTCCGTAACCCGGAACGATCATTACTTTTTCTCGAATACGCCATTATCATAGCTGCATCACTGAGCGAAATTTCTTTATAATTTCCATGTTCCGCGATGGCGCCGGAATGCGCTACAGCACTGCCGCCAAACGAACCAATCAAAACATTTTTGAGACTACGGTTCATGGCTTTGCACATTAAAATGGTAAGCAAAGTACCAGCGGCACCCACAAGAATTCCACCAGTAAGCATCGCCTTATTATCATATAGAAATCCACCGCAGGCCGCAGCAACTCCGGTAAAAGAATTCAATAAAGAAATAACAACCGGCATATCCGCACCGCCAATCGGCAGTACGAAAAACACGCCGTAAAGCAGTGCCAGCGCAACTGTAATAAAGAAAGGAATATTCGAAATTTTTACGTTACTGGAATAAGTGAATATCGCCATCGCCACCACTAATAGGAGAACGACCAGGTTGAAAATATGCTGTCCCTTAAATGCATAGTCTTTAAAAGTACCGTTCAACTTGCCCCATGCAATCATGCTACCTGCAAAAGAGATACTTCCTATAATAGTACCAGCAATAATGGCAAGATAGTGGCCGCCGGCAACCACATCTGAAAAAGAGGTGGCATCTAATAACCTGTTTGCTCTGAAGACATAATCAAATTCTACAATAGAAATTAACGAAGCGCAGGCACCGCCCATACCATTAAAAAAACTCACGAGTTCCGGCATCGCCGTCATCTTTACTTTTTTAGCAGTTAGCGTTCCAATAATAATTCCTATTACAATTGCAGAAAATATCCACGGATAGTTACCTAATTTTTTGCCATCTTCTTCGTATAAAAAAATGGTTCCGAGAATGGCAATAATCATACCCGCCGCGGCAATCAGGTTCCCCTTCCTTGCTGTCGCCGGAGCTGACAACATTTTCAATCCCAGGATAAATGTTACGGAAGCAATCAGATAACAAATTGAAAGAATACTTAAGCCCATCTATTGATTAATTCGTTTATTGGTTATTTGATATAATAATTTTTGTTTATTATATTACCCTATTTCTTTTTCTTAAACATTTCCAGCATCCGGTCGGTAACTACAAATCCCCCGACGACATTTAGCGTTCCTAATACCACTGCCAAAAAACCTAAAATCAGAGCCATATAATTTCCGCTCTCTGCGCGGCCCATTACAATGATGGCACCAATGATTACGACCCCATGAATCGCGTTTGCACCGCTCATTAAAGGAGTATGCAGCACACTTGGTACGCGACCGATAATTTCAATACCTAAAAAAATCATGAGTATCACGATATAGATGTATTGAATATTTTCACTTACAAAATTTATTATGGACTGCATAAAAATATTTTTCTCAAACTTTATTAAATGTCATCTGTTTATAGAAACCGGTTCGATAATTAAATCGATTAACCATTAATCAGTGCCTTTACTCTTTCATTCACAATTTGCCCGTCATGAACGATACAAGTTCCTTTCACCAGGTCATCATCAAAATTTAAATTGATCTTCCCTTCTTTATCGATAATTAATTTTAAAAAATTAGTAATATTCTTCCCATACATCTTGCTGGCATCATAAGGCATAGACGAAGCTAAAAACGAATTGCCAACAATACTTACGCCGTTGTATTTTACCGTCTCATCATTCTTTGTAACGGCTGTGTTGCCGCCTGTTGCCGCCGCCAGGTCAATTATTACCGAGCCATTTTTCATGGTTTGCAACATTTCTTCCGTAATTAAAATTGGCGCTGTCTTTCCGGGAATTTGCGCCGTGGTAACAATAATGTCCGATTTGGCTACGCTATCCGCAATCTTATTGCTTTTGTTTTTGTAAAAATTCATCAGATTGTTCCACGGCATAACCTCCGGCCTTACTCGCATCTGCCGCGCCTTCAACTTCTATAAATTTCGCGCCGAGACTCACCACTTCCTCTTTCACTGCAGGCCGCGTATCAAATACTTCTACTACTGCGCCAAGCCTTCTCGCCGTTGCTATCGCCTGCAAACCCGCAACACCGGCGCCTAATATCAAAACTTTTGCTGGTGGAATGCTGCCTGCCGCAGTCATGAACATCGGAAAATATTTTGGGAAAATATTAGCGGCAAGCAATATGGCTTTATATCCCGCAATGTTCGCCTGGCTACTTAGCACATCCATACTTTGTGCACGTGTTGTGCGGGGAATCATATCAATGCTGAAAACAGTAATATTGCTTTGGGCGAGCCTTTGCATGAAAGCATAATTATATAAAGGCTGATAATTACCAAGAATGATTTTTGATCGTAAAGAATTAGAATCCTGCTCACCTAAATTATTTATTGAAAGAATAATATCTGCGTTGCTCAACACCTCTTGCCGCGAAACGATCTTTGCAGCCTCATCCGCGTATTTATTATCAGAAGCAAAAGCACTTGCACCGGCTCCATTTTCTACTAAAATATTTACCTGCATCCTTTGAAAAGCTAATACATGTTCGGGCAAAAGAGAAACCCTGGTTTCGGGAAAAGATTCTTTTAAAACGCCAATCGTCATAGTGTCAAATATGTTCCTAAGATATTGAAAATTTAAAACCTTATGGTAAAATGTTGTTTTACTTTAAAATCAGCGCTAAAAAAAACAATACCTGTAAAAAAAAGATCAATAGTCAATGTTACTGAATCGTGCTGCTGTATTTGTTTCCACGCCTCTTCCATTTCTATGCTCCAATGAATGTCATCAAAAATAAAAACAGAATCCTTGTGTGATTTTTTCAATAGTTCCGAAAAATAAAAAAGCGTTGGCGCTCTTTGGTGATTGCCATCGATAAAAGCGAGATCTACTTTTTCTATTTTTTCCAGGGCCGGCAGTAAGGTTTCATCAAAGTTACCTTGTATCAAAGTAATATTTTGAAGCGTGGCATTATTAAAATTTTCGACTGCTATCTGCGCAATTTCTTTTGATCCTTCAAAAGTATATACGTTGCTATTTTTATTTGCGCAAGCGAAATAACAGGCACTAATTCCAAATGAAGTTCCCAGTTCTAAAATTGTTTGAGGCTTATAATATTTAGCAATTCTAAAGAGCAATTGCGAGAATTTTTTATTCTTCAGGGAAGATCTTGCGATAGCATTTATTTTTCTTTTTTTAAAAGGAATTACTGCGGAACCTGCACCAAAATCTTCAACATCTATTACGATATTATTTGAAAGAAGATGCTTGCGCAACGGTCTCAATTTTTTCATAACATTCATATTTTTTCTTATCATTTAAAACAT
Organism: uncultured Chitinophagaceae bacterium; assembly: GCA_963823305.1. Taxonomy (GTDB): domain Bacteria; phylum Bacteroidota; class Bacteroidia; order Chitinophagales; family Chitinophagaceae; genus Ginsengibacter. The sequence continues at coordinate 81,909 of CAWGLC010000006.1, forward strand.
GAATAACAAAGTCAAAAACAAACGGTGAATGAATGCCATGGCCTTTCCCGTTTTTGGCAGATATAAAATAATTGAGATATTTTTTTGCAAGCTGAAATGAAGAGTACATTTAATTAAGATTCAGTTCGAATTTTGATCCCATACTTCAAACGTATAAGCATAATTATTTTTTTCATCCGCAGGAAATGATTCGCTACTTGTTAGTCTCCATTTATTTTTATCTACTTCAGGATAAAATGTGTCGCCATCTACATTTGCGTGTACCCGTGTCAGATAGATTCTGTCAACGATATCAATGGTCTGTTTAAAAATTTCACCACCACCGATAATAAACATTTCTTTTGCATCACTTTCTTTTGCTTTTGTAATGGCATCGCTAATTGTGTTTACAACAATAATTCCTTCCGGATGCCAGTTGGTTTTGCCAGTGACTACTATTGTAATTCTTCCGGGTAAATCTTTTTGCAAAGAGTCAAAAGTTTTTCTGCCCATAATTACAGGCAGGCCCCAGGTTTTATTTTTAAAGTATGTAAAATCAGAAGCTAATTTCCAGGGCAATTCATTTTTAGAACCGATGACATTATTTTCTGACGCGGCGACGATGTGAGCAATCATTTTTCTTAATTGATTGGTTATTATATTTTACACAGCCACAGGCGCTTTAATAGTGGGGTGACTTTGATAATTTATTAATTCAAAATCTTCAAAATTAAAATTGAAAATATCTTTTACTGAAGGATTTATTTTCATTTGCGGTAGGGGAAAAGGCTTTCTTGTGAGTTGCAATTCGGCCTGCTCAAAATGATTTCTATATAAATGAACGTCTCCGAAGGAATGAACAAAATCTCCCGGCTCCATATCGCATACCTGCGCGATCATCATGGTAAGCAATGCATACGAAGCAATATTAAAAGGAACCCCTAGAAATACATCGGCGCTTCTTTGATAGAGCTGAGATGATAATTTTCTTTTTCCTCCACCTTCGGAGGGGACTGTGTAAAACTGGAAAAGACAATGACAAGGCATTAAATTCATTTCAGGCAGGTCAGCCACATTCCATGCACTAATGATCATCCTTCTACTATCGGGATTTGTTTTTAACTGGTGAATCAATTCCGAAACCTGGTCAATTGTTTTTCCGTTTGCACCTTCCCAGCTTCGCCATTGCTTTCCATATACCGGGCCTAAGTTTCCATTCTCATCAGCCCATTCATCCCAAATCTTTACGCCATTTTCTTTAAGGTATTTTATATTGGTATCACCTTTTAAAAACCAAAGCAACTCATAAATAATGCTTTTCAGATGCAGCTTTTTAGTAGTAACTAAAGGAAATCCCTTCTGCAAATCAAAACGCATTTGGTAGCCGAATAAACTTCGTGTACCCGTTCCCGTACGGTCGTCTTTGTCGGTGCCATCGGCAATAATTTTTTGTAAAAGTTGAAGATATTGTTCCATGTGCGCAAGTTAATTAGTCTCCCGCAACTTTTGGAAAGTTTAGAATTTCTTTAAAATTATTCAAACAAATATTGTGTTTAAAGCTGAATAAAGAATCTATAGATGAATGGCTGCGGGATGGAAGCGGTATCCTTTAGCGAAGCTAAAGATACAAGCGAACAGCCCGGACAGTTGTTGAATAAAGAACTTAAGATGACAGCCCCAAACTTCTTCAATCTCAGTCAAACGAATCAAAACCTGAAACTGTCTTATCTTTGCAGGTCAATTCGGAAACATGAGTAAGAAAGGAAAAGTTTTGATGGCAATGAGTGGCGGTATCGACAGTACTGTGGCGGCTCTCATGCTGCATCACGAAGGATATGACGTGGTGGGAATCACTATGAAAACATGGGATTATGCCACGAGCAGCGGCAATAACAGCAAGGAAACCGGCTGTTGCAATTTGGATAGTTTCAACGACGCACGCGCTGCCGCAGTGCAACATGGTTTTCCGCATTTTATTTTGGATATAAGAGAAGAATTTGGGGATTTTGTAATTGATAATTTTGTAGAAGAATATATTGCAGGCCGCACGCCAAACCCTTGTGTTATGTGTAATACGCATATAAAATGGCGGGCACTTTTAAAAAGAGCCAATGCGCTCGGATGTGAATACATCGCTACCGGGCACTACGCCCAGATTCATAAACACACTAATGACAGATATTTCATAAGAAAGGGTATTGATGAAACAAAAGACCAGAGTTATGTCCTTTGGGGTTTGCAACAGGATTTATTAAGCCGCACGCTTTTACCTTTAGGAACTTATCGCAAAACTGAGATCAGGCAAATGGCTCATGACTTTGGCTACCCCGAACTGGCCAAAAAAAATGAGAGCTATGAAATATGCTTTGTGCCCGACAACGATTACCGGGGCTTTTTAAAAAGAAAAGTTGAAGGCCTCGAAGAAAAAGTGTCAGGTGGCTTTTTCGTTAATAAATCCGGAGAAATTTTAGGGCCACATAAGGGGTATCCTTTTTATACTGTAGGCCAGCGCAAAGGGCTTGAAATTGCACTGGGAAAACCGGCGTTTGTAACTGCAATTATTCCGGAAACAAATACAATTGTGTTGGGCGATGAGGAAGATCTGAACAGGAATGACATGAAGGTTGCCGGCATAAACTGGATAAAGTACGATGGCATTAATGATGGAATGGAAGCCGTAACCAAGATCAGGTATAAAGATAAAGGCGCACCTTCCAATCTTTTTTTATACGAAAAAGGAGTAAATGTCCGTTTCTATGAAGACGTAAAAGGCATTGCTCCCGGACAGAGTGCTGTATTTTATGAAGGTGATGATGTAATTGGCGGCGGAATCATTCAACGATAGTTACACCATAAATTTCACGGGTAAGTTTTACGGATTAATCATTTTTGTATGGCTAAATATCTCGCGGGCATTTTTTTTATTTCGTTGATCTTTATTTCCTGTAAGAAAGAAAATTACATTTATACCAGTGAATCAGTTAACGATTATTATCCACTCCAGGTAGGAAAATATATTACCTATAATCTTGATTCAACAGTTTACCTGGCTTTCGGCGCGAGAGATACGATAATCAGCTACCAGGCACAGGATAGAGTTGATGCGCAAATTACGGACAACCTGGGCCGGCTTGCCTATCGCATCATACGATATTTACGCACTGATTCAACGCAGGACTGGATGCCCAATAATACTTTTATGGCCGTTCCAACCGGCAACTCGATCGAATATGTAGAAAATAATTTGCGATTTTTAAAATTAGAAATGCCGATCAAAGAGAATTTTTCCTGGAAAGGAAATTCATATATCGATACTTATTCAACTGTTTCAGATGTTCAATATCTTGATGACTGGGATTATATTTATGATAGTCTTGACGTTCCCCTTACTATAAATTCCGTAAACATTGACAGCACAATTAAGGTGGATGAAAGAGATGAATTTCTGGGCCAGGATCCGTCAATACCAGGAACACAGTATGCTGAAAAAACATATTCTGTTGAAAAATATGGTAAAGGAATTGGCTTGATATATCGTGAATTTTTGCATTGGGAATACCAGGGCGGCCAAACCGGCGTCCCCGGCTACTACACTGGTTATGGGATAAAACTTAGTATTATTGATCATAATTAGAATTTGAATTTGTAAAAGCTGCTAATAGTTTATTGATCTCGTATCAACTTTCTTTATGAAAAATACCTGCATTTTATTTCTTGCATTCATTTTTCTTGCCTTTGACACTTCTGCACAGTTTACAAAATATGTAGTTCGTTTTAAAGATAAATCAGGCACTCCTTTCAGCATTAATAATCCCTCAGCTTTTTTAACAGTAAGATCTATTGCAAGACGCACCAAACAGAACATTGCAATAGATGAAACGGATTTACCCATTACACCGGCTTACATCGACAGTGTTCGTTTAGCCGGCAACGTTATCATATTAAATCAATCCAAATGGCTGAACCAGCTTTGCATTCAAACCACTGATACAGCTGCTCTTGCGAGGATCAATGCAATGTCTTTTGTTATTACCTCTCAGCCGCTCATGCATCCTGTACGTATCCAGTCCCCATCCAATAATAAATTTAATGAGCAGATAAATTCAGCCACCTCGTTCACTTCCGTGACCAATGTGAATGATTATTATCAATATGGAAGTTCTTACGATCAGATTCACATTCACAATGGCGAATATCTTCATGACAAAGGTTTTCATGGAGAAGGTATGTTGATAGCAATTCTTGATGCGGGCTTTTATCACTACCTGAGCCTGCCTGCATTTGATAGCGTATTAGCGAATAACCAGGTGGAAGGAACGTGGAATTTTGTAGCAAACAGGGAGAGTGTAAATGAAGATTATTTTCACGGCATGGAATGTTTTTCGATTATGGCAGGCAACCTTCCTGGCCAGTTTGTTGGAACTGCCCCGAAAGCCGGCTACTATTTATATGTGAGCGAGGATGTCACCAGCGAATCGCCTGTGGAAGAACAAAACTGGGCTGCGGCTGCAGAAAGAGCCGATAGCTTAGGCGTTGACGTTATCTCCACTTCTCTTGGTTACAACCAATTTGATAATCCTGTTTTTAATAATACTTATGCTGATATGAATGGTCATACTACGCTCATTGCAAAAGCGGCTGGCTTTGCTGCAAAGAAAGGAATGATTGTGGTAGTTGCCGCAGGAAATGAAGGAGCTAATTCATGGCATTATATTACAACGCCTGCGGACGCTGATAGTATTCTCGCTGTAGGGGCTGTCAATACTTCGGGCATGAGTGCCAGTTTCAGTAGTTACGGCCCATCAAGCGATGGCCGGGTAAAACCTGAAGTGGCGTCGGTTGGTGAAGGAACAGCGTTAATTTCAACGACAGGAAGCGTCGCATCCGGAAATGGAACTTCCTTTGCAACACCAAATATGGCGGGACTTGTAACCTGCCTGTGGCAAGCCTTTCCTGAATTTACTAATATGGAAATTATAAAAGCTGTTGAACAAAGCAGCAGTATTTATAATGCGCCGGATGACAGGATAGGATATGGCCTTCCAAATTTTCAAATAGCTTATGATAACCTGGCGCTGCAACGGGCCTTAAAAAATGTAAATGTTATTTTAGGTACAAGCTGGATAAAAGCATTCCCAAATCCTTTCGCTTCTGCTTTTAATATCGCAATAAAACCGCCTCATACTGGTAACGCTATTTTTAAGTTGTATGACGCCCGCGGAAAATTATATTTAATTAAGACGGTATCTGTTCAGTCGGGTGTTCCGCAGTTAATACAATTTAATGATCTGCAACCTTTACAAAAGGGCATGTATATTTTAAAGTTTAGTGACGGCCAAAGTAAAGAAAGCTTAAAGCTATTGGTTCAATAAAATCAGCAAGTCTTTTTAAATAATGCGGCAAACAATGTATCAGCCTGCATTTCATACCCTTTCAAATATTGCATATCGAGCAAATTCAATTTAAATTTTTTCCCGATGAAGGTGACATTATCTTCATTTTCTTTTTTGAAAACAGAACAGGTGATATATAACAAATGCCCATTGCATTTTAAATGAGGCATTGCATTTTCAATTATCCTTTTTTGAACACAAGCATATTTTTCTATGTCATTTAGTTTGAAAAAAGTAAGCTGTTCGGGAGTTCTTGACCAGGTGCCAGAACCTGAGCAAGGAACATCTGCAATTATAAGATCAAACTCATCGTCTGCAATTGTCACAGGCCTTTCAAGATCAGCAAGTATCAACTCATAGTTATTTATTCCGGCGTTCTTAAATCGTAGCCGTAAATTCTTTAGGATATCTTTTCGTTTATCTGAAACCGTTAGTTCGCTATTTTTAAATATATCAAAAGCAAGAATAGATTTACCTCCGCTGCCCGCGCAGCAGTCCCAGATTGAAATGTTATTTCCCGGATCAATTTTATTCTTAAGCAAATGTATTGTTCGCTGCGAGTTGTAATCCTGAACAACGGCTTCTTTATCCATTGCAATTATATCACTTACTTTTTCATTGTTGGAAAGAGTAAGACATTCATCATTTAATTTTTGAAATAAAAAACCTGCCTTGTTTAGTTTATCAAAAACAATTGCATTAAATCCCGGCCTGATTCTTATAAACAATTCAGGTTGTATTAAAAAAGAAATGCTGTATTTATGAAAATCAATTTCATTACTTAATTCATTCTGAAACGGGAAAATTTCTTCAGCAATAAATTCCTCCTTTACCAGGCCGAGTTTATCAATTACGGGCAATCCGATCAAAGAATTCCAGGAAGATTGGAAAGATTCGAGAAATGCAGAAAACCGGCTTTCACACAAAAAAATTGACAGCAACAGCTTTTTCTGAAAATTTTCTTTTTTCCTAACGCCAAAGCCTAAACGAAAATAATTATAGCATAAAGAAGCTATTATTTTCCTGTCGCGTGAGCCATGCTTTTTATTGAGATAAAAATATTTTTTCAGAAAAAAATGAAAAGGCTCATTTCCTTTATAAGAAGAAATTATAAGTTCGCTGTATTGTAAATACCTGAGTAAATAATTACTGTTTTGCTTTGAAGAAACATTTTTTCCATCTTTATCCATTACTTTAAACCAAAAATTAACCGTTAAATCTCAAGAAGTGCTTTCATTGGATCTTTGCCAAATAAAAGCTGGGAAGGGTTTTCAAGCATTTCTTTTACGCGAACCAGGAAACTTACCGATTCCCGCCCGTCAATGATGCGATGGTCATAACTTACTGCGAGGTACATCATTGGCCTGATAACTACCTGGCCTTTTACAGCAACCGGGCGTTCTACAATATTGTGCATACCAAGTATAGCACTTTGAGGAATGTTAATTATAGGAGTGCTCATCAAAGAGCCGAAAATGCCACCGTTAGTAATCGTAAAAGTTCCCCCGGTCATTTCCTCAATGGTGAGTTTGCTTTCCTTTGCTTTTGTTGCAAGATCAACAACAGCTTTTTCAATTTCGGCCATACTTAAGCTTTCTGCATTCCTTATTACCGGCACCACAAGGCCTTTTGGCGATGAAACCGCAATAGAAATATCGCAATAATCATGATATACAATGTTGTCGCCATCTATCCCGGCATTTACAGCGGGCCATTCCTGCAAAGCAAAGCAGCACGCTTTGGTAAAGAAGCTCATAAATCCAAGGTTTACCTCATGAGTTTTTTTAAAAACCTCTTTATATTTCGTGCGCAATTCCATGATAGCAGTCATATCCACTTCATTAAAAGTGGTAAGCATGGCTGTGGTATTTTTTGCTTCCACCAACCGCCGGCTGATGGTCCTGCGGAGATTACTCATTCTCTCGGGCCTTTCCTGCCGTCCAAAAAGCTCTTTGCCAATCGCCCTCCCGGGATTGGAAAGAGCCTCAAGCACATCATGTTTTAAAATTCTTCCATTTGAGCCTGTCGGGGTAACCTTTTTTACATCAACTTTTTTATCAGCTAAAATGGCCGCAGCTACGGGCGTGGCCTTCAAATCTTTATTTGCGGCTGTTTCAGTTTTTACTTCTTTTTCTTCTGGTGCTTGTTTTTGTTTAGTGTCTGTAGATTCTTTTGCAACGTTAACAGAGGGCTCCGTCTGAACCGGTTTAATTTTGTCCGCGGGTTTGTCCGCAGCAGGCTTTTGAGCGCTTTCATCGATAGTTGCTACAACATCACCTATTTTCAACGTATCATTTTCTTTAGCGCTGGTGTGCAAAATTCCTGCCTTTTCAGCATTAATTTCAAAAGTTGCCTTTTCGCTTTCCAATTCAGCAATCACTTCATCTCTATCGACCCACTGACCATCATTTTTTATCCATTTGGTAAGTGTCACTTCGTTGATGCTTTCCCCAACAGATGGCACTTTGATTTCTATCGACATGTATTATTATTAAGAATTACAAACCTAAGCTAAAAATAGAAATGAACAATTCAGCGTTGGTGATCCGTTTGCAAATTAAAGTGAATTTAAATTTTTGATAGAAATCCTGGCAGCATTTCGGATTATAATATTACATTTATCAAATAAAAATGATTTAAGATAAAAGATTTTCAACTTCATCCGAATACCTTAATCGCCTTAATTTAAAAGGGTTAAAAAAATGCCATCATCACTGCAACAAAATTTGACTTATCTGCAAAGGTGTAAAAGTTATCGCGAAACTTATCCTGATATTTTGTACTAACGATCTATTTCCAAATTGATTTAAACATTTAAGATAAATGAAGATTCTGTTGTTCTTTTTGTGTGTGTCTTTAGCAGTCAAGCCTGCCTTTTCTCAGGAAACTGCCACAGATTCGCTGGCTAATGTGCAGGTGAAAAATGTAGTTGAGCTTTATAGGAACTATACAGATGGCAACGCGCCCATTTACAATGGGGCGGAATATTCATACTACATTTTTCAAATGAGGGGCGATCCTTTTTTTAATCTCGGTGATTCATCTGTTAACTGGGCAAGTTATGCAAACCAGATATATCAACCACTTTCACTATTGTATGACATTCAAAGAAACCAGGTTGTTGTATTGTTGCCGGATAGCGTTTCGCGAATCGTTTTGCATAATGAACTGCTGGACAGCTTTGGTGTATTAAATCATACTTTTATCAAGCTGACGGAAGACCATAGTCAAAATCTGTACAATTCCGGATTTTATGAAGTATTGCATAACGGTCACGTGCAGCTCCTGGCCAGAAGAACCAAAACGCTTGAAGATTCGGTTGAAACCATTTCCGTTTTAGCTGTATTTTCAGAAAAGGATCATTATTATATTCACAAAAATAATTTGTATTATATGGTAGATAATCAAAAGGATGTTTTTCGCATCTTCAATGATAAAAGGCACGATTTAAAGAAATTGATACGCAAACAACATCTGAAAATGCGGGGAAAAAATTTTGAAAATGCGCTGATACAAGTAACTGCGTGGTACGACAAAACCAATTTATCTATATGAAAAAGAAGGCTGCTTTGTTGATTACCGGACTGTTGTTGTTTGTAGCGAAAGCAACATTTGCACAGCAAAACCAGGATAATTTGATCACCGCAGATTTCAATGAAGCCACTTTTGCTCAATTTGTGCAAAAGGTAGAAGCCCAAACAACTTTTCATTTTTTTTATGATGCTTCGCAATTTGATAGTGTTAGTATAACCATGTCCGTTAGTAGGGCGCACCTGCCATCTGTACTTGATAAAATTTTTAATGGCACGAAATGGAATTACACTATTGATAACAATTACCAGGTTTTTATTACCAAAGGTTTTACAATACGTCCTCAATTACCTTATGGTTTTTTTAACGGTAAAAAAGACACTGCAACAATGGTGGTAAAAAATGAATCATCAGCTCCGGCGCGTCTCATGCAGGTAAAGAAAGTTGTTTCTGAAATATCAATAGAAAATAAATTGTTTGAAATAGGAATTAAACGTAATGAGGTGCAAAAAGGAAATGTAAACATTGCAGGATATATTCGTGATAAACAAAACGGAGAGTCTGTGTCCGGTGCACTCATTTACACCGATCACCCGCATGTGCAGGTAAACAGTGATCAGTTTGGTTATTACTCGATCGTATTACCAGCCGGGCTGCATATCTTAAACATTATATCGCCCGGCATGTTTGATGCAAAACGGCAAATAATGCTGTATTCAGACGGGAAGTTTGACATTGACCTGGATCAAAAAGTAGTGAAGTTGAAGGAAGTAGTAGTTGAAGCGGGAAAGGAAAAGAATGTTCACAGCACAGGAATGGGTGTTGATCAAATAAGTATTGTAGCCATGAAGCAGGTACCTGCGGTGATGGGTGAGGTAGATGTATTACGCACCGTACTTACCTTGCCAGGCGTAAAATCAGTTGGCGAGGCCAGTACAGGATTAAATGTAAGAGGCGGTGCAACCGATCAAAACCTGATTTTGTTTAACGGACTTAATATTTACAATCCATCACATCTTTTTGGCTTTTTTTCAGCCTTTGATCCGGATCTTGTTAAAGATGTTACCTTATATAAAAGTGCAATTCCTGCTAATTATGGTGGCCGCATTTCTTCAGTTCTCGATATTACTTCTTTGGACGGAAATAATAAGAAAATCACCGGCTCTGCGGGCATCGGCCCGTTAACCGGAAAGCTTACCCTCGAAGGGCCGTTAATAAAAGATAAAACAACTTTTGTGGCAGGTGTAAGAACCACTTATTCTGATTGGATATTTAAAGCATTACCCAAAGAATATAACAACAGCACCGCTTCCTTCCAGGATGCTACTATTCACATAAGCCATAAGGTGAATAATAAAAATAATATTTACCTGAATGGTTACATCAGCGGTGATAAATTTAATTTAAACAGCGACACCAATTATGCCTATCATAATAAAAACGCGAATATAAAATGGAAACATATTTTTAATAATCGCTTCTATGGCGTGCTTACTTTTGGTGCAGACCATTACGATTACCAGGTATCCAGCCAGGATAATCCCGTAAATGCTTACCGGCTATCCTATATCATTAACCAATATAAAATGAATGCTGATTTTAGTTATTTCCTTAATAACAAACATAAAATAGCATTTGGATTGAGCAGCCTTTATTATCACATTAATTCCGGCACATTTAATCCGTTAGGCAAACAATCCTTAATAATACCAGATACTGTAGAGCCGGAACAGGCCCTGGAGAGTGCTATTTATATTTCAGACCTCTATAATATCAGTTCTAAATTTTCTGTTGAAGGCGGCATTCGATATTCAATATATAATTATCTCGGACCAAAACATGTTTACACTTATGCACCCGGCTTCCCCCGCCAGGAAAGCAGTATTACCGGCATTAATTTTTATCCTTCGGGAAAAATAATAAAGACTTATAAATCCCCTGAGTACCGGGCATCAGCGAGATATACACTTTCAGAAAATAGCTCTGTTAAAGCATCTTATAATACCCTTGAGCAATACATTCATGAGATTTCCAATACAGCAACGATTTCTCCGACTGATGTATGGAAATTGAGCGACCCTAATATTAAACCGCAGCATGGAAGCCAGGTATCGCTGGGGCTATATAAAAATTTTAAATCAAATACTATTGAAACGTCCGTTGAAGTTTATTACAAATGGATTGAAAACTATCTGGATTACAAAAACGGCGCTATCCTGGTTATGAATCATCACATTGAAACGGACGTATTTACTACAAAGGGAAAATCATATGGGATAGAATTTTTTCTGAAGAAGGCGACCGGCAAGCTAAATGGATGGATAAGCTACTCGTATTCCCGTGCCCTGATCCGTGAAGATGATCCTCTCGCCGGGGAAATAATCAATGGTGGCAATTACTACCCTACCGACTTTGATCAACCGCACAGCGCCAACATGATTGGCAATTATCGCATTACTCATCGTTACAGTGTTTCACTGAATGTAGTGTATAGCACAGGACGACCCATCACTTTACCAACGGGCGTTTTTGATTACGGCGGCTCTGCAAGATTGTTATATTCCGACAGGAACGAATACCGTATTCCGGATTATTTCAGGTCAGATTTTTCGGTAAATATGCTGGGAGATCATAAAATACATCAAACCACACATAACTCGTGGACGTTTGGCGTGTATAACTGGCTTGGGAGAAAAAATGCTTATTCTGTTTATTTTATTTCTCAAAACGGAACAATAAACGGTTACAAATTATCCATCTTTGGAAGTGCTATTCCTTTTATAACTTACAATATTCGATTTTAAATAATGAAAAAAAATCTCTTTTTGAAAATGATGGCCGCCACATTGATAAGCCTTGCGCTTGCTCATTGTAAAGTTCCTTATGTTCCGCCGTTAAAATCTACTAAGTACCAACCTGCTGGTGGTGGAAGGCTTTATCGATGGCGCGTCACCTGTCAGTTTCACTTTAAGCCGCACGAGAACCCTCTCTGCGGGAGATACCGCAGCGAGGAAATATGAGCTTAATGCAAAAGTATTGATAGAAGATGACCATCAAAATTCTTATCCGCTAACCGAAGCCGGGAATGGCATTTATAACAGCTCCGGTATTTTAAGCCTGAATCCAACTTACAAATACCGTCTTCATATTTTTACTTCAAATAGCGAAGAATATTTATCTGACCTGGTGGCGTTTAAACAATCACCTCCCATCGATTCAATAAACTGGAACTTTAAGGATAATGGCGTACAGGTGTATGTGAATACTCATGACCCGAATAACCTGACAAGGTATTATCGATGGGAATACAGTGAGACATGGGAATTTCATTCCTATTATTCTTCTAACTATGAATATGATGCCGCTCACGATACAGTTATTCCGCGGGTGGTTCCTGTAAATATTTGCTGGCGGTCAGATGTATCCGATTATATCCTTTTAGGATCTTCAGCAAGCCTGGCTAACGATGTAATTTTTGAGATGCCACTGACGTATATTGAACCGCATGATAACAGGATCAGTGTGCTATACAGCATCCTCGTAAAGCAATATCCCCTGGACGTAAACGGCTATAATTATTGGCTGGCTATGAAAAACAATACTGAAAATATAGGATCTATATTTGATCCTCAGCCAAATGAAACAGCCGGGAATATCCATTGCGTGTCCAACCCTGCAGAGTCGGTTGTGGGATATGTAAACGCAGGCAATTCATTTATTGAAAGAAGTTTTATAAGTAATAATTCCATGCCTGTTGGCTGGAACCAGTATCCAGATTGCGCTTTAATAACGGTGCCCAACAACAAGGATAGTCTTAGATATTATTTTACCGGCGGATATGATCCGATAGACATAGCGGGAAGACCCACAATTCCGCCGGCAGCTTATACCGCGTCCGATGTAGAATGCGTTGACTGTACGATAAACGGTACCAATGTAAAACCTTCCTTCTGGCCATAAATGCAAACAATGAAAGTATCTTCTTTTTACAGATTACCCGTTTTTATATTAAGTATGTGCATTTATATTTTATTAAGCTGCACGAGCACATTTGGCCAATTAATAAATATTGAAAATAATTACGCAGATAACAGCCAGTATAATTTGCAGGAAAAAATATTCATTCATACAGACAGAACATTTTATTTATGCGGAGAAATAATTTGGTTTAAAGCCTACCTGGTCAATGCTCTTAATGATGAGCCCATATCAGTTAGCAAAGTAGTATATGTTGAAATACTTGATAAAACAAACCTGCCTGTAATGCAGGAAAAAATTGCCGTGAAAAATGGTGTAGGAAGTGGCTCTGTTCTGCTACCTTTTTCTGTCGCATCCGGAAATTATGAATTAAGGGCCTATACGAACTGGATGAAAAATTTTTCACCGGAACATTATTTTTATAAAAATATAAGTATCATCAACACTACAAGAAATCTTGATTCCGCAATCGTTCATGAATCAGTGACCTGTTCAGCAAGTTTTTACCCGGAAGGCGGCAGCCTGGTTAATGGGCTGGAAAGTGAAATTGCATTTAAAATAAAGGATAATAAAAATACCGGAATTAATAGTGAAGGCGTAATTGTTGACGGAGCAAATGATACCATTGTTAATTTTAAAACACTTCATGCAGGCATTGGTCATTTTTATCTAAATCCTGAAAAAGGCAAAGAATACGTGGCTATTATCAACTGCAGTAATGGTATTGTTATCAGACAGAAATTACCTGGCGCTTACGATGCAGGTTATGTACTTCATGTAGCGGATACCATTACAAATAATTTAAAGATTTCCGTAAAGCAAGCTGGCGAAGATGGAAAACTGTCGCGAAATGTTTTTGTGCTCATTCAAAATAATCAGCAAATTAACTTTGCAAAATTTCTACCCTTTCAAAATAACTATGCCAGTTGGGAAATAAATAAAGATAGTTTGAAAGAAGGCTTAACACAAATTACCGTTTTCGATGAAAACAAACAGCCACTATGTGAAAGACTGTTTTTTAAGCAACCTGAAAAAAAATTATTAATTATTGCTGAGCCCGATCAGTCAACATACCAGCTTCGTAATAAAGTTATTTTTAATGTTGCCACCAGAGATCAAAGCAATCAACAGTTAGGTGGAAATTTATCTGTTGCCGTCTTCCGGTTAGATGGTTCTCATAAGCCTGATCCTGCAAATATTTTCAGTTACCTGTGGCTCTCATCAAACCTGCAGGGAAGTATTGAGGATGCAGATTATTATTTCAGTAATGAAAATAAAGAAACGAACGAAGCCCTTGATAATCTCTTGCTGGCGCAAGGCTGGAGAAAATTTGACAGAAATAAAATTCTGCCTGGTAAAAAACCTGCTTTCACATACATGCCTGAATATTCAGGTCATATTATTACGGGAAGAATTACGAATAACGTTACCGGGCAACCAGCCGCAAAAGTTTTGGTTTATCTATCCGTTCCGGGAAGGCGCGTTGAATTAAAAGGATGCGAAAGTGACAGCGCCGGTTTCATTCATTTTGATATGAAAGATTTTATCGGTTCCAACCAGATAATATTGCAAACTCACTTAAAGGATGACAGCCTTTTTCGCATCAAGATCTTCAGCCCTTTTTCAGAAGAATTTACTGGTCACGTAGCTCCTGCGTTACATGTTGCGGAAAGTGAAAGCGAATATTTACAAAATAGAAACTTTCACATGCAGATTGAAAATGGATATCATGAGAAAGATTTACAAGAATTGCAAACTCCTTTAATTGACTCGCTTCCGTTTTACATTACGCCCTTATAAAACTTACCTGCTCGACAATTATACACGATTTACTACTATGGAAGAAGTATTCAGGGAATATGTAGCTGAAGTTGCTGTAAGGCGCAAGGGCAGCCAGTTCCGGCTTATGGTTTTAAATGAGCCTGGCTATGAGTTGCAAAAAAGACAGCCGGCAGAAATATTTTTTGAAAACAATCCATTGATTTTGCTGGATGGCGTACCCGTTTCCAGCGTGAACAAAATAATGGCCTACGATCCGCTTAAAATCCAAAAAATTGAAGTGGTGGCATCAAGGTATTTTTTCGGACCTGTAATAGCTGATGGGATTGTAAGCTGTACTACTTACAAAGGTAACCTTAACGGCTATACGCTGGATCCCCATGATCTCGTGCTGGATTATGATGCCCTGCAACAGCAAAGAGTTTTTGATTCACCGGATTATTCTGCAGATAGTACACTTCATAGCCGCCTGCCTGATTTCAGGGAATTATTATATTGGTCACCCGAAATACATACCAATGAAAAAGGCCTCGGAAGTTTTTCTTTTTATACCGGAGATATCCCCGGCAAATATCTTGCGGTATTCCAGGGACTTGCTGCTAACGGCAGCGCAGGAAGTATAAGTATTCCAATAGATGTAAGGAAATAAAAACCTCAGTATTTTAGTACGCTTCGCGGAATATTCAATCCGCTTTCGAATCAATAACCTTCTATAAAGAAAATGCGGTATCAACAATTTCTGCCTGTTCTTTTGCATGTACTTTTGAAAAGCCGGTAGCTGTTGCAGCGCTTGCCGGCCTGCTTATTACGCCATAGTTCAAAGAAGTAAGATTCATGCGCAGAAAAGATGCAGCCCCCATGTTTAATGGTTCTTCCTGCACCCAATACCAAATAGCCTTACTATATTTTTTATATAATTTTTCTATTTGCTTTAAAGGCAAAGGATATAATTGTTCGATTCTTATAATTGCTACATCATCTTTTTTACCGCTTTCCTTTTTCTCTAAAAGATCAAAATAAATTTTCCCGCTGCAAAACAAAACTTTTGTAACAACCGCGGGATTCGTCGCTGATGAATCATCTATTACTTCTTTAAAGCCGCCCGAAGTAAACTCTTCTATCTTGCTATAACTTTTGGGATGTCGCAGATTGGCTTTAGGTGAAAAATTAATTAACGGCTTTCTGAACGGCCACGTAATCTGTCGGCGAAAACAATGGAATAAATTTGCAGCAGTAGTAATATTTGTAACAACCATATTTAATTCAGCGCACATTTGCAGGTATCTTTCCATGCGGCCACTGCTATGTTCCGGACCTTGTCCTTCAAATCCATGCGGCAACAAAAGAACTACGCCGTTCATCCTCCTCCATTTCTGTTCAGAACAAGAAACAAACTGATCAATTATTGTTTGCGCACCATTTGCAAAATCCCCAAATTGCGCTTCCCAAATAACAAGAGCATTAGGATTCGCCATTGAATATCCATATTCAAATCCTAACACCGCATATTCGCTTAAAAGCGAATTGTAAATCCTGAAGTGACCTTGCTTATCTGCAATATTGCTCAAGCGGTTATAAAATTCATCTGTGTTTTCATCACGCACCAGTGCATGCCTGTGGCTGAAGGTTCCGCGGGCTACATCCTGGCCGCTCATGCGAACATCTTTTTGTTCTGCAAGAATGCTCGCGTAAGAAATTAATTCACCTGTTGCCCAATCAAGTTTACCTTCTTCATTATAAAGTTTTATTTTATCCTGTAAAATTTTTTCTACTTTCTTCAACGGTTTAAATCCTTCCGGCAGTTTCATTATCGCGTTGAATAAATTATCAACCTCGCCCTTTGAAATGGCGGTAATCGGGGACGAATCAAAATCTGCCGGTGTTGCTTTGCGCAAACTTTGCCACCACAGTTCAGGCGTTTGATAATTATAGGTCAAAGGATGCTGCTTAATTTCGTCTAACCGTTCCTGTAAGTCACTCCAGAATTTTTTTTCCATCTCTTTTGCCAATGCTGCAGTCGCATCATCGCCATGTTCTGTAAGCCACTTTACATATACTTCTCTTGGATTAGGGTGCTTGTCTATCAGGGCATATAAACCCGGCTGGGTAAATTTGGGATCATCTCCCTCATTATGTCCATGCTTACGGTAACAAACCATGTCAATAAAAATGTCACTGTTGAACTCCTGCCTGTAACGCATGGCCATTTGTGAGACTTTTACAACAGATTCCACATCGTCGCCGTTTACATGAAGTACAGGCGCCTGGATCATTGAAGCAACCGAAGTACAATAGTCTGACGTACGGGCATCATCAAAATCAGTTGTAAAACCTATTTGATTGTTAATCACAAAATGCAAAGTACCACCCGTGTAGTAGCCGCGTAAACCACTCATCTGCAAAATTTCATATACGATACCCTGCCCTGCAACAGAGGAGTCCCCATGAATTAATATGGGAAGAATTTTATCATAATCACTATCATAGATCACATCGGCCTTACTCCTCGAAAAGCCAAGTACAACCGGATCTACCGCTTCCAGGTGCGAAGGATTCGGTGCCAATTTTAAATAAATTCTGTTGCCCGATGCGGTTGCTACTTCGCTGCTGTAACCCATATGATATTTTACATCGCCACTTCCCATGGTGGTGTCAGGTACTGAATTTCCTTCGAATTCTGTAAAAATCTGTTCATAAGTTTTCCCAAGAATATTTGCCAGAATGTTAAGCCTCCCGCGATGAGCCATACCGATCACTACCTCCTGAACGTTGTTTTCCGATGCCACATTAATAATACTGTCTAACGCCGGAATGGTGCTTTCACCGCCTTCTAACGAGAATCTTTTTTGCCCGACATATTTTGTATGCAAAAATTTTTCGAACATCACACCCTCATTTAGTTTTTGCAGAATGCGCTTCTTTTCTTCAATCGGCAATGGATTTGTAAACTGTCGCTCCATTTCGTTCGTGATCCAGTCAATTTTTTTCTGGTCACTGATATACTTAAACTCGACGCCGACATTTGTTGCGTAGCAAGCCTGCAAATGATTAAGAATATTTCGAAGTGTTGTCACGCCGAGACCGATTAAGTTTCCGGCTTCAAAGTTTTTGTCAAGGTCGGCTTCGCCCAGGCCAAAAAAGCTAAGATCAAGATTGGCGCCCCGGTCTTTACGGGGACGAATCGGGTTTGTTTTTGCTATTAAATGACCTTTGTTGCGGTAACCAAGAATCAGTCGATAGACCCGTATTTCGCGCATCCAGTCAAATGAGTCTGCGTCCTTAACTTTCTTTTCTGCCAGGGATCCTGTTCCGTTTGAAGATCCATTCGAAGCAACTGGTGAAGAACCTTTACTCATCGCGAAGTCAAATCCTTCAAAGAATTTTTTCAGTTCAGGATCTACACTATCTGGATTTTTTACAAAATCGCTATATAAATTTTCAATATACGCCGGATGGGAACTGGTTATAAATGAGAAATCTTTCATGACTAAGAAAAACTTTTACAATTTTATGCGGATATCAAGATAAATTTTATTGCGGGACTAATTTGTCTGCAAATATCGTGAGTTTTGGCTATATAACTTAATGCATATCATTTTTAAAAAACTACGAAAGACGTCAAACGAAGAATTTTTTGAAACAGAATTTTTAATTCTCTTATTCTTGAAAGAGAAATAATTTAAAACATTGCTTTTTTCTGCTCAGAAATACTATCTTTGCAGCCCAAAAAATTTATTTAATGGCAAACCATTCAGCAACTAAGAAAGATGTGCGTCAAAGCAGGAAACGCAACGAGCGCAACCGTTATCATGGTAAAACAACCCGTAATGCTATCCGCGATTTAAAAGCGCTTGACACTAAAGCTGCCGCATCTGAAAAAATTCCTGAAGTTTCTTCTATGATAGATAAATTAGCCAAGCGTGGAATTATTCATAAGAATAAAGCTGCTAATTTGAAAAGTAAACTTTCCAGGAACGTGCAGTCTATGGCAAAATAGAGATTTTTTTAATAAAATATTGGAACCTGTTACCTCAAGTAGCAGGTTTTTTAGTTTTCATGTACTGAAGAATTGCTTTAAGCGAACTAAGACTCCTGTTATTATTAGCTTACATTCGGGTGCTAATTATCTTTCTGTTTGTATTCTTTTTAAATTATTTCGTAAATGAAAAAATTTATTTATCTGCCATTGTTTCTACTATCTGCTTTTGCCAACTGCCAGCAAACCACTTTTGAAAAAAGCAATGGAAAGCAAACAGCTTCTTATTTTGAGGCGATTCAATTTTATAAGAATTTGGCTGGTAAATCAAATAAAATAAAATTGGAAACGAAGGGCCTAACGGATGCAGGCTACCCGCTAAACCTGGTTTGCATCAGCAACGACGGAAAATTTGTGCCCCCGGCCTGGCATCGCGAGGGCAAGGTGGTGATACTTATCAACAACGGCATTCATCCGGGCGAACCTGACGG
Source organism: uncultured Chitinophagaceae bacterium (assembly GCA_963823305.1). Classification (GTDB taxonomy): domain Bacteria; phylum Bacteroidota; class Bacteroidia; order Chitinophagales; family Chitinophagaceae; genus Ginsengibacter. The sequence continues at coordinate 101,036 of CAWGLC010000006.1, forward strand.
AATTGATGCAAGCATGATGCTCGCGCGCGACATTCTTGACAAAAAAATTATTTTACCGGATAACGTCATTGTGGCAATTATACCAGTCTACAATATTGGCGGTTCTTTAAATCGAAATAGTTTTTCACGTGTAAATCAAAACGGGCCTGAATCCTATGGCTTTCGCGGCAATGCGCAAAACCTGGATCTTAACCGCGACTTTATAAAATGCGACAGCAAAAATGCACGATCATTTACCAAAATTTTCCATGACCTGAATCCTGATATTTTGATAGACAATCATGTAAGTGACGGGGCCGATTACCAGCATGTGATGACACTTATAACCACCCAGTATGATAAACTGGGAAAGAATTTAGGCGCCTGGGTAAAAAGTGTCTTTGAACCCAAACTGTTTTCCGGAATGCATTTGAAAGGCTGGGACCTAACTCCATATGTAAACGTTGAAGACGCTGATCCGTCTGCTGGTTTTAGTCAATTTTATGATAGCCCGAGATATTCTTCCGGCTATGCCGCTCTTTTTAACACCATCAGTTTTATGCCGGAAACTCACATGCTAAAGCCTTACCAGGAGAGAGTAAGATCAACTTACGATTTGATGGTAACGATGATACAACAGGCAGGCCTAAACGCTAATCAGCTTTTAGAAAAAAGAAAAGAAGCTAATGAAAATACCATTCACCAAAATCAATTTCCGTTGAAATGGAAATTGGACACAACCAAATTTTCCAAAATTATTTTTAAGGGATATACGGCAGGATTCAAGAGAAGTGATGCTACGGGCTTGCCTGTGTTGAATTATGATCACAACAGGCCATTTACAAAGGAAGTAAGTTTTTATGACGTCTATCTACCTGAAGACCTTGTGGAAAAGCCAAATGCTTATATAATTCCGCAGGGTTGGTGGACGGTAATCGACTTATTGAAATTAAATCATGTAAAATATTATAGATTACAAAATGATAGTAGTATCGATGTGACTGTTTATCATATTGCCGGTTATAAATCTTTGCCAAAACCTTATGAAAAACACCATAAAAATTACGACGTATCTGTAAATACGACAAGAGAAAAATTAAAATTTTTAAAAGGGGATTATATTATTTATTTAAATCAGCCCGCAAACCGCTATATCATCGAAACACTCGAACCAAAAGGTGACGATGGTTTTTTCTCCTGGAACTTTTTCGATGCAATATTGCAGGAAAAGGAAGGATACAGCGATTACCGGTGGGATTCAATAGCCGCAAGGTTGCTGGTGACTGATTCCACATTGCGAAATGAGTTTGAACAAAAAAGGAAGTCGGATAGCACTTTCGCAAAAAATTCAGGCGCTCAATTAAATTATATTTATAAAAACTCACCTTATTATGAGCCTTCATACTTAAGATATCCCGTTTATCGCGCGGAGCAGGGATTATAGGTTTTTCTTTTTTTAGAATGGAAAAAAACATAATTTTGCAGCCCGATAAAATTATTTATTCACCGGTTATAATTAAAACAATAAAAACAAGTAAATGCAGAATTACGAATTGATGGTGATTTTTACTCCTGTGCTTTCTGAAGACGAATATAAAGCGTCTCAGAAAAAATTTGCTTCGTTCCTTACTGAGAACGGAGGAGAGGCTGTGCACGAAAATGCCTGGGGATTAAAATCACTGGCGTATCCTATTCAAAAAAAGACCACAGGCTTGTACTGGGTTCTTGAATATCAGGCGCCATCCGACTTCAATGAGAAGCTAAATGTTCAGCTTCTGCGTGACGAATCAGTAATCCGTCACATGTTCACTGCACTCGATAAATACGCCGTCGAGTACAATGCAAAAAAGAGAAGTGGTGTATCATCCAGAACTGAAAAAGCGGAGGTATCAAATGCCTAAAGCAAATGAAATAAAATATCTTACAGCTATTAAAGCTGAAAAGCGGCCAAAAAAATACTGCCGTTTCAAAAAATTGGGCATCAGGTATATCGATTATAAGGATGCAGACTTTTTGAAAAAATTTCTGAATGAACAAGGTAAATTACTTCCCCGCCGTATTACAGGAAATTCTCTGAAATACCAGCGTAAGGTAAGTGATGCAGTAAAAAAAGCTCGCCAAATGGCAATATTGCCTTACGTAACTGATCTTTTAAAATAAGGAGGTAATTATGCAGGTAATATTAATACAGGATGTTAATAATTTAGGCGGCGCCAATGAATTAGTAACAGTAAAAAATGGCTACGGCCGTAACTTTCTTATACCTTCTAAACTTGCTGTAGAAGCCAACTCTTCTAATTTGAAGCAACTCGAGGAAAAAAGGAAACAATTTGCCAAAAAAGAGGAAAAATTATTACAGGAATTTAATAGTGTAGTTAGCGTTTTACATGAATCCCCATTGAAAATTGGCGCAAAAACCGGTACCAGTGGCAAAATTTTTGGAAGCGTCACATCAGTTCAGATTGCGAGAGCTATCCGCGAGCAAAAAGGATATGATATTGACCGGCGCCGGATACATATTATTGACGATGTAAAAGAATTAGGAAATTACAAGGCCAAAATTGATTTTGGCAAGGGCCAGGAAGTTGAAGTTGATTTTGAAGTAATAGCAGAATAAAGACATTTTAAATAGAGAATTTTATCCCCGCTTTCAAGCGGGGTTTTTTATTTTAAACGAACGTGCAAATTGCTTTTTAAACTAATCCGCAATCAGGTACTTACTAATAAATTCAAAAACTCATTGGGTATATAAATAAAATAATACAAAGAATTTTATTTTGTTTTAATATAATTTGAAAGAAATCACTATCTTTATAATCGTTAATGGGTTTAGTTCTGTTTTCTTTTGGCTGATGTTTCTCTTTTCCAGGTTTCTTCAGTTCATTGTAGCTGCTAATTCATTAATTGAATTTTCAATTTATTTAAAAAAAAGTTTTTACAATGAACATCTATGTAGGTAATCTCAGTTGGTCAATGACTGATGATGATTTAAGCAACTTATTCAGTCAATATGGAACTGTTACAAGTGCAAAAATTCTAAAAGAAAAAAATACGGGGCGCAGTAAAGGCTTTGGTTTTGTTGAAATGGAAGATGATGAAGCAGCTAAAACTGCCATCGCCACTTTAAACGAAAGCGAAGTGCAAGGCCGTAAATTTATTGTTAATGAATCACAACCTCGTCCTGAAGGCGGCGGCTACAAGAAAAGTGGCGGCGGTGGCTACGGCGGCGGCGGTGGTAGAAGCAGCGGCGGTGGCTACGGTGGCGGTGGCGGTAGAAGCAGCGGCGGTGGCTACGGTAGTGGCGGCGGCGGTGGATATAAGAAGAGCGGCGGCGGTGGCTATGGCGGTGGTAGCAGAAGCGGCGGCGGCGGCGGTTACAATAAAGATTATTGATTAGTCAACCATAGTAAATTTTTAAAATCCTTTTCATTAACTTGAAAAGGATTTTTAATTTCAGGTAATATATTCAGTTCCTTTCTCAATAAGATACTGCGATGAAACGTTAGTATAGCGGCTTATTATGAAGTTCTGCCAACTTTTTTACATAATTTAATATCATTGTAATATTATAAATTGCATTGTAATTAATGAAGAAAATCGTACTCATATGTATTGCAATTTGCATGATCTTTCCATGCAGGGCGTCGCATATAGTTGGAGGCGAAATGACCTATGCTTACCAGGGGCCAGGCTCTTCCGCAAACTCGAGTAGTTATATAGTTACCCTTAAATTATTTCGTGATCAAAATTGCACAAGTTGCGCTCAAATGCCCCTTGATGTTTATATTGGTTTTTTCAATAATGACAATGCCGCTCAATACCCTGGTCCAAATCAATATTATGATGTAGTTAAAAATGACGAGTCTTCAGTTCCCGTAAATGCCTTCCCCCCATGTATCTCTAATCCGCCAGCGCTTAACTATCACGTAGCCACTTTTATACTAACGATTAGTTTACCCAATAACGAAAAAGGATATACGGCAACCTATCAAACCTGTTGCCGTGTACATCCTCTAAATAATGTTTTTAATAATACTGGCGCAGGCGGTGGCACGGGCTCTACTTATAGTTGCTCAATCCCTGCTGTTCATGATAACTCGCCGGTTTTTTCAACAAGCGTAGACGCAATTTGCCAGTTAAAGCATTTTACATTACAGTATAACGCATCAGATGCGGATGGGGATTCACTTGTATATGCATTTGCTCCTGCCTTTAACGGAGGCTCCACTCAAAGTTCTGCAAATATAAACCCTGACCCGCCGCCTTATAATTCTGTAAATTATATAAACGGATTTAACTACGTTGCTCCTTTAGGTACAAAAGCAACGATAGATCCTAACACAGGCATTATTAGCGGAATTGCCCCGGATGTAGGAAGGTATGTAGTCTGCGTTTCTGTCAAATCCTATAGAAAAGGCATTTTTATTAATGAACATACCAAAGATTTTATTGTAAACGTTACGGACTGTGATTTTGCGGGTGTGGAACTAGATCCCAAACCTGTAAGCTGCGACGGCTTCAATGTAAATTTTGAAAATGATAACAGCTCTCCTCAAAATCTCACTTTTTTCTGGGAATTTGGCGACCCCGCAAGTGGTCCGGCAGATACATCCACTCTTATGAGTCCCACTCATATTTACACTGACACGGGAACATTTGTTTACAAATTAGTAATTAATCGTGGCCAACAGTGTACTGATTCTGCAACACAGATAAGGAAGGTATATCCTGGTTTTTTTCCTGGATTTGAATCTTCAGGGCGTTGCATTAATGCAGTAGTTAAATTTAGTGATACCACCACATCCAAATATGGAGTGGTAAGCGCCTGGAGTTGGAATTTTGGCGACCCATCAGTAACTAATGATACGGCTGTAGTCCAAAATCCATCGTATACTTATAAACTGGTGGGAAATTACCCGGTACAGCTTGTTGTATCTAATAGCGAGGGATGCGTTAAATCGATTACAGATACTATTTCCATCATCGATAAACCCGTGTTTAAAATTACTGATGATACGCTCATTTGTTATATAGATACCTTGCAGTTAATGGCCACGGGCACGGGCAATATTATCTGGACACCTAATTATAACATCAATAACCAAAATAGTTTTAATCCCCTTGTGAGCCCCAAAGTGACTACGACTTACTCGGCGACTCTAACAGAAACTCCAGGATGTTTTGCAACGCAGAACGTAATTGTGAATGTTGTCGATAATGTTACGCTAAATGCAGGAAACGATTCGACTGTATGCCAAACGGATTCCACAACGCTAAATACAATAAGCAACGGACTGCATTATCTGTGGACGCCTGCCTCTACTTTAAATAATAATACACTAAAAAATCCTTTAGCGGCACCACCCGTTACTACAACATATCATGTAGTAGCCAGTATTGGAAAATGCAACACATCTGGTAATGTTACTTTAAAGGTTGTTCCCTACCCTGACGCATATGCTGGCAGGGATACAACTATTTGTTTTCCAGCAAGCATTCAACTACATGCTACCGGAGGTAGCTCATATTTTTGGTCACCAACCGTATTTTTGAATAACGCAAATATTCCTGATCCCGTGGCTACTCCTCCCCAGTCTATAAGATATATTGTAGCAGTGAAGGATGTGTTGGGCTGCCCGAAACCGGCTTATGATACCATTCTTATACAGGTAGAAAAACTTGTTGCTAACGCGGGTCCCCGCGACACAAGCGTTGTCGTAAATCAACCATTGCAATTAAATGCAACAGGTGGTGAGATATTTCTATGGAAGCCATCTACAGGCCTCAATAACGCAGATATCGCAGATCCCGTTGCCATGCTGTCAGAAAACCAGGAATATGTATTAACTGTTGAGAGCAACGAAGGTTGTTCGGCCAACGACACTATCGATGTGCTTGTTTATAAAGTTGACCCGGTTTATATGTACCCAATGCGTTTACGCCTAACGGTGACGGTATAAATGATGTTTTCAGGCCCATCCCCATAGGCATGAAATATTTAAAATATTTCAGAGTGTATAATCGCAGCGGACAATTGATATTTTCAACATCCGTGCAAAATGCAGGCTGGGATGGAACGTTTAAGGGAAAAGCCCAGGATGCTGATGTGTACGTTTGGATCGTAGATGGGGTCGATTACCAGAACAAAGAAATATTCCGCAAAGGAAGTGTAATGCTTGTCAGGTAAGCAAAGACTCTAACGGTATCTTTTTTTCCCCTGGAATAAGCCAATGTTATAACCAGCTCTTATAATAGGGCTGCTTCTTCCAAGCCCGTCAATATAGGGCGAATTTTTATCGCCGAGCACATCCCACGAAATAGATAAAAAATAATAAGTATTACCACCATATTGCCTTCCACCGGCATAGCCTGCGCCTAACAGGAGACTGTTTGCATGAACATTATATTTATCCGGTGTATAATTACTGTTACCGGCAGGGATATAATTTAAGTGAATCATATTGTATTCATATTGCGCTGAAGCAAACAAAAAATTCACCGGAAATAATCTTACAAAAGCGCCGGGGCCGTAAACTGTTTGACGAAGTTTATCCCCATAAACCTCGTAGTCTCTTTGAGAAGTATAGTTCAGATTAAATGTAAGACCTGCATCCGCCCACGTTGTAAGGCTATAACCCAGTTGAGGGTCTATCCCAAGAATAGTTGAATAACTTGAAAAGCCGGCCGTTGCGCTTCCTCCCGTAAACAATTTATCTTTTTGAAAACCGCCCTTTCTTTCTTCTTGCTTATCTTCACCGGATTGCGAAAAAGCATGGCAAGATAAAAATACCAGCAGCGCTACAAATATTTTTTTCATTATTATAATTTATAAAGGTTATTTCCTGCTCCAGGAATTTTTGACGTTTATTTATAATTTTCTTCACTCAAGTCGATAATGATCAACTACGTAAAATTCGCTTTTAAACACCATTTTATTGACTGCACTTTCACATTTTAAATAAACTTTAAAAAAAAATTGGGAAAATGTAACAAAATACGAAATGTATCGTATATTTGATTTACGATATTATTCGTAATCAAAACTTATAATCATGAAAACTATTGTTAGCTCAGCATTTCCTTGTATAGGAACACTCCTTGTTGCAGGTTTAATTTGTACTTGCATGTCCTTTCGCGATCCTTTTGCAAGCGATCAAAAAAGATCGCTGCAGGTAAAAGATACTGTTCCCGCAACAGAGCTAAATATAAATGTGGACGTTCAGAAAGCCATCGAAGAAGCAAACAAAGCAATCGCTTCCATCGATTTTAAGGAAATAATGAAAAATGTACAGCAAGCATTGAATGAAGTAAATATGCAAAAAATTCAAGCAGAAATACAGCAATCATTAAAGCAGATCGATTTTGAAAAAATGCAAAAAGAAATTAATGAGTCTTTAAAAAATATCGACTGGAAGATGGTTGATAAAAATATTGACAGCTCAATGAAAAAAATTGACTACAAGAAAATGAAACATGAAATACAGAAAAGTATGGACCAATTGAATAAAGAGTTGAACAGTAAAGAATTTCGCGAATCAATGAATAAGCTGAAAGATGTTGATATGAAAAAAATAAATGAAGAAATGAAGAAAGCTAACATTGAACTTAAAAAAAATCAGGAGGAATTAGAAAGAAAATTACAAAAGATGAAAGACGAAAAAGAGCCAAATAATGATGCAATCATCTTAAATTATGCCTTTGAACAAAAAGGATTTTTTCTGATTTAAAAACAGAGTATTATTGTTTTCCGGGGCATAGAAGCTAAACTAACAGCAACGGTTAAACGAAGAATAAGCTTATGCCAATGTGAGATTACTTTACCGTTACTATGAGCTTGCTGTTTCATTGATGCGGTTTTCAAATTCACGATCTGACAATATCAAACCAGGTTTTTTTGATATAGATATAGCTTCCTTTGATACTGTCAAATGGAGAACCGGGGGTTTCGTCATGCTCTACGAAAAAATATTTTAAGCCCGCTTCTTTTTTATACTTGAAAATTTCTTTGAAATCAATAATGCCATTTCCTACTTAAACCTATTAAAGATGACTTCATCTTAAATTCTTTTGGTGCCAAAGAATACCCGCAGAAACCAGCGATGTTGATTTGATAAATGAACGCCTCGTTGTCATTTTGTAAGTTTTAATTTTTGATAAAATGTTTAACGGCTAAATTATATTCGCTCTACGGTTCTCTTTTTTTTATTGCAAAAACGGCATAGCAATACACCTCGCTCAAATGCCATAAAAATTAATGGAGCATTTTGCGCAGAACTGCAAAATCAATTTTTTTTACTCCGGAACAATAAGGCAACAAAGCAGAAGCCTTCCAAAATTATCAATGCGATTTTTATACGTGGCCCTAATCCATTTATCTTTATTAAAGAAGAAAAAAGAATTCGGCATACCCTGCTTCCATCCTCTTATAAAAAATATAGGATCCTGCTTTTTGGATTCTTAATAATTTATTTTTTTGAGATAATCTATATTATACTTAAGACAGTCAAACGCAGTACCCGTATACTCTTCCTGTTCTACAAAGAAATATTTCATTCCCGCTTGCTTCGCATTTTCAAGCATCTTTTTAACGTCCAGACTCCCTTTTCCAAATTCAACGCTGTGCTTTGCTTTTAGGTCCATATCCTTTAAATGCCAAAGCGGAAAACGCCCGGGATATTTCGCAAAATAAGTCAACGGATCATTTCCCGTAACTATTACCCAGCCCAAATCCATCTCCATTTTCACATATTCAGGATTGGTATTTTCCAACAACACATCGTATAAAACCTTTCCATTGTCTTTGTCAAATTCAGAGTCGTGATTGTGATAACCAAAAGTGATGTTTGACTTTTTGCAGGCTTCTCCGGCTTTGTTGAAAATTTCAGCAACTCTTTTATAATTGTCCACATTCTGGCCATTTGAAGGCATCACAGAAACAATCAAATATTGCTGCCCCGATTGTACCGCGTCATCAATTGTCTGCTGCCATTTATCGTCATAATGTACATGCCCGCTTCGCAACGTCATGCCAAGATCGTTACACACTTTTTTCATCTCAGCAGGTTTAAAACCGTAATAAGAACCTCTGTCACTTCCTGCAGACTCTATCTCTTTATAACCAAGGCTGGCAACCTCCTTCAACGTTCCAATATTGTCTTTCAACATTTCATTACGAACCGTGTATAATTGCAGCCCCACATCTTTGACTGGTCTGCGAGCAGCCGCTTGTATAAGATCAGGTAATAATAATGAGCCCGCAGCGAGCATTCCCGAGGCTTTAAGAAAAGTACGTCTTGAATTCATGCATTTAATTTTAAGTAATGAAAAGGAAAAACTTTATTTTTTAGTTTTAATAATAAAATTATTTTTAATAATATCTTCCAATTAATTTATTGTCAACGATTGCTGTCTTCAATGCTGAGGCATCAACAGCTCCCTGTTTGGAATACACAATTTTTCCACCTGGCTCTACTAAAATGGTATAAGGCAAGGCCCCGTCCCAGTTAGGATCTACAGCATCAATGAGCTTATATTTATCATCTGAGTTAAAGAGATAATTGGTATTAGCCGCGTGAAGCGATTGCAACATTTTCAAAACCTTATTTTTCTTGGTGGGATCATCAGCGCTTATGCTGATGAACTGAAAATCTCTTAGCCTGTACATCCTGTTGATCACAACAAAAGATGGAAATTCATTTACGCACGGCCCGCACCATGTAGCCCACACATTTATTAAATACAGTTTATCTGAATGATTGCTGACAAGATCTTGATCCCCGCAGAATCAATATTATCAAGTGTTACAGGATGCGTTGCCCATTCACTGTCTGCCTGCGCAGTATGTTCTTCTTTTTCATGCCATTTTATAGAACAGCCAAAAACTTTTGTTGTTTTAACCGGCAGTTCTTTCCCCGCAAGCAACGCATCTATCGCATTTTGAGCATCTTTATTTCGCGGAGTACCTGTTGGCTTTTCGACATCGTCTATGCGCCCCTGGTATCTAAGTTTTCTTTCCTGGTCAAAAATAAAAATATGCGGTGTGGCGACAGGTCCGTAGGCATTTGCCGCGGCTTCAAGATCTCCATCAAACAGGTAAGGAAAATTAAAATGTTTTTGCTGCGCTCTTATTTTCATCTCATCGAAGTGATCACCCATGTCAGTGTATCCCAATTCATTCAGCTGAACTGACTTTGGATCGTTTGGCATTATTGCTACCACATCAACGCCCCTAGGCTTGTAGTCTTTCGAAAGCGCAATGATCCTGTCTTCATACGCCTGCGCCGTAGGGCAATGGTCGCAGGTAAAAACGATCGCGAGGATCCTGGCATTCTTAAAGGAAGATAAAGAATACATTTTCCCATCAACGCCCTTTAAGCTGAAATCAGGGGCCTGGCTTCCTATTGCAAGGGTCTTGTGCTCATCCGGAAACGCATAATGCCTGGCCATAAAACCAAAAGACAAAACTATCAGCAATGAAAAAAACAAGTGTTTCATAAGTATCTTTATTAAAACTATCAAGCCTTTATTAAAAATAAATTATTACTGTTTAGATGAAATTTATACAAAAATCCCGGCTTTGTTAACTCTATTTTGTTTCATTTCTTTTTATCAAAATTTGCGAACCTGCTTACGACTGCATTTATACGAATTAATAAATATCGATATAATCCGTGTGGCATGTAAATTAAGTTCGTTTCATTGCGCAGCCCGCTACGGCTGACGCAGCACTAATTATACCCCGGATTTTGTTTTAGAAATACTTTGCCCGTCGCGTTTTCTGCGTCTAATTCATTTTGCGGTATCGCAAAATATTCGTTCACTCCTTTGGTAAACATCGCCGTATTATTTACCAGGTAAAATCCATGCCTGCTTTTTTCAACGCTCACATAAGCATTTAAAGTAGCAGCCATAGATCCCGTGCCATTATCCCACCTGGCAAGATCAAAGAAACGATGGCCTTCTATTGCAAGTTCAAGTCTTCTTTCCATTCTGACTGCGTTTCTCGCATACGCTTGCCCACCGGATGTGAAAGCCCCAATCGCGTATGGATTAACGAGGTAGTTGTCTGCGGGCGTAGTTTGCGGCGAATAAGTGCTGTTCGAAGCATTATAAGTGGCATTAAGGTAAACATAGGCGGCCGGATTTGCAGCCCGTTCGCGAACCATATTTACATAGGTTTCTGCCCTGTCAAGACTGCCGACTTCAATTTCACATTCCGCCGTCCAAAGTAAAACATCTGCATAACGGCAGAGGTTGACATTATTCGCATCAACTTCTGTTGCACCCCAAAATACCGTTTCTGTGGAAGAGTAGGTGCCTTGCTGACTTTTTGCATAGCTATTTTTCTTTGGAACAAAAGGGCCATCATTTGTTTGATCACGAATCCACGTCGTATCAATGGTTCCCCAATCGAAATAAGGTTTGCCCGGCCTGCCTACGCTCCAGTCAAGACGAGGATCAACGGTTCCCGTCCATGGATTTGACGTGGCGCTCACCAGTGGTGCATTATTATAACTTCCATCCAAAAACGGGAGCCCGTTGGCATCGGTTTTATAAGCTTGTACCAGGTTCCAGGAAGGGTTATCAAATCCGCAACAACCAGGGCCATGATTGTAAGGAAAATCAAGCTCATCACCTGTATCGCCATTTCCCCCATTAGTGGAAGTAGATGAGCCATCATTTACAGAAGCCTGAACAGCAAAAACGCTCTCAGGACTGTTCTTTTGTGCGGGATTGAAATTGCTTTCATAATTAGGGTCAAGAGCATATTTAGTGCCGTTGGAAGTGGTTCCGCCGGATACAATTTGGTTTAGTAAAGTAAGGGCGCTATCATATTTATGTTGAAATAAATATGCTTTGGCCAGGAAAGCCATAGCGCCCCATTTGTTGATCCTGCCGATATTAGGCTGGGTGCCCGGCAAATTATTTACGGCGTAAGACAGATCTGCATTGATATCAGGCCAGATATCAATATAAGCTCCATTTACATAATTAGGAACGTCAAGGTTTCCATTTGAATAAGAAATGTTTTCATCAACATATGGAAAATGATTCCACATTTTTTTTCCTTCAAAATGATAAAAGCCCCGCAGAAACCTGGCTTCGGCTACATACTCCGTTGTATCTGCAGAAGAAATCCCGGTAGAGAGACGAACCGTACGGATCACATCATTCGCGCGCTGAATACCATTATATAGCGTAACCCATTTTTCATCAAGATAAGCGCTGGTGCCAGCCTGGGATAATGACCATGTCATTATCGGTATAGCATCGGGCTGGTCAGATGGCGTAGAACCTTTATAGGCATCATCTGCTGCTTCATTTCCATAAACATAATTAGAAGCGGCACTTCCATTTCCGCAATTCTGGCAGGGATCATCTTCCCCGGATAAAAGCCTGTACGCGCCAATTAACAGTCCCTGCACGCCGGAGTTGTTGTTTACATTTGAAGCGATTAACGATCCCTGCGGCTGAAGATTTAATTTCTTATTGCATGCATAAACAATAAGGGCAAGTGTCAATATAGAAACAGGCACCGTCCATTTGAAAATATTTTTCATATAAAATAATTTTATAAAATAGATTAATGTATTGTAATGTTTACGCCTAAGCTGTAAGTCTTTTGATTGTTGGGATACACCCCGCCATCTATGCCAAACAGGGTATTGCTTCCCGGGTTTATTTCAGGATCTAGCCCGCTGTATTTAGTAATCGTGAAAAGATTCAATACCTGTCCATAAATTCTAAACTTATCAAAATGCAAGCGTTTAAGGGCGCCGGACACAATGTTATAACCGATAGTAAGATTCCTGCACCGCAGGAAAGAGCCATCTTCCATCGTATAGGAATTGAAAACACCAGAATTGCTGAAATTGGCGCTTTCCTCAAGCATAGGAACACCCGTTCCCGGATTGGCAACCTGGGCAGTAGGATCATTTACGTTGGTTGGCTGGCCAGATGAATTTACCAACCTTGCTGAATTAAGCGCAACGTTCGTGCTTATCTGGTTGCCGAAAGCCTGCGGAAAGTCTGTAGAAGCTTTTACCTGGTTAAGAATATCATTGCCAACAGAAGCGTAAAAGAACATGTAGAAATCAAAATTTTTGTAACCTGCTGAAAGATTAAGGCCGGTAGTAAATTTTGGATTCGGGTTGCCAAAGAAGGTGCGATCGTTGTTATCTATAACTCCATCATGATTTACATCTTCATACTTAAAACGGCCTGGAGCGGCGTTTTGCTGCGTGGGAGATTTATTTACATCGGCATAGTTTTGAAATAAGCCTATGATCTTGTAACCAAAAAATGCGCCCAGCGGATGACCAGGCTCTATCCTGGAATAAACTGTTGTTGATCCGTTGCTGGTAACATCAATATATTTAGTTCCCGGCGGCAGGCTAACGACTTTATTTTGATAAGAAGTAAACGTGCCCGTGATGTCGAACCTGAAATCCTTTTGAACGTGCCCATGATAAGTGAGGGCTGCATCAATACCGGTATTTTCAACATCTCCTGAATTTATGAACGGGTCGGATGCGCCTCCGTTTGTGCCCGGAGCAAGGGGCTGGAACAACAATCCGCTAATCATTTTTTTATAATATTCAATGGTAAAATCGACCTTACTCTGGATGATGCTTGCGTCCAGCCCGATATTCGTAAGGATATCCTGCTCCCAGGTTGTATTTGGATTTCCATATTGGCTTACATAAAGTCCGGCCACAGAGCTGTTGCTGGTTCCGTTAATATCGTAATAAGAACGGTTAACCACCTGGCCATAAAGCGTGTAGGCATTTGTTGGGTTGATGTTGCTGATAGAACCTAATTTACCCCAGCCACCTCGTAGTTTAAGTTCATTTAACCAGCTTATATTTTTCATAAAAGATTCCTGAGAAATTCTCCAACCGGCAGTTACTGACGGGAAATTGCCATAACGCTGCGAAGGAACAAATACTGAAGCGCCGTCACGCCGGATGGTGCCACTCAAATAATATTTTTGATCATAATTATAATCCAGCCGGCCAAATACTGAAAATATTGCCAGTTGATAAGGAGTAGCTATTCCATTATCGCCAATAATGTTTGCATTGGTCTGCGTAGATGCCTGGCCGAAATTAAGGGTGTAAAGATTTGGCTGCACAGTAAGATTACTTGAATCAGTGATGTAATAATTGCCACGGGTAGATTGCGAAGCCCTGCCGGAGTTATAAATATATTCACTTCCTGCCAACACGGTAATGTCGTGTTTGCCGATTTTATTCGCATATTTTAAAGTATTGGTCCAAACCAGACTGCTGTTCCATCCATACGTTTCCAGGTAGAAATTAGCATTGGTATTATTTTCAGCATTTTCGTAGGGCGTAGATGCAAATCCGTTGTAATAATAATTATCTAATGTTCCGCCAATGCTTGTGTGAGCAGTAAAATTTTTAAGGAAGTCCACATCAACAAAGGCATTTCCTGAAAGCTGGTAATCATTGCTTTTATTATTTGCCTGGCCTTCCTGGATCGCTACGGGGTTCCACTGGTTGCCCAATCCCTGCGAAATAGTACCTGCATAGTTTCCTGCAATATCATGCACGGGAATGATATTTGGGATACCGTATGCCGCATTAATTGAGTTGGTTGAGTTTACGCCCGGAGCGTTAAAATAACCAGGGTTGCTTTTATAAAAAGCGAAAGCATTTTCTCCAATCCTGATATGGTCGTTGGCAAAACTGTAAGTAGAATTAAACCTGATAGAATATCTTTCTAAACTGGTTTCTATAAGCGTTCCCTGTTGGTCCATATAGTTAATCGATAAATAAAAAGATGACCTGCCCGTGCCGCCGCTCAGGGAAATATTATGGTTCATTATAGGAGCCGATGGCTTGAAAATATCATTGAACCAATTGTTGCCATTTTGAGCGGCCAGTGTTATGTGATTGTTATATAAATTGTAATCTGCGAGGCTCGTATTGGGGGCACCCTGCGGCGCTCCGGCAGGCGTAATGTAATAGGGAACTACCGGCGTCGGGCCGTTTCCGTACTGCGGGCTTGAAGGAGCAAGGCCGTCATTAAAGGCCTGTGCCCATTTAGCCACTCCCGTTTGTGTGGGCGAAGCCAGATCCCAGCTCTTGCTTAATCGCAACTGCTCTCCATAATAAGCGTCATATGAAACTTTAACTGCTCCCGAACCTCTTTTGGTAGTTATGATAATTACGCCGTTAGAACCACGAACGCCATAAATGGCAGCAGCGCCTGCATCTTTTAAGACCTGGATGGATTGAATATCATCCGGGTTAATATCATGCATACTTCCGGGAACACCATCAACTATAACGAGTGGTGCAGAATTGCCCGAAGAGGTTATTCCACGAATTTGCACTACCGAAGCTCCGCCGGGGGCGCCTGTTGTAAAAACAGTAACACCGGAGGCCTGGCCTTGCAACAAACCTTCTGTGCTGCCGGAGGGCGTTTGTTTCATATCTGCAACATTCACCACCGAAACCGAACCGGTAATATCTTTTACTCTTTGAGAGGTGTAACCCGTTACTACCACTGCATTGAGCGTAGTAGTGGATACCACCATCGATATGTTGCCAACGTCCGTTTTGCCGGCAGCATCTATATCCTGGTTCTCGAATCCAACTGCGGAAATAGTGATGCGGCTGTGGCCTTTGGGAAGACTAACGGAAAAATTTCCATCGGCGTTCGATTCAGTGGCAACCTTTGTGCCCTTGGCCTGTACTGTAGCGCCAACCACAGGTTCTCCTGTTGTGTTATTGATCACTTTACCGGTAACCGTTTTTTGGGCGAAGGCTGCACCTGAGAAAAGAAGCAACGCCATAATCATGCAACCAATTTTGTTACACCCATTTTTTTTCTGTAGCATAAGCCATCATGTTTTTAAGTTATTGTTAAAGAAATGTTAGGCCTTACAAAGCTAAATTCGATTTAACCCAAACGTGTTTTTAACACTACGTCAACAGTACATCACAGCAGCCAAGAGCCTTCTGTAATTGCGCATTATGATACGTCATCACTACATCACAAAAAGAAACAGGCTTTTGGGTTAAAATGAAAAGGTATTAAGTGCTTGATATGTTAGATTTGAAACAGGAGAACCACAGTGGTAAAAATCCCAGCCTTAAACGTTGGGTAGAATGATAGACGAGATGCCCTACCAAAATTCAATTGCCATTTTGAAGTAAGGGTTATTACATTTGTTTTAATGGAGGATAAAAATTCATTTAATTGAATAACAGGCCTTGGGCCTAATGGTAAATGTTCTTTACAAACTTCACATCGTTGTATTTTATTTAAAAGTTATTCACGTAAAAAATAAAAGTATATTTATTTCATTCTGCTTCTTTTTCGTAATTCAATTCATTATTTACAATTCTTGCGGGCGCTGTATAAGGATGCTCTTGTTCTTTTGAGACGCCCATGATGTGCATTACTTTCCATCCGTGCAGTTTTAAATAGTCAGAAACCATAGAACGGTGACAACGCCACCACACTGCTTCTGAACACATATAAGCGGTTCTCCTTTGAAAAGCAAATTTTTCAAGTTCTTTGATTCCGTCTTTAAAAAAAGTTGTTTTCATGTAATCGGCATAACTGCGAAAAGCAGTATGCCGCCAGCCGGTGTTTTTTGAATCTGGATTTGGTTTTCTTCTGCCGCCAAGGTCTTTTATATGTATATATTGAATTTTGTTTTGAGGCAAAGAAATTTCCAATGCTTCTTTATTGAATTGAGGAAACTTTCTTGAGCCGGGAAAACTTCTTATGTCTGCAACTAATTCAATGTTGAATGAATGCAGCATCGCAACAAATTCTTCGAGGGGGCGGGTAGAATGCCCGATTGTCCATATCGTTTTATTTTCCTTTTTCAATCTGTGCAGTCCAAAAGTTATTTGTTTAATAAATATAATTTCTTCGTTCGGTTAGTTCATTTATTATTGCGGTTTACACGGCGCGGGAGCTGTAAGAAACCCAATCGACAAGCGATTCCGGCCGTTTATAACGACTATTGCAATAGATAAAGCAACGATTTCTTTTTCATCAAAATGCTTATGAACCGAATCATATAAAGAATCTGGTACGTCATTTTCTGAAATCAGTGTGAGCGCTTTCCGTGCATTCTCATGCGGCAAATTCACGATCAGTGAAAAAAGGAATTTCACGCCAGGCACGAAGAAACAAAACATGGCCGCATTTAAGCAACATTATTTCAAGATACTTTCAGGAATCAGGCATTATTATAAACCTTAATAACCGGTTCCCGTAAAACTAAAGCCTCACCGGTACAATACCAATAAATTACATCAGCAATTGATTCAGGCTTTACCCAACTTTCAAAATCCCCGTCAGGCATATTCTTTCGATTAGATAGCGTATCAATAGTGCCTGGCACCACCACACTTGTTACAACATTTTTGCCTTTGGCTTCGTTGTTCATTAATTCGGCAAGTCGAAAGATCAATGATTTTGCAAGGCTGTATGCAATCACTCCTTTACCATTTTTTGCACTCAGCCCGGGCTTGGAGCCAATAATAAAAATCCTCCCGCTGTTTTGTTTCATCATTTGCATAAATACGGGCCTCGCAACATTATAAGCAGTTTCAAAATTTAATTTGTATTGCTGAAAAATATCACTGGTTTTGGTTTCAGCAATTGAGCCCATGGCAAAACCGCCAACCGTAAGGACGGCGGCATCAATATTTTTGCGTTTTGAAATCACATCATCAACAAATTTTTGCGAGCCATCTTCATCTTCAAGGTTGACAACTACTTTTTCAAATTTATCCGTTGGAAAATTTAATAGTGCAGAATCATTTGACAAGATAGTGCCCGTTACAAAATATCCTTCCTCGATAAATTTTTTCGTAACGGCTTTCCCCAGGTTGCCTGATGCACCGGTTACTATCGCGGTTTTCATAAATAATTTTTAAGAAATTTTCATTACAAAATTAATTATCATTAATTTGATATCTTTCATTCAATTGAACTCTTTAGAAATAACCCGCCAAATTCTTATTCTTCCTGACTCTACAAATTTGCAATCATTTTGCATCGCTGTTTTTTGCAAGGATGAATTTTTGCTTTAATGTACTTTTTTGAAAACGGCTCATGGCATTATCGTCTTGCTGTGCGGATTGCACCTTATCATCATTACTACTCTTTTGATGATGCATTCCGCCACCCATTTTTCCACCCATTCCCCTGGCTGGCATGCCGCTTCCACCACGCTGGCTTGTAGCATTTTTACGGCCCTTTAATGCGTTCACGGTTAGTTCCAAAGTAATATCTTTTGAAATATCTGAAAGTGAATAATTATTGCCAAATATTTCACTTAGCGGGATCGAAATTTCATAAGTGAGTTTATTGGACTCATCCCAGTTTATAGCAGCATCTACACCCCAATTATTATGAATAGCGATTAAGCCATTGTTGGCCTTGAAGCCCTTTAGTTCCATTAAAGTGTCTTTTAAAAGAAAGGAGTCAGTCCGGCCTTTTCGGTTTAGATAGTCATCTGGCATATTCTCGTTTGACGATTGGCCTGGCTCTTTCTGTTGGTCTAAAGGAAAGTCCACCGACAACCTATGCCTGCCTTTTATGCTTAAAAAAATTTCCATTCCAGCATTCATGATTTTCATTTGATTTGCTTCATCAGGCGATTGAAAACATAAATAAAGATTCTTACTATCGTTTGCAAATGAAAAAAATAATTTAGTATCAGAATCATAGTAATTCAATGGGAGTGTCCAATCTTTAGCACTGCCATCTATTACCACCGGCGCATTCAGGTACGAAGATTTTGCCATATCATCCTGGGCCAATCCAACACCATAAGTAAAAATTAAGCATATAAAAAAAATACTTCTTGTCATATAATTCTTTAAAAAATTTAGCGGCCAAAAATATGTTTACCAAAAGCCATTACAACAAAAAATGTTGGTAAATTATAGTTATTATTATAAAAAAGATTCCTGCATTAACTCTTGTATTATCCATGAATAGAAATCATTTTAAAAAGCGCCGGCTCAAATTTATCAGTGTTATGTCTAAATCTTAATTATTCTCTTTACATTTATCACCTGCGATTGCCTGGTGTTTTTTTTTAAATAATAATATTATCCCCATGCATTTAACACCAAGAGAAAGTGAAAAATTGTTATTATTCCTTGCCGGCGAATTGGCGGAAAAACGCAAGGCCCGCGGATTAAAATTAAATTATCCTGAATCCATTGCGCTAATTAGTAGTAGAATGCAGGAAGGCGCGCGCGACGGAAGAACCGTTGCAGACCTGATGCATTATGGTGCTACCATTTTATCACGTGAAGATGTAATGGAAGGAATACCCGAAATGATTCGCGAAGTGCAGATAGAAGCTACTTTCAAGGATGGCTCAAAGCTGGTGACAGTACATGATCCTATCCGGTAAAAATTAAAATCACAAATGAGAAATTGTTGAACATTAAATTGATAAAAATGATACCTGGTGAATACTTTGTTGGCACAGGAGATATTGAATGTAATCGCGGACGTGAAACGATTAATGTTGTTGTAACAAATACCGGTGACAGACCGATACAGGTTGGCTCGCATTTTCATTTTTTTGAAGTGAACAGGCAGATGGAATTCGACCGTGAAAAAACCTTCGGCATGCGTTTGAACATTGCAGCAGGAACTGCCGTCCGCTTTGAGCCGGGAGAGGAAAAGGAAATTAGTTTGGTCACCATTGGCGGTAATAGAAATGCGTTTGGAATTAATAATCTTGTGAACGGGAACGTTGCTAATGCGACAACGAAAGAAAAAGCAATGCAAAAATCAGAAGAGCTTCATTTTAAAAATAAAAAGCAATGAGCTTTTATATTAACCGAATAAAATATGCCAACATGTATGGCCCGACTGTTGGCGATAAAGTGCGACTTGGGGATACGGATCTGATTATTGAAGTGGAAAAGGATCACACTATCTATGGCGAAGAAAATAAATTTGGCGGCGGCAAAACAATAAGAGATGGAATGGCCCAATCCGCCACTGCCAAACGAAATGATGGGGTTTTGGATTTTTTAATAACCGGTGTTTTAATAGTAGACCACTGGGGAATTGTAAAAGCTGACCTTGGTATAAAAAATGGAAAAATAATTGGAATTGGTAAAGCAGGCAATCCTGATATAACGGACGGCATACACGAAAATATGATCATTGGTGCTTCTACAGAGGTGCACGGTGGCGCCGGACTTATAGCCACCGCCGGTGGCATTGATTCGCACATACATTTTATTTGCCCGCAATTAATTGATCACGCTTTGTTCAGCGGTATAACTACCATGCTGGGAGGCGGTACTGGACCTGCCGATGGAACTAATGCAACCACGGTAACTCCGGGTGCCTGGTACATTCAAAAAATGCTGGAAAGTGCGGACGCATTTCCAATAAATCTTGGTTTCATGGGGAAAGGAAATTGTGCAACAACAGGACCGCTGGCAGAGCAGATTGAGGCAGGCGCTATCGGCCTGAAGATACACGAGGACTGGGGCTCAACACCGGCAGTTATCGATGCGTCATTGCAGGTAGCTGATGCGCTGGACGTGCAGGTTGCTATACATACCGATACGTTGAACGAAGCAGGATTTTTAGAAGATACCATCAATGCGATTAAGGGCAGAACGATTCACACATATCATACGGAAGGCGCCGGTGGCGGACATGCTCCCGATATTATAAAAGCCGCCATGTATCAAAACATTCTGCCTTCGAGTACCAATCCAACAAGGCCATTTACGAAAAATACAATTGATGAACACCTCGATATGCTGATGGTTTGCCATCACCTTGATAAATCAGTTCCTGAAGACGTTGCCTTTGCTGATAGCCGCATTCGCCCGGAAACTATTGCCGCCGAAGATATCTTACATGATATGGGTGTGTTCAGCATGATGAGCAGCGACAGCCAGGCTATGGGCAGAGTCGCGGAAGTAATAACGCGAACGTGGCAAACAGCAGATAAAATGAAAAAGCAAAGAGGCTTTTTACCCGAAGACGAAAAGAATCAAAATGATAATTTCAGGGTGAAAAGATATATTTCAAAATACACAATAAACCCTGCAATTACACATGGCATTTCGGATTATGTGGGCTCGATAGAAACAGGAAAGGTTGCAGATCTTGTTCTGTGGAAACCGGCTTTGTTCGGCGCAAAACCGGAGATGATCATCAAGGGGGGAATGATCATAGCAAGTAAGATGGGAGATCCCGCCGCTTCTATCCCAACACCGCAACCCGTTATCTACCGACACATGTTTGGCGCATACGGGAAAGCGTTATATTCTACTTGTTTTACTTTTGTTTCGCAGGTGTCGATTGACAATGGAAACGTGCTTGCTTACAAACTGGAAAAGGAAATATTACCCGTAAAAAATTGCCGGAACATCAGCAAAAAAGACTTAATTCATAATGATAAAACACCCCAAATTGATGTGAATCCGGAGACTTACGAGGTAAGAGTGGATGGTGAACATATCACCTGTGAACCATTTGCGGAGGTCGCATTGGCGCAACGTTATTTTCTATTTTAAAATGTGAGGTAGCTTATGCTTGTAATAACAAAAAAATCCGGAAATATAAATATTTCGCCCAACGCATCTTTTGAAATTGACCTCGTTAATATAGAGTGGTATGAAACGAACAAACGCATTCTACACAAGATTACGAACAGCGGTGTACCTATCGCGCTCAGGTTCTTATCAGAAAATCCTGATATAAAAGACGGCGATATTTTGTGGCAGGAAGAAAATAAATTAATTGCTGTTGAAATAACACCCTGCGACTGTATTGTAATTAAAGCACGAAGCATATTGGAAGCGTCTGCCATCTGCTATGAAATCGGGAACAGGCACTTACCGCTATTTCATGAAGACAATATTTTACTGATTCCACATGAAGTGCCGGTTTATAATTTATTAAAGGCCGCCGGTTATGATTTAGAAATAAAAAAGAAGAAATTAGCTCATCCATTCAAAACAACTGTTCTGCCACATTTACGAATAGGCATTACCGATAGTGCCGCCGTCACCTCCCTGAAAATGCAACGCTTTGAAAAATGACAAGCCTTTTACATCTTCTGCATCTTTGTGATCCTTCCCTGCCAATTGGCGGATTCTCGCATTCTGCAGGCCTGGAAAGTTATGTACAGGAAGGTATTGTTATTAATAACATTATGGCAAAAGAATTCATTACCCATCAGCTCTCGCAGAATATTTATTATACTGACGCAGCAATGGTTTCATTGGCTTACGATGCCACAGGAAACCTTGATTTTAAAACCATTTTGGAATTAGATGAATTGTGTAATGCAGTTAAATTGCCAATGGAGACCAGGCTTGCCAGCAATAAGTTAGGACTGCGCCTGCTAAAGATTTTTGAAAAGAACGATTCATTTGTTTTATGCAACCGCTACCTTTCATTAATTCTATCCGGGATGGCTTATGGACATTATTGTATTGCATTTGGATTAATAGCAAATGCAATAGAGGTAAATAAAGAGGAAACATTAACCGCATTTTATTACAATGCAGCGGCAGGTTTTATTACAAATGCCGTTAAATTGATTCCGTTAGGCCAGCAGGCTGGACAGGACATATTGATGTCGTTATTTCCATTGATAAATGAATTGGTAGAAAAAAGTCTGGTTCCTGATAAAGATTTAATTGGCTATTGTTGTCCATCTTTTGATCTCCGTTGCATGCAGCATGAGCAATTGTATTCGCGTTTATATATGTCTTAATAAAAATGATTTTAAAAATGATTGAAGATCTAACCGGCCCTGATAAATCTTTCACAGATCCTGAAGGCTCTTTTTCGAATATGGGTCAGCGTGAGGAAAGGCATTATATAAAAATCGGAATTGCCGGACCGGTAGGGTCAGGTAAAACTGCTTTGATAGAAAAATTATCAAGAGCTATGTATAATGACTATAGCATTGCAGTAATCACCAACGATATTTATACAAAAGAAGATGCAGAATTTCTGACGAAGAACAGCTTGCTTACGGCTGAAAGAATTATTGGTGTAGAAACCGGCGGATGCCCGCATACAGCAATCCGCGAAGACGCGAGCATGAACCTGGAAGCGGTTGAAGAAATGGTAAAACGCATACCAGGCGTCGAAATAATTTTTATTGAAAGCGGAGGCGATAATCTTTCAGCAACGTTCAGTCCCGATCTCGCTGATGTAACGATCTTTGTTATTGATGTAGCCGAAGGGGATAAGATTCCCCGCAAAGGCGGCCCCGGAATTACCAGAAGTGATCTTTTGATAATTAATAAAATTGACCTGGCGCCTTATGTGCATGCGAACCTGGATGTGATGCATAAAGATGCAGCGCTTATGCGAAAAGGAAAGCCTTTTGTATTTACTGATCTGATGAATGATTGCGGAACTGATGTAGTTGTTGCATGGATAAAGAAATTTGCCTTACTTGAAGAAATTGAAGATCCGTGCGTATGCAGATAAGCAGCCACTTATATATCAAGGCGGGATATAAAAATGATAAAACCTTTCTAAAGGAATATTTTTGTCAATCGCCCTTCAAGGCAGCCAATATCACAGAAGATAAATCGGATAAAATGCTACGGCTTATGATAACGAGCTCATCACCGGGCGTTCTTGATAATGACGATTATAAAATCGACATTGAAGTTGAAAAAAATGCCGATGTGCACATAACCACACAAGGTTACCAACGCCTTTTTACCATGAACAATAAAGCCTACCAAACCATAAACGTTTTGATAGATGCAGGTGGTTCACTTTGCTATTTACCACATCCGTGCGTGCCACATAAATTATCCAGTTTTTCATCACTAAACAATATTTATTTGCAAAAAAAACATCACCTCATCTGGAGCGACGTTATTACATGCGGAAGAAAATTAAATGGTGAAGAATTTACTTTTAAATGTTTTCGTAACGTCACAAACATCTACCTGCAAAAAAAACTTGTTGTAAAGGAAAATATTTTAATAGAGCCATTGAAAAATAATATCCAGGCGATGGGACAGATGGAGGGCTACACACATCAATCTACATTATTATTTGTAAATGATAGCGCCGTTGTGAAAAAATTATATGCCGAATCAAACGAACTTTTATCGCAGATTGAAGGTATTTCCTTCGGTATTTCTATATTGCCTGTGAATGGTTTAATTTTTCGTATGCTTGGTTATAAAGCAGAAAAATTATTTGAATGCTAACGTGAAACTTTCATCAATTCTTCAATCAAAAAAAGCTGCAGATTAGAAGAGTTTGCAAATAAAAACTATAAAATATTTACTGCCCGAAAGTTTGGCTACTTTATTGCATAACTTTTTTAGTAAAAAGAACTGATGAAAATAACTTTTAAAGGAATTTGGCAAATATTAAAAGACTCATTCACTGGATTTTCTAACGACAGGCTATTGAAACTTAGCGCAGCGCTGGCTTATTATACCGTTTTTTCAGTCGGCCCGCTTCTCATCGTTGTTGTTTTTATCTGTAGTTTTTTCTTTGGACGTGAAGCAATTGAAGGGACTATTTATGGACAAATACAAGGTTTTGTGGGGCACGACGCCGCGCTGCAGTTGCAACAAATTATAAAAAGCGCCGCTATTGGAAATAAGGGAACAGTAGCAGCCGTAATTGGCGTTATTACATTATTAATAGGCGCAACTTCCATGTTTGCAGAAATGCAGGACTCTATCAATATGATTTGGGGGTTGAAAACAAAACCAAAATCAGCATTTATGATTTTTTTAAAAAACAGGCTACTATCTTTTGGTGTCATCGGAAGTCTTGGATTTTTGCTATTAGTATCGTTATCAATTTCGGGATTAATTGAAGCCTTAAGTTCCCGGTTGCAAAGTCATTTCCATCATATAACGGTGATAGCATTTTATATCATTAATCTTGTCCTGACTTTTGCGATCATATCGTTTTTGTTCGCAGTTATCTTCCGCGTTTTGCCTGATGCAAAAATAAAGTGGAGAGACGTGATGGCGGGCGCAATTGCAACAGCCGTTCTTTTTATGCTCGGAAAATTTGCAATTTCGTTTTATATAGGTAAAACGCAGGTTGGGAGCACTTATGGAGCTGCAGGCTCTTTGGTTGTGCTATTAGTTTGGATTTATTATTCGTCGGTAATTTTGTATTTCGGTGCCGAATTCACAAAGGCGTATGCAATAAAATATGGCGACTCTATATTGCCAAATGAATATGCAGTAGTTACTCAGGTGGTGGAAGTTGAAAAAAAAAATGAAACGTTGCAACAGGCAAATAAAGAAGGGAAACATTTATAACGTTGCCGGGGGAAAATTTATTTTAAGTGAGCCGCGATGGTATTCAGCTTTTGGCAATTTTATTATAGCTAACAGCAATTCCCTTGATCAATGACGAGCTAAATCCCTGGTGTTCCATTTCGTTCAATCCGGCAATAGTGCAGCCTTTCGGCGTTGTCACCTTATCGATTTCCTGTTCAGGATGCGTACCTTTTTGCAACAATAATTCTGCAGCGCCTTTCACTGTTTGCGCCGCAATAACACTGGCAGTAGCAGCATCAAAACCTATCTCTATGCCGCCCTGGATATTTGCCCTGATATAGCGCATGGCATAAGCGGTGCCACACGCTCCGAGAACAGTGGCTGCTTCCATTAATTTTTCATCGATCATAACCACTTTCCCAAGCGTAGAAAAAAGATTTCGGACAAAATTAATTTGGGGCAAAGATGCATTGGTAGAACTAAGACATGTAATGCTTTCCTGGATTGCAATGGCAGTATTTGGCATAGCCCTGAAAACAGGTATTGCTCTTTGTACAATTTCCTGTATTTCTGCAATCAGTACGCCCGTAACTACGGAAACCAAAATATGTTTTTTAGACAATTCTTTTTTAAAACTATTAAGCACATCACTTACCTGGTAAGGCTTTACAGCTAATATAATTAATTCGCTTTTGCTCACTGCATCGGCATTATCACTTGTAATTTGTACGCCTTTGTCTTTCAATTTTTCAAGTGTGCTGATTATTCTTTTAGTAATAATTATATCAGATGCTTTGCAGAATTTACTTTTTAATAAACCTTCTGCAATAGCAGATCCTAAATTTCCGCCACCTATAATTGCAATTTTTTTATTCATAATTATTGTAATTATCTTTCAATTATTTAAAACAAAACAAATGTTTACTATGCAAAATAACACCTTATTCTTTTAGTGAGTATAAATGTAAAATTGCAGTTACTAATACACAATTTGTACAAAGAGAAAGGCAAGTTATTAAATAAAATAAATTAAAAGGTAGGACAAAGAACCTGGCTTCTGTCGCCCTGGAAGTCGCTGTAAGATCCTTTTTTTAATACATTGAATTCGCTGCGCCCAAAGAATGATTGAAGTTTTTTAGTGAAGAGGTTGTAACGTCATAACTGAAAGTGAAACGAACATTATTTATTTCAAGACCTACCATTGGGATTATTGCATCCTGGTAACGATAATACAAGCCCGCAATAATTTGTTTTTCACCATGCTCAGACAAGATTATAAGCTGCATTCATACCCAGCTCAAATTCAGTAGCGCCGGCCATAGTAGTGAAATAAGCATTGGGATTGATTATAACCTGATCTGAAACTTTAAAAAGCCCGTTTATAAAAGCAATGTGTCGCATTGAAATGAGATTATTGCCATCGTCGGCAAAAAAACTTTCCCGGGGCGTATTTACATGTTGAATAGAATAACCCGCGTTTATATAAATATCTTTTGTAGGAAAATAGGCATAGTTCATGCCTACCTGCAGGTCAAAATAACTGATATTATTATTTTGAAGCACCACAGAAGTCGGCAGGCTTACATCAAAAAATTTTCCATCAAACTGATCAGGAAATGTAAGCTTGCTTTGGTCAATGCGTTTATTTACCCACCCTAAATTGAACCCTGCCGTCAGCAGACTGCTAAGGCCAAGTTCCTGGTGATAGGCAACAGATGCGTAAGCCTGGGTTGATGTAAGGCTTCCTGTTCCTGCCACATCATGTTCAATTACTCCACCAAGTCCAAGCCATCCTGTTTCGATCTGGTTTCTAAAAACCTGGGCATCGCCAAAGATGCTCATGGTTTGATACGGCACGGCCATAATATTAGAATATTGATTTCTATAGGAAGCTCCAAGCCGGTAATCAGCGTCGGGTATAAAGCCTGTGTTCGCAGGATTGGTAAGAAGAGGATTATTGAAGTATTGTGAAAAATGAAGATCCTGCGAAAATCCTCCCTTTGAAAGGAACAAAATTCCTGCACAGAAAAAAAATATTTTAAAAAACTTTATCATCGTCTTAAATTATCTTAATAAAGTAATGTCTCCTGTTTTTCTATACTTGGTGCCATCAGAAAAAGTAACATCTAACGTATAGGCATAAACGTCAAGTGGTTGCAATTTCCCGTTAAATGTGCCATCCCATGATGTCTTTATATTATTGCTTTCAAAAACCTTTTGACCCCACCTGTTATAAATGCTCCAATGCATTTCAGCAATGCCAAATCCTACTACGCTGATATGACCGTTGACTCCGAATCTGCCGGGTGTAAATGCCTTCGGAACGTCCACAAGCGGCTTGATAAGGGCTCTTACACTGATACAGGTATCATCGCTGCAACCGGTAGCATTAGCTGCATTCAGACAAACATTGTACGTGGCTGTTGCAGGAAAGATATGTGACGGGCTCACTTGAGATGATGTATCGCCATCACCAAAATTCCATGTAAATACTGTTGCGCCGGTAGATTGATTTACAAAATTCGTATAGATATTTTCCTGCGGCGGATCAGGACTATAGGTAAAAGAAGCAAATGGAATAGCACTGACTGTTATCGTAAAAGTTGTAGAATCAATTTTATTACATGAGGTGGAATCAAAAGCCTCCAATTTAACAACATAGATGCCTACACTATTATACAGGTGCGTTGGATTATCTGCAGTTGATGTGGTACCGTCTCCAAAATCCCAAACGAAATTAAGACCACCCAGGGAAGTATTATTAAAGACAGCATTATATGGAACACAACCATTTGAAGGCGTTTGAAACTGCGCCTTTACCTGCGGCGAGAGCCTTACAGTTTTGACAGTATCGGCAGGCGAGTTACAAAAAGTTGAATCATTAATGGATAACGTAACCTTGTAAGTACCCGCACCAGCATAGGTATGCATAACCGGCGGGGATTGGCTGGCAATTACCAGCGGACTATTATCACCGAAGTCCCACGTAAAAGTGTTGGGATTGAAAGAGCCCCGCGTTGGAACAGATGTATTCGTAAAATCATAACTAAGGTTGGTACAAGGAGGCAATTTATTAGAAATAAAATCAAGGACCACTTTATTATCACCAACTTTTATATGCGTGTACGATGTATCAAAAATGTTGCAGGTAGTGCTGTCCACTGCTATTAGCCTTACTGTAAAAATGCCCAGTGAATTATAAACATGGGAATCCGCCGGGGCAATGGTAGTATCTCCGGTTCCATCCCCAAAATTCCAATAATAACTTTTGCCTTTCTTAAGGGTATCTACAAAGTCAACTTTCAGAGGGAACACAACCAACCGTATCATAGGGAACCCCGTCAATAGAGGCACGCACGGCTGACCGGACGCCAGAGAAATCCATTTCGATTTTTAGCATTCCGAGATTGCATTCACCTCCGGACTCAGCCTTGTTTGTAGGGGACCATACCCCTAAAATACCATTAAATGTAACCGTACGAAAACAGTTGGCACACATAGCTTCGTATATAACTCCGTTTTTATCGAACCTGCTGGTACCACCATCTACATGGTCACCAAAAGTTTCCGGACTTCGTACTCCTACCGGAGGATCTTCCTGCCCGAAAAACGTACCGTACAATTGAGAAGCTGCATCTTTCTTCAATACAAAGAAATAAAAATCGCTGCCTGACGCATCGGTAGCTGGTTTTATGGCATCAGGTGTTGTAGGCATATTTTTCGTATTCCCCGCAATAAATCCTGTTATTTCATTCGATTTGCCTCCCCACCCTGAAACATACACATTTTCGCAACGATCTACTAAAAAGGCAGTAGGAGAAATATTTGGTAAAGTCGAATTTGGTGAACCGAACACAGTAGAATAGTAATATTTGCTTAAGTCTGGGTATAATTTGGCAATAAATTGCTTCCCGCCAGAAACAGAATATCCTGCATTTAAAACCGGCCACGTTCCTTCCGTCGTTCCCATCACATAAATGTTGCCCAATTTATCAGCATCAATACCATAAACCTGGTCAGCGCCGGATGTTCCAAGATAGGTACCGGCGATTGCAGCGGTCCCGGAAGTGTTCAGCTCAATAACAAACCCATCGCAAGCGCCGCCGGAAAATTTTGAACTAATAACTCCTGATGGGGAAATACCCGGCATATCAGTGCTCGCCGTTCCTCCCGCCACATAAATACCATTGTTAGCAAGAACCAATACATAAGCAGCGTCATTGTCACTGCCGCCCAGGAAAGTATTAAACAAAATAGTGTTACAATTTGGATTGATTTTTAAAACAACGCCATCCTGCTGCCCTCCGAGTTTCGATTGAAAAGCCCCGGGCGTAATGGTACTGTCATAGTCCGCTGACTGAGTACAAGAGGCGAGATAAATATTATTGGCACCGTCCAGTAAAACTTCGCTTCGGGCATCATCTCCATAATTTCTTTTAATAGAAATAGTACCGGAAGAGCCTTCTTCATCCCTCATATTCACGCCGTCATCTCCACTTCCTCCAATTCTCATAGACCCGATAAGTGCATTTCCTGCCGCATTTAATTTTGTAACTACGATGTCCCATCCGCCGCCCGGGCCAATAACATTAGGCACTGAAGCCGGATAGGTTGGATAATTTGAAGATTTTGATCTGCCGGCAATCACCAAATTTCCCTGTGGATCTACAATGAGGCTATGAGGCTGGTCTTCGTCATCGCCGCCAATATAAGTTGCATAAATTTTATTTTTCCCATTGGGTGAAAGTTTGATAATTGCAATATCAAATGCGCCATTGAATGTGTTATCGTAAGCACCTGTAGTAGCAGGAAAACCCTGGCTGAATGCAATTCCTCCGCCATAGAAACTCCCATCAGGGCCATAGGTGGCAGTAAAGCCCCAGTTATCTGCGGTACTGCCCGAATAGCTGAAAAATATCTCCGTTGGATCGATGATCAATGGTTGATCGGGTGAATAATTTTTTACCTTAAATCTTACAACATCGCCGTCTACCACGTAGCGGCAATCGAGTTCCTGCCTTTGATTATTTACCACCTGATAGGTATATGGTGAAAGTTCTTTGTTGTCGCCCAACGAAGTTGATATAACAAGCTGCTTATTTTTTACACTTATCTTATCGGCTCCTTTATATTTCATGGCAATTTTATTTACATCAGCCCCGGGATGTACTATAAAATCATATTTCAAATTGCTGCCCGCATCTGCATAGTAGCGCACGTCAATGCCCGGATAAACATCCTTATAAGTAACTCCTTTAAAAATTCTGCAATTGGATACCCATTTGCTTTTATCATTTCCAAGAAAATAATTATTAATAGATGGAAGCGCTTTATCGGGAATTATGGTTGGAGTCTGCGAATTAAGAAACTGAACTGCGTAGGCATGGGAGTGAATTTTTTTAAGCAGCGGTCGATTCGGAGATGATGCGCTAACCTGCTGGTGCCACCTTTCCTTTACATTCTGAATATCCTGGGGATTATTTTGCTGAATGGTAAAACCATTTTCCTGTAAATAAAAAGAGCCGCTGCCAGCCACGCTCATAAATTTTACCTCTTTATTCCACTGTCCTTTATTCTCTATAAATTCAATCTGACCAAATCCATTTTGGGCAGCAAAAAAAAATGTGATTCCACTTAAAATAAGGCATTGGAAAAACTTAAATTTCTTCAAGACAAATATTTGTTTTATGACTAAAAAAATGTAAAATGGTTTACCAGAGATCCAGAAATATTAAAGGACATTTTAAAAATTAAATTTACGAAACAATAACTAGAGAAGTTTTAAAAAAAAACGTTCTATCGTTATTTAATAGTCAATTAACACTGATTAAAAATTTTAGTTCAGGAAATTTTACTCCACGATGTTTTTCCCTTCTGAAAAGCTAAAAAATCTTTTAAATTAGAATTTTCAGAAGCGTCAAGCCGTGGGTCTGTTTCCAAAATATTTTCAGCTTCAAATCTGGCTGTTTCGAGCAATTTTTTGTCTTCGATGATGTTTGCCAGTTTGAAATTCAATATGCCGCTTTGCCGCGTTCCCTCAATATCTCCCGGGCCGCGAATTTCCAAATCCTTTTCTGCAATTTTAAAACCGTCGTTTGTAGCGCAAAGAATTTTAAGACGCTGCTTCGCATCGGCAGATAACCTAATTTTAGTAAGTAAAATACAATAACTTTTTTCACTCCCCCTTCCTACTCTTCCTCTCAACTGGTGTAATTGCGGAAGACCAAATTTTTCTGCGCTTTCTATTACCATCACGCTTGCGTTAGGAACATTTACTCCTACCTCAATTACCGTTGTCGATACCATTATTTGAGTATCGCCCTTTATAAATCTTTGCATATTTATTTCTTTCTGTGCAGATTTTTGACGTCCATGTACCATACTTATATAAAATTCCGGTTCCGGGAAAAAAGCTTTTACTTCTTCATAACCTTTCATTAAATTTTCAAAATCAAGTTTTGAAGATTCTTCAATCAGCGGATAAATAATATATGCCTGCCTGCCTTTTTTAATTTCGCTTTTTATAAAATCCATTACCTGCGGCCGGGCATATTCCATTCTGTGAACTGTAGTTACAGGCTTTCGGCCCGGCGGCAATTCATCGATAACACTGTAGTCGAGATCACCATAAGCGGTAAGTGCCAGCGTTCGGGGAATCGGTGTTGCCGTCATCACTAAAATATGTGGATTTACTTCACTTTTTTTCCAAAGTTTCGCTCTTTGTGCTACGCCAAATTTATGTTGTTCATCAACGACAGCAAGCCCCAGGCTTTTGAAAATAACTTTATCTTCAATTAAAGCATGGGTACCTGTTAATATCGTTACTTCTCCTTCAATAGTTGCCTGCAAGACTTCCCTTTTTTGTTTTGCAGAAGATGATCCCGTAAGAATCCTGACCGTAACCGGAATATCTTTCAGAAGTGTTTTGAGGCTATCATAATGCTGCCGGGCAAGGATTTCAGTGGGCGCCATAAAACAACTTTGGTAACCATTATCTGCAGCGATCAGCATACTCAGAAGCGCTACTATTGTTTTACCGCTGCCTACGTCTCCCTGCAAAAGCCTGTTCATTTGTTTTCCGCTGCCTATATCTTTCCTGATTTCTTTGAGAACACGCTTTTGAGCGTTGGTCAAATCGAATGGAAGATTTTTATGATAAAATTGATTGAAACAATCTCCTACTTTATTAAATAATAAACCTTTTGAAAAAGAATTCCTTTTATAACGGATGAGGCCTAAACGAAGTTGCGATATAAACAACTCTTCAAATTTTAAACGCTGCAATGCATCTGTGTATTCATTTTTATTGGCTGGAAAATGTATTTGCCGGAATGCATTATACCTGTTGATAAGATGATATTTTGAAATAACAGTTTGCGGCAGATTTTCAGGAATTTCTTTTTCGTTAAGCATTTGCAGAAGTGTATACACAAGCTTCGCTATCTGCCTCCCTCCAAGATTTCTAGCTTTTAATTTTTCCGTACCAGGATAAACCGGTTCCAAAAACAAACTTTTTTCTATGCCACCCTCGGTAATTTCTTCTATTTCCGGATGTGAGATTTGAGGAGTGTTCATATAAAATGAAGCCTTGCCAAAAACGCGATAGCTTCGTCCTAGGTGCAACGACTTCTCAATCCAGTTAATACCTTGAAACCATACTAATTCAAGTTCTCCGGTTCCATCATACAAGCTTGCAACCAACCGCCTTCCTCGTTTTTCACCAACAATTTCAAGAGATGTAATTTTTCCCGCAACCTGAACATAATCCGTATCGTATATAATTTTAGAGACGGTCGTTATTTGCGTTTTATCAATATGGCGGAATGGATAATACTCCAGCAAATCATTGAACGTAAAAATGTGAGCCTCTTTTTTTAAAAGCTCTCCACGTTGAGGACCTACTCCCTTTAAATATTCAATAGGGCTGCTTAATATTGACGGTTTGCTTATAATTGAAAATAATTTTTACAAATATAAAAGAGAGCAATTATCCAACAGCGCATTTACTGCCACGCTTTTATAAATCGTTTGAAAAGCACTTTTTTAGCAAATGAAAATAAAAGATCGTCAATTTAATGAGACGCAATCTCAGGTTAAGAATGTTAAAAAAGCCCTAAAGAAATATATTTGGGTATAATTAAGTCTCACAAGCGTAGGATAAAAATTTATGACGAAGTAACTTTGCTGGCGCAATAAAAAACAAGAAATCCAGTTTTATAGAGTATATTTCCTTTACCTAACTGTAATATGAAACACCGTGGATCTATCAATTCACATTTTTTTTCAAATAATAGTTTTTAAATTATAAAAAAATTCGCTGAATGAATAAGGCATTGAAGAGATTTTCTGTTTTTCTTTCATCTATCTTTATTATATCGATTCATCTACCGTTTGTATTTGCAAAGTCAGTATCTCATAAATTATCAATCCTTAACATTGCATCAACCGCTCCTGCGTCAAGTAGTAACCCTGATGGCGGACTGCCCAATTCAGAAAAGATCAGTGTTTTCGATAGTCTTCATTTGAGCACTTTAGGCCTTTCCAAACAAGCATATGATTATGCAATGAGAGGCTTTAATACATTGCGTGATATGGGTAAATTGAGCAATGATTCTATCATTTCAATTGTTGATTTCACGCTTTCTTCCGCTAAAAAAAGATTATTTGTAATTGATCTTAAAAATTATAAAGTCTTATTCAATACATATGTAGCTCATGGCCGTAATTCCGGCGCTGAATATGCTCAACATTTTTCCAATAGTTTTTCAAGTAATAAAAGCAGTCTCGGTTTTTTTGTAACGGGCGAAACCTATAATGGAGAACACGGTTATTCACTTCATCTTGAAGGCGAAGACAAAGGGTTTAATGATAATGCATTTAAAAGAGCGATTGTAATGCACTGCGCTAATTATGTAGATGAAAATTATATAAAAAGCAAAGGTTACATTGGCAGAAGTCTCGGATGTCCTGCAATACCTGAAGATGTTTACAAACCAATTATTGATGAAATCAAAGACGGAAGTTGTCTTTTTCTTTATAGCCCCAATAACTATTATCTCTCGCACTCCAGATTTTTACGCAACGCATCCTGATAGAATTTATAGCATTTAATTTTTAGAAAGTAAATTTTTTACCTGTGTAAAGAATTTACTTTTATTTATTTCAATTATTTCCCAGTTGGTATCTTTATCTCCATTAAAAAGGATATTATGCTAAAAGTTGGCGTTTTTGGTGTCGGACATTTGGGTAAATTTCATATCAATAACTGGAAAGAAATTGATGATATCAGGATCGTTGGATTTTACGATCCTTCAGATGAAAATGCAAATGCTGTAAAAGAAACTTACCAACTGAAAAGGTATAAAACTGCGGAAGATCTGATTACAGCGTGTGATATTGCCGATATTGTAGCTCCTACAACTGCTCACTATTCATTATGTAAAATGGCAATTTTAAAAAGCAAGCATGTATTTGTAGAGAAACCTCTTGCTAATACAATGGCAGAAGCAAAAGAAATTGTAAAGCTCACTAAAGAAGCGAATGTAAAATTCCAGGTTGGCCATGTTGAGCGATTTAATCCTGCGTTACTGGCTGTTAACGACTATGAGCTTAAGCCAATGTTTATTGAAGTTCACCGGCTCTCACAATTTAATCCCCGTGGCACGGATGTAAGCGTTATACTTGATTTAATGATACATGATATTGACATCATCCTGAGCCTGGTGAAAAGTAATGTAAAAAATATTTATGCTAACGGAGTAAATGTTTTAAGCGACACGCCTGATATTGCAAACGTGCGTTTAGAATTCGATAATGGCTGCGTTGCCAATCTTACATCGTCCAGGATAAGCATGAAAAAAATGAGAAAGATGCGATTGTTTCAAAAAGATTCTTACATCAGTATTGATTTTCTTGATAAAAAAACAGAAATAATAAAGTACAAATCACCTTCGGATAAAAACGTATTCTCTTTCGATATAGAGACCAGGACAGGAAAGAAAACAATTGCTATCGCCGCACCTGTAATAAAAGAAAACAATGCGATAAAGCAGGAACTGCAAAGCTTTGTAGATGCTATTGTAAAAAAACAACCCACCATCGTAAGCGACATCGACGGTTATCGCGCTATGG
This sequence comes from uncultured Chitinophagaceae bacterium, assembly GCA_963823305.1. Classification (GTDB taxonomy): domain Bacteria; phylum Bacteroidota; class Bacteroidia; order Chitinophagales; family Chitinophagaceae; genus Ginsengibacter. Next base: position 136,426 of record CAWGLC010000006.1, read on the forward strand.
AAGTAGCGCATCTTATTCTTGATAAGATAAGCCGGAATCAAATTAATTAAAACCTGAAACTAAATTGGCAAAGCCGCTACACATATTTTATTATGCGCTCGGCGATTTTATTTCTGCATTTATTTCCTGGACTCTCATTTTTTATTTGTTTGAAAGGGCCGCTGTTGGAAGGCTGGAACTAAATTATAAATATGTTACGGAAGGTATTTTATACTCTCTTGGCTGGAATATTTTATATCATTTATTCGGCGCCTATAAAAATATTTATTATAAATCAAGGGTGAATGAAATGCTACACACTTTTGTAAGTGTATTTACCGGAAGTGTGTTATTGCTTTTTGTCTTCATCTTATTTAAAAGCGCCCGGGACGAAACATCTTTTTATAAAGCCTTCCTGGAGGTTTTCATTGTACAGTTTTTCATTACTTTTTTTGTGAGATTAATTTTGCTATCTAAAGCGCATGATCAATTACAAAAACAACAAATTTGGTTTAATACACTTATCATCGGCAGCGAACAAATTGCAAAAGAACTATACCATTCCATCAAGACCAACAAAGAAAAAACCGGATATAGAATTTGCGGATTTATCAGTCTGCAAAACGATTTAAATAATAAATTGAGCGACGATGCACCTTGTCTCGGAACCATTACAAATATGGTTTCAGTGATTGATGAATACCAGGTCGAAGAAGTAATTATTGCCATTGAACAAAATGAAAAAAAAGAACTTGAAAAAATCCTGCAACTGCTGGCTGAGAAAGAAGTCAATGTAAAAATAGTACCTGACAAAGTTGACATTTTAAGCGGCACAGTAAGAACAGGAAATATAATGGGCACGCCCTTAATTGATATCCACCTTGGGCTAATGGATGCCTGGCAGCAAAATATTAAGCGGCTTATTGACGTTTTAGTTTCTGTTTTGGGATTACTAATTTTTTCTCCGCTGATAGTTTATGCCGCCGTTAGAACGAAGTTTTCTTCAAAGGGTAAAACTTTATTTTTACAGGAGAGGATCGGGTATAAAGGCAGGCCATTTACAATTTATAAATTCCGCTCAATGATAATTAATGCAGAACAAAAGGGGCCAATGCTAAGTAGTATTAATGACGGGCGCATTACCCAATGGGGTAAAATTATGCGCCGCTGGCGTCTTGACGAGTTGCCACAACTCTGGAATATCTTGAAAGGTGAGATGAGTCTTGTGGGTCCGAGACCTGAGAGACAGCATTATATAAATTGCATAATGAAGACACATCCTGAATACAAATTACTTTTGAGAGTAAAGCCAGGATTAACCAGTTGGGGAATGGTAAAATTTGGCTATGCCGAAAATCTTGCACAAATGATAGAACGAATGAAATACGATATTATTTACATTGAAAATATTTCGTTGGCACTTGATTTTAAAATAATGATACATACAATAAGAATTATACTTTTAGGTAAAGGAAAATAGTCATGACCTTATAATAAAATCATATTGATGAACGAATCATTTCTTTTATTTCACCAGCTATATTCAGGTGATAGTATTTTTTATGTCTAATTAATAACTGCTTTGAAAAAAGTCTTTCTGATAGGTTGTTTTATTTATTGCTACATGTCAGCAGCCCGTAGCCAGTTCACAAATAATATACAGGATCAACACAATCAGTATTTCCAACAAAAAGTTGATTATAAAATTGATGTTACGCCTTAATGATATTGACAATACTTTAGATGGTTACGAAGTTCTTAATTATACCAATAATTCTCCTGATACTTTGTATTTCATATGGTTTCACCTCTGGCCTAATGCATACAAAAATGACCGCACTGCTTTTAGTGAGCAGCTATTACAGTTAGGCAGAACTGATTTCTATTTTAGCGACGAAAATGAGCGCGGTTATATAAACAGGCTTGACTTTAAAGTAGACGGAATAACCACTCAACTCGAAGATCATCCTTTATATATCGATGTTGCCAAACTCGTTTTGCCGGCACCGTTAGTTCCCGGGCAAACTATAAAAATCACAACGCCATTTCATGAAAAATTGCCTTTAAATTTCTCAAGAGGCGGTCACGTTGCACACACCTACCAAATCACGCAATGGTATCCAAAGCCTGCCGTTTACGATAAAGACGGATGGCATCCGATGCCCTATCTTGACCAGGGAGAATTTTACAGTGAATTCGGAAATTTTAATGTCCAAATTAATGTTCCACAAGACTATGTGGTAGCTGCTACGGGCGAGTTGCAAAATCAGGATGAAATAAAATGGCTTAAAGATAAAGCAAAGGATATGGTACAGGCACCAGGTAAGAACCATTGATAAATCGATCCGAGATACTATAAAGATGCCCAAAAAAAAACATCTGCCATATGCTGCAAAGAAAATGAACATAAAAAAGCAAATACCTGCAAATAAAATCTTCTTTCACAGCGGCGGCATTCGATATTAAAAGAAAAACTTTAACTTACTCACAGGATAGCGTACACGATTTTGCATGGTTTGCAGACAAAAATTCTTGGTTCGTTATGATACTTTATTATTGCCTTCAGGAAAAATAATCAATGCTTGGTCTTTTTTTACTTCTTCTGACCTACCCGTTTGGAAAAACAGCATTCAGTTTATTAAAGATGCGGTGCGAACCAGAAGTCAATGGCTCGGTGAATATCCATTTAATAATGTAACGGCGGTTGAAGCAAAAATGGGCTTTAATGGTGGAATGGAATATCCCACTATCACCAGCATTACGCCAATGATTTCAGCCAAAGATTTAGATCTCACCATAGAGCATGAGGTGGGCCACAACTGGGTTTATGGTATTCTTGCAAGCAATGAAAGGGCGCATCCATGGATGGATGAAGGAATGAATACTTATTTTGATAACGATATAAAAAGATAAAATATAATCAATCGCATACTGAGAAAAACCGGGAAAATTTTTTGGATGAAAAATTTCCTGGCGATCAAACTAATCTTGATTACAGAACTGAAATAGTCAATAAAAAAGATCAGCCAATTGCAACAAGCTCAGAAGATTTTTCAGAGTTGAATTATGGATTAACGGCTTATTATAAAACGGGCAAATGGATGAAACTGCTTGAAGACTATGTTGGCGAGCCTTTATTCGATAGTTGTCTTCATGAATATTACAGGCAATGGAAATTTAAACATCCCTCACCGGATGATTTTAAACAAGTAGTTGCAACGGTGAGCGGGAAAAATGTTGATACTATGTTTTCGCTGTTACATAAAAAGGGACGAATGAAGCCTGAAGCAAAGAAAGATATCAGGCTTTCTTTTCTTTATAATTTTAATAATACTGATCATCATAATTATATATTTCTGTCTCCTGCCATAGGATATAATTATTATGATAAACTCATGGTTGGTGCACTCGTGCACAATTATACTTTGCCCGAACCAAACTTTCATTTTATTGTTGCTCCTATGTATGCAACTGGCAGCAAGACTTTCGCGGGAATTGGAAAAATTGGTTATAATTTTTTAAGCTATGGCCTCATACGAAAAGCAGAGCTATCTGTAAGCGGCGAGAAATTCACCATGGATGAATTTACCGATTCAACAGGAACAAAAAATTTTATGGGATTTTCAAAAATTGTTCCCTCATTGAAAATCACTTTCAGAAATAAATACGCAACAAGTAATATTAATAAATGGATGCAATGGAAGACCTATCTTATCCAGGAAACAGGTTTACTATTTACAAGAGATACGATCAACCAGGTGGATGTGATCACCTATCCGAAAGCTAACCGGTATTTAAACCAGTTAACTTTTGGAATTGAGAATAAGCGGATATTATATCATTATTCAGCGGAGCTAAAAGCAGAGCAAACTACAGATTTTATCAGGCTGGCTTTTGAAGGAAAATATTTTTTTAACTATGCAAAAGGTGGCGGATTGAACCTGAGAATTTTTGGTGGAAAGTTTATTTATTTAGGTGATAAAACTCCCTTTAAACAGTTTGAAACTGACAGGTATCATCTAAATATGACAGGAGCAAACGGTTATGAAGATTATACTTACAGCAATTATTTCGCAGGCCGCAATGAATTTCAGGGAGTGCGCTCCCAGCAAATAATGATGACAGATGGCGCTTTCAAAGTGCGATCTGACTTGCTTGCTGCCAAAATTGGCAAGACGGATAATTGGCTCGCTGCTGCAAACTTTGTAACCGATTTTCCAAAGAAATTTAATCCACTGGAAGTGCTTCCCTTAAAAATTCCTTTAAAAATTTTCTTTGATGCAGGAACTTATGCTGAAGCGTGGAAACCGAATCCGCCTACCGGTAAATTTATTTACGATGCAGGTCTGCAGGTATCCCTGATAAAAAATTTAATCAATATTTATATCCCCATACTTTACAGTAAAGTATATGCAGATTATTTTAAATCGACATTAACCGGTAACCGCTTTTGGAAAAATATTTCATTCAGTATTGATATCCAAAATTTCCGGTTTGCAAAATTTTTTAATGAGCCCGATCTTTAAATTATTTTTAATTATGCAATAAAATGAAAGATAAAATTTTATATGTCTCTCATGATAATATTGATAAGGCTAAATGGGATAACTGTATCGACAAGTGTAAAAAATGGGTTAATATATGCCTATTCGTTTTACCTGGATGCAATGAGTAAACATTGGGATGCATTGATAATTGGTGATTATAAAATTGTAATGCCATTAACATGGAATAAGAAATACACTATTCATTATTTATACCAACCTTTTTTTTGTGCGCAGCTTGGAATTTTTGGTAATAATATATCACCGGAGTTAGTGACTATTTTTCTTGAAAATATTCCTTCAAAATTTAAATACTGGGATTTTTATTTAAACAGTGATAATTTATTTTCATAGATCCGTCTATCCCATGTATGAAAGGAACAATTATACGTTATTGCTGAAAGATACTTACGAAAATTTATCAGCAAGATTTTCCGAAAGTCATTTAAGAAATATTAAGAAAAGGCTATCGCAGGGAAACACTGCCAGAAAAAATATTTCCGTTTCAGATATTATTGCGCTTGCAAGTGAGCAAACAAAAAACTTCTCACCGATTACCAAAAAAGACTATCAAAATTTTTCAAAATTATTTGACCAATTGCATAAAAAAAATATGGCAGTTTCGTACGGCGTTTATTCTTCCCAAAACCAATTGACGGCGTCATGCGTATTTTTTTTCTCACATAACAGGGCCTATTATATTTTGGTTGGCAATCATCCTGATGGGAAGACCATCGGGGGCATCTCATTTTATGATTGACTATTTTATTAAAGAGCATGCAGGAGAAAATTTGCTGCTCGACTTTGAAGGAAGCAATATTAAAAGTCTTGCATTTTTTTATAAAAGCTTCGGGGCAGGTTTAGAAAAATATCCGGGTATAAAAGTTAATAGGCTTCCGGCAATAGCAAGATTATTCCGGCAATAACAATGAGGCCATAATTAAATCAGCGGCGTTTGTGATCTTAATATTATTTCTTTCTCCTTCAATCAAATTCACTTTAAGACCATAAGCCTCCACCACGGAAGCTTCATCAGTAAATTTATCTTTATAATCAATTTTAAAAGCCGGCAATAAAATTTTACTGTGAAAAGTTTGGGGAGTTTGAACAAGCTTTATTTTATTTCTATCTATAATTTTATTCCCGTTAGCCGTAATCAACCGAATGCTATCAGCGGAATCAATTACAGGAATAGCAGTGCCTGTTTCCATTGCACCTGCATAACATCGTTCTATAAGATCCGGCGTTATTAAACACCTTACGCCATCATGTACAAATATAACGGCATTGTCTTCCATTATTAAAGCGAGGCCATTTTGAACAGAGTGAAATCTCGTTCTTCCGCCTGCGCATAACCTAAACCGTGAGTTATCAAAATATCCATCTATTATTTCCTGGCCTTTGCCGATATGCTCTCCAGGAAGCACTAAAATAATTTCAATATCGTCATACGCGTCCAGGAATGCTTTTATTGAATAATATAAAATCGGCTTATTTTTCAATAAAAGAAATTGTTTTGGAATTTCATTATTCATCCTGGCGCCTTTTCCGGCGGCAACTATTAGGGCAATTTTCTTCATACTTTTAAATCAACTTCCATAGATGGCAATTTCGTCTTCGCCATCACTGTTTTTAAATCCGCGATACATTCCCGCACTATTGAAAACCATTGCAGCATTTCCTTTTGAATCCATGCCGATTAGCCCGCCGTCTCCGTGCAGGGCCACTAATTTTTTTAGAACCACTTCTTCGCAAGCCTGCTGCAGCGTCATATTTTTATATTCCATAAGGCAACTTACATCATACGCGGCGACTGCTTTTATAAATATCTCACCATGACCCGTACACGAAATAGCGCATGTTTTATTATTAGCATAAGTGCCCACCCCAATCATCGGGCTATCGCCAATGCGTCCATAACGCTTGTTAGTCATACCGCCGGTTGAAGTACCGGCTGCAATATTTCCTTCCCCATCGCAGGCCACAGCGCCAACTGTCCCAAATTTTTTATCTTTCATTAAGCCGACTAACTTGTCACTTTTATGATCAAGCTGGTAGAGATCACTGTCTCTTATTTGGCGCCATTGATCGTAGCGATATTCTGAATAAAAATACTCATCGGGCTCTAACTTAATGCCTTGCTTTATAGCAAAATCGTTCGCACCTTTTCCGCTCAAAAATACATGCCCGCTGTGTAACATAACTTCTTCAGCCAGCTCAATAGGATTTCGGATATTTCTTACACCTGCAATTGCTCCGGCGTCCAAATTGCTACCGTCCATAATAGCAGCATCCATTTCATTTAATCCTTTTTTTGTAAATACAGAACCTCTTCCTGCGTTGAAAAGTGCATTATCTTCCAGGATTACTACAGCCGCTTTTACCGCATTTAATGCCGTGCCACCATTTTCTATAACTGCGTAACCACTATCCAATGCTTCCTTTAAAACATTTCTATAGGCTTCTTCCAGGTCTGCCGTCATATCTTCTTTCACGATAGTGCCTGCTCCTCCGTGTATTGCAATTGAAATTTTTTGCATTTTATCTATTGTTTTGTTCCTTCAAAATTACATCCATTAAAAAATATGGGCTTCAATCTTATTTGAGATGTTACAATTTTGGCTTGCCATTAAGTGATAAAAAAAAGTGTAAAACTAAGGCCGCATGGATCATCGCTATTTATTTGTTACAAGCATTTTACCTAAAACGTGATGACGCAATCAATCTCTTATTAACTCCTTGCACTCGCTTATTAGTTTCTCCCGATTAATGGCAACCGTTCCAACCTCTTCACAAACAATTCCGCCGGCAACATTTGCCATTTCCCCGGCGAGACGGGTATTTCTTGTCAAAGCATATATTATAGAAGCCACGGCTATTACAGTATCTCCTGCGCCGCTTACATCTGCGATATTTCTTCGATGAGATGGAATGATATTTTTATTATTATTTTCCTGGTAAAATATTCCCTTATCCGATAACGTAATCATCGAGATACTATGATTCAAATTTTCCTTTAATTTAGTATGAATATCAGAAAGCACATCACCCGTAATTTCTTCAGGAATCAAATTAAGGCTTGTTATCACCTCATGTAAATTGGGCTTAAACAAAGTTGCATCCTTTATAGGAAAAAAAATTTTTTCTTTTTGGATCCACGGCCGTTGGAATATTATTTTTGATTGCAAATTTCAATTACATTGGTTATTATATTTTTTGTAAGAATGCCTTTGTTATAATCTTCGAAAATAACCACATCGGGTTTTTCTGAAAGAATATACTTTTCAACTTGGTTTTGCAATTTTGTTTCGTCAAGCTCATCTATATCTTCGGTGTGTTCGGCATCCAATCGCATCATTTGCTGGTTGCGACTTATAATCCGGATCTTATTTGTAGTAATTCTTTTTTTACTTTCAAAAATAAATCGCGTGTCAATATTGTTGTCCTGAAACAATTGCCTAAGCTGAACGCCATCTGCATCATCACCTAAAATAGTAAGAAGTGCCACTTTTGCACCAAGTGATTGTGCATTCAAAGCAACATTGCCTGCACCGCCTATCCTTTGTTCTTTTTTGCTTACTGCCACTACGGGCACCGGCGCCTCGGGAGATATTCTTTCTACATTCCCCCACCAATATGTGTCAAGCATCACATCACCAATTACAGCAACTTTCAGCTTCGAAATATCTGCAAATAATTTATCAAAATCAACCGCCATTATTCAATATTTACATTATTTTTTTTGGGAGAAATAAGATAATAAATGGGAATACCGAGCAAAGCTATGATGAGGCCAGGCCAGGTAAAATCAGGTTTATAAATTATCAGTAAAATACAAAATGCTATTCCCATAAGCATATATATTACAGGTAACACGGGATAACCAAACGCTTTATAAGGACGCTCGATATCGGGCCTTTTTTTTCTTAAAATAAAAATGCCATAAATAGTGAGCACATAAAATATAACGACAACGAAAGAGATCATATCAAGAAGATCTCCATATTTACCGCTTAAACATAAAAGAGATGCGACAATACATTGCGCCCAGAGTGCCCATTCGGGGACTGCATGTTTATTTAAAGAAGATGCCTTTTTAAAAAATAACCCATCTTTACCCATGCTATAATATACTCTTGCTCCTGCAAGAATCAACCCGTTATTACAGCCAAAAGTTGAGATCATAATCATTATTGCGATGATGTAAGTTCCAATATTGCCAAACATCGAATTGGCGGCGGCAACAGCTACCCTGTCCTGCAGCGCGAAAGCGATATCATGCAAAGGCAATACCGCAATGTACATCAGGTTGGCGCAAACATAAATGACTGTAACAATAAACGTTCCCAGGAAAAGGCTAAGGCCAATATTTCTTTTCGGATTTTGAATTTCACCGGCTATAAATGTTACGTTGTTCCAGGCATCGCTGCTAAAAATTGAACCAACCATACTGGCGGCTATGGCACCCAACGCCGCTGCGCCGATAACGCCTTCTATGCCTGAGGTACTTAATTTTTTCATATCAAAAGCGCCAACCCAGTTTGCATGCCACACCTCGGGTTTAAAAAAAATAATTCCTGCAATGATTAATCCAAATAAAGAAAGAATTTTAGTTGAAGTAAAAATGTTTTGAATCCATTTAGCCGCCTTTTACGCCTTTTGTATTAGACCAGGTAAGAAAAATAATTAATAGGATAGATACAAGCTGCGCAGGATAAAGCTTGAAATACCCGGCTTGAAATAAAATATTCTCATCTTTTAAGTCCAGCGACGGAAAAAAATATCCTGCAAATTTTGAGAATGCAACTCCTACAGCGGCTATGGTTCCTGTTTGAATTACAGCAAAAAAACTCCAGCCATATACAAATCCGGTTAATGGATTGTAGGCTTCTTTGAGATAAACATATTGGCCGCCTGCTTTTGGAAACATAGCGCTTAATTCCCCATAACTTAATGCAGCGGTGAGTGTCATAAAGCCGGTCAGCAACCACACAACAATCAGCCAACCTGCACTTCCTACATTTCGTGCGATATCGGCACTTACAATAAAAATTCCGGAACCGATCATTGATCCCGCCACGATCATAGTTGCATCGAAAAGGCGAAGGCTTGGTTTAAAGGTAGTGGCGTGTTCACTCATAAAAAAAGTCCCGTTTTTATAACGGGATTGAAGATAAATATTTATTTCAGATTGGTCTGGCCAAATCAATTTTTATTTTTCGAGTATTCATCATTAAGACCGGCAACTACATCAGGCGTAATATTTAATGTAGAATCTTTGTAAAACATAAATCCGGGCTCATAGGAAAAGATGTAAGCATATTTTCCATCTTTGTTATATTGTTTCAGAAAGTTTTGTATGCGGGTCAATATATCTTCTTTCATTTTAGAATTGTAATTATACAGATCATTATCAATCACTTGCTTTCTTGCTTGCAGATCCTGTTGCATTTTATTAATTTCCTGCATGGCAGCTTCCTGTTCCTGTTGATTCATAGTAGATCCTTTTTGCTGCAACTGCATGGCTCTTGCCTGGTATTTTTTTTGCATGCCGCCTATTTCATCATTTGCCGCCGCCTGCCTGCGTTCAAATTCTGTCTTTTATTTTTTTATAATAAGAATAATTATATCTGTAGCGAGTCAAGATCAATGTAGGCAACTTTAAAACCGGTCTTTTGTTGTACGCGGGAATTATTTTGATTTATATGCAATTCCTGTTTTTGTACGGAGCGAAAATGCAGGTAGTACAAATAACCGACAAGGCAGATAAGAATTATATTAAGAATTAGTAAAGCTTTCATCATATAAATAATTTGTGCAGGGCAAGTTAGAAAAAACGAAAGGTTTTATACAAAGATATTTTGCTGATTTAGGAAACACTTAACAGGGCTCCATGAAATCACCCGTAGATAAGACTTTCACTCATAAAATTATTTAAATTTTGCGATAGCATTTTATTATTTATCAGTTCTTTTTGTGCCATCATACAATTCATATTCCAGCAAACGGCAATCTATTTTGCTCGTATAAAATTCAATTCTACGTTTGGCTTTTAAACCAATTTTTTTTGCAAGTTCAAGATTTCCTGTGAAAATATACCCGGTATAACCCTTACAATTTTTTTTCATAAAATCCCCTATTCTGGAATATACATCTTTCAATTCGTTTTCCTGGCCCATCCTTTCGCCATATTCAGGATTGAAGTAAATAAGTCCGGGTTTGTCTTGTGGCAAAGGAGTGTCAGCAAAATCACAAACCTTAAATTGAATCAGCGACTCAACTCCGGCGGCGGCGGCATTTATCGCGGATATATTTATCGCATCCTGGCTAACATCTGAAGCAATTATTTTCAAGCCCGGTAAATCACTGATCTGTTGAAACAAACTTTTTTTTTGTGCCTGGTAGAAATTTTCATCAAATCCTGAAATGTGTTTAAATCCATAATTGTCTCTAAATAATCCAGGACGCCTGTTTGTTGCCATTAGTGCAGCTTCGATAGCGATAGTGCCTGAGCCACACATTGGGTTAATAAATGGAGCGTGAAAGTTCCAATTGGTAGCCAATAAAGTAGCCGATGCAAGCGCTTCTAACATCGGGGCTTTCCCGGGAATTTTTCGGTAGCCATGTTTTGCTAAGGTTTCGCCGGAGGTATCAATGAAAATTTCTGCGGTCTCCTCTTTCCAGAATAAATGAATTACCGTTTTACTCAAGTCAGATCCCGAGTTCGGTCTTTCCTGCAATTTTTGGCGAAAGCGATCTACAATTGCGTCTTTAACCTTTACATTTGCAAACAAAGAATTATTTATCGTAGGATGATCAACGGTACTCGTAACTGAAAAATATCCATCTTTTTCAAAAATATTTTCCCAATCAATGGAAGCTGCCGCTTCGTAAAGTTGTGTTGGGTTATTACATTCAAATGATCGTATGGAGTATAGCACCTGGCTTGCACAGCGAAGATTCAGGTTCAGCCGAACACAATCATTTAATGTTCCTTTTAATTCTACGCCCGTTGTGAAAGTTCTGGATATTTTAAACCCAAGTTCTTTCACTTCTTTTTCAAGATAAAATGACAATCGTTTGTTGCAAGTGATAATAATCCTGGTCTTCTGAAGAAATGGTGGCATGGGCCGCAAACTTAAGACAAACAAAAGGCATGTTGACAGACTTATGAGAGATTTTAAAATTTTGATTTAGTCCGACTGAGTAAAATTATGAATCCGGGCCAGTTCTGTCAGGCCAATAACGTTGTTGCAATTAAGCTTTTCAAATATCCGGGCTTTATGAGTACCTATTGTGGAAGTATGGAGGTTTAAATAGCGACTTATTTCTGATACGGTTTCTCCTTTCATTAAATGCCTCGTTATTTCAAGCTCCCTTGGCGATAAGAGGTCGAAAGGATTTTGATTATAGCCCCTTTTACCTAACGCACTTGATGCGAGCGCTTGTGTCAGCGACGGGCTTATGTATCTTTTATTATTCATTACGTTGGTAATAGCTTCTCTTATCTCGTCAGCAGATGCGTCTTTGCTTATGTAGCCCAAAGCCCCCAGGGTAAGATACTTTTTTGCATAGATCTCCTCCGAATTCATACTAAACATTAAAATTTTTGATTTGGACTTAACGGCTAAAATATTACTTACAAGACCAAAAGAGTCTGTCGCGGGCATATTGATATCCAATATAATAAGCGCATATTCATTGTTTTTTATCATTTCGAAAGTGGAATCGCCATCGTAGGCCTCCTCTATTTCTGAGTCAGGTATTATGTTCTTAATATAGATCTTTAAGCCTGCCCTGATTATTACATGATCATCTGCAAGCAGTATCTTAATCATTTGGGGGAATTATGTAAATTATAGAGATGGAGTATATTCTTTGTGTAAGGTACGTACTTTAGATTTATCATGCTAACAGGAAAAAACTTGTAATAAAAATCTTTGTGTCAAAAATAATTATCAATTGTGGCCGTTATCTATTTTACCAGGTATTCCCATCACAGCGTTTATCCGCTTAGGTAACATAAAATTAAAATTGGGATATTTGGATATTAAATCTTAAACTATTATGTTTGCAATCTGAATTATTAAATCTTAAATAAAAATCCGTATCCAGGGTCTCCACTAGTTGACAACAGAATTAATGGATTATCCGGTCAAGTCGCTCCAAATTCTATAGATAGCCGCTACTATTGCAAGATTCGTACTCCAATTTCTTAGATTTACCAAATAATCTTCGGGATTTCCAATTCATGTGATGTAATTCACCGAATAAATTTAGCTTATGCTCCGAACTCTGAATACTATTCTTATTATATGCCTGTCTATTGGGTTTATTTCCTGCACCAACACCAAAAAAGCTACTTATTTTTATAATGTTCCCGATACAACTTTTGCACAAGGAAGTTCTGATATTTCGGCACCTATAGAGGCAAACGACATCCTGGGAATTACCATAAGTAGCTTAAACGCTGAGGCGTCGGCCATCTTTAATCCTCCAAATAATAATATTGCCAGATCTACAACTGTCACAGGCAGCACCACGGAGCCGGGAGGATATCTCGTGAGTTCCGATGGTACAATTCAATTACCGGTTCTTGGCACTATTAAAGTTGCCGGTCTTTCCAAAAAGGAAGTTAAGGATGACATAACAAATATGATCCTCACCAAAAAGCTACTGGTGGATCCACTGGTAGAAGTCAGATTTTTAAATTTTGAGGTAACGGTTTTAGGAGAGGTGGCCAAGCCAACCGTGATTACAGTGCCCAGCGAAAAAATTTCGCTATTGAAAGCTATTGGTCTCGCTGGCGATTTGACCATATATGGCAGAAGGGACAATGTGCTTTTAATCAGGGAAGAAAATGGGAAAAAGAAAACGCGTCATATCGATCTGAATTCAGAAAATTTCTTTAATTCACCGTATTATTATCTTCAACCAAACGATGTTGTATATGTTCAGCCGAATAAGGCACGCGTTGCTGCAGCAGGCAGGACTCAACAACTACTGCCAATAATTCTAGGCAGTTTATCGATAGTTGTGGTGGTTTTAGATAGAGTTAAATTTTAATCATATGATGTCAAACAGTAATCATAATATGAAAGAAGAGATTGAAGACTCCTTGCTTCAGCAAGTAGTTACGAAATATCTTCCGTACTGGCCATTGTTTTTGACAGCGATTGCTATGGCACTGGGTATTGCATTTGCATATCTTCATTACACAATTCCGGTTTATGAGGCTACTGCTACAATCATCATAAAAGATGAAAAAAAGGGCAATGAAGATTCTAAATTAATGGAATCTTTAGATCAAATTTCTTCGAAAAAGATTGTTGAAAATGAAATTGAGATCATACAGTCACGTACCTTAATGACAAACGTTGTAAAGTCGCTGGCTTTATACGCACCTGTTTATGAAGAAGGCAAAATCCATACAATTTCAGCATATACTCTTTCGCCCATAACGATTGAATCACCTGATCCTGATTCTTTGCGTGGAACAAAAGCTAACAGTAGAATAAAATTCTCATATAATAAAACCAATCAAATCGTTTTATTGAATAATAAGTATAGTTATCCAATTAATCAAATAGTAACCACTCCTTTTGGAATATTGCAATTTGTTCCTAACAAATATTACGATGCTTCGGATACGACCAAGCGTCAATTTTATTTTTCCTTGTCAAATCCCAGGGATGTTGCACAAGATCTTACCTCGGGTTTAAATGCAGAAGCATCCAGCAAATTGTCGTCTGTTATTGATTTAAGTTTCAGAGATGAGGTTCCGCAAAGAGCAGAAGATATATTGAATCAATTGATTAAAGCTTACGATCTATCAGCAATAAATGAAAAGAACCAGTTAGCGAGTAACACGCTATCATTTGTCGAGGCCCGGTTAAAAGTGGTGGCGCATGATTTAGATTCTATCGAAAAGAGAGTTCAATCCTATAAATCGGGCAAAAACGCAGTGGATGTAGGTGTGCAAGGCCAAATGTTTTTGCAAAATGTAAGTATCAATGACCAAAAAATTGGTGATTATAATACGCAATTATCTATTCTGGATCAGGTTCAAAAATTTGTGACTGATAAGGAAAACAGCGCCGCAATCGCTCCATCGACTTTCGGCGTATCTGATCCTATGCTTTCCCAATTATTGGATAAATTGTATAATTTGGAATTAGAGCATGAAAAATTGAGGAAGACCGTTGGAGAAAATAACCCGACACTTGTAGCTATCCGGGATCAAATAAGCAAAATCAAACCCAGCATTTTACAAAATATTCAAAGCCAGCAACGTAGCCTCAGCGCAGCAAAGCAGAATCTTTACAGTACAAATGGTTCCTATAATTCAATGTTGCAGGGAGTTCCCGAGAAAGAACGTGATCTTCTTGATATAACAAGGGAACAAGCTACAAAAAGCCAGATATATGCCTTTTTACTTCAAAAAAAAGAAGAAAGTGAATTGTCCTATGCATCAACGGTATCCGATCATGCGACTGTAGATAATGCGCAGGCAAATTATTCGCCAGTTAGCCCAAAAAAGTCACTGGTATATCTTTTTTGTATTGTGTCTTTGCTTGGGCTTGTGTTTTGCCATAATAATAATAAAAGAATCGTTATCGGGCAAAGTGTTATACCGACATGAATTAGAATCCCGCACTTCTATTCCGATTATCGGTGAGGTAGCGTTTGACAAATCCAATACGCCGCTCGTGATTCAAAAAGGGAAAAGAAGTTTTATTGCGGAAGAATTCAGAAAACTTCGAATTTCATTATCCTTTTTAGGAGTTGACAATAATCATAAAAAGATATTGGTTACTTCCAGCATATCAGGTGAAGGAAAAAGCTTTATAGCTGCAAATCTGGCAGTAAGCCTTTCACTTACCGGCAAAAAAGTTGTTTTGGTGGATTTAGATTTAAACAATCCGACCATTGACAAGATATTAAACGTAACACAAGAAGAAGGCATAACCGAATATTTAACAGGAGAGAAGGAACCCGAGGAAATTATCAAACGCGTAAAAGCAGATGATAACTTATTTTTTATTTCTGCAGGCAACTTCCCGAAAATCCTACCGAACTCTTATCTAATGGCAGGATTAATAATATTATTGAATATCTAGATAATATTTTTGATGTTATTATTATTGATACTTCGCCAATTGTTTTAGTAACCGATGGCTATTTGATTACAGGATTGTGTGATGCGACTTTATATATAGTAAGACACAAGTATACTCCAAAAGTTATTATCAAAAGAATTGATGAACGGAACCAGATAAATCCTATCAATAATCCAGCGATAATTTTTAATGGAGTTAAAGTGAGAGGCTTTTTCAAGAATAATTATGGATATGGGTATGATTATGTGTATGGAAATAAAGATATCGTAAAAAGGGATAAAACATCATTGACAAAATATTAATATCAATTTATATGAAAAATTATCTGACTCAATACATAAACGATGTAAGTGAGATAGGCGAAGCCCTGTCAATTTAAACATTGTTTCAATCCTTTGAATTACTGCAATTTAAAATTTTTAAAAAAAAATTAATATGCAGAAAAATTGGTATGTTCTTTATACAAAGGCGGATTGCGAAAAAAAGGTCGCATTACAATTATCAAAAAAGAAAATCGATAATTTTTGTCCTTTAGTTCTTACAAAAGCTCATTTTTTAAGACGTACAAAAATTCAAAGTAAACCGCTTTTCAGGTCGCATGTGTTTGTCTATATCTCCGAAAAAGAAATGGAGATCGTAAAACAAGTTTCCGGTGTAATCAATTTCCTTTTTTGGAAAGGAACTCCGGCAGTAATTTTTCATGAAGAAGTTTTAACAATCAAAGAATTTTGTAATGATTACGATGAAATTGAAGCTACTAAAATCGCAGTAGATATAAAGGACTCTGCCCGCATTATTGACGGCCCGGTGTATTCTACGGATGGCAAAATTTTAGCAGTAAAAAACAGAACTGTGAAAGCTTATCTTCCTTCATTGGGTTATATATTAGTAGCGAGATTAAAAGACGAAACTATTTTTGGGAAAGAGGCAACAATTGTGCAATCAAATTCGTTTTCTCATTCATAATAGCATAACAGCTCAATTTTTCATTTTCAAATGCCAAATTTTTACAATTCTTAATTAATAATATTTTATAACTTTTTGTTTACCATATACAACTTCAAAATTAAATTAATCATTCCTGGTTCATGTTTTTTTGTCCATCGAGTTTTAAAAAATAAACATTAATATCTTTGAACCGGGCCGATTAAAATTCTCATCTCTGCCATTTTTTTAATTAATGATGAAAGGTTACCTTCTTGCACCCGTCACTTTTTTTAACAGTTTTATTAATAAAGGTCATCAGCGAAGTGTAAAAGCAAAAAAAAACATAATTGCTTCTTTCTTTATTAAAGGATTAAGCATTGCGATTAGCTTAATATTTGTGCCTCTGACTATTAATTATATCAAGCCTGCCCAATATGGCATTTGGCTTACAATTAAGTTCAATAGTAGGTTGGTTTAGTTTTTTTGATATTGGGCTAACACAGGGGCTTCGAAACAAATTTGCAGAAGCCAAAGCCAAGGGTGACGATGAACTTGCGCAGGTGTATGTAAGTACAACTTATGCAATTCTTGCAATGATCTTTTTCGCTGTCTGGGCATTATTTTCTATCGATAAATCATTTTCTTAATTGGGCCCAATATATTAAACATTTCAGAGAATATGCGGAACCAGAGATTTCAATCTTAGCAATTATAGTATTCACTTATTTTTGTTTTGATTTTGTATTTAGAATAATCACAACGCTGATTTTGGCAGATCAACAACCTGCAAAATCAGCATTAATAGATGTTCTGGGTCAAATTTTCTCTTTGATTTTCATTATTATTCTTGTAAAAACAACGCCTGGCTCATTGATTAAGTTAGGACTTGCTTTTTGTCTTTCTCCATTTTGGTTCTCGTCGGCGCAAACTTTTATTTTTTCAGGGGAGTTTACAAAAAGTATAGACCTAGCTTTTCTAAAATAAAATTTTCATATGCTAAGGGCTTATTTAATTTCGGGGTTATTTTTTTTATAATTCAGGTCGCTGGAATTGTGCAATTCCAAACTGCAAATATTATCATTGCCCAAAATTTCGGTACAGCTGATGTGACATCTTACAATATAGTTTTTAAATATTTCGGAGTTTTAACATGGTATTTAATATATTCTTAGCACCGTTTTGGTCTGCGTCCACCGAAGCATACCACAGCAATGACATTCAATGGATAAGAAATAGCATCACTAAATATAATATTTTAAACATTATTTTTATGCTGGTCGGGGGTGTAATGCTAATTTGTTCAAGCACAGTCTATAACCTCTGGCTTGGCAAAGGTAAAGTTAATATCACATTTGTTCTTTCCCTATGGGGATTTATATACGTTAGCATTTCTTTGTTTGGGGGTAAATATGTGAGTTTTCTAAACGGTATTAGTGCTTTAAGAATTCAATTTATTGGATGCATAATAAGCCCTTTTTTGTATATATTCTTCTCATTACTCTTGATCAAATATTTCAAATTAGGAGTGGCCTCACTTTTTATTGCCGCTATTCTGGCCAATTTTAATGCTTTCATCTTAGCGCCACTTCAATATCATATGATTGTTGTAAGAAAAAAGACCGGAGTTTGGCTGAAATAACAAGGTCAAAATCAATAATTTTTATAAAATGAAATTTGTGCCTGTAAGCCGCCGGGTATTTGATAACTGCTTTATATTATCAGAATGAAGCTTACTCTTCAACCAATAACTTGATGCAATCTTTGGCTGTAATTATTGATAAATTATCACTTAAGCTTAAAAATAAAATTTGGGAAAAAACCAAAAAGTATTTTCATAGGCAAAGAACCCTCGAACCAGGATTGGTGCAGAATATTAACTTTGATGCCAGTTTACATCAAAAGAAATTGTTGATCAGTTATTTAACTTACGGTTACTTTATAAATTTTGAAGATTATGTAGGAAGAACAGTACTTTTGGAAATTTCAAAAATTATAAAGGTTTTTTCTGAGTTAGGCTATTGTATCGATCTAATCAACCATGATGACATACATTCAATAGAAATTATTAAAAAAAAGAAATATGATATAATATTTGGATTTGGAGAAGTTTTTTATTTGATGGCGAAGTCTCAATCAAACGCTACAACAATTTTGTATATGACAGAACATCACCCGGAATTTTCTCAAAAAGAAGAAGAAAAACGTATAGAATATTTTTATAGCAGGCATTATAAACACATTCCAGTTGCAAGAAGCGGGCTCTTTTACAAGATCAAGCATCTTGAAATAAAATACTCTCAGGTAATTACTTTGAGCGAAACGGAGCCATTAGAAAAACAATACAATAAGCCCCTTAATATTTATCCAACTGGTATTATTAATGAAAATTTTATTTTCAGAGATAAAAATCACCTGACCACAAGGCGGCACTTTTTATGGTTTGGTTCAACAGGGGCTGTACACAAGGGCTTAGATCTGCTCATCGACATTTTTTCGGAAAGACAAGATATTACTTTGCATATTTGTGGGTTGCATCCGACGGACAGAAGGCTTCTTAAAATACCAGTTAGAAAAAATATTATTGACTATCGGCATGTAACTGTGAAGTCTCAAATTTTTCTGGCAATTATTGAAAAATGCTCTTATACCCTCCTTCCATCGTGTTCAGAAGGCTTTTCAACTTCTATTACAACGTGCATGCTTCACGGTCTTATTCCTGTTGTTGTAAGAAACACAGGTTTTAACAGGCTTGGTGATAATGCCATTTTTCTTGAAGATTATAAGATCGAATATCTACAAAACGTTTTAGCAAAACTTGCCGCAGAAGAGCCTAAACAATTAAGCGTGCTTAGTAGAAAAGTCTTTGATTTTGCGCGTAAAGAATTTCTAATTTCTACTTTCGAAGAAAGCTTTAGAACTATTATTAATACAACCTTTCAAAACAAATAATGAAAGTAGTTCATATACAAAAACATTTGCCAACTTCAGGTAACGCCGCTTTTAGACTTCATAATGCATTTTTGGATGCTGGCATTGATTCTTATATGCTATCCTTATCCTCTGATATTAAGGGTGATAGCAGAATAAAGTATAGGCATAATATTTTCCAATTAATTTCATGGGTGGACGGTAAAGTACTGCAATATCTTACGAGAAAGGCAAAAAAACAATTCGGATTATTTTCATTCCCGTTCCTGGGTTTAAATATTTCAAAAAGAAGTGTAGTTAAACAAGCAGATGTAATTTATCTCCATTGGATAAATGGGGGTTTTTTAAATCTAACAAACATTAAACAACTAGCAAAGCTAAATAAACCTATAATTTTCTTTATGCACGACATGTGGACAATCACCGGGGGTTGCCACCATAGTTTTGAATGTACCAAATATGCGTCAGGTTGTCAAAATTGCCAGATGTTTCCGTCGAATAAGCGACGAGATTTATCCTATAAAGAATTCAACAAAAAAATAAATTTATACTCAAAGTTTGACAACTTGTATTTTGTCTCTCCAAGCACTTGGCTGTATGATTGTGCAAAAAAATCACTATTAACAAAAAATAAACCGGTTTTTTACATATCAAATGTTATTGATAACAGGATTTTTAAGCGCTTTGACAAAAAAGTTGCAAAACAGATTTTAAATCTGAATCCAAACGATACGATTATCGCTTTTGGCGCAATCACTGTTAATAGCCCTTACAAGGGCTGGAACTATCTGCAAAAGGCATTACAAATGTTGTACGAGCAAAATTTCAGAAATATATCTGTACTGATTTTTGGAAGTGGATTTAATCAGGAGATTAGCGATTCTATCCCATTTAAAACAAAATTTATGGGTTATTTAAAAGATGACTATTCGGCCGTAATAGTATACAATGCAGCGGATATATTCATTGCCCCTTCTCTGGCAGAAACTTTCGGATATGTTATTCTTGAATCATTACTATGTGGCACTCCTGTTGTCACTTTTAATGTAGGTGGAATTCCTGATCTTATTAAGCATAAAGAAAATGGATATATGGCTAATTATAAAGATGCAAATGACATGGTGAATGGAATTAAGTATTGTCTAAATAATAAATTGGAAGTGACAGTGCCGCCCGGTTTCACAACAAAAGAAATCATTAATAAACATTTTAAGTTATTGAATGAAATTATGGCAAATTAAAAAATGGGACGACAATTGAATTTTGATGCCCATTTAAAATTTTTATTCATTTTTTACGTGGATAAATTTATTTTGTTGAAGTAATAAAGCAAAAGTCCTTTAATTGTGTTGGACTCATCTGTTGTCCTATTATATTACCTCCCGAGTTAGTAAATTTTGAATAGTATAAGCGACCAAATACAAGAATATTCATTCCTTGAAGTTTCCAAAAAGAAAACAGGGAAAGCCTGGAATCAATTTTGGCTTGGGTTTATGATTTATACGATATCCTACACGCTAATTCAAACAGGCGTTGTTTTATCCAAGATTGTTTATTTTCAATTATTGGGTGTAATTCTATTTACTATTCCAGCTACAAGACTTATTAAATTTGAAATAAAAAATCAGTATTTAAAAAATGTTTACACGATTTACCTTTTATGGCTCCTATTTGTGGTATTAAGAGGATTTTCTATCAAAAAAGAGTATTTATTTAATACACTGACTGATGGGTCAAGTGGTATATTTCTATATTTGGCACCACTAATTTTACTCTTTCCTATGAATCTTCTTTATCTGAAAAAAGTGGTTAATACTGCTCTCATTCTTAGTGTTGTATTTCTGTTTTGCGACGTAATTTTTATTAGGAGCCTCCTGACATCTGACAGCGAGAACGGGCAATCGGTAATAGAATATTTCTCCAAATTTTTTGAAGTATCTTGCGGCTTTATTTTACTCATTATTACCTATCATAATACAAAAAAGAAACACCGGGACTTGCCTGGAAAAATATGGGTATTATTCGTACTTGCGCTGACAACTCTTTTTGCCTTAGTAAGGGCAAGGCGCGGGCTAATATTTATGTCGTTGAATGTTTTTATATGTGCATATATAATCTTTAATTACGCAAACCGAAGCAATGTTTTTTTTAAGGTTTTTCCTATAGTAGTCTTACTTTTTTTAGCCATGTACGGAATTAAATTATCTACGGAAACAAACAAAGGCCCCTTCAAATTAATTGCTCAAAGATTAAATGAAGATTCAAGAAGCGAGGTGGAGGACTACTTTTATTTGGATCTGGATAGAAAAGATTGGATAATAGGTAAAGGTATCGCAGGTATGTTTTACTGCCCAACGGGTGCGACGGAAGATGGCTACAGAGATGGCATAGAAACGGATTATTTAACTATTATTTTAAAGGGCGGCGTCGTGAGTTTAGGTCTCTTATTGTTAATAGCCGTCCCTGCGATACTTAAAGGGCTTTTTTATTCAAAAAATATTTTATCAAAAGCGTGCGCTACATGGATTCTTTTATGGATGATTTCTTTATATCCGGCAACTGTTACGACGTTTTCTTTAAATTATTTACTGGTTTGGATATCAATAGGCATTTGTTATTCAAAAGAAATGAGAAATATTCCCGAAGATGTCATGAAAAAATATTTTCAATATAAAATATTTGGATTCTAATTATCGTGGTAAGAATTTAATACATATGAGATCGCACAATTATTATTTAAAAAAATCGTTTTTTATTGATTCAACACATATGTCTTTTTTGAATATAATTGTTTCTATAATTTAACCAGCCATTTATATAAACAAAAATAAATAATGGAGTATCCAAAAATTCTAATTGTAGGCCAATATTTCGATCTGGCATCTGGAGGTGGAATTACCATGACTAATCTTTTTACCGGCTGGAATAAAATGAATATTGCGGTTGTTGCCGCCGATATATATAATCCTGATTTTACAGTTTGTGATCAATATTATTATCTTGGATCCAATGAAACAAGGCATAAATTTCCCTTTAATCTTAATCCTTTTAAGAAAAAAATTAAATCAGGCACAATAAATACTTCGACTTTTTCAAGTAAATTGACTGACTTATCATCCGTAAAAATATCTAAGTTTGGTAACTTATACCTTCGCGTGCTCCATTTGACTGGTTTATTTCATTACAAGCGCCGGTATGTGCTCAGCGACGAACTTTTAGGTTGGATAAAGAATTTCTCTCCCGATATCATATATACCCAGCTTTCTAACATGGAGCTTTTAGAATTAATAGATGATATCCATACCACATTAAAATTACCTATCGCGATTCACATAATGGATGATTGGCCTTTTACTATTAGCGAAAAAAGTATTTTTCAGTCTTTTTGGTTTAAAGTCATAGATCGAAAATTTCGAAGTTTATTGTCTACAGCAAAAATATTGATGAGCATTAGTGAAGCAATGAGTGAAGAATACAAAAGAAGATATGGCGTAAACTTTATTCCTTTTCACAATCCAATCGATATTAAACATTGGGGCAGATTTACAAAAAAAGATTATTCTGTGGATAATGAATTTACAATTCTTTACGCAGGCAGGATAGGCATCGGAATTCGAAATTGTTTTCTTGATGTGATTGAGGCTATTAAAAATCTAACTTTAAGTGGGTTAAAAATTGAGTTTCATGTACAAGCAACTAATTTCGATCCTATATTAGATGATTTGGCAAAATTTAGCTTTGTCAAAATAAATCCTTCAGTCGCCTATAGTGATTTGCCTCAAATATTTTCGAATGCAGATTTGCTTTTATTGCCGAATGATTTTGATTCCAGATCTGTTGTCTATTTAAAATATTCAATGCCAACAAAAGCCAGCGAATATATGGCTTCCGGAACACCTATCCTTGTTTATTCAAATATTGATTCCGCTGTAACTAGGCACGCGTTAAAATACCACTGGGCCTACGTTGTGTCTGAACGAAATGCCGAGAAATTGAAAATGGCAATTTGCGATTTGTACAAAGAAAAGAATTTAAGAAGCAAACTTGGTAATATAGCTGTTGAATATGCCACAAACAATTTTGATAGCATTACTGTCAGGGAAAAATTTAAAGCCACCTTCTTGAACCAACTGATACTACCGGTTTTTGAAGGATGTGAAATATAAAATTTTTGAAACCGTCAAAACCGTAATTAGTAAAAATATATCTGTTATTCAACTAAAATAAACAAAACGCATTAGATTATAATTAAGTTATAAATGGTTAACGACAAACCTAACGTTCTATATTTAGGATACGCCGGCTTTCCTTATGGTCATGCCGAATTACAAAAGATATTATTAATCTCAAGGGCCTTAACCGAAGAGGGTGCAAGTGTCAAAATTCTTGGCAGGCGTGGCCTTTATGATCCAGAACATCATCCGGACATCAAGAGAGTGGGTCATGTAGGAAAAATAATGTATGCTTATTCTTGCGGCAGTCCTTTTCGAATTCGTGGCTTTTTTCAAAGAAATATAAGAAAGCCTTTCGAAGGAATTTTAGAATTGGTCGTAGTGAGAAAGCTCAATAAAAAGCAAAAAATAGACGTAGCTATAGTGTCGACAATGGATTTTGGACATCTGTTTTTTTATAAGATAATTTCGCGGTTATTTGGATTTAAAATTATTTTAAATTTTGTTGAATATAATTCTTCAATGGCTACCAGGAAGGGAATCGGCAACAAAATTAATGATTACTTTTTTGACCGATTTGCAGTTAAGATCTCCGACAGAATTTTCGTTATAAGCGAATTTTTAATTAAAATAGTAAAAAAGTTAGATCCTGGAAAACAATATCTTAAAATACCAATGATGGTAGACGCTGACAGGTACAATGGTATAAGAAAAACTCCAGGTCAAAAATATTTCTTGTTTTGTGGAGCAGCGGGCTATAAAGAGATCATATTTTTTAATATTAATTCCTTCGAATTAGTAGAAAATGAGGATATATTTCTTTATCTGGTTGTAAATGGGCATCCTCACCAGCTAGCTGAAATTGAAAGTTATATTTCAAAGTCGGCCAAACAGAAAATGATTAAGCTCATAAGTAATTTGTCCGATCGGGAACTTTCTGAAATGTACAAAAACGCACTGGGATTACTTATACCTTTACGACCTACTATTCAGGATGAAGCAAGATTTCCTCACAAATTTGGAGAATACCTGGCAACCGGTAATCCCGTCGTAACAACAAATTATGGCGAAGTAAGGTATTATTTCAAAGACATGATAAATGCTCTCGTAGCTGACTTGTATGATGAAAAAAACTTCGCTCAAAAAATGTCATATATTATTTCAAACCCAGCGAAATGTGAAACCATCGGAGAAAACGGTAAAAAAGTAGCACTCGATTTAGCAGACTATAGAAAATACGGTCGTAAAATGGTTACTTTCATAAACGAAATATAAATTGGAGTTAATATTAAGTAAAAAATTAAAATTTAAAAAATATGAGCAAAAAAATAGCTTTGGTATGCGGAGCTGGAGGATTTATCGGCAACCATCTTGTAAACAGATTAAAAAGAGAAGGCTTTTGGGTACGCGGAGTAGATTTAAAATATCCTGAATACACAAAAACGGAAGCTGATGATTTTATTATTGGAGATTTGAGAGATCCAGTGCTTTGTAAAAACCTTTCAGATCAAGAATTTGATGAAGTTTATCAACTAGCGGCTGATATGGGAGGTGCCGGATATATCTTTACTGGCAATCACGATGCAGAGGTAATGCACAATTCTGCGACTATAAATTTAAATATGGCGGAAGCAAGTCGAATCGGCAAAGCAAAGAAAATATTTTATTCTTCATCTGCCTGCATGTATCCAGAGTATAACCAACTTGATCCGGATAATCCTAAATGCTCGGAAGCGTCTGCCTATCCTGCTGCACCTGATAGTGAATACGGCTGGGAAAAATTGTTTAGCGAACGACTATATCTTTCCTATTATAGGAACTATAAAATGCAAGTTCGTATAGCGCGATTCCATAATATCTACGGCCCTCTTGGAACCTGGCAAGGCGGAAAAGAAAAAGCGCCGGCAGCTATTTGTCGAAAGATCGCCGAAACACAAAACGGTGGAACAATAGAAATTTGGGGGGATGGAAAGCAAACTCGGTCGTTCTTATACATTGATGAATGTATAGAAGCGGTACGAAGGCTTATGAATAGTGATTTTACAGGGCCTGTAAATATCGGTTCCGAAGAAATGATCACTATTAATAACTTAGCCAAAATGGTTTCAGAAATCGCAGATAAAACGATTAACATCAATAACATCCCCAGACCTACTGGCGTACGCGGTAGGAATTCTGACAATAAATTAATTTTAGATAAGCTGGGTTGGGCCCCTTCTAAACGTCTGGTAGACGGCATTTCGGAGACTTACAAGTGGATTAATAGCCAAGTACATTTAAAAGAAATTGCTATTTAAAATTTTAAATAGTGCCGACTTAACGTGTAGAGTTAAAGAGGAATAGAAAATTGAACCATTTATAAACATAAGATTCCTATGCACGGCTAAATCTTAGTTGATATTCAATATTGTACTTCGTTATCTTAATAGGTGAAAAGATAATTCAACAAAATTCAATTGGCTGGGCACTATATTTTCAGTAGTATATTTCAACCTTCAGTCAGATAATTTCATAATTAAGCCTTCGAAAAATATTTATAAAATTATTTGTTAATTTATGTGAACCCGCTTTTAAACTGTACCGCCTGATATTGTAATGCATTGAATCTCAGAATGTTACCAATAGTAGAACATTTCAATTGTATTTTATAATAGTAAAGCTGTACCTAATGTTATCTGTTACGGTAAGTGTCAATAGTTATTTAGAATCGATAACAAATTAAATTTTAAGTAAAGTTATGTGTGGAATTGTTGGCAGGATAAACTTTGATATTTCCCAGAAGATTAATGATTCGGAACTGAAACGAATGACAGATGTTATTTGTCATCGCGGACCTGACGATGAAGGTTATTATATTAAAAAAAATGCTGGCTTTGGATTTCGTCGTTTAAGTATTATTGATCTAAATACCGGCCACCAACCTCTAGCAAATGAAGATGAAAGTAAATGGATCGTTTTTAACGGCGAAATTTATAATTTTATAGAGCAGCGAGAGAAGCTTAAGCAAAAGGGATACATTTTTAAAACAAAAACCGATACGGAAGTTATTCTAAAACTTTATGAAGAGCATGGCGTAAATTGTCTTCAATATCTGCGCGGCATGTTTGCTTTTGCAATTTGGGATAGCAATAAGCAAGAACTTTTTTGCGCAAGAGACAGGTTCGGAATAAAGCCTTTTTATTATTATTCAGATAGCGAAAAATTTATTTTTGGTTCAGAAATTAAATCAATTTTAAAGGCAAAGAATATTGATACACAATTCTCCTTTGAAGCCCTGGATTCTTATTTTGCTTTTGGGTATATAACGGGAGATTTATCTATTTATAAAAAAATAAAAAAACTTAAGCCCGCTCATTATTTTTTATTATCATTTAAAGAAAAGGCTTCGCTAGAAATAAAAAGGTATTGGGCTATAAATTTTGAACCTGACAATTCTAAAAGTGAAAAACGATGGGCAGAAGAAATCGAATCTGCATTTGCTGAAACGGTAAAACTTCATATGGTTTCTGACGTGCCACTTGGGGCGTTTTTAAGTGGAGGCATCGATTCAAGTTCCGTAGTTGCCATGATGGCAATGAATTCAGCTCAACCAATTCAAACATTTTCCATCGGGTTTAAAGAGCAAAAATATAATGAGTTGCAATTCGCACGTGAAGTCGCAAAAAAATATGGCTGTATACATCGCGAACAAATTATTGAGCCTGAATCTATCAATCTGTTACCAAAGCTTGTAAATGCCTATGATGAACCTTTTGCAGATTCGTCCGCCATACCAACTTACTACGTTTCTAAATTTGCCAGGAAATATGTAACTGTTGCCCTGTCGGGAGATGGTGGAGATGAATTATTTGCAGGCTATTGGATATATCGCTACTTTAAAAACATTTATAAAAGATCTTCCGCCTCCGCGACATTAAATAATTTCGTTTGGGGTAATATTCATAAATTAATCCCACAAAAAATGGCTGGAAAAGGTCTAACCTACTTCTTGTCAAAAAACGGGATTATTTAGGTGCATATTTGTGTATTTGGTCTAACGAAGAACGAAAAAAACTCCTTCGTAAAAATGATTTATTTATAAAGAGCAACGAAAGTTCTCCAGAAATTTTCAAAGCAGGAATTTTGAAAAATAAGAGAAGTAATAATTTTATTACGAACCTCCAATATTTGGATATGCAAACCTATATGGTTGATGACATTCTTACAAAAGTAGACCGTGCCAGCATGCTGAATTCCCTCGAGGTGCGCGTGCCAATATTGGATCATAAGTTTGCCGAACTTACTTTTAAAATACCATCTGATTTAAAGCTAAAAGGTAAAGATGGGAAACACATCCTAAAAACAGCAATGAGCAAGGTCTTACCTGAAAATATTTTAAAACATCCCAAGCAGGGTTTTGCAGTTCCGCTGTCTTTATGGTTTAAAGATGATCTTAGAGAATACGTTAATGACACTGTACTTTCATCGAACGCATTACTTTCAAGTTACGTGGATAAAAATTATGTAAAAAAAATAATTGAAGGAAATAAAAGCGGGATGAGGGATTTTAGTGCTAAGATCTGGTCTTTGGTTTTCTTTGAAGAATGGCTAAAGCAAACCAGAATATGAGAATTCTTTTCTTTATTGACAGTTTAAGATCAGGAGGAAAAGAAAGGCGGATTACAGAACTTATGAAGGTTCTTAAACTTAGAAACGATATTCAATTTGAACTAATCGTTATGGGTAAGGATATTCATTATAAAGAAGTTTTCGAATTGGAAATACCAATACACTATCTGATAAGAAAGACAAAAAAAGATTTTTCGATTTTTAATAAACTTTATAAAATTTGCAAAGTTTTTGTGCCCGACATAATTCATAGTTGGGATAGCATGACAGCCGTCTATGCTTTGCCGGTTTGTAAATTATTAAAAATTAAATTCATAAACGGACTGGTAACGGATGCTCCTCTCAATCAAAATATTTTCAATGTTAGTTGGCTGAGGGCAAGGTTAACATTTCCATTTTCTAATGTAATTATAGGCAACTCGAAGGCCGGTTTAAAGGCATATAATGCTCCTAAAAAAAGGAGTTATTGTATTTATAATGGATTTAATTTTAACAGAATAAATGTTATTGACCATGAAAGCACTATACGCAAACAATTGGAGATAAAAACAAAATATATCATTGGTATGGTTGCTTCATTTACTGATAATAAAGATTATAAGACCTATTTTGATGCAGCACAACGTGTCTTGAAAACAAGGAACGATATTACTTTTTTAGTTATCGGAAGTGATACAGATTCTCCATTGGCAAAGGATTTTGTAAATAAGTCGTTTATTAACAATTTTAGATTCCTGGGTAAAAAGTCTGGCATTGAATCTTTTATTAACTCTATGGATGTTTGCGTTTTAGCCACCTTTAGCGAAGGAATCTCGAATTCAATTATGGAATATATGGCATTGGCAAAACCTGTTATAGCAATCTGCAGGTGGGGGTACAAACGAATTAATAGTAGATGAAACCACAGGATTTTTGATACAACCGGCCGATCCCGCAGGGCTTGCCGCAAAGATGAAATACTTCTGAGTGATAAAAAGTCACGCTACAAATTTGGTCAGGCAGGCAAAGAAAGAATCCAAAATCATTTTTCAGTCGAAAAAATGATCACTGATTACGTTTCTCTATGTAAAAGTCTTATAAATGAAAATTCTTCAAATAAATAATTGCCATTCTCGTCGCGGAGGGGCTGACATTGTCTATTTAAATACGATAAACCTATTGAAAAAATACGGACAACAAGTCGTCGAATTTTTCTCAAACTTCACCTAATAATGAAAAAACGGAATATGACGCTTCATTTGTCAAAGATTTTGACATACTTAAGTTGCCATTCCACAAGAAAATATTAAAAACACCAAGGCAATTATACTCTTTTGAGTCGTCCGAAAAATTGAGGAAGTTGATAGAAAAAACACAACCCGATGTTGCGCATATTCATTTATATAAGGGAGTATTGACGGCTTCTATTCTGGCCGTATTAAAAAAATATCATATTCCTACCGCTATTACAATTCATGATTATAGCATGTTGTGCCCTAGAAATATCTTGTTTAACGCTGATAATCAAATTTGCGAACGATGCATAACTTCTACATCATTAAATTGTGTAATACACCGCTGCAACCGCAAAAATTTATTTTATAGTACAATAAATTTTGTGGAATACAATTTAAATAACGGGATCTTTAAACCCGAAAAATATTTCGATAAAATTATTGCTGTAAGTAAGTTTAGTTTTAACAAGCATTTTTTAAGAAAAAATTTACGTAATAATTTGGTTCATTTTTATAATTTTTCTCCTAATCTTAAGGAAACCGATATAAGTACTGAAAGGGGAAAGTATTTTTTATATTTCGGAAGATTGTCAATGGAAAAGGGTCTTAAAACGTTAATTCAGGCATTTGGTAATCTAGGAGAAAATTATCATTTAAAAATAGCAGGCACCGGACCGCTTTTACCTGAAATACAGGAGCAAATTCAGAACAGTAAATTTTTAAACATTGAGATGCTTGGTTATAAGTCGGGCGAAGAATTGAATTCGTTAATTAAGAACAGCTCGTTTATAATTGTGCCGTCTGAATGGTATGAAAACAACC
Source organism: uncultured Chitinophagaceae bacterium (assembly GCA_963823305.1). Taxonomy (GTDB): domain Bacteria; phylum Bacteroidota; class Bacteroidia; order Chitinophagales; family Chitinophagaceae; genus Ginsengibacter. The sequence goes on from CAWGLC010000006.1 coordinate 166,740, forward strand.
CTATGACGATTGTTGAGGGATTTTCTTTCGGTAAACCGGTAATTGGAAGTAAAGTAGGTGGAATACCTGAACTTATCCTGGAAGGAATCACAGGATTTGGTTTTGAAATGGCAAATGTAAGTGACTTGATTAAGGTAGTTCAAAAAGCAACAGGCTTATCAGATGAAATGTATACGGAGATGTCAAAAAAAGCGAGAGATTTTGCACTAGAAAATTTCTCCGAGGAATCACATTATGAAAAATTGATTCAACTATACAATGAAATGCTTTCAAAAAGGATACACTAAAATGGAAAAACGTACATTATATCTAAAATTTGCAATCAGAACTTTTGTCGCAAAAAAGATTCAGTTTCTTAGAAATCTCTTGTATAGAATTAAGGGATACGATGTCCACCCAAGTGTAATATTTGAAAGAAACCTTCATTTAGATAGATTATATCCGCAAGGTATTCATATAAGTGAAAATTGCCTGATCGCTTCACAAGTTACAATTTTGAGTCATGATCATTGTAAAAGAGTCAATAACCAGCCTTACTTACTTGAGACCAGAATTGGAAAAAAATGTTTTGTCGCAGTTGGAGCGATCATACTACCTGGAGTAATAATTGGCGATGAGGTTATTGTTGGAGCAGGCTCTGTTGTCAGTAAAAATGTGCCGTCAAACGTAATTGTAGCTGGAAATCCTGCAAGAATAATCAGAGATAAAATCCAAATGAATGAACGTGCAGAACTGATCAATTGGGATGTTAAAAACGGCTGGGCGAAATAGAAGAATAAATTATGATCCTAAGTATTAGTACCGGCCTAATTATTTTGGCAATCCTTATTTATACAGCGTTTTTATTATATAAACAAAACTATTTAAAGTATAACTCCTTAAAGCTCGATCCTTTAGAAGAAAAGAAAATTGACTCAAGGTTACTTTTGAGTAATCACAATTTCAAGATTTGGTTAGTAGGAGATTCAAGAATAGCCCAGTGGAATACGGAATTTCTATTAAGTACAACATGTGATACAGATACAAATATTGTAAACCTGGGTATACACGGTCAAACTTCTCAGCAAATTTTACAAAGGCTCAAGAATCATTTGCAATATGGAAACCCAAATTGGGTTGTCCTTGAACTCGGAATAAATGATTTAAAAATTATAGGATTAAACAAAAAAGAATCTGATCAAATTTCAAAAAATTGTTACGACAATATTATTGCTATAATTGAATTGTGTCGCCAAAAAAATATCAACGTTATCTGCATTAGTGTTTTTCCAAATGGGAAACCTGGAATTGTTAGAAGTCTAGTTTGGAATAAAGTTATTGATAATGAAATTATTAAAATAAATAAAAAACTCAGACGTTATTGTGAAAACAATAATGTTGAATATTTTGATGCCTTTAAATTATTAGCCGAAAAAAATCAGGTTGTGAAAAAAAAATTCCAAAAGAACTTTTTGCATTTAAATAATCAAGCCTATTTATTTTTAAGTGAGAAATTAATCCTTGAATTTGGAAAAAAGTTGCATCTAATAAGTAAATGATCATCAATCTTACCAGAATTATTACATTGGAAAAGGATTTTATTAAATCCAAACAAAAATATTAATTCGGTGAATGAGAACAATTATTACAGAACTAAATCTAAAAACATTAAATATTTATAATGAAAATATTTATAGCTGGTTGTGGTGGTATGCTCGGAGAAGCATTTTACGCTCAGTTTAAAGAAGATTTTGAACTAAAATGTACTGACATAGATACCAACGAAAATTGGCTTGGTTACCTCGATTTTCGAGATTACGAATCCTACAGGGCACAGGTAAAAGAATTTAAGCCAGATTTTCTTTTCCATTTAGGTGCATTTACAGACCTCGAGTATTGTGAAACGCATGTTGAGGAAACTTACAAAACCAATACTCTATCTGTAGAAAATGCTTGTTATATAGCTAATGAGCTTGATATTCCGTTGCTTTATATAAGTACAGCAGGCATATTTGACGGCAGAAAAGATTTGTATGACGATTGGGATTTGCCTAATCCACTTGGGGCACTATGCGAGATCCAAATATGCAGGCGAGTTGTTCGTAAAGGAGAACGTTCGCAAACACCTCATATGCAGGGCTGGCTGGATGATGGGTGGTGGCCCTAAAAAGGATAAGAAATTTATTCAAAAATTAATGAAGCAAATAAAAGATGGAAAACAGGAACTATTTATTGTAGATGATAAAGACGGTACGCCTACTTTTACCCACGACTTTGCAAAGAATGTGAAAGCATTATTACAGGCAGAGCACTGGGGACTTTACAACATGGTATGTGGCGGCCAAACGAGCAGGTATGAAGTAACAGAAGAACTGCTTAAAATCTTAAATCTTCATGAAAAAATAAAACTCACGGCCGGTCAAATCGGATTATTTCAAAGAGATATATTTTGCAGAAAGACCGGCTTGTGAGCGCTTAGTTAATTCTAAGTTGTCAATGAGAAATCTTAATCTAATGCAAAATTGGAGAGTGGCGCTAAAGGAATATGTTTCGCAATACTATCAGCGTTATCTCGATTAAACTATGGATAAACTAAGAATAGCTGCTTATGGTGGCTTTCGCTCAATCCCTCCCAAAGCAGGAGCCGCCGGTTCTGATAAATTTGCTTTTGAGTTATATCCGCGTATTGTCAATAAGGGTCATTCGATTATCGCTTATTGCCGGATATATCCCGGCCATGAAAGCGACGAACGAAATTGCAGACTTTGAAAATATTAAATTAAAATATTTTAAAACTGTAAATAAAGCAGGGTTTGATACCCTGTGCATTCAGCAAAAACGACATTCGATATATTATTTCACAATACTGCGGATATTGTTCATCTTCACAGCGGGGCGAATAGTATTTGGGCAATATTATTACGTTTGGGGGGAAAAAGAGTTGTTGTTACGCAATTTGCAATGGATTGGAAAAGAGACAAGTGGCCGTGGTATGGAAAGCTGTTTTATGTTTTGTCTAACTACGTCACAGCTTATTTACCTAACAAAGTTGTTTTCGACAATGTTTTCGCCAAAGAATATTTTGAAAGAAAATTTAAACGGAGCTATAGCTTTATTCCTTACGGTTCTGAAGTAAAGACTCCGCCTGAAAATACTGACATTCTTAAAAGATTAAACATTGAACCTAATGAGTATTTTCTTTTTGTAGGAAGATTCATTCCCGATAAAGGGCTCCATCTATTATTAGAAGCGTTTGAAAAAGTAACAACTGAAAAAAAATTGGTATTAATTGGCGGCTCCCCAAATCCTGGTGATTACGAAAGAAGAATTAAAAGCACACCCGACAGCAGAATTATCTTTCCTGGATACGTATATGGAGATGATACAAATATTCTAATTCAAAATGCTTTCACCTATATCCAGCCATCCCTTATTGAGGGATTATCACCTGTGATTCTTACCGTTATGGGCTTGGGCACTCCATTGATTTGTTCAGATATTTTAGAAAATACATTCATTACGAAATCTAACGCACTACATTTCCTATCGGGGAATACAACATCCCTGGCTGAAACAATTGAGTATGCCTTAGATAACAAGATGGAAATTCTATGTAAAGCTGAATCGGGCAGAAAAGATATTTCTGAAAGATTTAGCTGGGAAAATGTAACCAATCAATATATTGATCTCTTAAAAAAATAAAATATGGCGTTAAAAGGTGGAATTATAGGGCTCGGCAAAATGGGAATATCGCACGCTTCAATAGTGGGAGCTCAGCCGTCCGTAAATCTGGTGGCCGTTTGTGATACGTCCGCGCTTGTGCTGGATGCTTTTAAAAAATATACCAAGGCGAATGTTTATAGCGATTACCAAAAAATGATTAATACTGAACATTTGGATTTCGTAATAATAGCAACGCCTACCAAATTTCATTATTCAATGGTAAAATTTGCGCTGGAAAGCAACGTTAATGTGTTCTGCGAAAAGCCATTTAGCTTAATGTCAAAAGAAGGGGAAGAATTAGCAGAGTTGGCCAAACGAAAGATCATTAGTAAACCAGGTAGGGTATCATAACCATTTCATAGGCACTTTTAGAGAGTTAAAAAGGCTCCTTAAACAAAATGTAATCGGAGAAATTGTTCATTTCACGGGTGAAGCTTATGGGCCAGTTGTCACTAAGGAAAAAGGCGGTACATGGAGATCAAACGCAGAAGAAGGCGGTGGCTGCACGTCAGATTATGCTTCTCACGTAGTAAATTTAATCCAGGAGATAATTGGCTATCCCGATAAAATAAACGGTACCTTATTAAAAACATCTATTCAAAAAATGTAGATGATGCGGTATACGCGTTAATAACACTTCGCAGTGGAGTGAGCGGGGTGTTACTTGTTAACTGGAGTGATGAGACCTACCGGAAAATGTCTACAACGCTCAGTGTTCAGGGCAAAAACGGTAAAATTATATGCGATGCCACGGAGATAAAAATATTTTTAAAAGAGGCGAATTTAAAAGAAGGAATTGGTAAAGGCTGGACGACAAAGTATATCACCGACCTTGCTATACCTGTAGATTTTTATTTAAGGGGTGAAGAATATAGTGCCCAAATCGAATATTTCGTTGATAATGTTATGAACAAAAAATCAGGTGAGTATAATACTTTTGAACAGAGTTTCTATACAGATAAGGTAATTGAAATGATACTCAACAATGCAAAACAAATATAATATGGACAGGATCTTATTTGGAGATAATCAATTTTTTGCTGTTAATCATGCCTCTGACGAAAAGTCGAGAGCACAAGCGATCAGGTTTAAAGACGATGAAAGTATTATTAAGACCCTGGATATTACACGTGAAGAAGGTCTTAACACATTTATGTGTACTACTCATGACAGAATTGCAAACATTTGCGAGCACATCAGGTCCAATCCTGCCAAATACAATAATTACAAGATTTTCCCGTGTATGCCGTATGCTCATAAATATGCTAATGCAGTCACTGAAGCTTGGAATTACCGGCACTTTAAAACAGTATGTGCCTGGAAATTTTTTTGGGTCGTTGTTCAAAGGAGGTATGGCCTACCTTTCTAAAGACTATCTGTCAATCATGGAATTATTAGTAGATTCAGAAATGAAGATGTTTAAGGGCATTGATACACCGGTTATTTTCCTGCAAAACGTATTGACCGATATGCTGTTGGGTTTGGGTATGATCGATGTTTTAAAGGCTTTTCACAGTTATGTTGAAAAGAAATATAATGCCGAGGCAGGTTTTATTACAATGAATATGCCATTGCTTTTGCAAAAACTGGAAGAAGTAAAAGTTGCGAATCCGATAATTTGCTCTTCTATTAATATTGCCGGATTCAGAATGTCCGGAGGCAAAGATTTATATGAAAAAATTTTGAGAACAAAGAAATTACGTGCAATTGCGATGCAGGTATTAGCCGGCGGCGCCGTTAATCCAAAAGCTGCAATCGAGTATGTATGCGGCTTGCCCAATATAGAATCCATTTTATTTGGAGCATCTTCGAGGTCTAATATTGCGCAAACAATAAGTTACATCCATGAATTTGACATAAGCTATGCGATAAAAGAGTAAATTTTGCCGTAACCTTAAAATTCATTTTTCAGTGAAATCCGGTACGATGCTTCTTATTTTGTTCTTTTGACATAAAACAAATTTATTTGAAACAAATTTTTAATACTTTTTGCTAAATAATCAGATGATGTTGAAAAAAAATTATAGAACTCATAATATTTACCTGACATGAACAGGCAGTTTGAACGTTATCTGCAAATATCATTGATCATACTCGATCTGGTTATATTGAACGCAGTATACTTCTTGGCTCATATTAGTTTAAAAGAAGGCGCTGCTGGGAGCTACTACTATGCGTATGCCAAATATTGGGCGATTTCCAATCTCATGTGGATTGTTCCTTCATTTCTACTTCGAACTTATGCTGAAAAAATCATATTAAATTTTGAATATTTCATAAAGAGAACTGTTCAGATTTATTTACTGTGGATTATCCTGATTTTATCCTATCTATACTTTTCCAATGAAATGAAGATTTCCCGGATATTTATGGTCGTCAATATAACAGGATTTGGTCTTGGATTATTACTAAATCGATTCTTATATCTCGGCATTAAAAATTATTTTAGAAAAAGTCACTATCTCACTAAAAAAGTGATCATTTTGGGGTACAATGACATTGCAAAAAAACTTGCACAATATTTCGAGGAGGACGGGATTAACACCGAAGTGATAGGATTTATTGAGGATGATAAAAATATCAGCGAACTATCTCATTACCCTATATTATCTGATATTAGTTCAACCCTTAGTATAGCAAAAGAGCTTGGGGCTCACGAGATCTTTTCAACCATAACCCCCGAACAGAATAATGATATCTACAATTTGATGTACCTGGCAGAAAAGGAATGTATCCGGTTTAGAATTGTGCCAAATCTCTCAATATTTATTACACGGGAAGTACATATTGATTATTTTGGAGATCTACCCATAATATCGCTGAGAAGCGAACCACTTGATGATGTCGGCAATAGAATCAAAAAACGGGCTCTGGACATCGCGGTGAGTTCTCTCGTGATACTTCTGATTCTTTCGTGGCTAATACCTCTATTAGGACTTTTGATCATTTTCGAGTCAAGAGGCCCTATATTTTTTAAACAACTTCGTACTGGCAAGGATAAAAAATCATTCTATTGCTGGAAATTTCGCAGCATGAGATTCAACAAAGAAGCCCATTTAAAACAGGCAACAAAAAACGACTCAAGGATCACCACAATTGGCAAGTTTATAAGAAAGACAAGTATTGATGAATTCCCGCAATTCATCAATGTCTTCAAAGGAGAAATGAGTTTAGTGGGCCCCAGGCCACACATGGTCAAGCATACTTCGGACTATTCTGAGGTAGTTAATGAATATATGGTTCGGCAATTCATTAAACCAGGTATTACCGGTTGGGCGCAAGTACATGGCTATAGAGGCGAAATTAATAATCCCGAACAAATTCAGATGAGAGTAAATAAGGATTTATGGTATCTTGAAAACTGGACTTTATGGCTGGATATTCAAATCATTTTTCTTACCCTCTATTATGTTTTAAAAGGTGATAAACACGCGTTTTAAAAAAATCTATGAAGTTTAAAAATATTAAACAAATACTAAGTTAATAATGAAAATTTTAATAACGGGTGCAGCTGGTTTTATCGGATCTAACCTTGCAAAAGGATTATTAGAGAGGGAACACGAGGTAATAGGAATTGATAATCTAAATTATGGCTTCATGAGAAATGTGGAATTCACAAAGAATTTGAAAAACTTTAAGTTTATAATGGGCGATATTGCAAATCCGCATATTCTGCAGGATGTAAAAGTTGATATAATTGTACATTTGGCATCCCAGAAAATACCCAGATATACTAATGCGCTCCGTACGCTTGACGAGAATTATTTAATGCTGCGAAATATAGTTGGTAAATGCCTTTACGATAAATCAAAGATTATATTTGCCTCAACCTCTGATGTTTACGGGAAAAATCCAAAAGTCCCATTTAAAGAAACTTCTGATCTTGTTATAGGTCCGACCACGGTGAAACGCTGGGCATATGCACTTTCAAAAATTTATGGCGAGCAATACATTATTGCGAATCACGATGAATATGGACTTACTTATACGATCACACGATTCTTTGGTTCATATGGCCCACACCAAAACATGACGTGGTGGGGAGGCCCTCAATCCGTTTTTATAGAAAAAGCGCTTAAAAAGGAGCCAATTGATATTCATGGCGACGGAGAACAAACAAGAACTTTTACCTATGTAAATGATACGGTAAATGCTCTTATTGCATGCATTGAAAATAATAAATCGGACAATGAAATTTTTAATACGGGGAGCAAGCCGGGTGGCGAGATCTCGATTAAAGATTTGGCAACCTTATCTGGCAATTGGTTAATGGAAAAAATTTAGCGCCGGAATTCAATTTTATTCCTTACAGTGCGTTTGGTAATTATGAAGATGTGATGCGGCGGGTTCCTGATATTACAAAGTTATGCTCGACACTGGATTTTCAGCCAGAATGGGATTTAGAAAAGGGATTGGCGTAACGATTGATTGGCAAAGAAAATATATTAAGTAGTTTATGGCATCCAGAAACTGGGGAATTGTGGGAGGTGGAATTATGGGCATGACATTAGCCCACAAATTATCCAAACTAGGTCATAAAGTCACCTTATTCGAGTCTGCACCTGAACTGGGAGGCTTGGCAAGTTCATGGAAGTTGGGCGATGTAGAATGGGATAAATTTTATCACGTGATTCTCTTATCGGATTTGCGTACAAGAAACATGTTGAAAGAAATTGGATTGGATGATAAAATTGAATGGGTTGAAACAAAAACAGGCTTTTATATTGAAGGGAAACTGTATTCAATGTCGGATACGATAGAATTCTTGAAATTTCCGACCTTAAATATTATAGATAAAATCCGGCTTGGACTTACAATTGTTCACGCTTCAAGAATAAAAGACTGGAAGAGTCTTGAAAAGATCCCGGTTACTGATTGGTTGCAAAAGTGGTCGGGGCGTAATACTTACAATAAAATTTGGCTTCCATTGTTACGGGCGAAACTTGGAGATAGTTATAAAAAAACCTCTGCTGTTTTTATTTGGGCAACGATACAGAGGTTATATGGTGCAAGGCGAAATGGTATGAAGAAAGAGATGTTCGGTTTTGTTCCGGGAGGGTATAAAACTATAATTCAAGCTTTTGAGAAGTGTTTAATGTCAGAATGGTGTTTCTATTAAGGTAAATTATGCTGCTAAAGAAATTAAAACAGCTAAGTGGAAACAAGGCTGAAATTTTGTTTGCCAATGGCAAAACAGAACAGTTTGATGATGTTATCACGACTTTACCCTCAGGAATTTCGGCAAAATTGTGTGCCGGACCTTACGCGGAACGAAGTTGACAAACTTAACGGAATAGAATATCTTGGTGTAATTTGCGTGGCCATATTACTTAACAAATCGCTTAGTAAATTTTATATTACTAACATTACGGATTCAAGTATACCATTTACCGGAGTTATTGAAATGTCGGCGCTCGTTGACAAAAAATATTTGAAAGATTATTCATTAATTTACCTTCCTAAATATCTTTCGGCAAATGATCCGCTGTTTCAAAAGACGGATGACGAGATTGAAAAATATTTTATAGATCATTTCAAAAAGATGTATTTACAGATAGATAATTCCAATATAAAATTTGCCGGTGTAGCAAGAGCCAAGCAAGTGATTACGATAGCAAAACTTAATTATTCGGAAACCCTTCCCGACGTAAAAACAAGCATGCTAAACGTTTATATAATAAATACTGCACATATAAAAGATGGTACTCTTAACGTAAATGAAACAATAAAAGTTGCTGAAACGAAGCTGGAAGAGATTTTAAATTAAACAAAGAAATGACAAAGAAAAAGTTAATGGCAAGCGTATCATTAGATTTGGATGATCAGTGGTCATACATGAAAGTGCATGGTGACGAGGGATGGGAAACATTTCCATCTTATCTAAACGTCGTTTTGCCTATTGTATTAGATTCATTGGATAAACTTGATATTCGCATAACTTTTTTTATAGTAGGACAAGATGCAGCAATCGGGAAAAATAGAGGGATTTTGCGGAGCATTGTAGACAGAGGACATGAAGTAGGTAACCATTCCTTTCATCACGAATCATGGCTTAAAACCTATTCAAAGCAAGAAATTGCAGAAGAAATTGAACGTGCAGAAGAATGCAATATTTGAGGTAACGGGTATTCGGACAAACATGTTTCGTGGACCAGGATTTAGCTGGAGCTACGATCTGTTACATGTACTGCAAGACAGAAATTATATATTCGATGCTTCTTTGCTGCCAACTTATATTTCGCCCTTAATGAGACGATATTATTTTTGGAAATCAAAACTTTCCAAAGAAGAAAAGAAAAACAGGAAGGAATTATTCGGATCATTTAAAGAAAGCTTTTATCCGCTTAAGCCATATCGTTGGCATCTTGGCAAACGAAACGTCATTGTTAGAAATTCCTGTAACTACGATGCCTGTTTTTAAAATACCATTTCATCAAAGTTATCTTTTATATTTAAGCAATTTTTCTCTGCCATTGATGAAATTATATTTGAACTTTGCAATCTTTATGTGCAAATTAACCAAGACTCAACCTAGCTATCTATTGCATCCTTTAGATCTCATTGGGGAAGATCAGGTCCCGGAACTTGCTTTTTTCCCTGGAATGAATATTAAAAGCAATCAGAAATTAAAAATTTTTGAGATTTGCATGCAAATATTGAAAAAGCATTTTGACTTAGTGCCAATGGCAGAGTTTTCGAAAAGACTAAACCCCGATTTTAAAAACATATCGCTAAGCGGCCGCATGATAATTTGAAACCAAATTTAGCCGTAGTCAATTCTCAAGCGATATGAAAATATTTTCGATTGTTGGTGCCAGCCCCAGTTTATAAAATTAGCTCCGTTATCAACGGCTCTTTCAAGCCACCACAAGGAATATATTGTGCATACAGGGCAGCATTATGATTATGCCATGTCAGAAAAGATTTTCGTTGATCTTGGTATTAGAAGACCTGATATCCATTTAGAGATAGGACGAGGGAGCCAAACATCGCAAATTTCCGAAATGATGCTTAAATTGGAAACGCAAATGATCGAAAAAAAACCGGACTTAATCGTGGTCTTTGGAGACACTAGTTCCACATTAGCTGGAGGGATAACTGCTTCCAAATTAAATATACCGATCTTACACATAGAGGCGGGTTTGCGCAGCTATAATAAAAGCATGCCGGAAGAGGTTAACCGCATAGTTACAGATCATATTTCAAAATATCTTTTCGCACCAACGCAAACCGCGTTCAACATTCTCAAAAGTGAAGGATTGGAAGAACAAACTTTTCTGACTGGCGATATCATGGTGGACACGATAAAAAATAATATTGCAATTGCTCTTCAAAGATCTTCTATCATTACGGAATTAAAATTGGAAAATAAAGAATATAGCCTGCTGACTCTTCACCGCAATTATAATGTGGATGACGCGTCGATGCTGGAACATATTTTGAATGCGCTATCGCAGTTAGATGATCATATTATTTTTCCTGTTCATCCAAGAACGCGTAAAATGCTTACAAAATCTTTTAAAATACCTGGAAACATAGAAATAATTGAGCCACAAGGCTATTTGGATTTTATAACACTGGAGAAATTTTCAAAAAGAATTTTTACAGATTCCGGTGGAATTCAAAAAGAAGCGTATATTCTGCGCAAGCCATGCATTACGCTTCGTAGCGAAACAGAATGGGTAGAGACTGTTGCGGCAAAATGGAATTTGTTGATAAACCCAAAGCAAAACATGTTTGCCGAAAAAATAGCAAATTTTAATCCTCCTGCCGAACAAGAAAATATTTTCGGTGCGGATGTAACAACAAAAATGATAGATATAATTAATAATATCAATTAGGCCCTATGCAATAATAAATGTAAAGAGGTGTTATAAAGTAAAGCATCTTTTGCTAAATTTTTGAAATTTACAATTACCATTTATGGATTCTATTAACCCCCCGTTCCTTAGCATAATCGTTCCGTGCTATAATGAAGAAGCAATTCTTAAACAAAACTTAAGTATTATTGCAGATTTTTTGGAAAGCAGAAGACAAAAATACTGCTGGGAAATAATTGTCATAAATGACGGAAGTAAAGATAGAACCGGGCAAATAGCCGAAGAGTTTGCAATGCATAGAACCGATATCAGAGTTATACATCATCCGACGAATCTTAATCTTGGCCATGCTCTACAAACAGGATTTCGGCATTCCCAAGGTGAAATAATCGTCGTACTTGATGTAGATCTAAGTTATTCTGTTAGATATATTGAGGAAATGGCCGATAAGCTTATTGAAAGTGTTGCAGACATAGTAATTGCGTCGCCATACATGGCCGGGGGCAAAGTAACTGCCGTTCCATTTTTAAGAAAAAGCATGAGCAAGTGGGTGAACAGGTTTATGCGCCTTGCTGCGCAAGATAAGTATTATACTTTTACCAGCATGGTTCGCGCTTATAGAAGCAGTTTTATTCAAACACTAAATCTTAAAACAAAGGATTACGAAATAAGCCCTGAAATTATGTATAAGGCAATGATACTCCGGGCAAGGATTGTAGAAATACCTGCTCATCTGGATTGGACTGAACAAAATAAATTTTCAGGGCAAAGAAAGTCAAGTCTTCGTGTTATTAGGAGCTTTTTTTCAGGGATTATGTCAGGGTTTATTTTTCGACCTTATATTTTTTTTCTGGGCATCGGAATATTTTTGATGTTACTTTCGCTTTATGAATTAGTATGGTTACTTTATGATACTTTATCTTATATCGGTGAAACAATTCCGAAAAATTCCTTTTCGCAGAGCTTAGCCTTTCAATTTAAAAAAAACCCTCAATCTTTTCTCGTTGGAGGTATTACTTTTGTGATCGCTATTCAGTTTTTAAGTGTTGGGTTTTTATCTCTGCAGAGCAAGCGGTATTTTGAGGAGCTTTTTCATTTAGGAACCTCATTGAAAAAGCAAAACGGCAATCATAAAAAAATGCTTTAAAATAATTTTGGAAAATTGAATTCTTGCAAAACACTGAATTATCAACAAGGTTTATGAAAAACATCAGATTGACTAGAAATCCCTTCTTATTGTTTGTACCTTTTTTGGCAGTTGCTATTCTTTTAGTGTTACTTTCACCCCCTAATGGTACCACGGGAGACGAAAACAGATATTTGATGTTTGCACAACATCTTTTGCATGGATTTTATTCGTGGCCAGCCCCAAATATAGATTTAGGCTATGGACCCGGTTATCCTATTTTACTCGTGCCATTCTTAGCCTTCCATAGCCCTTTCATTTTTATCGGCTTAATGAACGCAGTGTTTTATTATTTTTCTATTATTTTGCTTTTCAAATCGTTGCAGAGCTTTCTGTCATTTCGTCTTACTCTTATATGTTGCTTATTTTGGGGCTGCTTTTATAACTTATATGAAAGTATACATTTAATATTACCTGAAACATTTACCGCATTTCTAATATCATTGCTGCTTTATAATATTGTAAGCGGTTTTAATTCAAAAAGCCCAAAAATTGCAAATAAATATATTTATGCTTCCGGTATTACCATTGGTTTCATTGCCTTAACAAAAATAATATTTGGTTATGTGCTCCTTACTATGCTTGTTGTATGTACAGTGATTTGGATTCTAAATCTCACTAATAAAAACTATAAAAGGGCGTTCGCTGTTTGTGTGATTGCACTTATAACAACATCCCCTTATTTGGTATATACCTTCCATATTACAAATAGGATATTTTACTGGGGAACCACGGGAGGAGAAAATCTTTATTCGATAAGTACGCCCTTCCACGATGAGTATGGAAGTTGGATTCAGTATCCAATGGGACCTCAGAGTAAACCTGATTTGATTCCCGGTTCTGAAGAAGTTATATTGTTAAAACATAAAAAAGATTTTGACTCAATTTTGAAATATGAAGGGGTTAAAAGAGATAGTGTTTATACTAAAATTGCTCTTGACAACATAGAGGCGCATCCGGTTAAATTTCTAAAAAATTGCTTTAGTAATGTCGGGCGAATCCTTTTTAATTATCCTTATTCTTATACGCTTCAAAAAAATACTACACTATTAAGAATTCCTCTTAACGGAATTGTAGTTGTGTGTTCATTATTTTGCCTTATTCCCACTTTTATAAACTGGCGTAAACTTATATTTCCAATTCGCTTCTTATTATTTTTTATTTTTTTATATCTAGGGGCAAGCGTATTAGCAAGTGCGGAAACCAGGATGTTTACTATTGCAGTGCCGATATTACTTTTCTGGATATTCTATATCTTTCAAAAATCAATAAAAATAAGTCTTAAAAATTGGTAGAGTATTTTTATAATTCCAATGATTCTATAGAAAACCGAAGTATGTCATTGAAGCAAAAAGTAGATGTATAAAGAACACTGGGACGCAGCAACGACTACAAAATCTTGGATAGATCCTTCTCGCCGGAAGACTTTAATGGTTTCACCACTAGATGAGCATGCGCTCGAAAATCTTCATTTACATTTGATTCCATTTTTGCGGGGTGTTATATAGTGTTGCTGCGCCATTGAATAATATCAGTTTCAATTGGTGCAAAATCTGGGTGATACATCTGCTTATGCTCGTTACGAAGTACCCTCCGGCCAAGTACATTCAAAAGTATTAGCACAGCTCTTTAATTTTGCGTTTAACCGTTGTTGCAAAGAGCATCAGCTGCGGTCATCTGGCAATGCTGTAACCCAAAGCCTTACCGATAGCACTTTTAGGCAAAATTCTCAGGTAGATTTGTTTCATCCACCTGCCGAATGATTCTAACATAGGCACCGCTTCTCTTTGGCGCAAATAGAGCAAGCTTATTTGCTCCAATGCATATTCAGCATGCCGTGGTTCTTTTCGCATGAAACATGGCGAAGTATAAATTTCAAAAGTGTTAGATGAAAACAAATCTAGGCAGATAAGAGATAATTAAAAATACTTTAAAACAAAAATACCTGTGAACTTATTCAGTGCATATGTGCATTTTATAGTTTGGAGAAAAGTATTGAACACAAGAGTCCTATAGATCGTCTACGGTTCAATGCTTTATAATCGAAAGACTGGTTGATGTTTCCATTTAAACTGTGTTTAAAGTTCGTAAAATCATTTTCGAACTTGACACAGTCTTATTTGCACCCTCATTGCCCTACGAAAAGTGCCGCATCAATCAAGAATTGGAGAGTTGTTCACAAAGTAGGGTGCCTTGAAACAGCCGAGTTTCACTTCCGTTTGGTTCAATGACAAAATTCAAAATCAAAAACTATATTACAAACTGTCTAAAAAGGCAATCATTCGCAGTAGCAACTCCACTTATAGTTTCAAAATCTTTACAGTCTGTTTCTGATTATTACTGAAATATGTGGAAATGAAATAAATCCCTTTTGCAAGATTACTAAGATCTAATTTTTCCAAAGTATGGTTTTGCGTGGAAACAATTTCTTTTTTAGAAATAGTTTGACCTCGAGTATCAGTAATTACAATTTCCAGGTTTGAATTTGTCTGGACTGTATTAATTTCTAATGTAGTTAAAGTAACGACTGGATTTGGATAAATCTTCAAATCATTACTTTGAGGACCCAGGTTGAGCCTTGGTTCGGCAACTAC
>CAWGLC010000007.1:0-148930 GCA_963823305.1 uncultured Chitinophagaceae bacterium
TTGGGAGTGAGTAGCATAGCAAAAGATAAGTCCGCTGAAAGGAAAAGGCCGCCGCAAAGACCTGACAGCTAATGCACTCCCCGGTAGCTGTATCTAGATAATGTTGCTTCTTTCCGGCAAAATCTATCATGAGTGTATCTGCAGCTGTGTATTCCAGGTGCATGGCTACATTGCTGTCCTTAAGATACTGCGTTAAATGATAACAGTAATGACTATATACATAACCATCCGGATGCGCCTGGAGGTATTCCTGCCAAAGCAATTGACGGGTGACACCGAGTTCTTTAAGTTCCGTATGGACATCTTTAAAATGTCTAAGCAATTGATGTAATCTTTCAGCATTATGCTCGGTCAGATCACTGCTATAAGCCTTATCTGCAAGCGCCTTATTGGATAGCGGTTCAGTACCATCCCCTGCTTTAAAGGTAAAATGTACCGAACACTATTACGGCTCAGGCCAGTCCGTCTCGCAATCTCACGGATGGCGATCCCATCATTTTTAAGCTGAAGTATCTGTTTTAATTGTTCCATTATTACTGGCTTTTGTGACATTGCTCCTTTTTTTGTGAGGAGCAAAAAACATCAAAAAACATCAAACAATTATTACCGCAGGTGGGTCGTTGTGACGTCCGGAATGACAAACGCAATGCATCCGGCTTATGGCAATTTATTTCTATCTTATATGGTGGGTCAACATGCAAGAATAATAATAAAAACCGGGTGGGTCAACATCCCAGAATGGCGGGTCAACATGAAACAGAATGGTGGGTCAACATGAAACAGAATCTACATTAAGATTGGATCATTATTATAAACATATAATACCCTTGCTAGTAACTACATTGATACATATAAATGCTCTTTCCTCTTAGATATTAATTTTATTCTTTTAGGTAAATACTGTAATCGTTTATTTGGTGAAATTCCTTTGTACCAATAATTTTCTAAATGCTTTTGAAGGAAAAGTTGTATCTCATCATTAGACCTAAAATCGGAGTCCTTGATAATAGTTTGGCTATTGTTAAACGTAATTATTTTTTTATTAAGTCCCTTTTTCTCTGATTTTAGTACTTCGGTTTGTGTTATGCGTAATAAAATGCGAACTTTTTGTAGTTTAATATCATCTTTATATCTGCCGATTGTTGTGGTGGTTTGAGCCCCATTTATAATTTGAAAATTTCTGCAAACTATTTCCTTAATATCCTTTGTACCATACTCAAAGTTCGCTTTCAAATCAGTACAAATTGCTGAAATTCCATTGTTATAAAAATAAAATTTATCTGGTTCCTGATCTATCGTTTCCTTCATTTTTTTATTAATTGGATTTTCGCCTAAATAACCTCTTATGTTATAATTAAATAAACTGCCAGGATATCTTTCCCATAGACTTTTAAGGATGTTCCTTTTACTGTACATATAATCGATTTGTAATTTTTATTTTGATCAATTAAGTCTGAAAGATCTAAATATGAAGGCCTTTTGTTTTCTAATAGAGTATCATTGACCTTCTCAATATGTATTATTACTTCATCAGGTATTGGATCATTGACTGTTTGAACAATTGTATACTCTTTCTTAATCTCTGCAAATCCCTTTAAATAGTACGTATGATTTTCGTTTTTATTTTCGGCAATCACTTTCTGCGTTTCAAATTCTTCTTTAATTCGATAGGATAATTTATCATTAGTTATGAAAATAAAATCAAATTGCGTATCCTTATTTATTCCAAGCAGTTGAAACTTTAAATTTTCATTTCCATAAGAACTTAAAAATGGTTTATTGAAAATTCTATTTGGGATTTGAAAGAATCCAGAAATCTCCTGAACATCCAAACTATTTCTCGCGCCTTTGTATTTAGACTGATAAATTATAATAGAACCATCTTCCTTTTTAATTAGAAAGTCAATTCCGAGGTCTCCCTTTCCATCACAATCAAATCCTTCTTCCAAATCATCTTCATAAATGCTATTTAGGTATATAGCGATCCCTTAGCATAAAAATTCATAAAAGCTTTACCATAATTAATTGAGCTCGGGTTTTTTATACCCCTGTCATCAAAATATTTAATAATTCCATCCTTAACTATACTATCAAAATTTTCTGCCATTTTGTATTCAATTATTTTTTGAATAAGTAGATTGTAATATTAACGATTTTAGCCTATACTGAAACACATGATGAATGAACTAAGTATTAAACAATTTTCCTTATTCAATATCTTTAAATTTAAAATAAATATACCAAGTTGCTAATCCGGCTGAATGACCGCAGGTAAATGCAGTTTACCTCAACACACAATACCACCCTCCACCCCTTGCTTTATCCAATTCCCATTCTCACTGATTTATGCTCATCCACTCTATAAGCATTACCATTACCGATGTTCACATCATTGGCGAAATCCCACCAACTTAGGGCAGCGTTGTGAAGAACTCAAGATAGTATCGAAAAATCTTAAGTCAAATCACAACGCATTGGCAGTAATGAAGCCCTTGGTGGTGTTTAAACAACACACCCCAACCGTTATAATCGACATCCCTCAAAATAATTTCCCTATCCATTCGTTATTCCTCAGTATTGTTTACAGGCATCTTGTTTGAAAGTCGTATGATAGTCCTTTGGTACTTCTTCGGTAGTTGTTCGGTCGCAGTGATCGAACAGGTACTATCTATCTTTCGGCTTTCATTTGCAAAAGGTAAGGAACAGGCAGGTATTAGGTGTATAAAAAACAATAACAACAGTGATATTAATGAAAATAAAGATTCATTTTATATAACTTAAAAATAGAAAAATATGGCAACAATTCCTAATGGCATTTTGGGGGGCATACATGGCAAAGTCGGTACCGTAACAGGCTATAACAGGTATGGCGTAGATGTAATACGGGTGGCTAAAAACAGGGGCACGGTAAAACCCACTGCCAAAAGGCTTGCGCAACGCAGCAAGATTACAGTATGCAACACCTTTGCGAAAGCATTTGCAGGTAAAGGCTTTTTTACCAAAACATTCCCGGCGTTTGGCCATACCGGCTCGGGCTATAACCGTGCGGTAAGTGCACTGATGAGCCTGGCGCTTGTACCTTCGGAAGAAGGTGTAGCCATCAGTTACCCGCTGGTATTGATATCCAATGGCAAGCTGCCTCCTGCTGTGGACGCTGTAGCGGCAGCAAGCGAAAAGGCTAATATACAATTTACCTGGACGGATAATACAGGTACAGGTACTTCTAAAAAGAATGATAAGACGATACTGGTTGCCTATTTTCCCGCAACAAACGAAGTGGTCTTCAGCTTTGGCGCAGGAACAAGAGAATCAGGTAATGCAGTACTCGAAACGGCTAACAAAAAAGGCGAGGTTGCTGAAACATGGATGGGTTTTTTAAGCAACGATGAAGAAGATGCATCCTGCAGTGTGTATACGGGGAGAGTGATATTGTAAGTTTGTGACTGAGTAACCTGCATAATATTTCGGAGCTAAAACTTTTTCAGAAATAAGAACAGTTCCCTTCCAACAAAGGAACTATCTAACACCTTTGCGATTTTGATTCTAAATTTTTTTTCCGGTTCAAAATCCTGTCCGGGTATCATGCGGGAAGCGTAGTCTCTTATATTTCTCTATCAAATTTCTCACGGTAACTTGCCTTTGGCCTTGGGGTATTTTGAGCCTCTGGCTATTCTTAGAAAGTATAAGTTATCCAACTTCTGCTGTCCTGATATTTGTAACTCAGGACATTTTATTTCGATCTTTTGTCTGTACTCATAAATCTGTTTGATTAAAGGATTGCACACAATAAACTTAAATTTATACGTTTGATAGCGGTTACAGGCAGGCGAAATTGATTTAACGAACCGATTAAAGATTCTGCCATAGATATAATTTCAAAACATAGTTAATGGAACCAACCAACCCGATTAATGATGAGCTGGCAGAGTTTGACAAGCCTCCTATTTATTCACGAAACGCCGTTCGCGGTTTCGCGATTTTTTTTTAGCGCCATTTTTGGCGGAATACTTTTAATGCAGAACCTCAACAGTATTGGCAAGCCAAGGGAAGGCAGGATTGCTTTTGGAATTTCTGTTGGAATAACCATTTGTGAAATTGCCATTGGAATTTTGGTTGGGCAAACAACATCATCGATGGGAATTATTGTGAGTATTTTAGGCGCCGGCGTTTTGTCGGAATACGTTTATAAAAAATACATCCCTAACGAGGTGGATTATAGCAAGAAGGCCATTTGGAAACCGTTAATTGTTGGCTTAATTATTTTTGCACCGTTAGTGGCGTTTATTATCTACGGTGGTCTTCACGGAACTAACTAACAGGTCATCCTGATAAGAAATTTATTCAGTTGTTAATGCTCCCGTATTTAGTCGAAGAAAATAAAAAGTGTTGTTTAGCGCAAACTTTGTCGTATTGCCTTGTGCGCTAGCCATGCTTGTGATTTCGGTCTTGAACCATTGGCTGTTTTAATTAAAAGATTTTGCTGCATAAAAAATAGCCATGGCGTGAAATCAGATAAACTACTTTATGAATAAAGAATTGCTGTATTGTTATTGCTTAGATTTTTAAGAGTTGGCTACTTAAAACGTCTGAAAACTTTTGGCAATCGAAGAGAATGAAATAATTCTTATGACGTTTTCTTTTTCTTGCTGTTGCTGCCAAACTGCCAACCTGCGAAAAATCTAGAATTACGTATATTTTTTGCGTTCACATTTGGAATAAAAGAAGGTACTGTTCCCGGCATTGAACTGGTGTAATTTTTATACAAATCGCCAAAGCTGGATCATAACTGGCTCCGATTAACAAGCCAGGTATAGGATGGATTTCAATACCCGCCGCTGCTCCATAATCAAACCGGTTATAATAACTTGTCAATGGGCCATAAGGATTATTAGGGAACAGCTTTGGCTGCTGTCGGCCTTTGCATTGATAAGATAAGCCACCTGGCCACGAATCTGCAACTGAAACAATTTAGTGATATTAATATTCACTAAATGAGGCATAATAATATAGTCAAGATATGACCTTGCCGGTTGTAGTGTTTGTTTCATAACTATATCCTTGTTCTGAAAAGATGAGTTCGGTTTTGTATGAAATAATTTTTTTGGAAGGCGGTGCGAAAAATATTCCAGCCATAAAACCGCTTTGGTTTTTGCTGTTGATAGAAGATGCATTGGTAACATTGGCAAAATTGAATCATGCTTTTATTCCTATTTGAGCATGCAGCAAACAGGGGAAGATTATGAGAAGCAGGAAATTTAATTTTTTCATATCAGATTGTTTTAAGGTGATTATTGCAGGAGCAATTTTTAAAATATGAAATTTATAAGAGGAAGGCTGGGGGGTTTTTTGGAGATTGGACATACAAAAATAATAAAAAAGTTTATGATTATAATATTTGCCGCAGGCAGGTTTCTCCTCAGCCGTGGTTTTTCTTTTATCGCCTTTGGGATGATGCAGGACACAGCCAGCAATCTAATGATGATGAAGATGCAGCAGCCTGTGGTATATATACGTGGAGTGTGGTGATGTAAGTTTGTGACTGAGTAGCCTGCAAGAGTATTACAGAGCTAAAACTTTTTCAGAAATAAGAACAGTTCTCTTCCAAAAAAGGAACTATCAAGCAACTTTGCGATATTAATTCTAAATTTTTTTTCCGGCTCAAAATTTTGTCCGGGGATAAGGCACGAAGCATAGAATTTATATTTCTCAATCAAATTTTTACAGTAATCTGTCTTTGATCACGCGGTGTCTTTAGTACTCGGTGAGAAAGGGCTTCACAGAAGTACAGCAGGAACCTTTTTCCATATCTTTCCGAAACCAACTTTATTTTTTCATTTTCACCTGACTTCTCAATTATAAATTCCAGGAACTTATCAAAAGCCTGTTGATAGGCTTCACCGTTGGTTAATTTTGAGACGCTATTATGAATCCTGTATTTAAATCCAATTTCATAAGCAGTGGCTTTGTAGGATTTCAACATTAGTTTTATCCATAGCTCAAAGTCTGCGAAAATGAGGTTTTTATAACCGGGGTTGATTCCCCCACAATCATCATAATCTTTAGATCGCATCATATACCCTGTACCCGTGCTGTCAATACTGTCGCACATGTATGCAGCAAGAAATTCATGAGCGTACTGCCTTTCATCCATCGGTTTGCAATTGCGCAATACCTCTCCTTTTGAATCTATATATTGAAAATGAGTTTGGTAAAGACTTGCAGATGGATGCTGTTGAATAAGAGTATTCATGATCTCTAAATAATCTTTATTCAGAATATCATCATGGCCTATTAGAGTGATAAATTCATTCTTCGGGATTGACTTTATTCTTGCCCAATTTTCCTCTATTGATAAAGGCTTTTGCGATTGATGAATAACAATCCGCTGATCGCTTAATGATTGAAGCCATTCTAATGTACCATCGTTGCTGCAATTATCAAGCACTATCAAATTAAAATCCTGCAGCGTTTGTGAAAGAATACTATTGACACATTCTTTTACATAATCGCCTCCATTTTTTACCGGTAGTATGATGCTAAATGTCATTCTAAATTTTTAGAACTAACTAAGTCTCCGATGATATTTGATTAAAAATAGAGGTTTTTTTAAAAGAAAAATTATTTTCAAAAATTGAAATTTCCGTGAGATTGATTTCATAAAAGAAAGACCCATAATCTTCTCTGAAAAATCATTGATGGCTTTAAGTGTTTCCCGATTGTATTTTTTATAAGTAAAATATTTTTTTAGAATAAAATAATTTTTTAGAAACCAGTTTTGAATATGTCTTTCTAAACTATTTGTATCAGGTGTTATATAGGTATCTCTTTTAAAATTAGTAGTTATGAAGTTATGGAAGCCAATGCATCCATCATAATAGAGTGTAAAACTACTTTTTGAAAAGTTGCTATCATGGGAATTAAGTGATCCATAAATTTTATTGATAAATAGTCCTCCTTTTTCTTTGCCACAGATCGCCAATAAAGCATGATCTGCAAAATGAGGACTTCCAAAATCAGGAATTCCACCCATTTTCTTAGTTGTCGATGTTTCCAATATGCAACTTGACCATAAAATGGCTTCCGTTTTTTGAGGGCTTAATAATTCAAAGAGGTAATCATGTTCGTTAAAGATTTCAATTTTTTTTTCCGGTTGATTTTTTCTTTTGCAACCAACATAAATGGAGTGGCCGGGATAATTATTTATTATATTTCTGAAATCTTTTAGCATCTCATTGTCCACAGTATCATCGTCTGTAACCATAACCAGATAACGTGTCGTGGTCATTTCAATGGCACGGTTAAAACTGGCAATCATACCCATATTTTTTTTATTGGGGTAATAAAAAAAACGTTGATCGTTAAAACTTTTTACTATTGCTTCGGCACTGCAATCCGGATCGTTATCACAGATGACAATATTGAAATCTTTATCAGCCTGTTGTGAAAGGGATAAAAGTTGATTCCTTAAAAATGCCTGCCTTTTGTAGGTACTAATGCAAAACGTGAAGCTTACATCATTTTTTCTTTCCAGATTCTATTTTTTGCAAATATATTTTTTATTACTCACAGTATTACTAATATAAGTAATTACCTAAGTGCCAATTGTTTTATGTCCATTTTTAAGACAACAATTGTAAGAATTATAATTACATTAATTAGTAATTTCTATTCTTGAAGTTGTACTAATTCTCTAATTGCTCCGTAAGGAAGGTCCCGGTTATAAATTCTTATTTCATCAATAACTCCATTAAAATAATATGGATATGAGGGCAGCCCTTCGTATGCACCAATATATAGATTATTACTATTGTTCTGGTAATCAGAAAAGGTAGTCCATGTTTTCTTCAATTCGCCATTAAGATAACATTTCGCTTCAAATCCATCGTATGTAAATATTAAATTATACCATACACCGGTTTTAATGAAAGGACTGTCTAACGCTCCTAAATTAGCAGACGCATAACCTACATTAAAGGTTTCCTGATTAGCATTAGGTGATATAGAGCATGAGTTAGTGATAAAGTCGCCAAAGCGCATTGCATAATTACCTTTATTAAAATCAACTCCTTTGCCCAAAATTTGATTCAAGCCACAGGAACCACCATAAAAACCATTGATCTTTATAATAGCCATCATGGTAATTGTATTATTTGGATTTAACGAAGAAGCATTGTTTACCGTCATGTAACTCGAAGCCCCATCAAATGAATAAGCATTATTTGCTCTACCAAACCTATCTACAGCAGGAGTAGCACTACTATTGAACACTATATTATTTCCATATCCACTGCTATCATTGAGATTCCCTCCGTTAAAATTATAATAGGCAACTAATCCATCAGTGATATTATAGACAGAATCAGGCACATACGTCGTATCATTTTTGATTACTATTGTAGTATCATTTTTTAAAATAAAAGTAGTATCGTTTACGATTTCCTTTTTACAGGAGCTGAGCCCAACGCTATGCGCAATAATAATTGAATATAATAAAACTGCGGCAAGAGAGGTTTTGAACAATTTCATAAGGTTATGTTTGTTTTGGTAAATTTGGCGTGCAAATATAATAACATAAACTTTACATTCACAATTTTTGACTTTAATAAAAATTGAAAACAAGTTATAAGGTGAAGGCAATTTTTATATACAGATCTGTTTTTTGTTTAAGTCTTATTTAGTTAACACATTCACCATTCACTCGCTCCTCATTTCACTCTTTTTAAATATCCGTCAGGGTTTACGCTAATTAAAAGTTTATTATCAATTGATTTATCGATCTCAAAATTATTGTTATGCTTTAAAAATTCATGCACTGCAGTCTTGGGATTGTTTCCAACACTCCAAAACCTGCCAGGCAAATATCTTTCAGGAAGGTCTTCTACAATAGTATCAAACACTACGATGTAAGAGCCAGGGGTAACAAAAGGAGCATAGAAATTTAATTCCGACAGCACATGCTCATGTGTATGATTAGAGTCGAGGCAAACCAATATGGATTTTTTGCCTTCAGCAAATGGCTTTACTTTTTCCACCATTTCTTCGGTGATTGATGATCCTTCCAGCATGTGAATCCTTTTAAACATTGGATGCTCTTCGATCTTCTCCCTGTTGTGCTTTCTTATGTCTATATCAATCCCCAACACTTCGCCTTTGCCAATTAATTCAAGAAGAGAGGCATAATAAATTAAAGAACCTCCATGCGCAATTCCGGTTTCGATAATAAGATCAGGCTTTATTTCCCAAATCAATTCCTGCATAGCTATCATATCCTGCGGATATTGAATGATAGGCCTGCCCATCCATGTAAAGTTGTAAGAATACTTTGCTTTATTTGATTCAATATTAAATGTATTCGCTGCTTCTTTCAAAGCAACATTTTCTCCATTTGCTTTAATCAATTGCGCTTTTTCTTCTTCAAATTCCCGGATAGGATCTTTCATTAATTAAGTATTTGTTTAAGTTTAGTATCATCTCCCCAAAACGACATAGGTTCATAATCCGGATAAGGATAATAACCACGGTTCAGTTTTATATCAGCATTATTTTCTTTTAAATAATTTGTTACCAGTTCCTTTATTTTTATTGGCTTTCCGCTACAGCAATTTATTATTCCGTTTACATCATTCTGCAATGCAACAGCAACAATATATTCGGCCACTTTTTCTACCGGAAGATAATCCCTTTCCTGTTCGCCGCCGCTCATGTTAAATTCTTTATCGCCCTCGCTAAAGCTATTTGCAATTGCGAAAGTAAAGAATTAGGATTTTGTCCATCTCCATACATGTAAAATAAACGGATCCATTTGCAATCAAATGCATGCTGCTTTTGAAGCTCGAATAAAAATTTGCGTAGCGTATCTTTCGCCAATGCATAAGGATTTTGCGGATCAGTTATCATGTCTTCGGATAAGACAACCTTGCTCTTATTCCATATTCAAAACAGGTGCCGGTGACAACCATATTTTTTAAACCATTCACCACCATATTTTTTAAGAAAGAATAATGAACAGGTAAATTATTTTCAAAATGAAAAAGTGATTTATAATTTGGCAATCCCTGCCAGGCAAGATGTATCAGCAAATCAGGATTATCAAAATAAGAAAAATAATTTTTGTTTACATCCAAATTATCAATATCAAAAAAGATATAACTTAATTTATCGTCCACCGCTGTCAAAAGCAGTTTTTCTTGTTGCGGCAATAATTTTATGGTCATATTTTAAAAGCTCTTTAATAACATGATTCCCTACAAAGCCGGTTGCTCCGGTAACTAAAATTTTCATTTTAAATGATTTCAATTTCAGGAATTGGAAGCTACAAATTTTCCTCCCCAATCTTTTATATAACTAAGTTGCTTTGTAATTTCTGATTTTAAATTCCATGGAAGAATGATTACGAATTCAGGCTTTGCATTTTTGATTTCGATTTCATTTACAACAGGAATATGGCTTGCCGGTAAAAATTTATTTTGCTTATGCGGATTGGCATCAACAACAAAATCAATCAGGTCATTTTTTACGCCGCAATAATTCAATAAAGTATTTCCTTTTGCCGCAGCGCCATAAGCAACCACTTTTTTATTTTGTTTTTTTTGTTCGATTAAAAAATCCAGCAACTGAATTTTCGCACGGAATGCCTTTTGCGTAAAGCCGCTATAGTATTCAATTTCATTGATTCCAAAATTAAATTCTTTATTTAAAAGCGTCTGTACATTTTCCGAAACGGGCTGCTTATTATTTTCAGCATGTGTTGCATAAATTCTCAATGAACCACCATGGGTTGGCAGTTCTTCTACATCAAAAAGCTTAAGCCCTGCAGATTCAAATATTTGTTTAACGGTATAAAATGACAGGTAAGAAAAGTGCTCATGATAAATAGTATCGAACTGGTTGTTATTTATCAATTGAACCAGATGCGGAAACTCCATTGTAATGATACCATCATCTTTTAAAAGAATTTTCATTCCTCCAACAAAATCAACAATATCAGGAACGTGGGCCAAAACATTATTGCCCAAAAGCAAATCCGCTTTCCTGTTTTTTGATGCAAGTTCTTTCGCCAGCCTCACTCCAAAAAAATCAACAACTGTTTCAATCCCTTTATCCACAGCTACTTTCGCCGTATTGGCCGTTGGTTCAATACCCAAAACAGGAATATTTTTTTCTTTAAAATATTGAAGCAAATACCCATCGTTACTTGCAATTTCTATAACCAAGAGACTGAGCGTTCAATCCAAACCTGCCGGTCATTTTTTTCGTGTACGCATTGCTGTGAGCCAGCCAGTCTTTTGAATAAGAAGAAAAATAAACATAGTCTTTATCGAATATGGCATCAGATTTTTTGTATTCATCCACCTGTACCAAAAAGCAGTTGGTGCATGTGTAAACTTTTAACGGATAAAATATTTCCGGTTCATTTAATTGTTCTTTTGTTAAAAAAGAATTAGATGCAGGAGAATTATTAAGGTCAATAAACACATGCTCCAAAGGAGCTTTACAAAATCTGCAATTCATTATAAAAATTATTTAACTCCCCTCAAAATTATTTATCGAATCATTAGGATGATTACTATCTCTCAGCTGAAACATTCTTTGGCGGCTCAGCGGCCATGCGATATCAATTGCAGCATCATCGTATTTTATGCCTCCTTCTACGCCAGGCTTATAATATTCAGAATGATTATAAATCAACTGGCAATCATTGGTCAAAGTTTGAAACCCATGCGCAAAGCCTTCCGGTATATAAATCATCTTTTTATTTTCTGCAGATAATTCTGCACCAAACCATTTCAAAAAGGTTGCAGAATTTTTCTGCAGATCAACTACCACATCAAATATCTTCCCGGCAATACATCTTATTAATTTTATCTCGGAGAACGGAGGTTTTTGAAAATGCATGCCTCTTATGGTTCCTGCCTCGTATGTGAAAGAATGATTTATTTGCAACCATTCTTTTTTATGCCCGATTTCTGCAAATTCATTTTTGCAGAATGTTCTTACAAACCAGCCTCTTTCGTCTTCAACAGGAAAAATGTCAATATGATAACTGCCCGCCAATCCTGTGGATGTAAATTTCATAAAGACTGATAATTTTTTATTTGCTGCAAAGTAAAATCATATAAGTTACTTTTCTTTTGCCTGTACCAATCAATCGTCCATTTAATTGCCATCCTGCTATCCAGTTTTGGCTGCCATTTTAAATTTTCTTTTGCGAGATTAATATCTAATTTTAAAACCCCAGCTTCGTGGGGTTGTTCAGCATCGGAAACATCTAACCATTCTCCGCTTTCCCAGCATTCGATGGCAATATTTACCAATTCTTTCACTGTTAAATGATCCTGAATTTCGGGGCCAAAATTGTAAGACCTTGATAAATTTTTATTTTCATGTAAAATGGCTGCAGCTAAAAGATATCCTCCAAGTGGTTCCAATACATGCTGCCACGGCCTCACGGCATCCGGGTTTCTTACAGGAATTTTTTTGCCGTCTTTTAAATGTTTTACAATATCCGGGATAATCCTGTCGGCATTCCAATCTCCGCCTCCTATTACATTTCCCGCCCTTGCACTCGCAATCGTTTTCTGATGCTGATCAAATTTATCTATATTAAAAAATGATTTTGAAAAAGACTGCACTACAATCTCCGAGCAGGCTTTGCTCGCGCTGTAAGGATCGTGACCGCCCAACCTGTCTGTTTCAGTAAATGGAATTTGTTCTTCTTTATTTTCGTAAACTTTATCGGTGGTAATAATTATTGCGGTACACTTATTTTGTAATGAAATCATCGACTCCAAAACATTTGCTGTGCCCATAACATTTACGTCAAAAGTTTCGGCAGGTATATTATAAGAACGTCGAACTAATGCCTGTGCCGCAAAGTGAAATATAAAATCCGGATTGAATTCTATAATTTCTTTTTGAAGTCTTTCTTTATCTCTTATATCTGCGTTTATGCTTGTGTGTGATATATGGGGTGCGATAATATTGTAGATCGATTCGGATGATTCTGCGGGAAGCGCGTAGCCTTTTATTTCGGCGCCTAAAAGGTGAAGCCATGTAATGAACCATGCACCTTTAAAACCAGTGTGGCCCGTTACAAATACCTTTTTGCCTTTATAGAATTTTTCTAAAATATCCTGATTTACCACACTTTCCATTTAGCCTGATTATGTTTCCAAAGATCTTCCAATTCTATTTTATCCCGCAAAGCGTCCATGCATTTCCAAAATCCATGGTGCCTGTAAGCGATGAGTTCATTATCATTTGCAAGTGATTCCAGTGGTTCATCTTCCCACATCATATTATTAACATCGCCTTTTAAATAATTGAACACTTCGGGTTTCAATACAAAAAAACCTCCGTTGATCCATTTGCTTTCGTCCTTGGCTTTTTCCCTGAAGGATAATACTTCTCCATCTGTACCAACGTCCATTCCGCCAAACCTTGCATCCAACTGAATGGAAGTGACCGTTGCAATTTTATTATGTGTTTTATGAAATTGAACCAGTTCCTCTAAGTTTACATCACAAACACCATCACCGTAGGTAAGCATAAAATCTTCATTGCCGATATATTTTTGAACTTGCTTAAGCCTGCCTGCAGTTTTCGTATTAAGGCCGGTATCTACCAAAGTAACTTTGAAGGCTTCGGTATTGCTGTCATGCGTTTCTACTTTATTATTGGCTATATCTATCGTTATATCAGAGTTGTGCAGAAAGTAATGCATGAAATATTCTTTAATTACATATCCTTTATAGCCAAGGCAAATGATAAAATCATTAAATCCAAACTGACTGTAAATTTTCATGATATGCCAGAGAATGGGTTTTCCTCCAATTTCTACCATCGGTTTTGGCCTTGTGTCAGTCTCCTCGCTTATCCTGGTTCCCAGACCTCCGGCAAATATTACAACTTTCATAAATCGCCTTTATTAAGTATTCAAAAATATTATATTAGTTTAAGAATTGTCTTATTTAAAGTTTGCATGTGATTCAGCCTACCAATAAAGAACCTGAGGAAATTTTTTGAAGAAACAATTTAAGCGCTTTTTTCTTTGCATCGTTTAATTCAAAGCTGATATATTTCGTGTAGTAATCATTAAGATTAAACTATTGAAAATGGATTTGCTTTCACAACGGCCTCAATTTTATTAAGCCCTACACTATTTGCTTCATTAAAAGAATTTATAAAATCTTTATCTAATTTTTTATTACTTATCCATGCCGCAAATACAAAAGGCAAATCAGTAAATTTTTTCCATTCCAGTCCAAGATCATAAATATAACGGAGAAATTTTTCTTTGCTGCTAAAGCCCTGTCGCCAATGACAAGAGCCGCGGTAGTACCAGAAATTTTCGATTGATATTCACCGGTTGTTTCTTCCAGCACCGGGTTAATTTTCCAAAATTGTTTAATAAGAATTTTCAGCAATTCAACCGAAGTCCTGCTTTGATAATCCAATAAAATTTTTTCTATTTTATGTAAAGGAACATCGCTAAAAAGACAAACACTGGCAACTTCGCCATCGCAGCTAATACAATAATCAGAAATAATATGATGCTCTTTCATTTCAGGAATGATGGCTACCGGAACAAGTCCCACATCAATTTCATCTTCCAGCAACATAGAGGCGATTTTTGAAGGAAAATCTATTTTTAAATCCACACTTTCTTTCATCATGCCCTGTTCAAATCCGTAAATCAGGGGTTTTGTATTGAGGTAGCTTACGGCACCAACCCTTATTTTTCTTTGCAAACCTATTACTTTAATTTTGCCGCAAATTTAGTGCAATGAGGTGAATTATGAGTGGTGAATGCGGAATGGGGAATGTGAAAGTTTTTTATTTAAAGACACTCCCATAAAACCTTCCTGGTTCTCACTGGCACAACTATCTGACAAAATAGCAATATTACAATACAATCAACAGCAATATAAAATACATGCAACTTCAACCACTTACTGCCATTTCTCCGATTGATGGAAGATATAGAAACCAACTTCAGCATCTCGATGAATATTTTTCAGAATATGCTTTAATAAAATACAGGGTTAAAGTGGAAATAGAATATTTTATTTTTTTAGCTGAAAAAAAATTTTTTAAAATTACGCCCGCTTTTAAAAAAGCAATTGTTCAAAATACATGAAGATTTTTCTATAGAAAATGCGGAAAAGATAAAAGCTACAGAAAGCATTACCAATCATGATGTAAAAGCAGTTGAATATTTTTTAAAAGAAAAACTGAAAGAGCTTGGTGCTGAAAATTTGCAGGAATGGATTCATTTTGGCTTAACCTCGCAGGATATAAACAATACTGCCATTCCACTTTTATGGAAAGATGCTGTTGAGCATGAATATTTACCTGCTGTAATAAATCTCCAACACGAATTTTCATGATCTTGCAAAAAAATGGAAAGATATTCCAATGCTTGCGAGAACGCATGGCCAGCCTGCTTCTCCAACAATGCTAGGAAAAGAAATTATGGTGTTTGTGGAAAGAATAGAAAATCAAATTCAACAGTTCAGTTATATTCCGTTCACCGGGAAATTTGGCGGAGCCACAGGAAATTTTAATGCTCACGTATGCCGCCTACCCGAAAACAAACTGGATATCATTTGCCAATGAATTTCTTGAAAATAAATTGAACATTCAGCGCCAGCAATACACCACGCAAATTGAACATTACGATTTATTAGCTGCTCATTTTGATAATATAAAACGAATCAATACCATCCTAATTGATTTGTGCCGCGATGCCTGGACTTACATCAGCATGGATTATTTTAAACAACAAATAAAAAAAGGTGAAATAGGCAGCAGCGCCATGCCGCATAAAGTAAATCCGATAGATTTCGAGAATGCAGAAGGAAATCTTGGAATAGCAAATGCATTATTGGAGCATCTTTCAGCTAAATTACCTGTTTCACGCTTGCAGAGGGATCTTACAGATTCTACAGTTATCAGAAATATTGGAGTTCCTGTTGCACATACTATTCTTGCGATAAATTCATTAGAAAAAGGATTACAAAAATTGATATTAAATGAACAGAAAATAAAATCTGATTTAGAAAATAACTGGGCTGTGGTAGCGGAAGCAATTCAAACTATTTTAAGAAGAGAAAATTATCCAAAACCTTATGAAGCATTAAAAGAATTAACAAGAAATAATGAGGCGATAACAAAGGAAAAAATTCATCAGTTTATTGATAGTCTAAAAATCAATGCTTCACTCAAAAAAGAATTAAAATCTATTTCACCGTTTAATTATACAGGGTTTTGTGATTTTTAAACACAGGGATAAGTAAGCATATCGGCTACACCACCACAGGAACATCTTTATTTAAATTAAACAAATGCTTTGTGCTGCTATATTCAATAAAAATTTTTTGAGATTGAAATCCACATTTCAATAAAACGTTGCTGGATTTCTCGTTAACTAATTCCGTTACTGCCGATACCGATACAAATCTATCCTGTTGAAATATCCAGCTAACTGCCGCTTTTACAATTTCTGTGGCATATCCTTTTTGCCATTCATTTTTTATTATTGAATATCCGATTTCCACTCCTGCCGTTGTATTATCCTTTTTAAGAAGAAAAAGCCCAATGACTCTATCACTTCTTTTCTCCACAATAAAATACCTTCCAAAAGGAAAAGTACGTTTATATAAGCCCAATTGATTCTCAAAAATTTGCTGCGTCTCCTCTATTGTAAGTTTCGGATTTATAAATGCCCGGATAGCCGGATCATTGTAAAGCTCATGAAGCGCTGCCAAATCCGTATTTCCATTTGGTAACGTACAATCTTTCTGTTTCAAATATCATTAAATATTATTTATGAATCTCACTTGTAAAATGAAATTCAATATCTGGATTATTAGTTCTTTCTGTATTTAAAAACCATTCACTTTGTGCAAGGTAAACGATATGCCCGTCCTTATCTTCAGCAATATTGGAAGATTTGAATTTTATAAATTCCTGTAGTTTTTTAGGATCCTTTGAAGTAAGCCAGCAGGCTTTATAAAAGGGCAATGAATTCAACTGAACAGAGGCACTGTATTCATTCAGCAACCGATATTGTATTACTTCAAATTGCAATTCACCCACACACCCGATTATTTTTTTATTACCGCCAAACTGCGTGAACAATTGGGCAACACCTTCGTCTGTCAGTTGCAACAGACCTTTTTCAAGCTGCTTGGTTTTCATCGGATCTTTATTTATTACTTCTTTAAATATTTCAGGAGAAAAGGAAGGAATTCCGGTAAAATAAAAATCTTCACCTTCGGTAAGCGTATCTCCTATTTTAAAATTTCCCGTATCAAATAAACCAACAACATCTCCGGGATATGCAGATTCAATAACATCTTTATCTCTTGCCAAAAAAGCTGTAAGGATTACTAAACCTAACATTTTTGCCTAAACGAACATGATGAAAATATTTATTGCGTTCAAACTTTCCGGCACAAACTCTTAAAAAAGCAATTCTGTCGCGGTGCCTCGGATCAAGGTTGGCATGAATTTTAAAAACAAATCCGCTGAATTTATCTTCGTCAGGTTCTATAACTCTTGTTGTTACTGCCCTGTGCTGCGGCAGCGGCGCAATTTGGATAAAAGTTTCCAGCAATTCTTTCACACCAAAATTATTAATAGCACTTCCGAAAAATACCGGGGCAATTTTTCCTTTTAAATAAGGTTCTTTATCAAAATCTCCATAAACACCTTCTATTAATTCAACATCTTCTCTTAATTGCGCAGCATCTTTCTCCCCAATTCTTTGTCGCTAAAATATCATCATTTAAATTTTCCAACGGTAAATAATCTTCTTCTGTCGCTTTTTGATTGGGATTAAACAATAACAGACTTTTATCATATAAATTATAAACTCCTTTAAAGTCTCTTCCCATATTAATAGGCCAGCTTAAAGGATGTAAACTGATCTTCAATTCTGATTCAATTTCATCTAACAGATCAAAAGGATTTTTTCCATCTCGGTCCAGTTTATTTACAAAAACAATTACCGGCGTATCGCGCATCCGGCACACTTCCATTAGCCGTTTTGTTTGCTCCTCTACGCCTTTTACGCAATCAATTACCAACACTACACTATCGACAGCCGTTAAGGTTCGGTAGGTATCTTCTGCAAAATCTTTATGGCCGGGCGTATCCAGCAAATTCACCAAAATATTTTTATATTCAAAGCTCATTACAGAAGTAGCTACTGAAATACCACGCTGTCTTTCTATCTCCATAAAATCGGAAGTAGCATGTTTTTTAATTTTATTGCTTTTTACGGCACCTGCAGTTTGAATAGCACCTCCAAACAATAAAAATTTTTCAGTTAGTGTTGTTTTTCCCGCATCCGGATGAGAAATGATTGCAAAGTTCTTCGCTTTTGTATTTCACTAATATATTTCATAAAGTTTGCAAAGGTAGGCATTATGATTTGTGACCTTAAAATCTTTAAAAGGCAAATTTTTTATGCTTTGACACAGACGCCTAATTGCTGATGTACCTAAAATAAAAAGCTTCCCGGTGTACGGAAAGCTTCGATAATATGTTATCAAAAGTAAATTAACTGGCTGAGTTTCCCTTTGGCTGAACGCTTTCTGCGCTTTTTGCCGGAGCAGCTTTATCAGTTCTTCTTACGAAAGGCTGACGACCT
This sequence comes from uncultured Chitinophagaceae bacterium, assembly GCA_963823305.1. Lineage (GTDB taxonomy): Bacteria > Bacteroidota > Bacteroidia > Chitinophagales > Chitinophagaceae > Ginsengibacter. Next base: position 18,659 of record CAWGLC010000007.1, read on the forward strand.
GATGGTCTGGCCTTTTTGTGAGATTCCTGGCGCTTTGCAAATTCGGAATCATGTTCAGTGCTCCACTTTGTAAATTTTTCCATAGCAGTAGCTTCATCAAACAAACCTAAAGTAACTCCACGAAGCAAATGCTTAAGATAGAGAACACCTTTAAAGCTTAAAATACGGCGGACAGTGTCAGTAGGTTGTGCACCTTTGTGCAACCACTCTAAAGCTTTTTGCCTGTCGATTTGAATACTTGCAGGAATCGTTAAAGGGTTATAGGAGCCTAATTTCTGGATGAATTTACCATCACGCGGGCTACGGGCATCTGCAACTACTATAAAGTAAAATGGTCTTTTCTTAGATCCATGACGTTGCAATCTCATTTTTACAGCCATAAAAAATAGAAATTTTTTTGGGTTGTTATTAAATTTAGTTTCTAAAGGATTGCGAAGATAAGAGGTGCAATCGGAAAATACAAATCAACTTATAAAATTTAATTTTTTTGATGTGAATTTCTTATATAACGCACATTTCACCGGTTTAATATCCAAAAAAATTATTTTTTACCGAGCCCTGCTAACTTACCCATGGGCATTTTGTTCATCATCTTCATCATATTTTTCATTTGGTCAAATTGCTTTATAAACTGATTCAGTTCAGCAATATCCTTGCCACTGCCTTTTGCTATCCGCTGTTTGCGCCCCGGATTGATAAGATCAGGATTTCTGCGTTCTTCAAGCGTCATTGAATTAATCATGGCTTCAATTCCTTTAAATGCATCGTCATTGATGTCTATATCTTTAATTTGTTTACCAACGCCAGGTATCATGCCCATCAGGTCCTTTAAATTTCCCATTTTTTTAATCTGCTGAAGCTGGGTTTTAAAATCTTCAAAGTCAAACTGATTTTTTCTTATTTTCTTTTCAAGCTTTGCCGCCTGCACTTCATCAAATTGTTCCTGCGCTTTTTCAACCAGGCTTACAATGTCTCCCATACCCAAAATTCTTTGCGCCATACGTTCGGGATAGAAAACATCGAGCGTATCCATCTTTTCGCCGCTGCTTACAAATTTTATAGGCTTATTGACGGTAGATTTGATTGAAATTGCTGCGCCACCGCGAGTATCGCCGTCCAGTTTGGTAAGAACCACGCCCGTATAATTCAGCTTTTGATTAAACGCCGCGGCGGTATTTACGGCATCCTGCCCGGTCATGCTATCTACCACGAAAAGAATTTCTTTTGGATTGACCGCATTTTTTATATTGGCTACTTCGGTCATCATAACTTCGTCTATGGCTAACCGTCCGGCCGTATCAATAATTATAACATTTTTATTTTTAGACTTTGCCTCTTTAATTGCATTTTCAACGATCGCTACGGCATTCTTATTTTCGGGCTCGCTATAAACCTCCACATTTATCTGGCCACCTAATATTTTCAATTGCTCAATTGCCGCAGGCCTGTAAATATCTGCTGCAACAAGTAAAGGAGATTTACCCTTCTTTGTTTTCAGATAGTTCGCGAGTTTTCCACTAAAAGTGGTCTTACCGCTACCCTGCAAACCAGCAATCAAAATTATTGCGGGATTGCCACTTAAATCAATATCGGTTTCGCTTCCTCCCATCAATTCTGTCAGCTCGTCCTTCACAATTTTTACCATCAATTGCCCGGGGCTAATTGAATTGATGACTTTCTCTCCGGTGGCTTTTTCTTTAATACTATCAGTAAATTCTTTGGCTATTTTATAATTAACATCGGCATCCACTAAAGCCCGCCTGATTTCTTTAATTGTTGAAGCAACATTCAATTCTGTAATTCTGCCCTGCCCTTTCAGGTTTTTGAAGGCGGAATCCAGCTTATCACTTAATGATTCAAACATATTTGGTTTATTATTTTTTAATTATCAAGGAAAATAAATTATAAAATTCATTTCTGTCGGACCGCAAATTTAAGAAAATTGACGACAAAATATTTTCCGCGGTCTTTGTAAACATTATGTTTCGCGAAATAAATCGCCCTTCTTAAATTGAATTTTTAAAAGAATTAATTCTAAAGAGAGTTTCCTTGTTCCTGGAATGATCAAGGTCTAATTCTAAAACTTATAAGCAGTGTGAATTTCAGATTTTTGAAAGTGGCTACAACGCGGTAAATCTTTAGCTGGCAGCGTCTAATTTTTGCAAAAGGTCTTTCCCCGATTCAGTTACAAATATGCAAAGTTGTTTTTTATTCTTTATAATTTCCATTCGCGTATTGATCAGCCCGCGCTTGTATAATCCTGCAAGTGATGATTTCATTTCTTCAGGAAGGCACGGAATTTTGTCGGCGCTTTTCCGTTCTTTATCATGGCAGTCCTTAAGTTTTTCAATCATTCTTTTAGTAGGTGCTCGCATAACTATTTTCATGTGCAAATTTAATAATCTTACACAAATTAATAATATCTAAACTAATTACTTTCAGTTTTATAACACTATTACCAAAAATAAATACGCTGCTTATGTCAGAACAAGAATTTTAAAGTGTGAGAAAGATTTTTGTCTGAAATTCTGGAATGTCCTGCATTGTGAATAGCTGATGCAAGTATGCCAAAACGTTGAGGTATACCGGAAGATTTAAAAGAGATTAAAGTTAATTCCAAGAAGTAATTGCCGGTTATACCATTTATAGCGGTTATCAATATTGTTTATGTTAGCCAAGCCAAAAACATAACTCGCGAAAAAGCGCACATTAGCCAAATCTATTTGAGGGCCTGCAACAATGCCAAAGTCATTTCGCTTAAATGCGTCTGCTTTATTGGTCAATATCAGGTCTTCATTGTCGTAAACCAGGAAGCTGTATTGCGGGCCGGCATTGATCGTTAGCAACTTATTCACTTTATAGCCGAACAAAACCGGAATGCTGATATAGCTCAATCTTATTTGGTTGCTCGCATTGGGATTGCCGTTAACATTATAATAATTTATGAAACTGGCATCTGATTTACTGTTTTCATAATTGTAGAGAACTTCAGGCTGAAGATCCCATTTATCGTTTAAATTAATTCTTGCAAAGCCGCCGCCGGTGAAACCAATATAATAGGAGTTGCTGATACCATTACCCTGTATATTCGCTGCATTACCCGCCAGGCTTAGGCCGTAATGTATGTTTTGCGCGGTGCATGGCAGTGCGCTTAAAAATAATAAGGCGTATAAAAAAAAGTTTCGTTTCATAATAAATTTTCAGTTAGATAAAAGTGTCGGATTGTTTTAAACAACAAATTTGGGAAGAGCAATTGTAAACAAAATCATAAAATCGACTGAAAGGCAAAAAAAGGGTATGAGAAATAAATATCAAATGCCTTATCCTTCAATTATTATGAATTTTATAATTGTTGTTTTTTGTGGCCGGATATACAATTTCTGCCATAAGTTTCCACCTTACCAAGCTATTAACAACTTCTGGTTTTCAGGCATTCAACCATTCACTTACCTTTGGAAGGATTATTAGAAGCTTATGTTGAAAAAAATTATTGCCGCTGTTAATTTTATACAATCAAAATACCATGCTAAACCTTCGGTGGGGATTGTATTAGGAAGCGGCCTTGGAAGTTTCACAAGTGAAATAAACGTTGAGTTTGAAATTTCTTACAATGATATCCCTCATTTTCCCATCAGCACGGTAGAAGGCCACAGCGGAAAACTGATATTCGGAGAATTATCCGGAAAGAAAGTTGTGGCAATGGCTGGCCGTTTTCATTATTATGAAGGATATACAACACAGGAAGTCGTTTTCCCCATAAGGGTACTTAAATTTTTAGGAATCGAAACTTTATTAATCAGCAATGCTGCCGGTGGCACGAATACTTCTTTTCAAGTGGGAGATCTAATGATCATCAAAGATCACATCAGCATGCTAACCTTAAATCCGCTTCTTGGAAAAAACGAAGAAACTTTTGGGACCGGATTTCCTGATATGAGCGAACCTTATAAAAAATATCTTAATAGAAAAAGCGAAGAACAATTGCCATGAGAATAAGATTGAAATTAAGGAAGGAATATATATTGGCGTTACCGGACCTACTTTTGAAACCAGATCCGAATATAAAATGTTGAGACTTTGGGCGGCGATGCAGTAGGAATGAGTACCGTGCAGGAAGTGATAGCCGCCGTTCACCTCGGTCTGCCGGTTTTTGCAATGAGTGTTATAACTGACGTAGGCATACGGGAAGAAGAAAATATCATCACTCACGAAGAAGTGTTGCAGGCGGCCCAAGATGCAGAGCCAAAACTCACTTTTATATTTAAAGAATTGATCGCACAGTTATAAACCACATGCATGATCAGCAAAAAGCTATTGACTTATAAAAATATCGCCATAAAAATTCTGATGCTTTTATGTGTTATGTTTTTATTTGCCCAAATAACTACAGCGCAACTCCCAGGAGCTTTTAGAAGCCTTCAGGGTGCCGGCTCGAGTAGTAACAACAGCAATAACCCAAACGGGCAAAAGAAAAAAAGCGATACGCTCGCTTTTCAGCACAGGGATGATCTTGCTGATTCAATTACTATTTCCTACCACTACCTTGATTCTTTAAAAAATGACAACCTAAGTGCACCGCTGGGTGATTTTGATAACTATTATACGGTTCCCGGCGATTACGTAACACTGGGAAATAATGGCACTGCTGCATTTCCTGTTCTATTTCACTCCACTATTAACCGCGGGATGGGATGCAGGTTTTCATGCATTTGATTTGTATAAATACACTATTGACAATACCCGTTTTTTTAAAACAACGCGACCCTTTACCCAGCTTACTTACTTGCTTGCTTCTGGGAAAGAACAGGTAATAAAGGTGTTGCAAACCCAAAATATAAAGCCTAATTGGAACGCCGGATTTGAATACAGGCTTATATCTTCTCCCGGTTTTTTTCAAACTCAAAACTCAAATCATAATAATTACAGGGTTTTCAGCAACTACCAGGGAAAGAAAAAAAGATATGCAGCTTACCTGGTTCTGCTGGGAAATAAATTAAACGTCTCGGAAAACGGCGGTATTCAAAATGACTCTAATTTATCTAACCCGGACTATAATAAACGTTTTGCAATTCCTGTTAACCTGGGTGGGGATGTCACGCAAACTTTCAATGTATTTTCAACCACCATAAATACCGGAAATTTTTATAGCGATTTCACTGCGCTTTTCAGGCAGAGCTATGATTTCGGAATCAGGGATTCCGTTATAATTAATGACACTACCACGGAATATTTATTTTACCCAAAATTCCGTTTTGAGCATACCATAAATTACAGCTCTTATAACTACAGGTTTAAAGATGATCTTCCGGAGTGAACAGTGTTACAGGGCAAGCTAATGTGGTGCATGATTCGCTGATATTTAAAAACTGGTATGATACTACGTTAAATATCGCTAACGGCTCGCTGAATTTTCAATTGCAGGATAAATGGAAAATGGTGTCTAATGATTTTGCCATCCGGCAATTCCCCGAAACAAAAAATCCGGCTCAATTTATTGAAGCCGGCTTACGCCTGGAAAATTTTTCAGGTTCATTTGTTAAATCGAAGCTTTTTCCGGCATTGATAGTATTGCCTCAATATAAAGTGTTGTATTATTTTCAGAATAAAAGCTTTTACAATGTTGTTTTACATGGAGAGTACCGCAATAAAACGCGTAATAAAAAATGGGATGCTCTTGCAAAGGGAGAATTTTATGCAACGGGTTTAAACGCTGCAGACTACAGCGCTTATATCGCCCTCACACGCTATCTGAATCCAAAACTTGGAAATGTGGAAATTAATTTTCAAAATGTTAACCGGTCGCCGTCTTATATTTTTAACAGCAACTCATCTTTTAATCTCGATAGCACTTCGCTGACAAAAAAGGAAAACATAACCGTCATCTCGGCCACCGCCGAAAATCCCCATTTTACTTTGATGGCAAGGAATGTTTCTATAACCAATTATACGTATTTCAAAAATTATTACCAGGCAGTCCAGTTTAATGGGCTCGTAAACCTGACACAGTTTACAGGCTTCAACTAAAAACAGAATTACACGTCGGCTTAATTTGTACAGCGATTTTATTGTTCAGCAAACTACCGGTACCAATCCCGTAAGAGTTCCGTTATTTTTTACACGCCAAAGGCTGTCATTTGAAGGGAACTTTTTCAAAAATCTTTTTTTAAGTACAGGGCTCGATATAAAATATAATACACCTTACAAAGCCAATAATTATTCGCCCGTAGAAGGAAAATTTTTTCCGCAGGATTCGACGATCAGTAACCTTCCGGAAGTAGATGCCTATTTTGATTTCAGGATTAAAACATTTACCGGACTTTTGAAAATTGAAAATTTGAACACTATTGACGTGTCACACAATTTCGGCTTTACAAACAATAATCTTGCAGCGCCTGGCTACCCGGTTCCAGGCTTCCTGTTCAGAATTGGTGTGCAATGGAATTTTGTAAACTGATGTGAATCTTATCATAGAATTTAATCAAATAAATTTTAGTTTTTATTTACCTAATTTTGTTTATTAATGAAAAAGATTTTTGTTTCAATATTTGCTACTCTTTACCTGGGACTTTCCTGCGGTTTTGCTTTCAACGTACATTTTTGTATGGGTAAGATTGCTTCAGTAGACTTTTTCAAAAACATCGAAAACAATTGCGGCAAGTGCGGGATGAAGTACATGAAAGATTGTTGCAATAGCAAACTTATCGTTGCAAAAATCACCAACTCTCAACAACCTGCTTCATCAGGAGTCGATATAAAATCGCCAGCTATTGCGGTTATAAATTATACAAATTATTCGTTTGTAAAACCTGCTTCACAAATTGTTGAACCATCTTTTAATAGTACTTCACCGCCGAAGTCTTCGGGAGCTTTTTTATGCATTTTGAATTCTGTTTTTCTAATATAGAATTAGCTGCTTTGCTTTTTTAAAAAAGCATAATGTATTTGCAGCAATTTAATTGCTTTCATATAAATTCAAATCTTTACAGGGATAAAGCGAATTAAATTCAATGCTTTAACAGGTGATAATTCTTACAACAAACCGGCAAATGCTGCCGGCACGGCGGTAAGAAAGTTAAAACAAATAAAAAAAATTAAGATGAAAAATGTACTCATTATAATAGCTGTTTTATTATTTTCTATTACAGCCAACGCCCAGGTAACAAAAGTTTCTATACAAGCGAGCGGCCTTACATGCAGTATGTGCAGCAATGCCATTTACAAAGCATTGAAGTCCGTTGATTTTGTTGATAAAGTGGATGCGAACATTAAAAATTCTACGTTTGAAATAACCTTTAAACCAGCCGCCACGGTTGACTTCGATGTATTGAAAAATAAGGTGGAGGACGCCGGATTTTTCGTTGCAGGTTTTTGGGCAACCATTCATTTTAATGACATAAAAATTAAAAATGATGCACCGGTTGAAACTGTTGGTAGAAATTTAATGTTTCTTAATGTTGCCGACCAGGAGTTAAATGGTGATAAAACTATCCGGTTTTTAGATAAAGGATATGTAAGCACCAAAGAGTTTAAAAAGAACAGCTCACTTACAAAAAAGGAATGCTATAAAACCGGGATTGCCGATGCAACCTGTATCCAAAATGGCATTGCAAAAGGCTCCAGAATTTATCATGTAACCATATAACTTATGAAAAAAGTTATATGGGTTGCATTTGTTATTTTGTTGAGTACGGTAACAAATGCACAGGAACTGTATGTAAGTACAGAGCCTGCCAGTAATATGGCTACACGCGGCGTGGGTTTTCGGCTGCTTTCCAAATTGTATAAGATGGATTATAATAGTTCATTCAGCAACTACAGGATTGAGCCGGAGGTGATGTGGGGCGCCAGCCGCCATTTGATGGTTCATCTTGCCGGATACGCCTCAGACATGTTCCAAAAAAATTTAAAGGTGGAGGGCGCAAGCGTCTATGCCAAATACAGGTTTTATTCCAGGGATGATGTTCATAAACATTTCAGGATGGCGGCTTATTCTAAACTTTCGCTGGTAGATAATCCGGAGGAATTAACAGTTCAAAATAAAAAATTATTACCCGACGGAAACGGCGGCTACACGGAACAGTTATATACATCTGTTTTAAAAAATAATGAGTTTGACATTGATGGCAATAATTCAGGAATTACTGCCGGTATTGTTGCGACAAAGCTGGTAAATAAAATAGCCGCATCCGCATCGCTCGGCTACGGCTATCGCCTGAATAATTTAAATAATAAAACATTAACCGGCGAGCCTTTGCAAGCAATAACTTATACGACTTCCTTTGGTTATTTGCTTCTGCCTAAAGAATATGTAAGCTATCATCAAACCAATGTAAATTTATATGTAGAATTATTGGGCACTTCGTTTCCCGGCAAAAAAGAATCTTATACCGACATCGCTCCGGCGATACAATTTATTATTAATAGTATTGCAAGGGTTGATCTTGCCTACAAAACACAACTCGCGGGAAATACCGCCAGGTTGTCCAACAATTATTTTATGATAAGACTCGAGTATAATATTTTGAACGCCTTTTAATTTTTTACGTGACACAAAAAGTTATCATAAGAAAAATTGCTGCGACGGATGATGCTAGTATTGCTGGCATCATCCGTCAATCTTTGGAAGATTTTAATGCGGTAAAACAAGGAACGGTTTATTTTGATAAAACTACCGACCATTTATTTGATGTATTCCAGGTAAACAAAGCGACATATTTTATCGCAGAAATAAACGGGCGCGTAGTGGGCGGTGGTGGCATTTATCCAACCGATGGGCTGAGCGAAAATACCTGTGAATTGGTAAAAATGTATGTAACATCGGAGGCAAGAGGCAAAGGAATTGGAAAGTTGTTATTGAATGAATGTATAGCTCAGGCAAAAGCCGCGGGTTATTCCTTAATGTATATTGAAACCATGCCTGAACTTACAAACGCTATTGAAATGTATAAGAAAAATGGATTCAAATTTATTCCAAAAGCGCTTGCCAACAGCGGACACGTTGGTTGCGATCTGTTTATGCTTAAGCATTTATAGCGTAGCAACCATTTCATAAAATCCGGATTATCTAAATGCATCATTAAAAAATTGTGCTTTCATACAGCATCAACCAATTCCACTTCCGCAACCGGGCTGAATAAAAAAAGCTTTCCGGAAGAGATCTCTTTGCATAAAAATCTTTTTCTTACTTTATCTCCTTTACTGAAGATTTTACCGCCTTTTACTTTAAAAAAACTATTCGGCGGCAGTTCTTCTATAAGATAAAAACCAGGTTTGTAAAGGTCATATTTCTTTAAAATTCGTAACAAACCATCCTCTGCACAGGAGCTTGCAGCGGGGTTTTTAAGGCTTCGCATCAATTCGGCTTCTATATCGTGCGGGAAAATTTTTTTCGAAATAAAACGTGCTAGTATTGTGCCGTACGCATTTTTCCATTGGGCTCCGTGAGGCGGAATCCGGTTACCAAACTTTTCAAACGCAAGCAAATGCCCCAGCTCATGTAGCAAGGTTATCAGGAAGGAATATTTATTAAGATTTCCATTGACACTTATCCGGTGATTTTTGTTACTGTGACTGTTGCGATAGTCGCCGAGAACAGTTTTGCGTTCACGGGTTACCGTTAGTTGCACTTTATGCTCATGAAGATAGTTTGCCACATCTTCAAAAGAGCCGTCGGGCAAATAGGCACTTCAGTTGGTGAAGCGGAGATTCTTTTTTAGGCATTTGGGTTGCTGCGGGAAATTTTTAACAGCTGTTTTACTTCTATAATTGTATACAAAATATATAAAGCCATTGAGGTAAATAACGATGGCTTATTTACTTTTCCTTTGGTTATAAAAAGATAAAGAGCCAGCGCAATAATTACTATGAATATTTTTATTAATAAAGATGCATAAACCCCATTAACCAACGCATGAATTTTTGAAGATTTCAATCCCCTCAATTGTAAAAAAAATCCGCAAAAACTAACGCAAAATAAAAGCAGGTTGGCTGCCACCAAAAAAATAATTGCAAAATTATGCGCCTCCAGGAAAGATTTGAAAATAAGTACCAGTGCATTTACACAAATAAATAAGATAAATATGGGCGCAAACATTTTGTATCCTTGTTTCATTCCTTGTTTGATGTTTCTTTTAAAATATTATACATAATGCCGCAAATAATTAGTAAAGGCAAAAGCCAGACAAATAATGGAAAAGAGATGCGCAACCACTTATCCGCTTCTAGGCCAATAAACACGCCAATTCCAATACTTACCAGGAATTGCATGGCAAGCCCGGCATAGCGCATTAATTGTTTATTTCCTTCGTCTTTACTGGCCAATTCTTAATTTTATAAATATTAGTCTTTACTTTTTTCTGTATTTTTCAACTCAAGAGTTGTGGTATCGGTTGGCAATACATTTCCCTTTAACACTTTTTCAATATTATCAATGTATTGTTGTTTTTTCACAAGATTCTGTTCTATGGAATCCGCCCTTACCTTTAGCATTTCATATTCTTTAGCTTTTTTAGCTTCTCCATAACCCGGAATATATAACTTCAGCGGCGTAAAAACTATTAAAGCAACCGTGAGGCCAACCAATACTACGAATAAAGTGCTCAGCGTTATATACACACTCAGTCTTGTTAGTTTAAATGCAATCACTTCATCATAAGTATCTTCATTCATAACAACAAGCCTGTAGCGGTTTCTAAGTCGTTTTAAAGATGTATTATTTCCCGGAAGGGACATATTTATTTTTTAGGTTGTTAAAAATATTCTGTTGGGTTCATTTATTAGGAATATTAGCTCAAAATAACCGTATTTTTAAAATATTTTTGCAAAATGGAAGTTTCATATAGAAACATATTACATTTCCGTATTTATACTTCTGTAAAAAAATTAAATATTCATGAACTCCCGGATTTTAAAACAGGTCTTCCTACTGGTGTTTTCTGTATTCCTTCTTCCGAAAGTTCATGCTCAAGTAGGGAAGATCACTTTTGACCTTGAAAAAGACAAGCCAGAGAAATTTAAGACCAAAATCCTGAGATCAGAAAAAACAGGGCAAAAAAGGTTTACAGTCCCACGAAGATTTGTTCAAAATACGGTTTCTCACTATAATTATTTTTATAATGCCAATAACAAAATAAAGCAGGTTATTGAACGGGCACGGCTGGCCAACAGAGATGACTACACGAAAATGCTTCCTTTTTATGGTTATTCGCTTGAGAATACTTCCTCGCAAAAAACGGATCTTGATTCCGTAATATACAAGGCTACAGCAGGTATTTTATTACATGATCTGCGAAGCAATTGGGTAGATAATTTTTATCTTTTAATTGGTGAAGCCTATTATTTACGTAAAGCTTACGATTCGGCATCGATGACTTTCCAGTTTATAAATTATAACTTATACCCCCACAAACGAAAAAATGACGACCAGGTTATTGTGGGTTCAAATGAAAATGGCAATACCTCAGCCATAAGTATTGCAAACAAGGAAAACAGAAATATTATCGACAAAGCTTTTACCCGGCCCCCGAGCCGGAATGATGCCCTGGTTTGGCAGATACGCACCCTGATTGAGATGAATCAGTTAGGCGAAGCGGCAGGCCTTATCACCACTCTGCAAAATGATCCCGAATTTCCCACGCGGCTTAAACCGGCATTGGAAGAAATGACGGCGTACTGGTTTTATAACCAGGGCATGTACGACAGCACGCTTGCGCACCTGCAAAATTCATTGAACTAATGTTCCGGATATAGAGGACAAGGCGCGAAGAGAATTTTTAATAGCCCAGCTTTTTGAAACTACGCATAAGCAGGATGAGGCTAAAGCTTATTATGATAAAGCAATGCATCATACTACCGATCCGCTTATGGATATTTATGCGAATCTCAATGAAGCCAAAATGCTTAAAAGTAATGACCCGGCGGAGATTGATAAAAGCATTGCGGAGCTGTTACGCATGTCAAAAAAATATAAGTTTGAACCTTACCGCGATATCGTGTTCTTCGCTGCCGGACAGTTGGCCATGCTAAAGCCCGATACATCCGCGGCCGTTTTTTTATATAAAAAAAGTACTTTTTACAACCAGGAAAACATACCTATTAAGAATAAAGCTTTCCTAACCCTTGCGGAAATAAGCTATAAACAAAAGAAGTATAAAAATGCTTATGCCTATTACGACAGCCTCCAGTTAGGCGATACGGCTCTTGGTAACATCGCTGATTTGAGAGCAAGAAAAATCGCCCTTGCGGCAATTGTTTCGCAAATAAATATTATTGATCGGGAAGATAGTCTTCAATTAATTGCAGCAATGCCTGAGGCAGAAAGGACTGCATTTTTGAAAAAACTCTCTAAAGAACTGCTAAAAGAAAAGGGCATTAAAGAAGGCGATTCTGCTTACAACAGTTATGCTTCTACCTTTTACAATAATAAAAATGGTTCTTCCAATATTTATGGTAATAATAGTAACGCCAGTTCGGGCGACTGGTATTTTTATAACACCACTTTAAAGTCGCAGGGTTATTCGCAATTTAAAAGCATATGGGGCAAGCGACAGAATGTAGATAACTGGCGAACAAACGCTTCCGGAACTACCGCAAATTCGTTCGGAAACCCTGATGGCACCGATAGCTCCCAAATTCTTGGGGATAATGCTAACCCGCAAAATGCTACAGCCAATTCTCCCAGTATTCCTGTGCAAACAGACTTATCCGTAGCAGGGCTTGCTTGCAAATGTTCCCGTAACCAAAGAAAGACTGGATCAATCAAATAGTAAGGTGGCAAAGTCGCTGTTTCAATTAGGTAAAGATTATCAAACGCTGCTGGAGGATTATGGAGCTGCTATTGGATCTTACGAAGAATCACTAAAGCGATTTCCTGATAGTTTGTATGCAGGCGAATTATACCTTAATCTTTCTTATTGCTACCGCAAGTTGGGTGACCTCGCAAAGGCAGATTATTATAAAAATCTGCTGTTGCATAAGTTTGAGAAAAGCAAATTTACGGCCCTTGCACTTCATCCCGAATCTATGGATCCTTCCAAAAAAGATACGGCTGCTACAAGACGCTACGAAGAAATTTATAATCACTTTATCGAAGGTGATTTTGCAAAAGCCATTGATGAAAAACAACGGGCAGACAGCATGTATGGAAAAAATTACTGGAGCCCGCAATTACTTTATATCGAATCGGTCTATTATATCCGGAAAAAAGATGACAGTACCGCCACAACTATTTTGAAAGAAATCGTTTCTGAATATCCAAAATCGCCATTAAAAGAAAAGGCAATGGTAATGATGGATGTTCTCAAAAGAAGAGCTTCAATAGAAACTTATTTAACGAACCTTAAGGTCGTGCGTGCAAAAGAAGATTCGCAGATAACGGTATATGACGACCCCACGATTATAAAAAGAAACTTTGCAGATACCAACAGGCGGATCAATAGAGTAAAAGTAAATAACTCAACAATAATCGCAGGTAAGGTATTTTTGGATTCCGCAAGAAGATTGTCACCGCCCGTCACCAATGGAACATTTACATTTGATCCTTTAGAGCCGCAATATGTAGTAATGGTGCTGACTAAGGTTGATCCGGTATATAGCAGTGAGGCAAAAAATGCATTTACGCGTTATAACAGGGAAAATTTTTATTCTCAAAATATTGAAATTACAAAAGACACATTAGATAAAGACCGGACGTTATTGGTTTTTAGCCAGTTTGGTACTGCTGATTCTGCGATAACATATAGAGATAAAATAAAAAGAAATGCGCCTAACGAAATATCCTGGTTACCTGCGGAAAAATATTCTTTTTATATTATTTCAAGTGCGAATCTGGAGTTGTTAAAGCAAAATAAAAACCTCCAGAATTATATAGATCTGTTGAATAAAAAATATCCTGGTAAATTTTAATAACGAATAACCTATTTTTTACAGGACAAAGAAATTAAAATGAAAAGTCAATCTTCCGCAAATAAAAAAAATATTACGAAAAAAACGACGCGTACGAAAGCTGCAGTAAAAATTTTATGGATGCTTGTCCTTGGAGGAATCGCTTTTGCTATTGTTGTATTTGCTTCGGCCTGGTTTGGCCTTTTTGGCAAATTGCCTTCCTTGCAGGAACTTGAAAATCCACAAGCCAATCTTGCCTCAGAAATTTATGCCAATGACGGAACAACATTGATGGGTAAAGTTTATGCTGAAAACCGGAGTTCTGTGGATTTCCATGATATTTCAACGCATGTAATAGATGCATTGATATCTACTGAGGATATTCGTTTTTATGAGCATTCAGGTATAGATGCCATCGCCATAGGCCGGGCTGTTAAAGGCCTTGGAAGAGAAGGCGGTGGTAGCACCATTACGCAACAATTAGCTAAAAATATTTTAGGCCAGGGCGGCGGCTGGGTAGGTAAAAGAATTTTGGACAAGCTTAAAGAATGGATAGTGGCTTTAAAACTTGAAAAGAATTTTACAAAGCAGGAGATATTAGCACTATACCTGAACAGGGTTTCCTGGTTAAATGTTTATGGCATAAGAAATGCATCTCACGTATATTTTCAGAAAGATCCGGCGGACTTAACAACGGATGAGGCGGCATTATTGGTGGGGATGCTGAGTGGTCCGGGCCAGTATGATCCTGTAAGACATCCCCAGGCGGCCACTGACCGCAGAAATCTCGTTTTAGACAGAATGGTAACCAATGATGTTCTTTCAGCATCCGAAGCAGAGGCTTTCAAGAAAAAGCCGCTAGGTATTAAATATAAAAAGCTGGATGAGAACCTCGGTATCGCTCCTTATTTCCGTTCGGTGCTTACTAAAAAATTAGTTGACTGGTGCAAAAATCACAAAGATCCTGACCACCGGGAAGAAATTATGATCTGTATCGTGATGGCCTTAAAATCTATACCACTATAGATCCCAAGATGCAATTATTTGCGGAAGAAGCAGTGGTGAAACACATGGCCAATATGCAGAAAAAATTCAATAGCCAGTTACCAAAAAATGTATGGAAAGGCCAGGAAGACATCTTGGACAGAGCCATGAGAGAAAGTGACCGTTGGAGATTAATGAAAGAAGATAGCATTTCAGATGCAGACATAAAAAAGTCATTTTATGTTCCGGTAAAAATGAAAGTTTTTGCGTGGAATTCAAAGCGCGAAACAGATACGGTGATGTCCCCAATCGATTCTATAAAATATTTTAAGCAAATGATGCAAACCGCTTTTGCAGCTATGGATCCTGTAACCGGGGAAGTAAAGGCATGGGTTGGCGGAATAGATTTTAAATGGTTTAAATACGATCATGTAACAGCCAACAGGCAGGTAGGTTCTACGTTTAAGCCTATACTTTATACGCTTGCTATCACTGATGCAGGGCTTACTCCCGAAAGCGAACTTGGCGGAAAATCAATTACGTTGGCAAATAAAACTTTTTCCGGCGCAGGCGGCACTATGGCATATTGCCTTGCAAAATCACTAAATGTTGCCGCCTGGGATCTCATGAGTCGTATTGGTCCACGCAAAACAGCAGAGTTTGCGCACCTTTGCGGCATTAAAAGCGATATTCCTATCGTGCCATCCATTGCACTGGGCTCCGCCGATATTCAACTTATAGAAATGTTACGGGCATATTCTATGTTTCCCAACCGTGGATTTAATACGCAACCCATCTATATCTCACGCATTGAAGATAAAAATGGCAACGTATTGCAAAGTTTTGAATCAGAATCAAAACAAGTTATAAGTGAAGTAGATGCTTACACTATGTACAAGATGATGCAGGGTGTTGTTGATTATGGCACCGGGGGTGCTATGAGGTGGAAATATGGAATAAACAGCGATATGGGTGGAAAAACAGGAACAACAAATGACAATACGGATGGTTGGTTTATGGGATATACTCCCCAGCTTCTTGCCGGTGCATGGGTTGGATGCGATGATCCGTTTTTACATTTAAGAAATGGCTGGACAAACGGCGGTAACGATATGGCAATGCCGGAATGGGCATATTTTATGCAAAAAGTATATGCAGATAAAAAACTGGGAGTTGATCCGAAAGCTACTTTTCAGAAGCCTGCTGAACTTAATAACGATCCGATTTATGCCGATCAGAATTTTTCTAATATAGTGAAGAAGGGCAGGGAAATGATTTCTCACAAGACCAGGGAAATGGAGATGCCGGCGACTATGAAACTAATTCACCCAACGTGCCTGTTGAATCTGATTTTAGCAAGGAGACGTCAAAAGAAACGTCTCCTGATGAGAAGAAGGTTATTGGCCCGGTTAACTTAGCTGATGAATTTAAAAAAGATACTTCGAAAACACATCATAAAAACTCCGGAATAAAAAGATAACTGGTTCTCCAAATCCTTCAAATAACGAAGCTGAGGCTAACTGGAAAAACCTGCCGCCAAGCCTGCAAAACCTAAGGATTATTAAAATTATTTATCGCCGCAGTTTAACATGTTTTTTTACAATAAAAACAATATATTCATTTTATTTAATATCATATTATCAGAAATTCTAATTGTTAAACAAAAAAGCCAATACAAATTCATTAAAAAATATTAGCGAAGCATTTTTAATATCCCCTACTTTTGTACCTAATCTCTATATTTTGAAATCAAAAATTTATTAACTCCTTTTACTTTTTTATTCATCACTTCAACAGCCAACATTCTTTTTGCATGGGGCGCCTGGGGACATAAGCACATAAACCGCGCTGCCGTCTTTGCTTTACCGGAAGGTATGCGTATATTTTATTATAACCATATAGATTTTATAACGGAAGGAGCGCGTGTTCCTGATTTGCGACGAGGCGTGTTAAATGACAAAAATGAAGCTCTCCGAGACACTATATCGATATAGAAGATTTGAAAATTCCTGTTTCAGAATTTGCCAAAAACTCCAGAAGAAGCATTATGCAAAATACGATAGTGCTTTTCTAAACAAGACAGGATACTTGCCGTGGTACATTCAAAATGGTAGCCAAAGCTTACAGATGCTTTTAAGAACAAGAAACAAATCTGAAATACTTTTTTTTCGGCTGAAATAGGCCATTACATTGGCGATGCGCATATGCCGTTGCATACTAGCTTCTAATTATAACGGCCAATACACGGGGCAAAAAGGTGTACATGCTTTATGGGAATCACAGATACCTGAGTTGCTTGGGCAATTCTTATAATTTTAAAACGAAGAGTGAAGTATACTTAAAAATATACCAACAGAAACATGGCGACATCATTGCTCATAACACATTCCCTTGAAGACACCTTTGCTGGCACGACAACAAACCCGAGACGAAATTTATCCAAAGATGATATGTATAAAAAAGATGCGTCAGGAAAATTAGTTTTATCATATCAGCCAGCCCGTGTTTTCTGAGGAATATGCAAAAGCATTTAATGACGCAATGAATGGAATGGTTGAAAAACAATTACGCCTTTCTATACAGGATGTAGCTGACTATTGGTACACTGCATGGGTAAATGGCGGAAGCCCTGATCTCCTTTAGAATGGATGATGCGCATCTTACACGTCAAAACGATAAAAATTATAAGCTTGAATTTAAAGCCTGGAAAAAAGGAAAGCTGCTCAATTTATCAAATGAGAAAGAATAAGTTACCTTATCGGTTCCAAGAACTGAACCTCCCATAATAAAAATATAAGAACATGAAATAAAAAATGGATTTAAAGCGGGTAAATGTATAAATATACATAAGTATCTTGGTTAAACGCAATATAATTAAAAAATATTTGTAAATAATACACTTATTTTTTAGAGGCATAATCTTCTGTTGGTTCTTATAAAAGATAAGCACATTCTGCTACCGTCAACAAAAAAAATGGAGTATATTAAAGATACCTCAGAGGATTACGTCTAGATCTTTGAATATAAGTTTTTAATATTAATCCAAAAAGCAAAAAATAAATAAAATATCACGGGTGAGCCCAGAGTGAGAAAGGAAATATAAATAAAATATTTTCTGATAACAGAGGTGGCAATACCCATTTTTTCCCGATCGCGGTGCAAACCCCAAACACTTGCCATTCAATAAAATGCTTAAGTTTATACATATTCAAAACTAAAAAATATTTCAAGAAAGCTATAAAAAAAATACATTATTTTAAAATTCATTTCATGATTAAATTCCGCAATTTTATAGCTTCATAAAGCCATACTTCGAATTTTAATAAAAATGATAAATTATTATAAGTAATTATCGGATTCGTCCGCATTTAATTATAACAAAAATAAAAAAAATGGTATTTGATCTTGACATGATAAAAAAATTTTACGATGGCTATGCTGATAAACTTGAAGCAGCCCGTAAAGTTGTAAATCATCCGCTCACACTAACTGAAAAAATCTTATACACACATCTATGGAAGGGAACCGCTGATGAATCTTATGAAAGAGGGAAACATTATGTTGACTTTGCGCCGGACAGGGTGGCAATGCAGGATGCTACTGCTCAAATGGCATTGCTTCAATTTATGCAATCCGGAAGGACAAAGGTTTCAGTTCCTTCTACAGTTCATTGTGATCACCTGATACAAGCTGAAACAGGAGCACAGCCGGATCTTTCAAGAGCAAAAACCCAAAATAAAGAAGTATATGATTTTCTTATCTTCTGTTTCCAACAAATATGGGATCGGTTTTTGGAAACCGGGAGCGGGAATTATTCACCAGGTGGTATTGGAAAACTATGCATTTCCCGGCGGCATGATGATCGGAACTGACTCTCACACGGTAAACGCAGGTGGCCTTGGCACTATCGCGATTGGCGTCGGCGGAGCCGACGCATGTGATGTAATGGCAGGTTTCCATGGGAGCTTAAATTCCCGAAACTTATCGGAGTGAAATTGACGGGTAAATTAAATGGCTGGGCTGCGTCAAAAGACATTATTTTGAAGGTCGCCGGGATTCTTACCGTAAAGGTGGAACAGGTGCTATCCTCGAATATTTTGGCGAGGGCGCTACTTCTCTTTCCTGTACCGGTAAAGGAACAATTTGTAATATGGGCGCAGAAATTGGTGCGACAACTTCCATATTTGGTTATGATAAAAAAATGGCGGAATATTTAAGGGAACGGGAAGAACCGAAGTGGCCGATGCCGCAAATGCTTTGGTAAACAACTTACCGGTGATAAAGAAGTATATGCTAATCCTGAAAAATATTTCGACCAGGTTATTGAAATTAATTTATCTGAACTGGAGCCGCACATTAACGGGCCTTTCACCCCTGATCTTGCATGGCCTATTTCCAAATTTGCCGACGCGGTAAGGGAAAATGGCTGGCCTGAACAATTAGAAGTGGGACTGATCGGATCCTGTACCAATTCGTCTTATGAAGATATCACAAGAGCGGCTTCTATTGCGAGCCAGGCGACTGAGCACGGCATAAAAGCAAAAGCAGAGTTTACCATAACACCCGGCTCGGAACAGGTTAGATACACCGTTGACAGAGATGGGTACCTGAATATTTTTGAAAAAATGGGTGGCGTGGTTTTAGCAAATGCCTGCGGACCATGCATCGGTCAATGGGCCAGACACTCCAACGATCCCAATAGAAAGAATTCAATCGTAACATCCTACAATAGAAATTTTGCAAAAAGAAATGACGGTAATCCAAATACACACGCATTTGTTGCATCGCCGGAGTTAACTACGGCGCTTACCATCGCAGGTTCTCTTACTTTTAATCCGCTCACAGATTATTTAACCAATGACAAAGGGGAAAAAATAAAATTGCAGGAACCCAAAGGAATTGAAATGCCATTGAAAGGATTTGCAGTAGATGATCCGGGCTATCAACCTCCGGCGGCGGATGGAAGTGGCATAGAAGTTTTGGTTTCACCAACCTCGGACCGCCTTCAAATATTAGAGCCTTTTCCTGCCTGGGAAGGAACAGATTTGACCGGTTTGAGACTTCTTATCAAAGCAAAAGGAAAATGTACAACGGATCACATTTCTATGGCCGGCCCATGGCTAAAATATCGCGGACATCTTGATAATATCAGCAATAACCTTTTAATAGGCGCACTAAATTATTTTAATGAAAAAACCAATCTTGTTAAGAATCAAATTACCGGCGAATACGGTGCGTTGCCAGATACACAACGGGCTTATAAAGCAGCGGGGATCGGTTCGATAATTGTCGGCGATGAAAATTATGGCGAAGGATCTTCACGCGAGCACGCGGCTATGGAACCAAGGCACCTGGGCGTGAGAGTTGTTCTTGTAAAATCTTTTGCACGCATACATGAAACTAACCTAAAAAAGCAAGGAATGCTTGGTGTAACATTTGACAACAAGGAAGACTATAACAAAATTCTTGAAGATGATTTAATAGATGTTATCGGTTTAACGGGTTTTGCAGTAAACAGACCGCTGACGATCCACCTGAATCACAAAGATGGAAGTACAGAAAGCTTCCTGGTAAATCATACCTATAATGAGCAGCAAATAGAATGGTTTAAAGCCGGCGGAGCGCTTAATATTATCAGAAGGGAATTTGCAGCAAGCAAGTAATGTTTCTTTAATAATTTAATGAAAAAGCGGAATGAATGTTTCGCTTTTTTTTATGTAAAAAAAATCTCTGTAACGGTACCTTTTGTTTCAGAAATTTGTGCATAGCAGTTTGATTCCTTTTTAAAAATTTTTTGCTGTCTTTTAGCTACAGGCCTTAAAAAAGTTGCTCTACATATATTCACATTATTTTTATGAAAATCGTAAACCGTGCAGAAGAAATTTGCTGAGGATGCAGGCGGTTGATTCATATGTTTATAAAAGCTCCGGTAAGCTATTTTTAAAAAAATAACCCCGGCAATTAATACCGGGGCTTTGATTAAAATTTTTCAGACTTGCTATACTTATTAATTTCTTCTATCTCCAAATAAGCGAAGTAAGAAGAGGAATATATTAATAAAATCAAGATACAAGCGTAAATGCTCCAAGGATAGACATTTTCTTTGTGTCGGCGACTGATACATCATTGTATTCAATGCCCTCGCCGATTCTTTTTAATTTTTGCACATCATAAGCTGTAAGACCAGTAAACACCATAACACCTATAATGCTGATGAGATAATCCAATCCGCTACTATGAAGAAAAAAATTAATGACCATCGCAATAACAACTCCTATTACCCCCATAATTAAAATGCGTCCGAATTTTGTGAGATCCTGGTTGGTGGTATAACCCATAAAAGCCATTACGCCAAACATTGCAGAAGCAGATAAAAAACATCCTAATACTGAACTGGCCGTATAAGCAAGCAAAATAAAACTGAAAGTAATTCCATTTATAATTGCATAAGCAAGGAACAATGCCATCAACACCGGCGCAGACAATCTTCTGAATCCAAAAGACATGATCAATACAAAGCCAAGCGGCGCAAACAAGGTAATTTTTCCTAAGCCGGTAAGGCCCGTGGGCGTAATAAGATAGCTTAATAAGTTAGCGTTTACAGAAAACTGCCACGCAAAAAGTGCTGACACCCCTAGTGCCACAAACATCAGCATGAATACATTCGCTATAAAGGATTTCGTACTTGCCTTTTCGCCAGTTGGTACGTAAGTGATATTGGAATAATTCGAATTGCCATTTATTATTTCCATTTTAAAAAGTTTTTTGTAAAATTAATAATGATTGGCCGGATTAAGATGCCGTTTATGAAATTTAAGTTTTTTATAGATAAAAATTCAACGGAATATTATTCACCTTTATTGTTTTGTTTTCGATAATTTGATTTGAAAAAGAACAACAACTGGCATTAATTATTCAGCAATTAACGATACCGCAGCTCCACCGCCAGGCGCCAGTTTAAGATCAAGTTTGGCTGTATTGTCAACAATGATATGCTTAATTACATATGCCTCCGGATTATTTTTCCAGTCAGCATTTTCAGCATCGCCATAAATAGTCGCTTTGTATTTTTTTCCTTTTTCTAAAAAGATAGAGTCTGCAGTTATTGTTCTTGCATTTTCGTTAGTGATGGCGCCAATAAACCAGTTGTTACTCTTTTTCCTTTTCTTGCTATGGCGACATAATCACCGGGTTCTGCAGCAATAATTTTGGTATCATCCCAATCAACGGGTACATCTTTTATAAATTGAAATGCATCCATGTGTGCCTCGTAATTTTCCGGAAGATCGGCAGCCATTTGCATGGGGCTATACAGTAACATACAATGCAAGTTGCTTTGCCAAAGTAGTATGCACTTGTCTTGTTGCTATCTGCTGAATAATTTCTTAGTTTGAAAATACCAGGGGTATAATCCATCGGCCCTCCCATTAATCTTGTGAAAGGCATAATAGTTTCATGCTCAGGGCATTGCCTGTGCTAAAAGCATTATATTCATTGCCTCTTCCGGCCTCACAAGCCATCCAGTTAGGATAGGTTCGTTGCAAGCCTGTTGGCCGTACGGGTTCATGTATATCGATCATAACATGATATTATGCAGCTTTTTGCGCAACGCGAAAATAATGATTCACCATCCATTGCCCGTCATGATGTTCGCCACGGGGAATAATTTTGCCAACATAGCCTGTTTTACAGCCTTGTAACCATACTTATTCATAAAGCGAAAGGCAGTATCCATCTGCCGTTCATAATCAGTAGCAGAGCCTGATGTTTCGTTATGCATAATCATGTTTACGCCTTTTTGCTTTGGCATATTGTGTAATTGCTTTTACATCAAAATCAGGATAAGGTGTTACAAAATCAAATACATTTTCTTTCCAGTTGCCAAACCAATCTTCCCAGCCAGTATTCCATCCTTCTACCAAAACTCCTTTAATGCCATTTTTCGACGCAAAATCAATATAACTTTTTACATTCGCTGTATTGGCACTGTGGCGATGATTGGGTATTAAATTTCCATTTGCATCACGTACTGTCAGGATAATCAGAATAATTCCATGTGCCTTTGCCGGTTTGCATTTCCCACCAAACGCCCACAAATTTCATAGGTTGTATCCACGATGTATTTTTAATTTCGGACGGATCATTCAAATTCAAAATCATTTTTGAAGCAAGAATATCTGCTGCTTTATCGCTTACAATAATTGTTCGCCATGGTGTATGGAACGGAGCATGCAGATAAGCTTTATTGCCGAACGCATCGGGAACAAGACTGGCGGTAAGTTGATAGTTGTTGTATCCACATGCAATTGCATCGCAGGATAATTCACCAATGCCGCTTCATGAATATTGATATACAAACCATCATCAGTTTTCATCATCAGCGGTGTTTGCACTGCATAACGATCAGGGGCTACCCTAACGGCTATAGCCGTACTGTTATCTACCATGTCCTTGTTATCAATCTCGCTTATTTTACATGTCGTATAAGGATATTCGTTGGTGTCATAATCGCCCGGAATCCAAAAGGCTTTATGATCTCCGGACAAATTGAACTGTGTTAATTCATCGGTCACGATAAAATATTTCAACCCGGCTGTTTCGGAAATTCATAACGGAAGCCAACGCCATCTGCAAATACCCTGAAAACAATATTCAGCAAGCGGCCGGAGATGTTTTTTAAGCAAGTGAATAATTACTTCCTCATAATGGTTTCTTACTTGGCTTACTTCGCCCCAAACAGGTTTCCAGGTTTCATCCACTGGATTTTTTTTCTGAACCTGTTATTTGAAAATTATTTTTAAAATTATCATCATCTGAAAAAACAAAGCCCATTTCAGACGGTTCTATTACAGGCTTTTGATCAAAATATACTGAATAAACAGGAACGCCATTTTTATCAAGAGTAAAGTGCATTTTAATTTTTTGCATGCTCGCTGTAATCTCCTGCGCAAGGCAGGTTACGGTTAAAAAAAACAGGCACAAAAGCATAGCAACTTGTTTTGATAAAATGCAACTATGGGAGCCTGGTTTTGCGTTGCAACGTTTACGATACATCATGTCCTTTTTAATTTAAAATACGCTTTTGGTTAGTTATGTAATTTTTGTTTATGTAATGATACCTCAGTGTTACGATATATTTGTAAATAAAATTTCGTGGTAAGTATAAATTTTACAAAACTGAGATCAATCAACCAGGGAATATATTATTATCAAAACTTACATCCTGGTTTGAATAAAGATAATTGAAAACTATTCCAGCTCCCAATTTTATATAGCATCAAACCATACTTTTTGGTCATCGTTCCAATTACCATTATAATTAATAGAAAGCTCCTCTCCACGGCAACCGGTCTTATGGTTTTAATCTGGATAGTCTCTTCCTCAAAATCCATAAAATATTCACAATTGCTTTCGTAGCTATGATTGTACAGAGGCACGAAACCCAAAGCCATACAACATTTATCTTTATTAATTCCCCATTCAAAAATATAATCATGCAACAAAGTTTTATCAAGAAGAATCCTGTCTTCAGCATTCATTACTATCACAGGAGATTCTTCAATAATAACATTTGACTCAATTTTTTTCCTGGTAAAAACGCCCCGTCCTTTCAAAGCGGTTTTTTTTAAATATAAATATTGTTTTATCATTTATAACGAAATAACTATTGTAAAATAATTAATTTGCGACACAATCCGAAGATCAGATTAACAATGGCAGAAGAAGAAATTGCGATACAGGATCAGTATGAAGAAATACTACAAACCGGCAACGACACTGCTATTAGTGAATTTCTCAACCAGCAAAACATAAGCGATGTTGCCGATCTCATAGAAGAAAATGAGGAAAGAGAAATGGAAATCTTTTTGCACTTATCCATGCATCGTGCCATCAGCCTTTTCAAAATACTGGAACATTCTAATCAGAAAAGAATTATAAAAAATCTTCCTCCCACTAAAAGCGCTGAATTGCTGAATGAAATGCAGGCGGATGACAGGACAGCTTTTTTAGAAGATTTGCCCAATGAAGTTGTGCGGGAGCTGGTAAAAACACTTACACCGGATGAAAGAAAAATTACATTGTCACTGCTTGGGATATCCTGAAAACAGTGTAGGAAGGTTGATGACGCCGGATTATATATATGTTCATGAATACAATACTGTAGCCGAAGTATTGGATATTATCAGGCATGTTGGAAAAGACACGGAAACAATCGATGTAATATATGTAATTAACGATGCATGGAGAATTATTGGATGATATAAGAATACGTGAATTTATACTGGCATCGCCCAATAAAAAAGTAAGTGAAATGATGGATGGCAGGTTTATTGAACTGAATGTAAATGATGACCAGGAAACCGCTAATGAAGTTTTTAAAATGAATAATCGTGTAGCCCTGCCCGTTGTAGATGATTATAATGTTTTATTGGGTATTGTTACCATCGACGATGTGCTCTGGGTAGCCAACGAAGAATTTAGTGAAGATATTCAAAAGATAGGCGGTGCGGAAGCACTGGATCAGCCTTACCTCGAAACTCCGTTTTTTGGTCTTATTAAAAAAAGAGTGGGATGGCTGATCATTCTTTTTTTAAGTGAAATGCTTACTGCTACTGCGATGGCATTTTATAATGACGAACTAGGAAAGATGCTGGTACTTACTAATTTTATTCCGCTTATTATGAGCAGCGGTGGCAACAGCGGTTCGCAAGCTTCTACTTTAATAATACAGGCGATGGCCTTAGGAGAAGTAACCATAGCGGACTGGTGGCGGGTTATGAGACGTGAATTGTTATCAGGGCTTGTTTTGGGCGCGATTTTAGGTGCCATTGGGTTTATGAGAATTAGCCTTTGGAGCTTATTAATGCATCATGGAATAATGACCGATATATATGGCCTGCATTGGTTCCTGATTGCACTTGGTGTAAGCTTTTCCTTAGTTGGCGTAGTGCTTTGGGGATCCTTTGCCGGCAGCATGCTCCCAATCATCTTAAAAAAATTAGGCGCCGACCCTGCATCTTCTTCAGCCCCCTTTGTAGCAACCCTGGTGGACGTTACCGGCCTGATCATATATTTTAATGTAACTTTTTTGTTTTTAAGAGGTAACGGGCTATAATTTAATCATCCTGATAATTTTTGCTTTTGCTTACCGTTAATGCTGTATTCATTATCTATAAGGGATTATGCGTAATGAGATGAATTGCCTTAACTGTAACAATTTCGTTAATTTGTGCCAATTTAATTCGTGAAGATATAGCATGCAAAAAGGTGCTAACTAAATTTGAAAACTAAATTTTAAACAGATTCATATATGTGTGGAATTGTGGGTTACATCGGCCATAGAGAAGCTTATCCAATTATTATCACCGGCCTGAAGAGACAGGAATATCGTGGTTATGACAGCACCGGGGTTGCTCTGATTAATGATGATGGCCTTTTAGTTTATAAAAAGAAAGGCAAGGTTGCTGAACTGGAACAAACATTAATCGGCAAAAGTCTTCATGCACATATTGGCATTGGCCATACACGCTGGGCCACGCACGGAGAGCCAAGCGATGTGAATGCTCATCCACACAGGAGTGCAGGGGGAAAACTTGCAATGATCCATAACGGTATCATTGAAAATTACGCTCAGCTTAAAAAAGAACTGGTAAGCAAAGGATATACGTTTAAAAGTGAAACAGATACAGAAGTGCTTCTGAACTTTATTGAAGAAATTCAAAAGAACACAAAGTGCGAACTCGAAGAGGCAGTAAGAATAGCTTTAAAACGGGTTTCCGGGGCATATGTTATTTTACTTCTTGACCAGGACAATCCTGATACAATCATCGCAGCGAGAAAAGGCAGCCCGCTGGTAATCGGGATCGGTAAAGGAGAGCATTTTCTGGGTTCCGATGCCACGCCAATGCTTGAATACACAAAAGAAGTAGTTTATGTGAATGATTATGAAATCGCAATTATAAAAGCAGACCAGCTCATTTTAAAAAATCTCGGAAACGAAAAACAAACTCCTTACATTTCCAGTCTTGACCTGGAACTTGCTGCCATCGAAAAGGGAGGCTATGAACATTTCATGTTGAAAGAAATTCATGAGCAACCCACTACCATTTACGATTGCTTACGTGGCCGGTTAGACGCCAACAAGCGGCACCATTACCATGAAGGGTATTGAAGATAATATTGAGGCGCTGACGAACCGCCGCGCGGTATATTATAATTGCTTGTGGAACAAGCTGGCATGCAGGCCTGGTTGCAGAATATATTATTGAAGAATTGTGCAGAATACCTGTTGAGGTAGAATATGCATCTGAATTCCGCTATCGCAATCCGATTATCAATAAAGGTGATGTTATTATAGCCATTTCCCAAAGTGGCGAAACCGCCGATACATTGGTTGCTATTGAAAAAGCAAAACAACAAGGCGCTTTTATTTTCGGAATCGTAAACGTTGTCGGCTCATCCATCGCACGTGCTTCTCACGCAGGCGCCTATACGCACGCAGGGCCTGAAATTGGCGTTGCATCTACAAAAGCTTTTACAGCACAGTTGGCCGTTCTGCTTATGATCGCATTAAAAATTGGTAAAGAAAAAGGGACCATTGACGATAATCGGTATTCTAGGTTATTGGTAGAAATGGAAGAACTTCCCGAAAAAGTTGAAGCCGTATTGCGTGACGGAGAATTGCTTAAAGGCATCGCTGAAAAGTATAAAGATGCGGTTAACGCTTTATACCTTGGCAGGGGTTATAATTTTCCAATTGCGCTGGAAGGCGCTTTAAAGCTTAAGGAAATTTCGTACATCCATGCCGAAGGATATCCGGCTGCCGAGATGAAACATGGACCGATAGCTCTTGTAGATGAAAGCCTTCCTGTGATTTTTGTAGCGACAAAGGATGAATATCATGCGAAAATCGTAAGCAATATCCAGGAAATAAAAGCAAGAAAAGGAAAAGTAATTGCCATCATTACAGAAGGTGATGAAACGATACCTTCAATGGCCGATGATATCTTTATCGTTCCGCCTGCAGATGAAATTGTCGCGCCGGTTTTGAGCGTCATTCCCTTGCAATTACTTTCTTATTATATCGGTGTAGCAAAAGGTTGCGATGTAGATAAACCAAGAAATTTGGCCAAGTCGGTGACAGTTGAATAGATATGAGTGATAGGTCGCGCAGAAAAGCATTAATAATGGTTTTGACATTGAAACTAATAATTATAAAATTATTTGTGTGACCTTGAAAAAAAGTTCGTTTCAAAGAACGGGAAGATAACAACTGATAAATCATAACTGGCAATTTAAACATGAACATCATCACGAAGCATCCTGTAAATAATTTAGGTTATAATTTCATAGATCCAAAATATCTGCCGGCCGGGAAAGATGAATATTACCTCCGGAACAAACAAAATAAAAATGGAATTAATTATCGAGGTCTTTCAAGTAGGGAAAAAGAAATCCTGATAAGAAACGATAACAGTTCAGATGATTGGAGCAAGATCCTGGTGTCTGAAGAATTCGATCCCGTGTTAGTTAAAAATTGCAAGTTTTTTGGTCTGATCCGTATCGGCAAGCTGGAACCGTATTACCTCGAGTTCCACAACCTTCGCATGCCTGTTGGCATCTATAACAGCACTATTATCAGTTGCGACCTGGGAAATAATATTTGCATTGATAATGCCCATTATTTAAGCCATTATATCGTAGGAAATGAAGTAATGATAGCCAATGTAAATGAGCTGGCTACAACCAGTTATTCAAAATTTGGTAATGGAATTTTAAAGGAAGGCGAAACAGAGCAAACAAGAATATGGATGGAAATTCGCAATGAAACCGGCGGCAGGCGTGTGATTCCCTTTGACCGGATGCTACCCGGTGACGCTTATTTATGGAGCAACAATCGCGATGATGAAAAACTCCAGGAACGGTTCGTGGAGCTTACCCAAAAACAGTTTGATAAAAAACGAGGATACTACGGAACCATCGGCGATCGCTGCGTTTTAAAAGATTGTAATATTATTAAAGATGTTTGTGTAGGAACCGATGCTTATATAAAAGGAGCAAGCAAACTAAAAAACCTCACCATTAACAGCGATGAAGAACGGACAACCCAAATTGGAGAAGGCTGCGAAATGGTAAACGGAATTATTGGTTTTGGTTGCAGAATTTTTTATGGAGTCAAAGCTGTGAGATTTGTAATGGCTTCGCATTCACAACTAAAGTATGGAGCAAGGCTTACTCAATTCTTATCTCGGAAATAATTCAACTATTTCATGTTGCGAAGTATTAAACTCTCTTATTTTCCCGGCTCATGAGCAACATCACAATAACTCTTTTTTATGCGCATCATTAGTGATGGGACAAAGCAATATTGCCGCAGGAGCTACCATTGGCAGCAATCACAATAGTCGAAGCGCGGATGGCGAATTGATTGCGGGACGGGGGTTTTGGCCGGGCTTGTGTGTAAGTCTTAAACACAATTCTAAATTCGCTTCTTTCACTATTTTATCAAAGGGAGATTATCCATATGAATTAAATATTCACTTGCCTTTTTGCCTTATAAGCAATGACACAGCCAATGACAAGCTCGTTATTATGCCGGGATATTGGTTTCTTTACAACATGTATGCTCTTTCCAGAAATTCATGGAAACAGCAGGACAGGGATCAAAGAATCGAAAAAATTCAAAATATAGATTGGGATTATCTTGCGCCGGATACTATCAATGAAATGTTTGATGCTATTAAATTTCTGTCAGCACTGAAGGCGGATGAAGAAGGAAAGTACTTCGCGACTGGCTTTGAAAACAGCCAGCGTCAAACGGAAATTGTAAAAGTTCCACAGGTTATTGAACTATTTAAAGAATTGATTTCGTTTTACTGTACTAATCTTTTGATAAAACATGCGATCACGCAAAAATCAAGTTCTATTGATGAATTAAAAAAAAGTATCCCGCAAAAAATCGGAAGATCCGAATGGCTTAATGTGGGCGGCCAGTTAATGACAGATTCTGATGTTAAAAAATTAAAGTATCAAATTAAGAGTAATAAAATTAATTCGTGGAAACAGGTTCATGTTTACTACCAGCAAAGTGGCGATGAATATCCAAAAGAAAAATTAATACACGCCTATACATCTTTACTCGAACTATTAAACATTACATCAAAGCAGTTGACCCCAGAGCTTTTCAAGACATTATTGGAAAATTCGGTTACCACCAAAGAATGGATGAGCAAAGGAATTTATTCTTCCAGGGAAAAAGATTATACAAATCCATTTAGAAAAATGGTGTATGAAACCAACCAGGAAATGAATGTGGTTATCGGCAGGATTGAGGACAATCAATTTATACAAGGCCAGCTCGCAGAAGTAGATCGATATAAAAAAAATGTAAAAAATCTTATTCGCAAATTGAAATAAAAGAAAGCAGAAATCCTTCTTATTTAGTTTAAAAAAGATTCCACAGCAAGCAAATAACTTTTCAGTCCAAAGCCAAATATAGTTCCTGCACATTTCGCAGAGATATGAGAGATTTTTCTAAAGTCTTCCCTTGCTTCAATATTGGAAATATGTACTTCTACAACCGGTACTCTTATAGCAGCAATAGCATCGCCGATAGCGATAGAAGTATGTGTATACGCGCCTGCATTTAATATAATTCCATCCATTGTCTTTGCTGCACTTTGAATTTCATTGATCAATTCACCTTCAACATTACTTTGAAAATAATCAAAATCGACTGTTTTCATATTTTTTTCGAAGCTTATTAAAATAATGTTCAAAGGTTTCGGCTCCATAAATATCTGTTTCTCTTGATGCCGACAAGATTTAGATTTGGTCCATTGATAATTGCAATTTTCATAAAACTAATTTTTTGACACGAATTTCACGCGTTACTATAATTAAACCAATTATTAAAAACAAACAAACTAAGTTAACTACCGATGGGATATTCCTAATTAACTTATCAATCAATTAACTAATTAACCTACTTTCATCATTTCAAAAAATTCATCAAACAGATAACGGCTGTCATGTGGGCCAGGAGTGGATTCCGGATGATATTGAACAGAAAATGCCGGCCTGTCTTTTAGCCGAATACCTTCAATAGAATCATCATCGAGGTTAACATGAGTTATTTCTATATTTTTATTAGCCTTTACCGACATCAGGATCAACGCCAAAACCATGATTTTGCGTTGTGATTTCACATTTCCCGGTAATTAGATTTTTTACCGGATGATTTAAACCCCTGTGACCATGATGCATTTTAAAAGTGGGAATATCATTTGCCAAGTGCTAACAATTGCTGGCCAAGACAAATTCCAAATAAAGGTTTTTTTGCATCAAGAATTTGCCTTATCGTTTGTCACTGCATAATGCAATGGTTCCGGATCGCCAGGTCCATTACTGATGAAATAACCATCCGGATTAAATTCTTCGAGTTCTTTAAAAGAAGTTTTTGCATTGAAAACTTTTACAAAAGCGCCGCTTTCTGTCATGCAGGTTAATATATTTTTTTTGATGCCAAAATCAAGTACAGCTATCCGTAAGTTACTGCTTTCATCTCCGACCGTATAACTTTCTTTTGTTGAAACAACGGAAGCCAGATCCAGCCCATTCATCGACGGTACTTCTGCAACAATTTTTTTACGCATCCATATCATTTGTTATCAGTTGATATAATACAATTCATGGCGCCCTGCTTACGAATATGAATTACCAAGTGCACGTGTATCGATTCCATCAATGGCCACAATATTTTGTTTGTTAAAATAATCCTGCAAAGAATTATTCGCCATAAAACGCGAATATTGTTCTTCAAGGTTTCTTCCAATACTGCCTTTTACTTTTACGGAATCACTTTCAACATCTGCATCTTTAACGCCATAATTACCGATATGAACATTATTCATAATAATAATTTGCCCATAATAACTCGGATCGGTAAATACTTCCTGGTAGCCCGTCATTCCTGTATTAAAACATATTTCTCCGGTAGCTGGTTCCTATTTTACCAAAAGCTTTTCCGTGAAAAATATTCCCGTCTTCTAAAATTAATATCGCGGATTGATGATATGATTGATGATTCGGACATGTTTAAAAGTTTTGCAAAGAAAAGAAAATGTAAGGCAAATAAAAGTCGTAAAATTTTATTTGAATTCATGAATTTATTTTAAGTTTTGCAGTAAAACATGTTTTCTACTTTCATTTTTAGGTAAAAAAAAAGCCTGCGATTAAGCAGGCTATTAAAATATTATGCTGTAACTTCAGAATCCGGTTGTTCCGGCTTTTCTTCAGGTGCTATTTGTTTCTCAGCGTTTTCTATATCGACTGTAGGAACCGGTTGTCTCAGCTGTTACATCTTCAGCAGCTGCGCTTTTTCAGCGGTAACGTCTGTAGCTTTTTTACGGCCACCTGCTCTACGTGTTCTTTTGCAGTTGTAGTGGCTGCCTCACCTTTACCTTTTCCGTAAATTTCATTGTAATCAACTAGTTCGATCATGGCAATTTCTGCGTTATCCCCTACTCTTTTTCCAAGCTTAATCACCCGGGTATAACCTCCCGGGCGTGCCGCAATTTTTGCGCTAATCACGTCAAACAATTCTTTTACTGCATCTTTATCCTGCAAATGGCTAAATACAAGCCTGCGCTGATGCGTGGTATTATCTTTAGCTTTTGTAATAAGTGGCTCTACGTAAGGGCGTAGGCTTTTGCTTTTGCCAAGTAGTTACAATTTTTTTATGTTGAAAAAGCTGGCAGGCAAGATTACTTAGCAAAGCTTTTCTGTGGCTTGCTGTTCTGCTTAAATTATTGATTTTATCTCCGTGACGCATGACTTTGTTATTTTAAACCCTGTACCGTGTCAGGAATTACAGGGTTAATTAATAATGTAATATGTCGTAATGTAGTAGTGATATAATATTATCACATTAGCAATCAATATCTGTTATTCGTCGTCTAATTTTAATTTGCTAAGATCCATTCCAAATCCAAGACCTCTTTCATTCAGAACCTGTTCAATTTCACTTAAAGATTTTTGACCGAAATTTCTGAATTTCATCAGGTCTTCCTGTTCGTATTGTACCAATTCACTTAATGAATTAATTTTTGCAGCTTTCAAACAGTTAAATGCTCTTACTGAAAGATCCAGATCTTCCAGAGGTGTTTTTAATACTTTGCGAAGTTGCAAAGTTTGTTCATCAACCAGGTCTTCTTTCTTTTCTTCTTTGCTATCAAAAGTGATGTTTTCATCAGTAATGATCATCAGGTGTTGAATCAAAATCCTTGAAGCCTGCTTCACCGCTTCTTCAGGATGAATAGTGCCATCAGTAATGACATCCATCACCAGTTTTTCAAAGTCGGTTCTTTGTTCAACACGTGTATTTTCGATGCTGTATTTTACATTTTTAATCGGTGTATAGATTGCATCAACAGGAATGTATCCAAAATGAGAGCTTTTTTCTTTGTTTTCTTCTGCAGGAACATAACCACGCCCTTTGCCAATAGTGATTTCAATATCAAGCTTTGCGGAATTATCCATAGTGCAAATCAGCAGATCAGGATTCATTACTTCAAAAGATGGAGAAGCATCGCCGATCATACCTGCAGTAAATTCAGATTTATTTTTTAAAGACAGACTGATCTTTTCAAAACCTACTTTCCTGGTCAACTTTCTTTTTAAAGCGAACTTGTTTAAGGTTAAGAATAATTTCAGTAACATCTTCCGTAATGCCTTTGATTGTTGCAAATTCATGATCTGCACCTATGATGTTGATTCCAATAATTGCATATCCTTCCAAAGAATTAAGCAATACCCTGCGCAAAGCATTACCAATGGTAACACCATATCCCGGTTCTAAGGGACGGAATTCAAATTGTGCTTCAAAATCAGTTGCTTTTTTGAAGAACGATCTTGTCTGGTTTTACAAAATTTAAAATGGCCATTTTTTATTTTGTTTTGATTTGATTTAAATTATTTCATTGAACTATTTATCCTACTCGCTACTTATTACTTACTGTACAATTCCACGATAAGTTGTTCCTTAATATTTTCAGGAACACTTTCTCTTTCAGGATAAGCGATAAAAGTACCTTTCATATTCACCTTCATTCCAGTCAATCCAGTTGAATTTTGGATTTTTAGGACGAAGATTAGCCGGTAATAGAAGTATTTGCAGCTGATTTTCTTTTAAGCCCAATCATATCTCCCGGTTTTAAAGAATAAGAAGGAATGTTTACAACTTCACCGTTTACGGTAATGTGTTTGTGCGAAACCAGTTGCCGTGCTGCCTGGCGGCTGGGAGCAATTCCCAGGCGAAAAACGGTATTATCCAAACGGGCTTCAAGAATTTAATTAGATTTTCGCCGGTAACACCTTTGCGTCCGTGAAGCTTCATTAAAAGTATTGCGGAATTGTTTTTCCAACAACCATAAGTGTATTTCGCTTTTTGTTTTTCCCGAAGCTGAAGAGCGTATTCACCAAGGCTTTTGCGCTTGCGGGCTGCTCCATGCATGCCCGGAGGGTTGCTGTTTTTTGTTAACCATTTTCCGTTTCCTGTGATAGGTTCTCCGAATATCCTGGAAATTTTTGTTTTTGGTCCTGTGTACCGAGCCATAATTGTATATATTGATTTTTTAGTGTCGGTGCATCATCATTAAAAATCAAAAATTAATGATACACCCGGTTATTAAAATATGTCTGATTATTTGATGTCTGATGTAGGAGATGTCATCTACATCGTACATCATAAAATCGAAACATCTAAGATTATTAAACTCTTCTCTTTCTTCGGAGGGCGGCAACCATTGTGGGGCAAAGGAGTAATGTCTTTGATCATTACTATTTCAATGCCTGATTGTGATAAAGACCGGATAGCGCCTTCACGGCCTGAACCAGGGCCTTTTACAAAAACATCTACTCTTTTTAAACCTGCATCTAAAGCTACTTTTGCTGCATCGCTCGCTGCCATCTGGGCTGCATAAGGCGTATTCTTTTTAGAGCCCCTGAAATCCCATTTTACCCGCAGAAGACCAGGAGATAACCTGGCCCTGTTTGTTGGTTAAACTGATAATAATATTGTTGAAACTTGCTACGATATGAGCATCCCCGATAGGCTCAACTTTTACAATTCTTTTTTTTGAGGAAGCTTTACGATTCCGCTTTAGCATTTGTTGCTTTTGCCATAATTTAATTAAATAGGTAATCTTTAAAATATTTTCATCCGCGTTAAGCGGACTGAATCAACCCTCCTTCCGGCTTAAAGAGATCTGGTATTGATTCAAAAATACAAGCCTTATAAATAATCCTTTAGCCTTTAGCCTTGATCAATTATTTCTTGGGCCTTCTTTTTACCGGCAACTGTTTTACGTTTTCCTTTACGGGTACGGCTGTTGGTACGGGTGCGCTGCCCACGCAACGGTAATCCTTTACGATGCCTTAAACCACGATAACAGGCAATATCCAGCAAACGTTTAATGTTAGTCTGCACTTCACTGCGTAAAGCACCTTCGGTTTTAAATTCACTGCTAATGATATTCCTGATAGAAGTTTGCTCCTCATCATTCCATTCATTTACTTTTTTATCATAATCAACAATTGCCTTGTCTAAAATATAACGGGCAGTTGAACGGCCAATACCATATATATAGGTAAGACCAATTTCGCCTCTTTTGTTTTTTGGTAAATCTATACCGGCAATACGAGCCATAAATTTTAATTTAAAGGTTTTTTTAATTTGAATGAGCATTTACTTTCAACTTTTAATTTATCCTTGCCTTTGTTTAAAACGGGGATTTTTTTTGTTGATCACATAAAGCGTTCCTTTTCTCCTCACGATCTTACAATCAACACTTCTTTTTTTAATTGATGCCCTTACTTTCATAATTACTTTTTATTGAGCCTGTGATGATTTTTATTTATATCTGAAAATGATTCTTCCCCTTGATAAATCATAAGGGCTCATTTCAACACCTACCTTATCGCCCGGTAAAATCCTTATATAATGCATCCTCATTTTACCTGAAATAGTTGCCAAAATTTCATGTCCATTTTCAAGCTTAACCCTAAACATCGCATTGGATAAGGCTTCCAGGATTGTGCCATCTTGTTTAATCAGTGCTTGTTTAGCCATATTATTTTTGGAGCGCAAAGATAAGATTAATTATTTTAATTTTACAAAAAAAGGGTTAATATTACAAACAGTCTTAAAAAAATAACCTACATGAAACTAATAAACCTTTCCATTGCCGCATCTTTACTTTTCACTTTCCTGTTCAAAAAGAAATCCACGAATACATCTCCAACCGCCGCACTACGCTTATTTAAACACTTCAAGTGGAAGTACCTGGAATTACCACCAGTAGATTCTTCACGCGCTACTCCAATAATACTGATTACACCATTAACTTCCAGGTGCCAAGGATACATTCGATTAATAGTAAGAAATTACCATATTTATAGCAATTTCCGCAGGAGGCAACCAATATATGAATCTATCAGGAAATAATTATTACCAATATGATTCTTTACCGGCGGGCTGGCGGAGGAGGATTTGAAGAGATTATATTTGAAAGACAATGCAGCTGTAGGCACACATGGACCCAAACTCATAACTTAACGATTACCTGCTTCTCCTTTACCGATTCCTGTCTTACTGTTACCAACACCATAGTTGAAAAAGATATTTCAAGAATGGTAAACCAGTGAATTATACTAATGTAATTCATATTTCTACCACTCATTTCTTCCTCATTAATTCCTGCTGCGTCATTTATAAGCAGCATTAACAGCTACTATGCGCCGAATTATGGCTTAATTGAAAGTAGAACTATAATAAATCTTAATTATTTAGGTATAATTGAAAACGTAAATTTGAACAGTGAATTGATGAATGCCAATTTAAAATAATTTAAATTTCTTCATCAGTCAGATGAACTTTAGTCATTTATAGTGGTTTTGTAAAAGATGAACAGGAATGGGATGGGTAATAAGCCTTTTTTCGTTTCTGTACCATATTTCAAAAGGGGAAAAATCATCCTGCCTGGGAGTTTGAATTCTGAAGGCGCCTTTCCTATACTTTACAGAACCATCTTCATTTACATGCTTTTTAAATTTTAATTTTATCAGTTGATTTTCATCCAGTGGCAATGGATATAAGATCTTCACCTTTAAACAGATATCCTGAATTCCATTATAAACGCATATTTCTTTTTCATCGTGGTTAAAATCCGTTACTTCCCCGTCCCATGCTTGCCCATCACTTTCAGCAAGTACATAATCTCCCGCTTTTAATTCGTTGAATTTTATCATATTTATATTTTATTGCTCAATTTAGGAAAAAAATACAAATTATTTGTTGATTGGGCAAGTTGTTTTATTCGGGTTATTAGTTTATTAGTTCCGAGGTGTGGGTTCATTCGGTTTCGAATCATCAATTATTGTATCAATCAAAACAATACAATTGGTTGTTAGCTATTGTAACACAATTAACGAATTAACCAATTTTCGAATTAATCGTTAAGAATTAGAAACTAAAGCAACAAATACCGGTGATTTTATTTTCACATTACTGATTTTCGCATTAGCTTGCCAATCAACTCACTCCGCCCAACTCATTACATAATTTTCATCTTCTATTTCAACGCATCTTTAGTAAGCTGCAGTGGATGAAAAGTGTCTACCATTACGGCAAGTTCATTCGTTTCTTTCACACCAATACTTTTATCAACTGCGCCGGGATGCGGGCCATGCGGAATGCCGCCGGGATGCAATGTGATCATTCCTCTTGTAACATGTTTCGGCTCATAAAATCGCCGTCAACATAATACATCAATTCATCACTATCGATATTACTATGATTGTAAGGTGCAGGAATTGATAGCGGATGATAATCAAACATCCGCGGAACAAAAGAACAAACAACAAAATTATTAGCTTCAAACGTAAGATGTACGGGTGGCGGCTGATGCACCCTTCCTGTGATCGGCTCAAAATCGTGAATGGAAAATGCAAACGGATAACAACATCCATCCCAACCAATCACATCAAAAGGATGGTGGAGATAATGAATGCCATACATCATTCCTTTCTTTTTGATCATAATAAGAAAATCTCCTTTTTCATCTATGGTTTGCAAATTTTCAGGCTGCGCGGATATCTCTTTCACAATAAGGCGAATTTTCTAATAATTGCCCATATTTGCTGAGATATTTTTTAGGATAACGAACAGGGCTAAACGATTCTACTATAAAAAGGCGATTGTCTTTTGTATCAAATTGAATTTGATAAATGGTACCGCGTGGAATAACTAAATAATCGCCGTAGGCAAAATTGAATTCTCCATATTGTGTTTTTAATTTTCCGTTTCCTTCATGTATAAAAATAACTTCATCCGCATCCGCATTTTTATAAAAATAGCTTCCCGTACTTCCTATCGGCGCCGCTAAAGAAATATGGCAATCGTTATTTACCAAAACCGGTTTTCTGCTTTTTATATAATCATCCTCAGGCTTTATATTGAATCCCTGGAAGCTTCGATGCTTCAGCATTTTTTCTTCGGCTATTTCAGGCGTTACGGAATAAGGCTTGTCTGTTTTAACTATTTGAGTTGGCGGATGGGAATGATATAATAATGAAGAATCGGAAGAAAAACCTTCCGTCGAAAATAATTGCTCTGAATATAATTCACCATTGGGCTTACGGAATTGTGTATGGCGTTTATGAGGAATGGAACCTGACTGATGATAATGTGGCATATTGTTGAATTAAAAATGGAGAAATAGAAAATAAAATTTTTAATTCACAGATAATTCCAGGCTAAGCATCAGGAAAAAATATTTCCAGTTTCTCTTGTCGATATAATATGTAAAGTTGCGGAAGAAAGGCATCGTAAAATTATTTACTGTGTAAATTTACGCCTTATATTGTACATCCTTGACTAAGATTGGATTAATATCAGATACACACAATTTCCTTGATTTATCTGTTTTTGAGCATTTCAAAAATTGTAATGAAATATGGCATGCCGGTGATTTTGGATCCATTAAAATTGCTGATGCATTAAAAAATTTTAAACCGTTAAAAGGAGTTTATGGAAATATTGACGGCTACGATGTAAAAAGCATTTACCCGGAACAGTTAGTATTTATATGCGAAGAAGTGAAAGTAATGATCCGCCATATTGGTGGTTATCCGCCCCGGTATAATCCTGAAACAAAAAAGCAACTATTAATTCACCATCCGCAACTTTTTATAAGCGGTCATTCTCATATTTTAAAGATAATTTATGATGATAAATTACATTGCCTGCACATGAATCCCGGTGCAGCAGGTAAGCAGGGATGGCATAAAATTAAGACCATCATTAAATTTGTGATTGATGGAAAAGATATGAAAGATTGCGAGGTGATTGAATTAGCCCCTTAACTCCAGGAGCAAATGAATTATGAATTCCAGATTTGCAGTTTTTTGCAAAAATGGAATTGGAATCCAGATTTACATATTCCTGCAAAAATGGAATTGGATTACTTAACGGCCTGAATTGAGCCATCTCAACTTTATACGATCAATCAAAAAATAAAGGCAATCAATTTAGCCAAACTTTATATTTGTGTTTTTCCGATCATGGAATTATAAAAGATGAGAACAGTAAATTTGCAACATGATCAAAGGACTTTCATTTATTACTCTTTCACTTTTCCTGATAATTGCATCGTGCAATAATGCCACTGATGAAAACCAGCAACCGTTAACAGTTGCCAATTCAAAAGAATCTTTAAAAAACGCCATTAAGAAATACCCGGATTCTCTCGCATTGGTTCAGAGCTTAATTGAATTATACCGTAATGATGGGTCTTACGATACTGCCATATCCCTAACTGATGAGCAAATAAGAAAAGACAGTGGC
This sequence comes from uncultured Chitinophagaceae bacterium, assembly GCA_963823305.1. Classification (GTDB taxonomy): domain Bacteria; phylum Bacteroidota; class Bacteroidia; order Chitinophagales; family Chitinophagaceae; genus Ginsengibacter. The sequence goes on from CAWGLC010000007.1 coordinate 58,428, forward strand.
AATGCTTACCTGTGGAATATGAAGGCTACTTTGTATTTTGAAAATGAGGATACACTCGACGCAATAAAATCACTGTCCCGCGCTATTGACATTTATCCGCTGCCCGAATATCTGGTGGCTCTCGGCACTGTGTATGCAGAAGTAAAAGATCCCAAATCTTTATTAGTAGCAGATGATCTTTTAAAAAATAATAAAGTTAAGTCTGGTAAAGATGCTATGTTTATTAAAGGCTTGTATTATAGTTATAATAATGACATGAATAAAGCGATTAATTATTTTGACAGCAGCATTACCATGGATTACACCTACATGCCTTCTTACCGGGAAAAAGGAATTGCTTTATATAATTTAGGCAGATATGAAGATGCATTAACGGTATTAAACAGAGCTGTTACACTTCAAAATAATTTTGATGAAGGATATTACTGGATGGGTAAATGTTATGAAAAACTCGGCAAAAAGGAAGATGCCATAGAAAGCTATCAAAGAGCGCTTTTGTATGATAAAAATTTTATTGAAGCGAGAGCTTCACTTGATAGTCTTCAAAAAGGAAATTGAGTGGCGACGGGCGGGCCATCAATATAAAATACGTCCATGAAAGATCACGATAAAAAGTATTATTATAAGTCTCAATTCATATCTTGTAAATTCAATTAATAATAACTTATAACATGGCCATAATTGCTCCTTCCATTTTAGCAGCAGATTTTTTAAACCTCGGAAACGCATGTAAGATTGTAAATGAAAGCGAAGCAGACTGGTTTCATCTTGATGTAATGGACGGAAGATTTGTGCCTAATATAAGTTATGGAATGTCGGTAATAAAGCAATTGAAAAAAGCCGGTAAAAAATTTTTTGATGTGCATCTTATGATATTGGAACCTGAAAAATATGCTGAAGAATTTAAAGATGCAGGCGCTGACGGAGTAACCGTTCATCTTGAAGCATGCAGAAATCTTCACAGGAATATTCAACAAATAAAACTACTGAACATGAAGGCTGGCGTGGCCATCAACCCGCATTCGCCGGTTTGTCTTCTCAAAGATGTTATAAATGATATTGATCTTGTGAACTTAATGAGTGTCAATCCGGGATTTGGCGGCCAGTCATTTATCCCCTATTCTATTCAAAAGATTAAGGAATTAAAAAAACTGATCTCAGAGAGCGGCTCTTCTGCAAAAATAGAAGTTGATGGCGGTGTATCATTAAAAAACGGCAAAGAAATTTTGAATGCAGGAGCTGACGTTTTGGTTGCAGGAAATGCTGTTTTTAATTCCAAAGATCCGGTGGCAACGATAAAGAAATTCAAAATGCTTTAAGCCATCAAGATTCAAAATCATAATTCATCATTACATTTTATCATGTATCTGTTTTAAAACATCAGCAGTTTGCTTCAGCCAGTTCGTTTGTGTAGTATCCCAATCATATTTTTTTGATGTTAACGCATCTTCCATCATTTGTCTTGCATTCATCGCCTGTTCTTCTGAATAAAAACAATTGATCCATTTTTGATCAAGATTTTTGGGTCCTTGTATAATGATACCTCCCTGGTACCATTTAAAACACGTTGGTAATCCAAGAAGATCAACTTCATTGTTGGGACTTTCCGCATGTCCCATAAAAAAATATTCATAAAACTGAACACAGTTTTTAAGTCTCGACTTTAATTCATCTTCACTCTCTTTTTTGGCCGGTTTAATTCTCCATAAACTGTTTTCCTTATTATAAGGATTTAAAGCAGCATCCGGCCAAAAGACCTGCTCACCTTTTACATAAAGCAAGGTTGTATGATCCTTCTCAACTCTTTTAAGAACCATACTATCTCCCTGGATATCCTGGATATTATACACTGCTTTCTTTCCATCATCAAATTGTGCATTGATAACTTTCCCTTTGAAGCTAAATTTTCCATACCGCATGGCTGATCTTGGGTTTTCAAGAAATGTTGAATCTGTCATAAAAATAATTCCCGGATAATTATGAATGCCATCCTGCTGATGGTCATAGACATCCCTGAAAGTTGGGCTTTCCGCATCCGTTACTGCCCAATATTGGCACAGCCTGTGAAAGGGATCTTTTGGCACGGGCATTTTTTCATCTACTATTTTTTCATCTTTGTGCTCCTGCTGCATAGTGCAGTTCATGTTGAGCAAGAAAATAAAAAAAAGAAAGCTTAAATATCTGTTTCTCATTTTTCAAAAATAATAAAATTGAAATAGACGTATGGAAACGCATTTAAAAATATGCTCCGGATTAAAAGCTTGCCAACTTTCTGATAGAATTTATAAACCTGAAATTAATTTGTTGAAGGCTGGCAACTTTGCGACGTTTGAAATGCACGCACATGTAAGGCACATTTTAAATCATTGACCTGGCCAAAGAAGCAAATATTTAAAATGCTTTAGGAGTTAAGAAAATATGAAGGGAAAAGATAATTACAATTTGAAATCAATGGCTACGTTTATATAACGTAATCCATAAAATATTATCTTCACTTTATGAGACTAGCGGCTTTAATCATACTGGTTTTTATGACGCTTTCAGCATTTTCCCAAAAGAAAGCCGCGTATGTATCAGGAAAGGTTATTGATGAAAATGAAAATCCTTTACCCGGAGTTACCATCACCATATTAGGCAAACAGAATGGCATTCTCACATCCGATTCGGGAACGTACCGGATAAAAGTACCGGCAGAAAAAGCATTTGCTTTAACCTACTCTTCCAGCGGTTACAGAGATGAACAAAAAAATTTCTATTTGAGTAATAACGAGGAAGAACAGGCTATAGTAAAATTGTATCAAAGCAGTAAATTACTTAAGACAGTTGTTGTAAGCGACCAAAAAGAAAGAACAGAAACAGGCCTTATTAAGATAAATCCGAAAAATACGGAATCGCTTCCGGGTCCTACAGGCGGCGTTGAGGGATTGATAAAAACTTTAGTTGGAAGCAATAACGAGCTCACTTCGCAATACTCAGTTCGGGGAGGTAATTATGATGAAAATCTTATTTACATAAATGATTTTGAAATTTATCGTCCTTTCCTTGTGAGCAACGCCCAGCAGGAAGGATTAAGTTTTATCAATCCTGAATTAACCAAAAACATTAATTTTTATAACGGCGGCTTCCAGGCAAAGTATGGAGATAAGATAAGCAGCGTTCTTGATATTCAATATAAAAAACCGTCTTCATTTAGTGGTTCCGCTTATATAAGCCTGCTGGAGCAAGGATTTCATTTTGAAGGCTCATCTAAAAACCAAAACCTCACGTGGCTGTTTGGCGTTCGTAGCAAAACTACCAAAGACTTGCTGAGCAGCCAGGAAGTAAAGGGGGATTATGTTCCTTCCGCTTCCGATCTGCAAGGGTTTATAACATATAAATTGTCGCAAAAGCTTCAGCTTGAATTATTGGGGATCATATCCGCGTCAAATTTTACTTTGATACCGGAATCAGCGCAAAAATCTTCCGCTGTTTTTTCTCCATTATTTACCGCCAATCTTGCCCTTGATATATTTTTCGATGGCCAGGAGAAAGATAATTACAATACCAATCTTATTGGTTTAAGTCTTAACCAATTCATAAATAAAAAAGTGAAATTAAAATGGATGGCAAGTCATTACGCCGATAATGAAAATGAAAATTATGACATAACCGGAACGTATCTTTTTGGTGAAAGAGACTTTGATAAAACGCAACCAACTTATGGGCAAATAGTCAACCCGCTCGGAGCCGGCGTTTATCAGAATTACGCACGCAATGCACTTAATATTGAAGTATATAATATAAGCCACAAGGGAAGTCTTGAAAAGGGAAAACATTTTGTTCAATGGGGAGCGGGCATTGATCATACCATTATTCATGATAAGCTAAACGAATGGGAGTTCCAGGATAGCGCGGGCTATTCTCTTCCGTATAATCCCAATTCTATCAATCTCAGCAATGTAATAAAGTCATCTGCTGACTTGCTGGTAAATAAATACAGCGGTTATATACAGGATAATATACGTTTAGGCGACTCCGTTAGAGATGTTACTTTACAGGCAGGCGTGCGGTTTAATTACAATTCACTCAATGGTGAATTTTTGGTAAGCCCCCGTGCACAAATAAGCTATAAACCAAACTGGCAAAAAGACATTGTATTAAGAGCAGCAGCAGGTGTTTATGACCAGCCGCCGTTTTACAGGGAGATGAGAAGATATGATGGAACAATTAATACAGCATTAAAAAGTCAGAAAAGTGTACAATTTGTTGCCGGGTTCGATTACAATCTTTCTAACGGAGAACGGCCAATGCGCATCACTACAGAGGCGTATTACAAATCGTTGTGGGATGTAGATATTTATGACATCGACAACGTACGCATACAATATTACGGGAATAACAATGCAAAGGCTTATGCAACCGGAATTGAAACACGCATTTTTACAGAACTGGTAAAAGGTGCTGAGAGCTGGCTTAGCATAGGAATAGCGCAAACGAAAGAAAAACTTGACAATGACTTTTATTATAATTATAAAAATGCCGAGGGCGAAATTATAAATGCGCAAACGACTGACCAGGTGGTGGCAGATAGTGTAAAGACTGAAGTTGGATATGTAAGAAGACCAACCGACAGGCTACTTACCTTAGGACTTTTTCTACAGGATTATTTAAGCACGAATAAAAATTTTAAAGTGCATCTAAATATGATCTATGGGAGCAATATGCCCTATAATATTCCCAACAGTACCAAGTACAGGAATGCTTTAATTATTGAGCCCTATATGCGTGTTGATATTGGCTTTAGCGCCTTGCTGCTTAGCGAGAAATCCTTGCGACGCAGCCATTCTCCGTTCCGCGGCTTTGATAATATCTGGGCCAGCTTTGAAGTCTTTAACCTGATCGACCGGGCCAACATCATCTCGTATCAGTTAATAAAAGATTTTGCAGGTGATACATTTAGCATACCCAACCGGTTAACACCGCGTTTGCTTAATTTTAAATTGTTGGCAAGGTTTTAAGCACGTTCTTTAATACAATAAAAAGTGGTGATGCTTTGCTATTTTTAATGTAAAATTAAAAACGCACATGCCAACTGATGAAATTGAAATCGTTCAAATAGAATTATACAAATTATTTATTCCTTTAAAAAAGCCTTTTATAATATCATTGGGCACCATTGACAATGCCGAAAATATAATAGTGGTAATTCGTACCAGCGAAGACATTTCAGGCTTTGGCGAATGCAGCCCCTTTATGACAATTAATGGCGAAAGCCAGGACACATGTTTTACAGTTGGCCAATACCTTGCTAAAAATATAAAGGGAAAAAATCCATTGGATATAGAGGGATGTATGGAAACTATAAATGCAACAATTTACGGTAACACCAGCATTAAAAGTGCCTTTGACATAGCGCTTCACGATATTGCTTCGCAACATGCCCGAATACCATTGTATAAATTTCTAGGCGGAAAAAAAGGAAAAAAATTAATTACAGATTACACCGTTAGTATAGGCACACCGTTGGAAATGGCTGAAGATGCTTTGAAAATAAAAAGTGCGGGTTTTAAAGTTATTAAAGTGAAGTTGGGAGAAAGCGAAGATGCCGATGTAACACGCATAAAATCGATTCGTAAAGCAATTGGAAAAAGCTTACCCCTACGCATAGACGCTAACCAGGGATGGAATGTAAAATCAGCAATTAAAATATTAAATGCATTAAAAAACGATAACATCCAGTATTGCGAAGAGCCGATTGCGCGCTGGGATTTTATGAATCTTAAAAAAGTCAGGAAGAAAAGCCCGATACCCATAATGGCTGATGAAAGTTGTTGTGATCATCACGATGCAAAAATGCTTATCAAACTAAAAGCATGTGATATGTTTAATTTAAAATTGGGAAAATCTTCGGGCCTGGCAGGAGCAAAAAAAATAATAATACTTGCAGAAAAAAATAAAATGAAATTGCAGGTTGGAGGATTTATGGAATCGAAAATTACAATGACCGCTAACGCTCATTTGGCATTAAGCAGTAAAAATATTTTGCATTGTGATTTTGATACACCGCTCATGTTTTCAGAAGACCCTGTGAGCGCCGGGATTATTTATAAAGACAAAGGCCTGGTTGAAGTGCCTAACACGACGGGGCTCGGAGCCTGGATAGAAAAGGAAAAACTGGAAAAAATGGAAAACGTGGTAATTTAAAATATTGCCTTGAAATGAAATATTTCTGGCTATATGAGGACCGATTACTTTTATTAATTTTTATATGAAACGAATAACTTCCATTGATTTTACCAGGGGCGTCGTTATGATAATTATGGCGCTCGATCATACTAGAGATCTTATTCATGTAGATTCACTTACTCACAGTCCAACAGACCTGGCAACTACGACGCCCGTTTTATTTTTCACCAGATGGATAACGCATCTTTGTGCGCCAATTTTTGTCTTTTTATCGGGTTCATCCGCATATCTTTCTTTCAAAAAGAAAAATAATCTTCCTTCGAGCCAGCGCTTTTTATTAAGCAGAGGTATCTGGTTAGTAATACTTGAAATTACAATTGTAAATTTTGGCCTGTGGTTCGATATTGAGTTTCGGCAATTGTTATTGCAGGTGATATTTGCAATTGGTTTTGGTTTTATTTTTCTATCATTTCTTATAAAATATTCTTCTAAAGTTTTAGCAATTATTGCATTCATAATAATATTTGGTTGCAACCTGCTACCGTTAACACCTTTTGGAAATAATCCAATGCCAAAAAGCATACTTACATTATTCTTTAGCCCGGCCATTTACAATATTTCGCCGCACTTTTTAATTATACTCGCGTATCCCGTCATTCCGTGGCTCGGCATTATGCTGGCAGGATTTGCAACAGGAAAATTATTTGAAATTGACGCTGAGAAACGTAAAAATATTTTTTTAAAAATTGGCCTTGGATCAATAAGTTTATTCATAATACTGAGATATCTTAATGTCTATGGCGACCCGTCAAAATGGTCTGTTCAAAAAAACAACGTCCTTACTTTTCTTTCGTTCATGAATGTTACCAAGTATCCGCCCTCGCTGTTGTATTCATTAATTATGTTGGGCATAATGTTTATAGTGCTTTATTTTTCGGAAGGGATCAAAAATAAATTCACCAATATCATCATGGTGTATGGAAAGGTGCCGATGTTTTATTATATCATCCATATTTATCTTATTCATATTACTTTGTTGGCGATTCTTTTTATCCAGGGATACCATTGGTCCGATCTTAATTTTGGCGGCGCGCAATTTGGAAGACCACAACTGCCCAGCGGATTGCCTTTGTGGGGAGTGTATATTGTTTGGATTTGTATTGTAATATTTTTATTTCCTTTTTGTAAATGGTACGGAAATTATAAACTTTCTCATCCTGAAAATAAATGGCTCAGATATTTATAAAAATAAGCGGATAATTGAATAACGTCTTACTGCAAAAAAAATTTAAGCGCAATCAGCAATCATTACAATTTAAAAAACTTCTTCGTGTTGCCTTCTTCTGAGCCTGCTTTATAATAACTTCTGAAATATTCGTCTGCAGAAAGTACACCACTTCCTTTTATTGCAAACAAAATAAGCAGGATAAGAACAATGGCTGAAAGAATTAATTCTGTTGCACTTTGATTAAGGCCATCTTTGGTATTTACAAAAAAAACAGCGCCGATAAGAATTGGCATTTGGACAATACACGAAGTTTTAGTGAAAAGTCCTACCGTAATAAATAAGCCTCCAAGCAGATTCAGGTAGGTGATAAGAAAAGCAATTACCTGGGAGTTTTTATCAACCACACCAATGGACATTCTATGCAGTAATAATTGTAAATCAGAAGTGTCTCTGATAAAAGTAATTCCCTTCCAAAAAAGAATAAGGCCTAATGCGATTCTGATGATGGTAAGCCACGCGGGCTGATTGACATTTGTTTTCTCTGTTATATCGGATTCCTTCATAATTTCAAGCTTTAGATTGATGAAATAAAAACCATTGAATAGAAAAATCCGTTATAAAATTAAAAAATTAAATAGCCATTTCAAAACGATTTATTTTGCAAACAAACATTGCTTAACGCTGTTTTCTAAAAATCAATCATGCGACTTACTTATTTTGGTTACCTGCTCGTAGCTACCGCGTTAAATTTTTCATGTTCTCCAACAAGGCCTGTATCAAAAATCAGTGAGACAAGCCATTTAAAATTTCTTGACGAATATGATGTTCCATATAATATGGAGTTTAACAATACAATCATTGGCGGTTTATCAGGCATCGATTATAATCCTAAACAAAATTTGTATCATCTCATATCCGATGACCGGTCCGAAAAAAATCCGGCGAGATTTTATACGGCCAGGATTGTCATCAATCAAAATAAAATAGATAGCTTTCTTTTCTCCGATGTAAAATTCTTGAAAAATAATGTTGGAAAAGTTTATCCTAATTTCCATAACGATCCTTTCCGTACACCTGATCCTGAAGCAATGCGATATAATCCCAGGAAAGATATATTGGTGTGGAGCAGCGAAGGCGAGCGCATTGTAACTCAAAATAAAGTTGTGATTGAAGACCCTTCGGTTACAGAGATAAATACCGATGGAAATTATATTGATACATTTACTTTGCCTCCTCAGTTGCGAATGCACGTAACAGAATCAGGGCCACGAAGAAATGGCGCTTTTGAAGGCTTGACCTTTGCGGATAATTATAAAACACTTTTTGTAAGTGTAGAAGAACCACTTTACAACGATGGCTCACGGGCAGGGCTAAACGATTCTTCAGGGATTATCAGGATAGTAAAATTTGATATGGCCACTAAAAAATCCATAGCTCAATATGCCTATGTAATCGACCCCGTAGCTCATGCGCCGGCACCATCTGGCGCTTTTGAAATAAATGGCGTTTCCGATATTTTATCTTTGGGTGAAAATAGAATCCTGGTTATCGAACGTTCATTTTCTACAGGCCATGTGGGATTCACTGTTAAGCTTTACCTGGCAGATCTTTCGGCTGCAGATAATATCAATGATATTTCATCTTTGAAAAACAACCCGGATGTAAAAAAAGCTTCTAAAAATTTATTATTAAACCTGGATGATCTTGGATTTTATATTGATAATATTGAGGGAGTTACTTTTGGTCCAATGTTGAAGAATGGCAAAAGATCTTTGCTCCTCATTTCAGATAATAATTTCAATCCTCTTCAGAAGACACAAGTTCTCCTTTTTGAGATCGATTAATAATGTAAGCATCATTTAATAAAAAGACAACCCGTAATTTATCGGATAATTTTCATGACCTCAAAGCGCTCATTATTTATTATTATTATCCATTGGCTTTGGCGGCTCCGGAGGTCTTGGGCCTCCCTGCTGCATCGGAGCTTTAGATTCAGGATGCGGATCACCCCTGTGACAAGTGAAGCATGTAACCGTACGAAGCATGTAAGCCGACTGACCACTAACAGTTGTATCCACATCGGAATGATCCATATCATGATGATCCATATCGTGATGATCCATATCATGGTGAGCTGAATCGTTATTCATGTTATGATCCATATCATGATCGTGCTGCTCCATATTTTTGAAATAATTTTTATTAATGTCTATTGCCATGAGCATCATTTTGCGGGCTATATTTTTTTCAGGCTTATCATCACTTGGGAAATCCATTTTCTTTTCTGCTTCATTTCTTACATGGCAAAAATTACACCTTACTCCGAGCGCCGCCGTAAAGTGATGCATTACGCTGTCAAGATCGTGCTCAGAAATATCCTGGGAAAGAATTTTCAAATTTTTCCACTGAGGCTCGTGATGTGTTGTAAAGGCCTGGAAAAAAAATACACTGATGATACAAATGCAGATAACAAGAAAACTTTTTTTCATGATTGATGAATTTGATACCGAAAGTATTGAAAAAATGTGCGATGCTAAAAAAAATCTATTAACTTTAAAAAGCCCGGGGGAAATTTTTTAACTTTTTCAACCAGGTGTGTATAACTAAATTAGAATAAAAGTGATTCAGATTTTTATATTTGGATAAGGTGCCTCCTGCTAATGGTGGGAATCTTTAAAAATTAAAACGTAAACCCGATTGACAGAAACAATTATTAACCTCGAAACTGTAAACCCTATTGAATTTTTTGGAGTAAATAATGGAAAGCTCGATATTTTAAAAAGGAAATTTCCACGACTTAAAATCCTTAGCCGGGGTACACAGATCAAACTTAGCGGCGCGCCGGACCAAATTGAAGACGCAAGAGATAAGATAAATCTTGCAGTACAATATTTAGAAAGAAACGGACATATGACTGAAAATTATCTTGAACAAATTCTGGGCGGCGACGATGAAAAAGTCATTGACAATTTTATCGAAAAAAATCCCAATGATATCCTTGTTTTTGGCCCCAATGGTAAAACGGTAAGAGCACGCACCGCCAACCAAAAACTTATGGTAACTTCCGTGGACAAGAATGATATTGTATTCGCGATTGGCCCCGCAGGTACAGGTAAAACCTATACCGCTGTTGCTCTTGCAGTGCGTGCGCTAAAAAATAAGCAGGTCAAAAAAATCATCCTTACAAGGCCTGCCGTAGAAGCAGGAGAAAATCTTGGTTTCTTACCAGGTGATCTTAAGGAAAAAATAGATCCTTATTTAAGGCCTCTGTATGATGCCCTGGACGATATGATACCGGCTGATAAATTAGGTTATTATATGACGACCCGCATTATAGAAATTGCACCCTTAGCGTATATGCGTGGCCGTACGTTGGATAATGCTTTCATCATTCTTGATGAAGCGCAAAATTCTACGGACCTTCAGCTAAAAATGTTTCTGACCAGGATTGGCGCAAATGCCAAGGCAATTATCACAGGTGACGTTACTCAAATTGACTTGCCACCAAAAGTGAAAAGCGGGCTGGAAAAATCCGCAAGGATTTTAAAGCACATTGAAGGTATTGGACACATCGAACTTGATGAAGATGATGTTGTAAGGCATAAGCTTGTAAAGGCAATCATTAGAGCTTACGATAAAGAAAAATTAAAAGAAATGGCAGAGAACAAATGACCATCATTTTATACAAATTGATAAATCAAAGGTGGCTTTTTGGCTGCCTTTTATTTTTTTCACAGGCCTGTCAAAAGAAAAATCATTACATAAATTATACACTTTCTGCTGCAGACTCTGTAAAGATGGAACAACATGCGCTGTCCTCATTTGATAGCATTAAGCTTTATAAAAAATTAATAATATCCGGCGATCTGATTCTTCGTACGGGCATCGATTTTACCAGTGAAACCATGCGCCTTTTATCATCGAAAGATAAAACGTATTCTCATTGTGGAATTGCCAGTGTTGAAAATGATTCAATATTTGTTTATCATGCCATAGGCGGTGAATTTAATCCGGATCAAAAACTTAGGAGAGACCCCTTTGAGCTGTTTTGCAATCCTTATGAAAACCGTGGCTTCGGAATTTTCAGGTACAAACTGACTGCCGGCCAAATGGAAAAACTTATCAATGTTGTTCACGCATTTTATAAAAGGGGAATTAAATTTGACATGCAATTTGACCTTGCCACGGATGACAGGATGTACTGCTCGGAATTTGTTTACAAATCAATAGAACTGGCTATCGATCATCAAATAATTTTACCAGTTACCATTTTAAACCATGTGAAATTCATAGCCACCGATGATCTTTTTCTTAATCCTCTATGTAGCGATATAAAACGTGTTGTATTTAACAGCCCATAATTTATTTTTCCAAATAACGATTACATTTGCCAACTAAATAAAATTATTTATGAAGAAAATTATTTTATCCGCTTTAATTGTTTCAGCGGTCATTTTTACAGGCTGCAAATCAGGCGGAGGCGACCCGAAAGTTGTCCTTATGAACTTTTTTGATGCGCTCGCAAAAAAAGATTTTACAGCAGTAAAAAAATATACAACGAAAGACAGTGAAGGAATGCTGAGTATGGTGCAAATGGGTATGCAAAACATGCCTGACACTTCTGCAACGATGAAGTACGACAAAGAAAATCTTGAACTGGGTGATGCCGTTATAAATGGCGATATTGCAACGATCCCTGTGAAAGAAAAGAAATCAGGAGAGACGACCGATTTTACCTTAAAAAAAGAAAGTGGTGGCTGGAAAGTTGCGTTTGACAAATCTACCTTAATGGAGATGGCCCAGAAAAAAATGAAAGAGCATGGGTTTGGCGGAATGCGTCACGGGATGAATGATTCGTTGGGAAATATGAACGGGGAAATGCCGGCTGATTCAGCATCAAAAGACCAAATTAAACAAGCACAAAAAATGCTGGATAGCGCAAACAAAATGCTTAACAAGGCAAAGGAAAATGAAAAATGAAATTTTTCTGACATAAAAATTGATAACCATAACACTCCTGCAACGGAGTGTTTTTTATTTACCGCTGAAAGATAATTACCTTAGTTTTTTAAATTACCCAAATGAAAAAAATAAAAATAAGCATGATCTTCCTCATTATCATAGCCGGTGCCTGCCATCATTCGGCAGAAGTGAGCAGAAAAGATCCGCTGGAATCGGGCCGTGGATTTATTGAATCGTCTTTGAAAGGAGATTATGATGAGGCTCAAAAATACCTGTACCAGGACAGTATCAATATGCAATATTTCGATGGTTTAAAAGATTTCAACAGCAAACAAAGTAAGGCTGAAAAAGAAGGATATGAAAATGCCAATATACTGATCGATTCTACGCAACAGTTATCAGATTCCGTTTCCATAATCACCTATTCTAACACTTATAAAAATAAACCCTCAAAATTAAAAATGGTAAAGAAGGGCAATCAATGGCTGGTAGATTTCAAATATACATTCAACAGCAATTTGTAATGATCATTTATTCTTTTAAGATTAAAGCAAAAGGAGAAAAATATTAAAATGAGAATAATTTTGGCGATAGGAATCGGAAGCTGCCTCGGTGGCCTGGCCAGATATTTTCTTTCCACCTTCATTCAAAATAAATTTTTATCCGCTTTCCCTTTTGGAACAATGGCCGTAAACCTCATTGGCTGTTTTCTTATCGGGATTATTTTCGGTCTTTCGGAAAGAGGTAATTTCTCTATGGAATGGAGGCTGTTTTTAGTTACCGGATTTCTCGGTGGGTTTACCACTTTTTCTTCTTTCTCAAATGAAACAATTGCTTTATTACGCGATGGCCAAATGTCGCAGGCGTTTATTTATATTTTGTGTAGCGTAGCTATAGGCTTGTTGGCAACATTCACCGGCATTTCAATGATTAAAATTTTGTAAAATGGAAAACAGCCCCAACGCAAAACTTCTGCGCATCTTCGTTGGAGAATCAGACAAAGCAGGTAATCAACCCTTGTATGAAGCCATCGTCTTCGAAGCAAAAAAGCAATCGCTTTCCGGCGCAACTGTCACACGAGGCATTATGGGCTTCGGGGCTAACAGCAAAGTTCACACGACTAAACTATTTGAAATATCAACCGATCTTCCGCTGGTTATTGAAATAGTAGACACTGAAGAAAAAATAAGGACGTTTACCAGTATCGTAGAAAAAATGTTTGAAGAAACAAATTCCGGCGGACTTATAACACTTGAAAAAGCAGAAGTCATAAGATATCGGACAGGAAAGAAATAAAATAATTATTTGGTTAATTTGTTAACTTGTCAACTGATCAATTTTCATTATTAAAAATTTAAAGTAAACCTTATGTATGTATTGCATCCCTGGCATGGCGCTCATTACGGTATGGAAGCCCCTCAATTAGTAAATGCGCTGATTGAAATTCCTGAAGGTTCTAAATCCAAATATGAAATTGATAAAAAAACAGGGCTTTTAAAATTAGACAGGGTTATATATTCTTCTTTTCATTACCCAGTGAATTACGGCTTCATCCCACAGACTTTAGGCCAGGATGCAGATCCGCTTGATATTCTTGTAATGTGTTCTGAATCGATACAACCGCTTTGTTTGGTAGAAGCTTATGTTATTGGCAACATGCAAATGATTGATGGTGGCTTAATTGATGATAAAATAATTGCGGTTGCTGCCAAAGATCCCGGGGTTAATTATATAAAAACGATGTATGATGTTCCACAACATTTTATAAAAGTGCTTAAAAATTATTTTGAACAATATAAAGTTTTAGAGAATAAAAAAGTAGAGATCAATGATTTTCAAACTAAAGAAAAAGCTTTTGAAATCATCGATGAATCCATAAGATTTTACAAAGAAAAATATCCCAAGAAAGAAGCCTGATTTTAATATTTAATAGGCAGGCTTATTAAATATTAAAAATATCTTTTTATTATTCGCAGCTTATGCGTTCTTTGTTTGGTTTCCAGGTTTAAAATTCCCTGCGAGTCGATCTTATCAATTCTTACTTTGCCGGATGAATGAATTATTTCATGGTTATTAAGCAGGATGCCTACATGAATAATATTACCCATTTCATTGTCAAAAAAAGCAAGATCGCCGCAATGCGACTCCTGCAACGAATTTACAACAGTACCATTTTCAGCCTGCTGCCACGCATCTCTTGGTAAATGCACGTTCAAAAATTTATAAGCCATTTGGGCAAAGCCACTACAATCAATTCCATAAACAGACTTTCCTCCCCACAAATAAGCGCTATTTAAAAATCTATACACAATCTGCCGGATCAATTTTGGCAGTAATCTTTATTTCTTCCGGATTCCAAATTTCGCCTTTAAAATCAACAGAATTTTTTCTCCAGAAAGCTTTTCTATTTTCAAATGCAGAAAGCGAGCTGCCCATTGGAACAAACATCCTGTGCCCATTGTAGTCAACTTCATTGACCCAATTGGCGGTGAGATCTTTGTCAATTTTTGCATAATGTTCTTCGTTCAATTTCAGCTAAATGACTCAATTGAACCCAGCCCTGGTAACCATCATATTTCAATTGAATTTTTACCCAGTTATCAATTCCGGACTCTATCACCATAGACTTTTCTCCAAATAATTGTTGGGACACCATTTCGGATTTATGTGAAGGCGTCGCTCTCAAAGGGCTAACGGGAACACAGCAGACGGTATACTGCATAAGATTTGCAAAGGGGTTTAATTAAAATGTAAATTATGGAAATTATTTATGTTTACATCTCAATAGAAAAGCAAAGCAGCCTTGAACTCACAAAATCATAACGATACAGATGATAATGAACTGCTGCAAAATTTTTATAGAGACCATGATAATGAATGGCTCGGAATTTTGCTGTCCCCGTTACACTCTTTTGCTGCTGGGTGTGTGCATGAAATATTTAAAAAATGAGCAGGATGCGAAAGATTGTGTGCAACAGATTTTTTTAAAAGTTATCAGTGAACTTCATAAATATAAAGTAGATTATTTCAAAAGCTGGATTTACATGATAGCAAAAAATCATTGCCTGATGAAGCTGAGAGACAAAGGAAAAGTGACAACAGGGCTTGATGAAAAAATGATCGGATTGCAGGATGAAACGGACCAGTTAAGACTTACTACAAGAAAAAGATGTTCTTCTAAATAAAATGATGGAAGCAATGTCATAAGTTAAATCCCGAACAGCAGCAATGTATAAGTTTATTTTATTTGAAAAAAAATCTTATACCGAAATCACGACTATAACCGGGTTTACATGTTACAGGTAAAAAGTTATATTCAAAATGGAAAAAGAAATTTGAAACTAATGATTGGTGACCGGGCAATTTAAATTGATAATGAATCAACATTTCCAGGAGTGAAATGGAATTTTAAACTTATAAAAAATGAGTGACGATTTATTGAACATATTGTCAAACAGCAATAAAGATATAGACAATCAAAAGTTGATGGATTATCTTAGCGATAAATTATCAGAAACAGAAAAGCATGAATTTGAAAAAGAAATGGTTACTTCTGATATGCTGAATGATGTAGTGGAAGGGCTTGGAAAATTTAAAAATAAAAAAGATGTAAACGTTCTCGTTGAACAGCTTAATTCAATCTTAAGAAAGCAACTGCAAAAAAAGAAATCAAAGAAATTAAAAAGAGAAATTAAAAGATCTCAACTGGCTCTATTTCGCTATCATTATGATCCTCATAATTATTTTAATTGCTTTTATTGTTATAAAAAAACACATTGAAAGTGAAAAAACTCTACAGGCAAATTGGTGAACAAAGAACATGTGATCTTTTATAAACAATAATCAAGTAAGCTTCGGCTAATATTGATCTCTTAATGAAACGTATTTTTAAACGTTCTGCGTTTTTAAATTGGCAAAAAAAATTCCCCCGTAATTACGGAGGAATCTTAAAAATCTATCTTAAAGAATCAAATCTTATTTTTTATCAGATGCAGCATCTTTCATTTTATCAGCGCCTGCTTTCATTTTATCAGCAGCCTTATCCATTTTTTCTGCGCTTTATTCATTATTTTTTTAGAAGTATCAGCCATTTTAGAAGCATCAGTTGCCATTTTAGATGAAGTATCCATCATTTGAGTAGCTTTAGAGCTATCAGTAGCAGCCTTTGTTGACATAGTAGAAGAATCGGTCGCCATTTTTGTAGAATCAGTTGTGTGTCAGTTGAAGATGACCCGGAATTGTTACAAGAAGTCATAAAAGCAGCAATAGCTATAATAGCAAGAAATTTTTTCATTTTTTTTTATTTTAATTTTTTGGGATTCGCGCAAAAGTAGTTGATATTCTCTGATTGGCATTATTTGTTCCAAAATTTTACATAGTTCAAACAAAGCGAATCCCCAAATAATACCAAACTGGTTTTAAAAGCTAATTTCCATATACAATTGATTATATAATAAATCTTTGGCGATGGTTGATTTATTGGCTTCATTTTTATTTTGCAGTAGCCCCAATGAAAGCAATATTTTCAACACATAGGTTTAAATTTCAGCATTAACCTGCTTTTGCATCAACTCATTTCTTTCTGAAAAAAATACGAATAGGCACTCCCGTTAGATCAAAATTTTCCCGTAATTGGTTTTCAAGATAATTGTTATAAGGCGTTTTTATATCATCAGGGAAATTACTAAAAAATGCAAAGGAAGGAACAGCGTTGGCAATTGCGTTACATATTTTATTTTGAGACGGCATGACCTCTCACAACGGGCGCATGGTAGGACTCCACGGCTTTTAGCATCACATCATTTAATTTTGAAGTTGCAATTTTTTGCTGCCGGTTTTCATATACTTTTAATGCCATTTCCATTGATTGAAATATTCTCAGTTTTTCTGTGGCGGAAATAAAAATAATCGGCACATCTTTAAAAGGAGCCAATTTATTCCTTCAGTATTTTTTCATAGTCTCTTGCAGTATTTGTTTCCTTTTCGACAATATCCCATTTGTTTACCAATACCACAATTCCTTTTCCTTTTTTTGCAGCCAGTGAAAAAATACTTAGATCTTGTGCGGTTATTCCTTTTTCTGCATCAATAACAAAAGACAAACATCAGCTTCATCCACTGCTTTAACGGCCCGAATAACCGAATAAAATTCAAGATCTTCGTTCACTTTCGTTTTACGGCGTATGCCCGCAGTATCAATTAAAATAAATTCTTTATTAAAAAGATTGTAGGTTGTATGAATGGAATCCCGGGTGGTGCCTGCAATGCTGCTTACAATCGTGCGCTCCTTACCGGTCAATGCATTTAACAACGAAGATTTTCCAACATTCGGCTGGCCGATGATTGCAAATTTCGGAAGGCCTTCTCTTTTCATCTTCTTTTCATCAGGTATAGACGCAGTTATTTCATCAAGCAATTCTCCTGTACCAGTACCGCTGATGGATGATACCAAAAACATATTTTTGAAACCAAGACCATAAAATTCAGAAGCTTCCAGCATGCGGGCATGATTGTCAACTTTGTTTACCAGCAGATAAACAGGTTTTGTTGAACGCCGAGTAAATCGGCCATTTCTTGGTCGAGGTTCGTAATGCCGGTTGTTACATCGCACATAAATATAATGGCATTCGCTTCTTCCATGGCAATATGCACCTGCTTGCGGATTTCTTTCTCAAAAATATCTTCACTATGTGCCACAAATCCGCCGGTATCAATCACGTTAAAAGTTTTTCCTGCCCATTCCGCAACACCATATTGCCTGTCCCTGGTGACGCCACTGATATCATCAACAATGGCTTTTCGTTGTTCCAGCAACCGATTAAAAAAAGTGCTTTTGCCCACATTGGGCCGACCCGTGATTGCTACTGTGTAAGACATTTGAAATTTGAATTTGAGAAGCTTTAGAAATTCTGAGTTGTACCTAAAAAATGCAAAGGTATTGCTTATGAAACTTGCAGGGAAGCCTTTAGCATTTTCATATCGTCAAAAAAACCAGGATAAGATTTTTTAACCGCTTCTGCGTCGTGAATAATAGTATTCCCTTTTGCACCCAAAGCAGCAATAGTACAAGCCATAGCGATCCGGTGATCATTGTGGGAACTGACTTTTGCTCCTTTAACCTGCGCAGATCCTTTTATGATCATGAGGTCATCGTTCAACTCAATATCAACATTCATCTTTGCAAATTCATCCCGAAGCGTTTTTGCCCTGTCGCTCTCTTTATGAAGCAACCTGTAAACACCTTTTATAGTTGTTGTTCCTTTGCAATAAGACGCCAATGCAACCAAAGGGGGAAAAAGATCAGGGCAATGAGTTGCATCAAAATCAAATGCCCGGAGATTATTTTTTTTAACGGTTATTTCTTTATCACTGAGATGTATAGATGCTCCACAGTCTTCCAAGGCTTCAATAATTTTTTTATCCCCCTGGAATGAGTTGGGCAAAGCTCCCATGACTGTAACATCGCCGGATATTGCGCCCGCAACCAATAAAAAAGCAACATTGCTCCAGTCGCCCTCAACCGTATATCTTATACTATGTCCGTTTTTAAAAATGCGTGGTAAAATATGGAATACTTCGTAATTATCATTTTTCACGTTAAAACCAAAATGGCTTAAAATACCCAGTGTCAAATCAATATAAGGTTTGCTGGTAAGGTTATTTACTTTTATACTAACGGGAGCCGTAGCACGCTTTTGCATAAGCCATCAGTAGTCCCGTTAAAAACTGAGAACTGAGTGAGCCGTCAACCGTTATATTCTTTGGTATAAGAGGGCCTTTTAACTGAAGCGGTATTTTCCCATTATTACTTTGCATGTCCACGCCAAGCTTTGGCAACATTGCGTCAAAAAAATCCACCGGTCTTTTCAAAATACTTCCTTCGCCGGTAAAAGTTATTTCATAGTTAAAAAGCGCCGCAATTGGTACAAACATCCGCAATGACAAGCCACTTTCGCCGCAGGAAATAATGGAATGCTTCCCCGGAAACGTGGAAGTGAAAATATGATCGTTTGAGGTAATCACTACTTCTTTACCAACTGAATCCACAGTAGCGCCCAGTTTCTGAACGATATTTTTTGCAGCCTGCTCATCATTGCTATTGCCGGCATTACCAATAATAGTCGTTCCATTATTTATTAAAGCGGCAGCGCATGCTCTTTGCATACAACTTTTAGAAGGAGGCGCTTGAATTTTACCTGAAACTAAAGATGGAGAAACTTTGACTATCACTATAGTTTATTAAATATTTGATGTAATTCCTCGAGAGAAATTGATTTTACAGATGCAGAACCAATAGTATCTAAAACAACAAAATTCATGTTAGTCGCCTGACTTTTTTTTATCGTGTAATAATATATCCCACGTTTTTTGTTTATCAAAATTGAGAGCCACCGGCAATTGATATTGATGCAACAAGATCTTTTACTTTTTCCGATTCTGCTTCGCTGAAATTATTAATCGATTCTGAAATTTTGCATGCGGCGATCATTCCAATACTAATTGCATGTCCATGTGGAAGCTTCTCAGTATTTTCTATTGCATGGCCAATGGTATGGCCAAAATTTAGTAGTTTTCTTTCACCCGTTTCATTTTCATCGTTTGCAACAATGTTATATTTAATTTCCACATTTCTATTTATTATCTCTGCTGCATCTTTTAAAGATGTTTGAAATTTATGCAAAGAATTTTTTTGTAAAAAATGAAACATATCAGTATCCTTAATACACGCATGCTTTATGATTTCAGCAAAGCCATTTATCCATTCTTCATCCGGCAATGTTTCTAAAAAAGAATAATCATATACTAAAAATTCAGGATGCCTGATTATGCCAACCAAGATTTTTATAAACGCCAACATCAATACCATTCTTGCCTCCGACGCTTGCATCAACCATTGCCAGGATACTCGTAGGAACAAAGGCAAATTTTAGCCCACGCATGTATATTGATGCGACGAAGCCTGTAATATCCGTTACCACGCCACCACCAACGCCAACTAAAAAAGTTTGCCGGTCTGCCTGCAGTTTAATAAGTTGATTAATGATTGAGTCAACCGTCTGCTGATTTTTAAATTGTTCTCCTGCTTTTAAAACAATAGTTTGCCAGCCATCAAATTTTTGCGGATGAGCAGCAAATAAATTTTCATCTGTTATAAGAACTGTTTTTTCCTTTTGCAGCTTTTCTTTAATAATTGCAAAATCTGCATCAAAAAAACAATCAATTTTTTTATCTGAAAAACAATATTGAATGGGCAATACTTGCTGTTTAGTCATTCATTATTTTATTCTGATGATTGATACTTTCCAGATGCACGGCATCAAAATATTTGGTAATAAATTCTTTACTGAGCCCCAACTTCTCTCCCTTGGTGAAAGCCTTTGCCAGTATATCATTCCAGCGATTTGTCTGGAGAATGGTAATATTATTTTCCTTTTTATACATGCCTATTTTATCGGCAATTTTCATGCGCTGCCCAATGAGCGTCAGCAATTCATCATCGATATGATTGATTTGTTCTCTTAGTGTAGCCAGTGCCGTTAGGAATTCTTTTTTATCAGTATTTTCAGAACGCCATATCAATTCACCTAACATTTCAGCAAGGCGTTCAGGCGTTATTTGTTGTTTGGCATCGCTCCAGGCATTGTCAGGATCAATATGGCTTTCGATCATAAGTCCATCAAAATCGAGGTCAATACTTTTTTGTGAAATGGATTGCAGCAAAGTTCTGTTACCACAAATATGTGATGGATCACAAATAAGTAACATATCCGGAAACCTGCGTTTCATTTCAATTGGCAAATGCCACATCGGCGCATTGCGAAATTCAGTGTTACCATAATTTGAAAATCCGCGGTGTATCATACCAACCTGCTTTATACCCACCTTTTGCAACCTTTCGATTCCGCCGCACCACAATTCAAGATCAGGATTGATAGGATTTTTTATAAGAACAGGAATATTAACGCCACGTAACGCATCGCAAACTTCCTGAACACTGAAAGGGATTTACCGTCGTCCTCGCGCCTATCCAAAGCATATCTACATCAAAATGTAAAGCATCTTCCACATGCTTGGCAGTGGCAACTTCAACAGTTATCGGAAGTCCGGTAATTTTTTTGGCTTGTGCCATCCAGGGTAAACCCTTCATGCCAATCCCTTCAAACATTCCAGGCTTGGTCCGTGGTTTCCATATGCCGGCACGAAGTATGTCAACTTTACCTGTTTTAGCCAGGCGGGCAGCAGTTTCCAGTACTTGTTCTTCAGTTTCTGCACTGCAAGGGCCACTAATGATCAATGGGCGTTTATTCCATTTCTCCTGCATTACGTCGTTCATTGTTTTTGTTTGTGTTTGCATTGTAAAATTAATTTTTATGTTCTGTAATTCTTCTTGCTTTGTTTCCAATCATCAACACTCATTTCAAATTTAATCTCGCCTTTTCCCTGAATGCCTACTTCTCTCCATCCGAGGCGCCTGTAAAATACTTCGGCGTTTGTATCTGTGGTGCAGTTCGTAACCAACCATTTTTATTTGTTTGAAGAAAATACAAATCAAGCATGATGAATTTCATTTGATCTATGTCATTAATATTTGCTTCTGAAAATCATCAAATAATTTATTTTATAATCCGCGATATCTTGTTTGCATTTTCCATCAACTCTTTTAAATATTCATAATTTTCTTTCTCAAGACAGCTTTTAAATTTTCTCAATTGAGAAATATGTTCATTCAAAACATCTAAAACATTTTCCCTGTTTTGCATAAAAATAGGCGCCCACATAGCCGGATTACTTTTGGCTAAACGAACCGTACTTTCAAAACCACCTCCTGCCAATTCGAAAATGGCATCTTCTTCTTTTTCTTTTTCCAACACCGTATTGGCTAATGCAAAGGACGTAATATGCGAAATGTGACTTACATAGGCCGCATGCACATCATGATTTTCCGCATCCATATAGGCAATGTGCATACCGAGCGTTTTATAAATATTTTCAACAATCTCTACGGCATCTTTGTCACTTTTTTCCTTCTCACAAATCACACATGACCTTCCTCTGAAAGCCTCTCTCACGGCTGCTTCCGGACCGCTATATTCTGTTCCCCACATAGGATGTGTTGCTACAAAACGCCGTCTCATGGGGTGATTCTCCAGTGCTTTACATAAGGCATGTTTAGTGGAGCCTGCATCCGCAACAATTTGTTGCTCCGTCATCAAATCCATTATTTGTTGCATTACGGGTATAGTAGCATCTACAGGAATTGCAACATATATAAAATCACTTTTTTTTACAGCTTCTTCAAGAGGCAGCGCTTCATCTATAATGCCTAACTCTTTTGCTTTATTAATGCTTGCTATTGTTTTGCTTACGCCAATTATATTTTTTGCGATACCTTTTTCTTTCAATGCAAGTGCAAAGGAACCGCTTATTAACCCAACGCCCACTATGGTAACATTGTCAAACATGTTTACAATTCATTTTTAATTCTTTGAATAGCCTCTTCTATTTTTTCTTCGGGAGTACACAAACTAACTCTGACGTATTTATTGCCGGCACTACCAAATATTCCGCCGGGAGTAATAAATACATTTGAATTTTTCAAAACGGCATCACTTAATTCATAGCCATCTTTACATTTTTCCGGAATGTCCGCCCAGACAAACATTCCCGCCTGCTCTTTATCGAAGGCGCAATCAAGCAATTTCAGCAGTTCAAAAACTTTAGTTCTTCTTTTTCTATAAACAGCATTTACTTTATCATACCATTCCTGATCGAGTTCCAAAGCTTTCGCCGCAGCGAGTTGGATCGGCAAGAACATACCGCTATCCATATTACTTTTAAAGCGAAGTACTTCATCAATTCTTTCTTTTGCTCCGCATAACATTCCTACTCTCCAGCCTGCCATGTTATGGCTTTTACTAAATGAATTTAATTCTATTGCAACATCTTTTGCACCTTCTATACTTAATAAGCTCATGGGTTTATCATTCAATATAAAACTATACGGATTATCATGAACCAAAATAATATTATGCTTTTTTGCAAAAGCAATTAATTCCGTAAACATTGCTTCGGTAGGCAATTGACCCGTTGGCATTTGAGGATAATTCACAAACATGATCTTCACATCTTCTAATCCTGATTTTTCCAATTCATTAAAATCAGGGCACCAGTTATTTTCACTTTTCAGCGTATAATCTACAACGTTAGCTCCTGAAATAGTTGCTGCGCTCCGGTAAGTTGGATATCCAGGATTTGGAATCAGCACTTTATCTCCGTCATTTATATAAGTCATGCATATATGCATGATACCTTCTTTACTTCCGATGAGCGGTAATATTTCAGTATCCGCATTTAAATCAACATCATACCATTTCTTATACCATTTTGCAATTGCATTTCTTAATATCGGCGCTGCCTTTATAATTCTGATAGGCGTGTACGTTAGGTTTAGCTGATTCTTCCTGCAAAATTCTTAATTACATCGGGATGCGGCGGCATATCAGGGCTTCCAATACCTAAATTGATTACTTGCTTACCTGATTTATTCATGGCTTCAATTTCTCTCAGCTTCTGAGAAAAATAATATTCACCAACACCTTCCAGTCTTTTTGCTACTTCCATTATTAACCTTTTTTATAAACCCCATAAATTTTTAATGACTTCGTAAGGGGTTGAATATCTTTTATAACTTTATTAAATTGATCAAGTAGGGCAAATTCAAGATCAGCATGAAAAGAATATTTCCAGTCGCTGCCCGGAATGGGAAATGACTGGAGCTTGCTAAGATTTATATCCCCTTCTGCAATCTTGGAAAGAACATTGGCCAGGCTTCCTTTGGAATGATCTGTATGAAAATTAATAGAAGCCTTATTCGCATTATCTACTTTTTTTGCCATTTCGAGCCTTTCTAAAACCAAAAATCGTGTATAATTATTTTTCAGCGTATGAATATTGGCCACTGCAATATTTAAGTGATACAATTCTGCCGCAAGGTCGCTTGCAATTGCTGCAATATGCTTACTGTGATGCTGATGAATATGCTTTGCACTTAACGCTGTATCTTCTGTTTCAATTAATTTCCAGTCATATTTTTCAAGATATTCCATACACTGCAACAACGCCATCGGATGAGAATGAACTTCACGAATATCTGCCAGTTTCACGTTTGAATTGATCAATAGATTTTGATTGATCTGCAGATATACTTCTCCTACAATTTTCAAATTGCTTTTTTGCAGAAGGTTATAATTTGGCAAAATGCTTCCCGCGATAGAATTTTCAATAGCCATTATGCCACCTTCACTTAAATCTTTATCAGATGCAATTTTTATAACATCCCGAAAGGTGGAGCAGCAAATGACTTCTACATCATTGCCGAAAAATTGCCGGGCGGCCATTTGGTGAAAACTACCCTCAAAGCCCTGTATCGATATTCTCTTATTCATTGTAAAGTAAAAATCCCGGCTTTTGGCCGGGATCCTTTTATGTTATTTTTTTATTGTTTTAACAAAAGCATCCCGGACTATTTCTAAAATAGTAGCTAAAATAAAAGAAGGTATATGCTTTTGTGATTTTCATTATTTAAGTTTTCAAAAATAAGCATGGCAAATGAATTTTCCATAAATTTTTTTTTGCAGAATACTTAATCTAATAGTTATGCGCTCATTAAACATAAAAAACCGCTTCCAAAAGGAAACGGCTTTTAGATTGCCTGCCAATAAAAATTTATGGACAATTTAAAACGAGTTATTTCATTTTAGAAGTGTCCATCATCTTTTTAGTAGTATCCATCATATTTTTAGTAGAATCATTCATCATTTTTGATGAGTCAGATGCCATAGGAGCCATTGTTGAATCCTTTGTAACTGTAGTTGAATCTGTAGTTGCCTCTGTAGTTGACGATCCGCCATTACAAGCTGCAAACAGTGCAGAAGCACAAGCGATAACTAATAATTTTTTCATTTTAATTAATTTAGATTTTTAGAATTTATTTTACGTTTATACGCAGATTTTAAAAAAGTAACCCAGTTCAAAATATTTTTCCCGGGTTTTTTTGGGTTACTTTTCCACATTAATAGTATTAATATTGCCTAGTGAATATATATGAACAGGAGAAAGCATTATTAGACGGCCTGGCAGCCAACGAAAAAAATGCTATTGAAACAATTTACAGGGAAAATTATAACACCATTCAATCTTTTATAATTAAAAATAATGGTTACCCTGAAGATGCGAGAGATATTTTCCAGGAGGCAATGATAGTTCTTTTTGAAAAGGCAAAGCTGGGTTCGTTTGTGTTAAGCTGCCAGATAAAAACGTATATGTATTCAGTTTGCAGGAGGCTTTGGCTTAAACGCCTGCAGCAAAAAAACAGGTATTATCCCGCTTTCGAATTGTTAAGTGAAACGGTTGCCGTGGATGAGGAGATTGATGTTTATGAAAAGCAGAATGCTGATTTTAATTTAATGGAAAAGGCTTTAACAAAAATTGGCGAGCCTTGCAAAAGCATCCTGGAAGCATATTACATTCAAAAGAAATCGATGCCCGAGATAGCAGAATCTTTTGGATATACCAATGCAGATAATGCGAAAACACAAAAGTATAAATGCCTGATGCGTCTGAAAAAAATATTTTTTGCTCAATATAAAAATGGCGAATAAAAATTAGTTATATGGATGATACCTTACTTTTAGATGCGATCGAAAGATATAGAAACGGTGAAATGTCTTCCCAGGAAATTACATTTTTCGAAGAATTAAGAAAAAGTAATCCTGAAATTGATCAATTGGCTGCCGAGCACAGCTTTTTTTTAGGTGAACTCGAGAAATTGAGCGAGATAAAAAGCTATAAGCATAACCTCAATGAAGTGGAAAATGAACTCGCAAGCAATGGGGCCATTTCGCTAAAAGAAGCCAAGGCAAAAACTAAAATTGTTTATCTGTGGAACAAGTACCGTCGTACCATTGCAGTTGCTGCATCTATTGCAGGTATTGTTTCGATTTCTACTGCCACGATAGTTTCCATGTATTCTGAAAAGAAAAAGAGTGAAGTACTTACGCCGCTCGTGGATCATAAAATTAACATGCTTGAAACCAAGGTTAAACAAATCGAACTTACGCTCAATGATGTACCATCAGCCGTAAAAACCCCCGCGAAGCCCAAATTTGAAGCGAATTTCCGGGCGACTGGTTTTTTAATTGATGGAAATGGTTATATTATTACCAATGCTCATGTTGTAGATAATGCCCGCAACATCATCGTTCAAAATAAAAAAGGTGACCAGTTTTTGGCAAAAGCGATTTACTCAAATGCAACAACCGACCTCGCCATTTTAAAAATAACAGATACTTCTTTTAAAAAAGGTAACATCTTGCCATACACCTTCCCAAAAGGTTCGTCTGAACTGGGCGAACATATTTTTACTCTCGGATACCCACGCGAAGAAGTTGTTTACGGAGAAGGTTATTTGAGCGCCAAATCAGGTTATTTCGGAGATACCGCTTCCTACCAGATAAGTATTTCTGCTAATCCGGGAAACAGCGGCGGCCCGGTTATCAATAAAAACGGCGAAGTTATTGGCATTATCAGCAGTAAAGAAACCAATGCAGATGGTGTCGTATTTGCCATTAAATCAAAAAATATTTCATCGGCTTTAAATGATCTTAAAGATGATGACTCTATCAAACTTCCCACGGTAAACTTATTAAAAGGACTTGACCGTGTTCAGCAAATTAAAAAGCTTGAAGACTTTGTTTACATGGTTAAGGGAAATTAAACAGGCGCTAAACAAGTCGCTTACATTCTTTCATATTTCCAAAAATGTTGAGAGCATTGGCTTCGAACAGACTATCTATTGCATGCCATGCAAGTTTAAATCCTTTGTTGAAAAATAATATTGGGGTTTTTTCTTTAGACCGGTTAACGGGCTAAGGTCTCATAGTACGCAATGCCGGCGGTATTTATATTTATACTATCGGGTAATAATACATATTGAAAATTTTTATAGATTTATTGTTTATTAAACCAGGGCTATGAACCGGGGCACAGCAAACTAACGGTTATTAGCATAGCAAGAATAGTCGCGTGATATTAAACGGGCAACGGTTAAGATACAATGTGAAGAAAATATAAAAGTATAAAAGCATCCACACCGCGTTACACACAAATATTCAACATGAAAAGAAATTATTTTATTGATGTACTCATTTGTATGTTTTCAGTAATGGTAACTAACTGCTATGCACAAACGAAAAAATATTGATCAGAAAGCTGACTCCGTTTTAAAGCTGATGACACTTGATGAAAAAGTAGGGCAGATGAATCAATATAACGGCGACTGGGATGCAACGGGGCCTATTACCAATGATGGCGATAAGCAAAACCAGATACGAAAAGGAATGGTAGGTTCGATGTTGAATGTAACAGGAGTGGAGCATACCACGGCACTGCAGAAAATTGCCATGCAATCAAGAATGAAAATTCCATTATTATTCGGGCAGGATATCATTCATGGCTACAGAACTACTTTTCCCGTTCCCCTTGCTGAAGCGGCAAGTTGGGATATGGACGCTATTAAATTGTCAGCACGCATTGCAGCAACAGAAGCAGCCGCAGCAGGTGTTCACTGGACATTTGCACCAATGGTTGATATATCCCGTGATCCGCGCTGGGGGCGTGTTATGGAAGGCGCAGGCGAAGACCCTTACCTGGGTTCGCAAATTGCGAAAGCACGTGTGCAGGGTTTCCAGGGAAATGGATTGGGCAATACGGATGCATTGATGGCATGTGCAAAGCACTTTGTTGCTTATGGCGCTGCTATTGGCGGCCGCGATTATAATTCAGTTGATATGAGCCTGAACACCCTGTGGCAAATTTATCTTCCTCCTTTTAAAGCTGCCGCAGATGCAGGCGCCGCAACTTTTATGAATTCTTTTAATTCATTAAACGGGATACCGGCTACCGGTAACGCATACCTGCAAAAAGACATCTTAAAAGGAGCATGGAAGTTTAAAGGCTTTATTGTGAGTGACTGGAATTCTGTTGGCGAAATGATACCTCATGGTTTTGCAAAAGATAATTATGATGCAGCGGAAAAGGCTGCCAATGCCGGTAATGATATGGATATGGAAAGCAGGAGCTATATACAAAATTTAGCAAAAGTGGTAAAAGATGGCAAAGTTCCCATTCGGCGGATAGACGATGCCGTTAGAAGAATATTAAAGAAAAAATTCGAGCTCGGTTTGTTTGACGATCCATATAAATTTTCAAATAAAGAAAGGGAGCAACAGCAATGGGATAACAAAAGCAATTTGGAGGCCGAAAAAATAATGGCTGAAAAAAGCATGGTGTTATTAAAAAATGATAACCAGTTATTGCCATTAAATAAAGATGCATTAAAAGGAAAAACAATTGCTTTAATCGGGCCTTTTATAAAATCGGTAAGGGACAATCTTGGCTTTTGGAGCTATTCATGGCCTGATGATTCTGCAAGAATTATTACGCCTTATGGCGGCATAAAAAATAAAGCAGGCAGTAATGTTACTGTCCTTTACGCAAAGGGATGCAATATAAATGACACATCGCGCGCAGGCTTTAGCGAAGCGATTGATGCGGCAATGAAGGCTGATGTAATAGTTATGAATGTAGGCGAGGCGCCCGACTGGAGCGGCGAAGCGAAGAGCCGCAGCAATATTCACCTGCCCGGTGTGCAGGAAGAATTAATTAAGGCAATATACCAGGTAAATAAAAAAGTTATTGTAATGGTTAATGCAGGCAGGCCATTGATTTTTAACTGGACTGCAGATCGTGTTCCGTCCATCGTCTATGCATGGTGGTTAGGTACAGAAGCCGGCGATGCAATGGCAGATGTTTTGTTTGGAGATTATAATCCGTCCGGGAAGTTGCCAATAAGTTTCCCAAGAGAAGAAGGGCAAATCCCTGTTTATTATAATCACTTTAATACGGGCAGGCCTGCAAAAAATGATAGTGATCTTAATTATGTTTCATCCTATATTGATTTGCCTAACAGCCCGAAATTTCCTTTTGGCTTTGGGTTAAGCTATACTACTTTTGCTTATAGCGATATTACTTTAAGTAAAAAAATAATCAAGCCTGGCGAAACTTTAACTGCGTCAGTAACTATTTCCAATACCGGTAAGTATAAAGGCAAAGAAACAGTTCAGCTATACATCAGGGATATGGTTGGTTCTGTGGTAAGGCCTGTAAAAGAATTAAAGGGTTTTCAACAAATACTTTTAAACCCCGGAGAAAATAAAACAGTAATATTTAATATCAGAACTGATGATCTGAGATTTTATGATAGCAAGCTTAATTACATTTATGAGCCCGGAGATTTCAAACTCTTTATCGGTACAAATAGCGATGATGTAAAAGAAGCCGGGTTTTCTTTATTAAAATAACAA
Organism: uncultured Chitinophagaceae bacterium; assembly: GCA_963823305.1. Lineage (GTDB taxonomy): Bacteria > Bacteroidota > Bacteroidia > Chitinophagales > Chitinophagaceae > Ginsengibacter. The sequence continues at coordinate 88,206 of CAWGLC010000007.1, forward strand.
GGAGGAACCATGAAGCAATCCCGGATTGGGTATATTACTCTTCCTCAAGTTGTCCGTAGAATGTTTAAAAAATTATAGAGTGTTATCCTGGTTTGCAACTAACAATATTTGTTTATACTAACCTTGATGCATACACGAATAACTCAGAGGGGATTTTCACAAAGCTTTCTTAGAAAATTCTTCGGTTATAAACGCTGTACAGAAAAACTTTTCGCAATGACGGCTCGTCGATATATGAGGTTTCAGGGAAGTTCTTTTATTTCCTGCTACTATTGCTTTACTACTTTTAAAACCTGCTTTATATTCTCCTGTTGCCAAATAATATAATATGCTCCCGCAGCAAGTTTACTGATATCCATTGTCTGTATAGAAGTATTGCTTTCTACACTTTGCTTCATCATCAATTTACCATGTACATCATACAGTAAAAGCATAGAAACATTGGGTAGAGGCAGTAAATTAATAGTTACAGAGTTGTATGCAGGATTAGGATATAACTCTACAAAACTCTTATTAAACTGGATAGCAATTATTTTTGAATAGGTATAAGTTCCATCTGCATCTGTTTCTTTTAGCCGGTAATAATCTATTCCATTGGCGGGTGCCTTATCTGTGAAAGAATAATTATTAGGGCTTACACTATTACCTGCCGCTTTTACTTTACCTATACCAGTAAAATTAATTCCATCCCTACTTCGTTGTACTGAGAAATAAGAAGTATTGATCTCATTGGTTGATTGCCATTGCAGTAAAGACGTATAATTGACTTCCTTGCCTGTGAAGCTGACAATAGTGATGGGCGTAGTTCCATTCGAATTCAATGTATCACTAAACAAAATAAGACCTGTCGCCGGAGTAATAATTTTATTGCTTACCTGCACTGAATATTTTCCGGTAACTGTAACCATTAGCGCTGAATCCCCAACAATAGTTTGATACAATACGTTGTCTTTATACCAATGAAAAGTATCATTAGTCAATGTTCCACCTGCTGATACTGAAAACCGGTTATTAAGTAAATGCAGTGGAATGGGCGCCTGTGGTGTATCTGATAAGAAAAAGCCCGAACGCTGCGTAAGCACCTGTTCAAGGCTGTCAAAATTTAGCTTATTATTTCCAATACCTACCCCATCTTTCATTTTACCCAGGGCAGCCGGTACCGGGCCGGTTAGCTGATTATTGCCCAAGGCTGCAGATGTAAGATTACCAAATGATGCCGGAATAGTTCCGCTCAACTGGTTATAATTTAAAAATAGATAAGTAGCCTGAGTTAAGTTGCCAAGAGAGGAGGGAATAGTTCCTGTTAAAAGATTATCGTTAAGTTCAAAAATTCCGGCTTGTGTCATATTGCCAAGCGATGCCGGAATGCTGCCGGTAAGTTTGTTATTATCTAAAAATAAATAATTTATTTGTGTAAGATTGCCCAATGAGGAAGGTATAGTATCACTTAAATTATCATCATTTAAATACAGCTTCGTCATTGCTGTAAGATTACCAAAGGAAGCGGGAATGCCTCCGGTGAAATCATTTGTGTTTAAATCAAGATAACTTAAATGAGACAGGTTACCCAACTGGGTTGGGATATTACCTGTTAAAGAATCTCCATCAAGAGCGAGGTGAGTAAGGCTGGAAAGGTTGCCTAAGGCTGAAGGGATAGTAGTGCCGTTAAACTCATTTGCCCCTAAATCCATATAGGTGAGATTGCTGAGATTACCAAGAGAAGCAGGAATGCTGCCCGTTAATACATCTGCGCTAAGGTCAAGGTAGGTGAGGTGAGACAGGTTTCCCAATTCAGTTGGGATGCTGCCAGCCAATCCTCCATAAGAATAATTCTGGCTGAGATCAAGGTAAATAAGGCTGGCAACACTGCCCAGTGAGGAGGGAATGCCTCCTTTTAACTGGTTAAATTGTAACTCCAGATCAGAAAGAACAGGTAAGTCCGGCAGCCACGAAGGTATAGCGCCGGTAAGCTCGTTGTAACCTAACTTCAAGACCTGCAGCTTTTTTAGATTGCGCAAGGTGTCCGGAATTGTTCCTCCTAATACTTGTTCTCCACTTAAATCAAGATATGTAAGATTCGTAAGGCTTCCGATGAAATTGGGAATTCCGCCTGTTACCCCATTATTATCTCCGATTGCTAAGTTCTGAAGATTAGAAAGATTACCTAAAGAGACTGGAATAGGTCCTTTTAATTGATTATACGTCAAATCTAATTGTACCAGTTTAGAAAAGTCCCCAAGAAATGAGGGGATACTACCTATTAGCAAGTTATCGGATAATACCAGGTTGGTAAGATTAGTGAGGCTGGCAAACGAAGTAGGAATGCTATCATTTAACTGGTTTTGATACATGCTTACCTCAGTAAGTCCCGAAAGGTTTCCCATAGTTGAAGGCAGAGGGCCAACAAGATTGTTGCTATCTAAAATAAGATGATTTACGCGGCCTCCTGCTACCGAAACTCCATACCAGTTACTAACCGGGCCTGCGAGCCATCCTGTATTTTTATACCATGAACCACCATTAGTGCTGTTATACAGATCAACAAGCGCTAAAGAATCCTGCGTATTTACCTGTGCAATACATGATATCTCGTTACCAAAACATAAAGAAATAACACATAAAAATTTAATAAATTTTTTCATAATAAGGCTTTTAATCTTTTTGTTAAGAACGTTATTATGGAGTCAGGGTAAACAATTAACTAAGTTACATCTTATTTGAATTTTGGCAGTGCATCTTTGCACGAGTGGCGGCAGACGATATTCTGTTCACACAAATGATATTTGCCATTTCAGAGCAATCTTTTTTGCCAGTTAAACACAAATTCCCTGATAATTGTAAAATAGTAGATAAAATATTTTGATATTAGCAGATAATTTTACGCCATAGCATGTACGTTCCTCTTGTAAAGCACCTGGCTGATGTAGCCGGAATTGCAGGAATTTTTTATTTCAACTAACCGTTACCGTTAGCCTGCAGATCGCCAGCAACTATTCCGGAGTAATCTCTTGAGTAAAAGCTTTATTTATTTTTCATTCCATACCGAATTCTAACTCAAAATTCATCCCGATTTTACCTAAGTTTAACCCGGCATAAATTATGATAAATTCTAAGTATAACTATCTAATATGAGTGGAGAGTATCGGGGTCGAACCGACGACCTCTTGCATGCCATGCAAGCGCTCTAGCCAACTGAGCTAACCCCCCGGTTAATTAAGTCCGCAAATATAAAATTGAAAATGATTGATAAAAAACTTTATTTAATCTCCCCAGATTTCTTCTTTTCCTTCGAGCCAAAGTTTTACCATCCTGTTGGAAACTGATTTGGGTCTTTCTAACGGAAAACCCAAAGCCCTGTCCCAACACAAGCTGGCCAAAACGCCCAATGATCTCGACACCCCGAATAGTACCGTATAAAATTCATATTCTACCATTCCATAATGAACCAACAGGGCGCCACTATGCGCATCTACATTCGGCCATGGGTTTTTTATTTTTGCTATTGATTGTAAAATTGGCGGCACGGCTTCATAAATATTCCAAACCGTTTGCACAAGGGGATCATCTGGCATGTGTTTTTTACCAAAATCCATTTGCGCCTCGAAACGCGGATCGGTTTTGCGAAGAACAGCATGGCCATAGCCCGGAACCACTTTCCCTTCGGCAAGCGTTTTCTTTACATATGTCTGAATTTGTTTTTTTGTAGGAAGATCTGTCTTTAACTCTTCGCGCATTTCAAAAATCCATTTTATCACTTCCTGGTTGGCAAGCCCGTGCAGTGGTCCCGCAAGCCCATTCATGCCCGCTGCAAAAGAAAGATACGGATCGCTTAATGCAGAGCCAACAAGATGTGTTGCATGGGCTGATACATTACCACCTTCATGATCGCAATGTATCGTCATATAAAGACGCATCAGTTCGCGAAAACTTTCATCTTCAAAACCCATCATGTGCGCAAAATTGCCAGCCCAGTCGAGTAAGCCATCAGGCTGAATATGATTTCCCAATTTATACTTACGGCGATAGATATACGCAGCTATTCGAGGCAGCCTTGCAATAAGATCCATTGCATCATCGAACACTACGGCCCAATAATCTTTTTTACTCATACCTGCGGCATATTTTTTTGCAAACTGGCTTTCGGTTTGCAAAGCCATAATTCCTACAACAAATTGTGTCATAGGATGTGCAGTTAAAGGCAAGGCATCTATAGTATGAAATACATGAGCGGGCACATGACTGCGGCGTTGCCATACATTGCTTACATGTTGAACATCTGCTTCGGTGGGTAACTCCCCCACCAGCATCAAATAAAATAAGCCTTCGGGTAAAGGCTCAGTGCCACCTTCAGCTTTTGGTAATTTCTTCCGCAGTTCAGGAATTGAATATCCCCGAAACCTGATTCCATCCTGCGAATCAAGCAATGAAGTTTCAGTAACCAAACCTGTAATTCCCCGCATTCCCTGGTAAATTTGGGCGAGCTTTACTTCACCGATAACTTTTTCTCCATTTTCTTTTAGTAATTCTTTTACTTCAGTAGATAGAGCATCTGACTTTTTCCTTAAACTTATCTTTAATAACACCCATATGCAAAAAAATTAAAATTAATATTGCTTTCTTCCAGCTAAAGATTAGCCCTAAAGTTAACATTACACCGAATGTTAAACAAATGAAATATTAAATCATACGCGGGATTCAATTAAAAAATGAAATTCATATTACCTTGAATTTCGCCGATATAAATACCAGGCTAAGATCGCAAAAACCAAGTTGGGCAGCCATGCTGCAATGAAAGGATTAAAATTTCCCTTCATGGAAAACACGGCGGAAAATCTTCCGACTAAAATATATAAAACACATATCATAACGCCAATGGCGAGGTGAAAACCGCTTCCGCCACGAATTTTTCGGGATGCCACTGATGCGCCTATTATAGTTAATATAAAAACAGAAACAGGATTGGCGTTGCGGTTGTGTTTTTCAAGCAATAATGTATTTACATCTTCGCGCTCCACGCATTTTTTCAAGATTTATAAATTCGTTGAGTTCGGGTGTGGAAAGTTTATCTTTCATGTAATCATCCATCTGCAGATCACGCGGCTTAAAATTAAAATTCATTTTCATTTCAGGAGTTTGCTTTAGCTTCCTGTCGTAAGCCATTTATATGCCGTTCAATAACATTATTCAGTTTCCACTTTCTTGTTGCGGTATCCCAGTTATGGTTTGAGCTCTTAAATTATAAATGAGATTGGTATTATTAAATCGCTGGATAAAAAAATTACTTCCGGTCCTGTTTATTGTATCATAATATCTTACGCCGGCATAAGAAAAAGAATCAAGCTTAAAATATTTATTGGTAATGGTAGATGTATTTTGAAAAGCAGCATAATTCATGTCAATATATTTTGAATTGAATGTTGCCCATTTTCTGTTGGCTACCGGAAGCACATATTGATTGCACCACCATAAAAAAATGGTAAACAACAAGCCCGCCCAACAATATATGGCCGCAAAAAACGGGTAAAGCTTACACCACTGCTCAGTATGGCAATAATCTCAGACCGGTTCGCCATGATGGAAGTAAAAAAAATAACAGATAGAAAAATAAAAAGCGGAAAAAGCATTGCGTCGATACGCGGAATAAACCCAAAATAATATTCAACAATTATGGTTTCAAATGGCAGATGGGTCTTGGCAAAATCATCCGTTTTTTCACTTAAATCTACAATTACAACTAGCACTGTAAGCGCGATAAGAAAAAAGAAAAAGGTAAGAAAAAATTTTTTGAGTATATACTTATCAATAATATTCATACTGCCTCACCGTGAATAGTAAGCATCAAATGTAATTTAAAATTTAAACTGAACCCTGTAGCCGCTGTTAAAACGGTCATTTCTTTTTGGCAACCAATAAATAAGAATCGGATATAAATTGTTTTATTTGACTTGGCAGTAAGTTCTCCATTTACAATTATCGTATTCCAATGTTTTTTATTCATGTGATAACCTGGCACAATGCAGGAATATTTCTCTCTTAATTCAATCGCATAGTCGGGATCGCATTTTACATTGAACTGCAAATCCGCCACCGCAAGCGAAGCCAGCAAAAATATTTTATTATTTGTTTTGAAAACAAGAGTTTCATTTCCGAAAGGAAAACTCTCTGACACATTTTGCAGTGATAAGGCAAAGTCTCTTATTTCCTCAATATTCATTTAAGCTCAATTGAAAAAATCAATATACATGAAGCATCAAAGCTAACAACAATTTTAAAGAGGCTGCTTTGGGCAACCTCTTTAAAATTTATCTTTACTTTTTCTCCGGCATCATAACTCCGGTAATTACGTTCTTAGTAGTGAGTAATATTTTTGCTGCGTCCTGGATTTCTTTAGGCGTTAGTGCCTTTACATATTTTTCATAATTGATAAAATAATCAGGATTGTCACCCGGAAAATTAAAGCTTTGCAACTCAGAAAGCCACGTGCCATTTTCTTTAATATCTACTTTATGTTGTTCAATCCATTCTTGTTTTACTTTATCCAGGTTTTCTTTTGAAGGGCCATTTTTTACCAGGTCATCTATTTCTTTATGAGCAGCATAAAGCAAGGTATCTACTTTTTCAGGACCGCAAGGAAGCTGCAGAAAGAAAGTGTAATGAGAATAAGGAAATTTTTCAAACTGCGCTTGCGTGCCTCCTCCATAAATACCCTGAATTTTTTCTCTTAATTCTTCAATGATCCTAATGTTTAATATTTTGCTTATTGCGTCTGCTTTCATATCCAAAGCTTCGCTATAAGGCACTTCACCGCTGTACACGCCTACAATGAGGCTTTTTTGCTCTTTGCCTTTATAAACTGTGAAATCAATTTTACCTTTTGCAGATCTTAGTTTATTGTCTGTGAAAGCAAACTTTTTTGGAGATGAAGGAAGGCTGGCGATATATTTTTCGATCAAAGGCTTCAGATCAGATTCTTTAAAATTTCCCACGAAAGTAAAATGCATGCCGTATGCATTTCCAAATCTTTCCTTGTATATCTCCATAAGCCTGTCGAGATTTATCGCGTCGAAATATTCCGGTTTGGGAATAGCAACGGGTGCCAGCGGGTCGTTATGATATAATGTTTTATATAAGGAATCAATAAATACCACCTGAGGATTTGCGCTTAAAAAAGCAACTTGCGCTTTATTTTTCTGAACATATGATCTGAACAAACTCGTATCAAGCCTCGGTGCAGTAAAATACAAATAATTCAATTGCAGCATAGATTCCAGGTCTTTTACGGAACTGCTTGCGTTCATGCCTTCTGTAATATTCGTAAATACCGGATTTACTTTTACCGTTTTTCCAGACATGAATTTTTGAAGATCAACCGGCGAAAAATTGCCAACGCCCATATTGCTGACAACGGCAGTAGCATATTCTGCATTGTATTTATCCTTCAGGCCATAATTGTTTTTGCCGCCTGCTCTCACGGCGCTCATCAATATCTGGTCATTCTTTAAACTCTGTAGGTTTTATTGTTACCGTTACACCGTTATTCAGCGTAAATTCTGTAGTTCCTAATGTTGCATTGCTTTTGGTGCTTATAATTTTTCCGGAGATGGCATGGTTGATAATAAAGATGATGCTACAGCCTTTTCTTCATAGGGTTTGATGTCCATTTTGTCAACTGAAGCAACTGTTGCAAGCAGATCGTCGCCGGAAGGCAGGCTTTTGCCCGCCGCAGGTTCGGGGCCAAGGAGTGCAATAAACTGCTTTGAATCTTGTTGCAATCTTTTGGTTATTTCATTTACATTTTCAATGGATATCTGCGGAAGCAATTCTTTATAATAATTGTACTCATTTGCAATTCCGGGAATTGGTTCTTTTGAAAGAAAATTTTCAAGGTATTCAGAAACATAATTAGCCGATTCCGTTTTTTTTCGTTCGTTATATGTTCGTTCTATTTGCGTGGCCAGATCGCTTTTTGCGCGCTCTAATTCAGGTTTTGTAAAACCATATTTTTTTACTCTTTCCAGTTCTTCTTCGAAGGCAGCAAGAGCATTTGTTGCGTCGTTATTTCCTATTCCTACAGTAGCGCTGAAAGATTCAAAGCCACGCGCAAATGAACCGAATTCAGTATAGGCGTAAACAAAAGGCGGGTTTTCTTTTTGAGTAAGTTCACGCAATCTTTGGTTAAAAAGTGTGGTAAAAATATCTTTTGCGAGATCATTTTTATAATCACCAAGCGTAACTATTGGAGCCAATGGTTCTGCAGAATAATTAACGACAATTGAATAACTGGTTGCTTCTTTATCGGTTACTACTTTAGCCTCGTCAGTTTTATATGGCGGCACCGGCGGATGTATGCGCGGTCGTTCATTTACCGGATTTTTTAGTTTATTAAAATGTTCCTTTATCAATTGTTCGGCTTTGCCGGGATCAATATCTCCTACGACAATCACGGCCATAAGATCTGGCCGGTACCAGTCTTTATAAAATCTTCTTACCGTGGCATAATTGGCGTTTTTTACAATACTATCCAGGCCGATTGGCAACCGGTTTGCCATATAAGGAACCGGCAAATAATTCAGGATAGATTTTCCTGTACATCCTGTCGTTGGCGCCTTTGCCCAGCCGGCTTTCTTCCAGAACAACGGGGCGTTCTCCATCAATATCGTCAGTATCGTAAGTAACGTTATGCGCCCAGTCTTCCAATATCTCGAAACCTCTCTCAATATTACCGGGCTTATCAGTTGGTATGGGAAGTATATAAACCGTTTCATCAAAACTGGTGTAGGCATTTAAATCATTTCCAAACCCCACTCCTATAGATTGAAGAAAAGAAATAATATCATTTTTCTTAAAGTGAGTTGTACCATTAAAAGCCATGTGTTCGCTGAGATGTGCCAAGCCCTGTTCATCTTCGTCTTCGAGTACTGAACCTGCATTTACCACGAGCCTCAGTTCTACTTTTTGCTCCGGCTTTTTATTTTGCCTGATATAATAAGTAAGTCCATTGCTCAATCTGCCGATCTTAACATGGGGATCTATGGGAAGTGAGTCATTTAAATTTTGCTGTGAGTACACAGAGGAAATGGAAATAATAAAAATTACAATAAGTAGCCTGAAGAATTTCATGATATATTTTTATTTTAATAATGTAGGAGGGACAAATATAGCAGAAGAGAAACTAAATAATTCTCAAAAAATGATGAACAGTAAGAAAAGTTTTAAATAAGATAGATGATCATCTGCTATTGGTTGCAGATAATAATTGAAGGCATTTATAAAGACTGTTTTCCCAAAATGGAATATCAGTGTGAAGCATCTCTTTAATTTTTGAGGTATCTAAAACCGAGTACTGCGGCCTTTTTGCGGGTGTTGGGTATTGCGTTGTGGGAACGGGAATTATTTCACAGGAACTATGCAGGATTTTTTTTATCGCTACTGCGAAATCAAACCAGGATATTACGCCTTCATTGCAATAATTTACGATGCCGTCAAACGAACTATTTTGCTCAATACGATCGATAAATTGCATAATTATTTCTGCAAGATCGGCAGCATAAGTCGGGCAACCCAGTTGATCGTTTACGACATTTATACTTTCCTTTTCCTTCAACAAACGAATCATGGTTTTTACGAAATTATTTCCGTAAACGGAATAAACCCACGATGTTCTGATTATAAGTGCAGCGCTATTTTTGTTTAAGAATAAGTTCTTCTCCTTTAAGTTTAGAAGCCCCATAGATGTTTAGCGGAGCAACTGCGTCGGTTTCTCTTAAAGGCTTGTTAGTGCTTCCGTCGTAAACGTAGTCGGTAGAAACATGAATGAATTTTGTCCTGTGTTTATTACATATGGAAGCTAAAAAGCCAGCCGCATCAGCGTTTATCAGGTATGCTTTTTCTTTTTCCGATTCGGCCTTATCTACCGCCGTGTATGCAGCACAATTGATACAATAATGTATCTGCTGATTATCAAAAATCTTTTTTACCGCATTTTCATTTTCAACAGGCAAATCATTTTTTGTAGTAAATAAAAAATTAAAAGACGGATATTTTTCAGAGAGCTGTCTTATTTCGCTTCCAAGCTGGCCGTTAGTTCCGGTTACTAATATTACTTTTGTCAGATCCAGGAAAAATCATAATAAACGTCAACTTATAAATAAAAAATTATGCGAGCTTTTTTCAAGAACCGGATAATTAGAATCTTTGTCTGATATCCTCACATCCGCAGCCGGTATTTGCCAGTCAATTTTTAAGGCGGGATCGTTCCATGCAATGCCGCCTTCACTTTCTTTATGATAAAATGTATCACATTTATAAAAAACTTCCGCTGTGTCGCTGATTACGGAATACCCATGAGCAAATCCTTTTGGCACCAAAAGCTGTTTTTTATTTTCTGAAGATAATTCCAGGGTAAATGACTCACCGTAAGTTGGAGAATTCTTTCTTATATCAACAACGGCATCAATAATATTACCTGATAAAACTCTTATCAATTTTGTCTGCGAATAAGGCGCCAATTGATAATGCAATCCCCGGATAACACCAAAAGAAGAACTTGCCTGGTTATCCTGTATGAAACTAATTTCAAGGCTTTCTTCCGGAAAATATTTTCTGATTATAACTTTCGAAAAAATAACCTCTGTGATCACCAAAAACTTTTGGTTCAAAAATCAATAAGCCCGGAAACCGGGTTTTAGTAAATGGCATTTTTTGAAAGTTTATTTATTTTAAATTTCAGGAATTGTTTAATTTCTTAAAAAAATCAATAGTCTTTATTAATCCGGTGTCAAATTTTGTTGCAGGTTCATAATTAAGCAGTTTTTTTGCCAGGGAAATATCTGCAAGCGAATTGCGTACATCGCCTTCTCTTGAATCACGGTGAATTGCTTCAACATCACTTTTTAAATACTCTTTAATTTTATCATACAAAAAGTTGATGGAATAATTTTCGCCAACTGCTACATTATAGACTTTGTTTTTAGCGTCTTCATCTGTGGTCAACATGCCCTTAACATTTACCTGAACTGCATTTTCTACAAATGTAAAGTCTCTTGTCTGATTTCCATCTCCATTTACGTAAGGTGGATTGTTATTCATAATCGCCTTTACAAAAAGAGGAATTACCGCGGCATAAGGACCATCCGGATCTTGCCTCGGCCCGAAAATATTGAAATACCTGAAACCAAGAACAGGAATGCTATAAACTTTTGAAAAAACATTTGCATATAGCTCATCGGCTATTTTACTTACCGCGTAAGGCGACAGGCAATTGCCAATTCTATCTTCTTTTTTTGGCAACGTTGGTTCATCGCCATAAACAGAAGACGATGAGGCATACACGAATTGCCTGACATTATTTTCCACGGCTGCCTTCAACATATTTACAAAACCTCCGACATTTACATCATTCGTAGTAAATGGTTCTTTGATGGAACGGGGCACAGAACCCAAGGCAGCCTGGTGACTTATATAATGAACTCCCGAACACGCGTGCCTGCATGTTTCAATATTTCTTATATCCCCTTCAATAAATTCAAAAGAGTTATACTGTCTTAAAATATCAAGATTAGATTGAAAACCGTTAGACAAATTATCCAACACCTTAACTTTGCCTGCATCGTTCTTTAATAAATACTCAGCGATGTGGCCGCCGATAAAACCGGCACCTCCTGTTACTAAAAAAGTTAAATAGCTTAAGTCCTCTTTATGAAAAATTTTCTCCAATGTATTTTTTTAAAGGCTCCAGTATTTTCGGCTTGAAATTTTATTACGATAAAGGCCTTTTATGTCTGCGATAAGAGCATTGGAGCTGGTAATTGCTGAAAAAGCTTTATCATCCATCGCTGCGTAAGCACTATGGGGTACCGTAATAATGACTGCATCATAATTATTGGACAGCACGGGCGTTAGTTCAAATCCATACTCGTGTTTCAATTCGTCACTATTTGCGTGAGGATCGCTCACATGTACCTTTAGCGAATAAGATTTCAATTCATTAATTACATCAGCGACTTTTGAATTTCGTATATCGCTCACATTTTCTTTAAAAGTGGCGCCCATCACCAGCACTTTAGCATTTTTAACGTCCGCACTATTTTGAATGATATGTTGCAAAACTTTTTTTGCAACATGAGCAGCCATGCCATCATTAATGGACCGTCCCGCCAGGATTACCTGCGCATCATAGCCAACCTTACTTGATTTATAAGTGAGATAGTAAGGATCAACTCCAATGCAGTGCCCTCCGACCAAGCCCGGTTGAAATTTTAAAAAATTCCATTTTGTTCCGGCAGCTTCCAATACTTCAAAAGTATTAATGTCCATTTTATCGAAAATGATGGAGAGTTCATTCATAAGAGCAATGTTCAAATCTCTCTGGGTATTTTCAATAATTTTAGCTGCCTCAGCAACTTTTATAGATGATGCTTTATAAACACCAGCCTTTACAACTAATTCGTAAACTCTTGCAATTGTATCGAGACTTTCTGCATCGCAACCGCTTACTACTTTAATAATGCTGCTGATCGTATGCTCCTTATCTCCCGGATTTATTCTTTCAGGTGAATAACCTAATTTAAAATCTGTGCAGACTTTTAACGCGGATAAGCCTTCTATTACCGGAAGACAATCCTCTTCGGTACAGCCCGGATAAACTGTACTTTCGAAAACAACGTAATCGCCTTTTTTTAGTACTTTTCCAATGGTATCACTTGCTCTTTGAACAGGCACAAGGTCAGGAACATTGTGTTTATCAACCGGTGTAGGAACTGCAACAATAAAAAAACTTGCCTCACGCAACTTCGCCAAATCATTTGTGAATTCTATGTCACAATCGTTAAACGCTTTGGCATCCAGCTCTTTACTAGGGTCAATTCCTTGCTTCATTAACCCGATGCGACCGGCATTTATATCAAATCCAATGACTGAAATTTTCTTTGCAAACTCAAGTGCAATGGGAAGGCCTACATAACCTAATCCGATCACTGCCAGTTTCTTTTTCTTGTCAATTAATTCTTCGTACATTTTTTTACTTTAACTTTTTTTCGTTCGGCGACAACAATATCTTTTTACGCTAAATCGCCTTATGCTGTTTGGCACAGTATTATCTTTTACTTTCAAATTCTTTAGGAAGTTTAAACAGGTCTTCTTTCGGAAGCGATTTGAAATACTCATAAGTAATTTTCAACCCTTCAGTCCTGTTTACTTTTGGCTCCCAGTTTAATAATTCTTTCGCCCTGGTAATATCCGGCTGTCTTTGTTTGGGATCGTCTTGTGGCAATGGTTTATAAACTATTTTTTGTTTTGTTCCTGTAAGAGCAATGATTTCTTCAGCAAATTCCTTTAAAGTAATTTGATCAGGATTGCCAATATTCACCGGCATTGCATAATCACTTAACAGAAGGCGATATATCCCCTCTACCATGTCATCGACATAACAGAAACTACGCGTTTGGGAACCATCTCCAAATACCGTAAGGTCTTCTCCCCGAAGAGCCTGGCCAATAAAAGCCGGAAGTGCCCTGCCATCATTCAGCCTCATTCTCGGGCCATAAGTATTAAAAATTCTTACAATTCTTGTTTCAACACCGTGAAAGGTATGGTAGGCAGTAGTGATGGCTTCCTGGAAACGTTTTGCCTCGTCATAAACTCCTCGGGGGCCTACAGGATTTACATTTCCCCAATATTCTTCCTTTTGAGGATGCACTAACGGATCGCCATAGACCTCGCTGGTAGAAGCTACGAGGATTCTCGCCTTTTTTTCCAACGCCAATCCAAGACAATTGTGAGTGCCGAGCGATCCTACTTTTAATGTTTGAATGGGAATTTTCAAATAATCAATCGGACTGGCAGGTGAAGCAAAATTTAAAATATAATCAAGTTCACCGGAAACATGAATAAATTTAGAAACATCACAGTGGTAAAATTCAAAATCTTCCAATTTAAAAAGATGTTGAATGTTTTTGAGATCACCGGTTATGAGATTGTCCATACCGATAACATGCATTCCTTCTTTAATAAATTTGTCGCAAAGATGAGAACCTAAAAATCCTGCCGCACCGGTAATAAGTACTCTTTTTTTCAATTGATAATTTTAAGACGATTTGATAGCGTTCGCTTCTGCATCTATTTCAACAATTTTTCTTCCGATACTAACGTAATGAAATCCCATTTCTTTCATCTGGTATAATTCAAAAAGGTTTCTTCCATCAAAAATAACCGGATTTTTCAGAAGCGATTTTATTTTAGTAAAATCAGGCGTTCTGAACTCGCTCCATTCGGTGGCAATTATCAGTGCATCTGCATCTTTGATGGCATCATATTGATTGTCGGCATAAGCAATTTTATTCTTTAATTCTCTTTTTACATTTTCCATTGCTTCAGGATCATACGCTGTAATGATGGCGCCTGCCGCATTTAGTTCTTTAATTAATCTCAAAGCAGGTGCCTCCCTTATGTCATCCGTATTTGGCTTAAATGCCAGACCCCATATTGCAATTTTTTTACCTTTTAAATCTCCATCGAAATAGGATTTAATTTTTGGAAGTAAATGTGTTTTTTGATTTTCATTTACTTGCATGACGGCTTCTAATATTTTAAATTCATAATCTGCACGGAGCGCGGATTTTGATAATGCCTGCACATCTTTAGGGAAACAGCTTCCACCGTATCCGATGCCGGGAAATAAAAACCGTTTACCAATTCTGTCATCACTTCCAATGCCTCTTCTAACCATATCTACGTCCGCCCCTAATTTTTCGCATAGTTGGGCTATTTCATTCATAAATGAAATTTTTGTGGCAAGAAACGCGTTGGCAGCGTATTTAGTAAGTTCCGCCGATTTTTCATCCATGTAAATAACCGGGTTTCCCTGTCGCACAAAAGGCGCATACAATTCTCCCATCGATTTCTTAGCTCTGTCTGAACTGGTCCCTATCACTACCCTGTTAGGCTTCATAAAATCTTCAACTGCCACGCCTTCTCTTAAGAACTCAGGATTACTTACTACATCAAAAAGTTCTTCCGGCGCTTCAATTTTTCGAGTCCGTAGACTGTTTAGAATATTATTGTGAACTTTTTCGGCGGTGCCAACAGGTACCGTACTTTTATCGATGATTATTTTATACTCACCCTCTTTTAACAAGTTTCCGATCTGCGTTGATACATTAAGCACATAACTTAAATCTGCACTTCCGTCATCGCCCGGGGGCGTAGGCAAAGCGAGAAAAATCATCTTTGCATTCTTAATTCCTTCCTCTAAGGATGTGGTAAATTTTAAACGACCTTCTTTTTCATTTCTTTCAAAAATCTTTTCCAGGCCGGGTTCGTAAATCGTTACTTTTCCCGAAGACAATTTTTTTACTTTGTTTTCGTCGATATCCACACAGGTAACCATATTACCTGTTTCTGCAAAGCAGGTACCGGTTACCAGTCCAACATAGCCTGTTCCTATTACTGAAATATTCATTTTTATTTATTTATAAACTCTAAAACCTTTTCTGTTATAAAACTTTGTTGTGCCTGGTCCAATTCTGTATGAATGGGTAATGAAATTACTCTTTCTGTAAGCCAGTCGGTCTTTTCAAGGTTAAAACTGCTTCCACCAAATGCGGCGAACATATTTTGCCTGTGGGCAGGAACCGGGTAATACAACATAGAAGGTATATTGTTGTCGGCCAAAAATGTAACTAGCCCTTCCCGGTTTACGCCTTCCAGTATCAAGGTGTATTGATGAAAAACATGTTTGCAATATTCAGCTCTGTAAGGAGTCGTAATTCTTTGATTTCCCGAAAATGCTTTATCATAATAATCGGCTGCTTTTATTCTTGAATCAATATAAGAGTCTAATAACGGCAACTTAATATTCAATATTGCGGCCTGCAGCGCGTCCAGTCGGGAATTGCAACCCACTACCTCATGATAATACCTGGCTTTTTGCCCATGATTGGCAATCATTTTTAATTTTTCGGCAAGCTCATCATCATCCGTAACAATCGCACCGCCATCACCATAGCAGCCTAAATTTTTACTGGGAAAAAAAGAAGTGCATCCAATTGTGCCAATGCTCCCGGTTTTTTTCGTCGTTCCATTTTTAAAGAAATAATCCGAACCAATCGCCTGCGCATTGTCTTCGATCACATATAAATTGTGTTCGCTTGCTATCGCCATAATTTCATCCATTTTGGCGGAATGGCCATATAGGTGAACAGGCACTATTGCTTTGGTTTTGGAAGTAATTGCTTTTTTTATCGAGTCAGGATCGATACAAAAAGTTCTGGGATCTACCTCAACAAAAACCGGCTTAAGCCTTAACAAGGCTATTACCTCGGTAGTAGCAACATAAGTAAAAGATGGGGTGATCACTTCATCACCCGGCTGAAGCCCTAATGCCATCATCGCAATTTGCAAGGCATCCGTGCCATTCGCACAGGGAATCACATGTTTAATGCCCAGATATTGGGAAAGATTTTGTGCAAATAAACTAACCTGGGGGCCTCCGATAAAGACAGCGCTTTCGATGACATCACGTATTGCGGTATCTACTTCATTTTTTATTTTAAAATATTGTTGCTTCAAATCAACCATCTGAATGGGTTTCATACAAATAATTTAATGGGCGCAAAGATAACATTTGATCTATGAAAAGGAAATTTTGAAATAGGAACCCGCATTTATCCGGAAGAAAATTAGATTTGTGAGAAATTACTGCGTTTTGAAATTATTTTATAATCTCTTCCTGGTAATATATTCTTCTGGTATCCGTATCGTTTCGATTTGGAATACGAAGGCAAGATCGTGGATAAATGGCCGAAAAAACA
This sequence comes from uncultured Chitinophagaceae bacterium, assembly GCA_963823305.1. Taxonomy (GTDB): domain Bacteria; phylum Bacteroidota; class Bacteroidia; order Chitinophagales; family Chitinophagaceae; genus Ginsengibacter. The sequence continues at coordinate 105,014 of CAWGLC010000007.1, forward strand.
TCTTCAAAAATCTTCAAAACGCCAATATAAATACCACCAAAAAAAAAATCTGGATGCATTGTGCCAGCCTTGGCGAATTTGAGCAAGGGCGCCCGGTTTTGCAGAATATAAAAAAGGAATTTCCCGATGCCACATTTGTAATCACTTTTTTTTCGCCTTCAGGTTTTGAAATTGTAAAAAATAATAAAGACTTCGAAAATGTTTTTTACCTGCCAATGGATTCGGCCGCGAATGCAAAAAAATGGATGAACATTTTAAAACCCAATTTAGTGCTTTGGGTAAAATACGAATACTGGTTTTATTATTTGGAGGAGATAAAAAGAAGAAATATTCCGCTTCTTTTAATATCGGGGATATATCAGAAAGATCAGTTGTTCTTTAAATGGTATGGCGGCTTTTACAGGAAAATGCTGGATGATTTTACGCATTTTTTTGTCCAGAATGTATCTTCAAAAAACGAATTACAAAAATTGATTCCTGGTAAAAAAATAACCTTTTCCGGCGATACAAGATGCGACCGGGTAATAAATATTGCTGAGAATTTTATCGATATTGAAGGCATAGCTGATTTTTGCAATGATAAAAAAGTGATCGTTGCGGGAAGCACCTGGGAGGATGATGAGGCCGAATGGACACATTTTGTTAAAGCGCATCCTGAAATAAAATTTATAATTGCTCCGCATGAAATTGATGATGAAAATCTTACTGATGTAAAAAAGGAGTTTCCCGGTTCGGTTTTTTATTCTGAATGGATAAAACAGAAAGGAAGTGTTGATCAACAGAAAGGCACACCAACTCGCGAGCCGCATTGCATGATTATTGATAACATAGGAATGCTTTCAAGATTGTATAAATATGCCACCATCACGTATGTTGGTGGTGGGTTTGGTTATAACGGGCTTCACAATATTCTTGAAGCTGCGGTTTACGGTAAGCCTGTTATTTTTGGACCTGAATATGAAAAGAACTTTGAGGCAGAGGAACTGATCGGTTGCAAAGGAGCCATCAGTATTGAAAATGCGCTGGAACTTGAAAAGATTGTAATGGACTTACTTAATAATGAAGACAAAGTGGCAATGAGAGGCATTGCAGCAAAAAACTATATTTATAACAACGCGGGTGCATCAGAGAAAATCCTCTCCTATATTCAATTGAATCGCCTTCTTATTAACTGATCAAATTGCTTTACTACAGGATGGCTGTCGTGCCAGCCAATCTTTATTTTTAATTCCCTCTTGATCCAGAATTCGGCTTCTGCGAGTATTGAAAAGTTTTGGATGGTTTTGATGCTTCTTTCGTACATCGCTTCATCGCCACGAAACAATTCATTAATAAAGAGAAAGCGGTCATTGACACCGATGGCTTTTTTAAGATCCTTTATCGGCGCGTCCGTTAGTTTTTCGGAAAGCTCGATTCGTGCTTCTTTCAGCCTTTCATTCAGCGATTCCGGGTATTCAAAATTACTATAGGCTTCAGGTAATTTTGTTTTCCCCAACGGGGTTTCCAGCGGCGTTTGATGAGCAAGCGTTGGCACATCTTCTATAGGATCGTACACAAAAGAATGCTTTGCATTGGCACCCATGGAGCTTACAGCTTCAGCGTTTCTTTTGATCTGCTCAAGTTCTTCTTCAATCTCCTGCTCATTTACCTGGAGAATTTCTACAATTTTTTCTTCCGGGATATTTTTTTGAACATCATCCTGGCTTACCATTTCCCATAACACATTAAAAGAATACGGCATAATTACAGATACCTTTTCCCGCTGCGCAGGTTCATGATTACCTGCCTGGCTTTGCAATTCTGCCTGAAGCATTTGAGTAGTCTGCAAAAGCATTTTTAAAGATGCTTTTTCATCAAGCTGCCTTTGTAATTTTTTTATGAGTGTTGACACTCTTTCCATGTAGAAGAATTACTTATGTTCAGAATTTTACAGAATATTAAACGTTTGTTTTGATTTATCGTAAAATCATTTAACCTTGCAATCAGGCTAAGGTACAAATTGAATTTAAAATGAAATACAAAAAATGTTTATAGAACCTAATTTTAAGGGAGAAAGAAGGGGTTGGATCGAAGTTATCTGCGGAAGTATGTTTAGTGGCAAAACGGAAGAACTGATCAGAAGATTGAAACGCGTGGAGATTGCCCACCTGAAGGCAGAAATTTTTAAACCCGTTATTGATGTGCGTTATGATGAAGTGAAAATTGTGAGCCATGATGAGAATAAAGTTCACTCGACGCCGGTGAGCAATTCACAAACCATACTTATGTTGGCGCAGGATGTGGATGTGGTTGGCATTGATGAGGCCCAGTTTTTTGATGATCAGATAACTATCGTGTGTGAAAAACTTGCTTTGAAAGGAATACGGGTAATTGTGGCCGGGCTTGATATGGATTACTCCGGCAAACCGTTTGGTCAGATGCCCAACCTGCTGGCTATTGCAGACTACATTACGAAACTTCATGCAATCTGTATGAAATGTGGCAACATTGCTAACGTAAGCTATCGCAAAGTATCGGGAGGAGCACAGGTGTTATTAGGAGAAAAAGATATTTACGAACCACGTTGCCGCGTATGCGCAACTTTGGCAGATTCGATATAAATATAATAGGTGAATTCGTGTCATTCGGGTTTTATAATTCATGTTTAAATAAATCTGAGTAAAGAAAATGAGTAGTCCTGTTTTTACTTTATTAAAAAAAGATTTTCTGCTTGAGATGAGGCAGCAGCACATTTTTTTTGGAATATTGCTATACGTTGCGTCTACCATTTTTGTATTATATCTCGCCATGGGCCAGCCGGAAAGTACGGTATATAACGGTCTTTTCTGGATGATACAATTGTTCGTTTGCATAAACGCAGTTGCCAAAAGTTTTTTGCAGGAAAGCAAAGGCCGGATGCTTTATTTTTTTTCAGTAACAAGTCCAGTAAATTTTATTATTGCAAAACTCATTTACAGCACTGTTGTTATGCTGTTGATGGTGTTGCTCAGCCTTGTGTTATTTTTGATTTTATTGGGGAACCCAATAGAAAACTATTTAAAATTTATTGGAATTGCCTGTCTCGGCGGAATAAGCCTGAGCTTTGTATTTACTTTGATGGCTGCAATAGCTGCTAAAGCGCAGCAAAATGCGGCGGTAATGGCCATACTTGGATTTCCGTTGATTATACCTCAATTGTTATTATTGATCCGCCTGTCAAAGTCTGCATTTGGTGAGGTTTTTCGCAACGGAGCTTTGTTACAAATCTCTCTTCTCTTAGTTGGATTAGATGTATTGGTAATCGTACTGGCGATTGTATTATTCCCCTTTTTATGGAAAGAATGAGTTAATTAATTGCGGCCGAAAAATCAAGTCGCGGCCGGATCCCATGACAGGATCTCGGCGTTGACTAAATTGATGATCCTGGTCTGCTATTCACCATCTTTTTTTGCAGGAGGTGTTGGTTTTACAAAATGCGGAGCAGGCTTCGTCGTATCTGTTTTGTTATTGCCTTTTATGATCTTTTGATTGGGTTGATAATTATTGCCCTTATTTTGAAGAACAGGTTTTTTATTGGATACATTGCCTGGGATGGTTTTAGGATTTGCCGTGTTATTTGCATTATTATTACTATTTGTTGGTGAGCTTTGGTAATTATTAGACCTCCTTACCGGCTGAGATTGATTGGCAGAATTAGGCACAGGTAAGTTATTTTGCTGTGCATTATTGCCGGGCGTTCCACTGTTTTTTGGAATCACTTTTAAAGGACTATTGTTCGTTGGTTGTCCATTTTTGTTCGTTTCATTGCCAGGTTGAGTACTCCTGTTTGTTTGCATCGAATGACCCTGTGTGCTGTCTGAGAACCTTCTTACAGGCTTGTCATTTGTATTAGGCGAAACAGCCGGAATACCGTTTACAGATGATCCGTTTCTGTTTTGCTGAGGAGCTTGATTAGCCGGAAACTGCCTCGCAGGTTGCTGGGATTCAGTATTTGTATTATTATTTGTCCTGTTAGGCCGGTTGTTTTGCACCTCTTGCAGGCTTGCAATTTTTGCAGGTTTTATAATTGCGGGATTAGAAGGTTGCGTATTTACCGCCGGCTTATAAACCCGCAAGGCATTACCGTTAACCTGTGCGGCCTCGGGTTTATTGGATTCTACCAGGCTGAGTTTTTTGATTTTCGTTCCTGTTGATTGTTCTACTTCAGTTACCGAAGGGTCCCTGGTTGTAAATTGTCGTATTTCTATTATTATTATTAATTATAGTTGTATTATTATTGTTGATGGTAGTGGTATTATTGTTAACCGTAGTATTATTGATGATTGTAGTCTTATTAATGATAGTAACATTTTCAGAGCGATCGACATAATAATTATTTACCTGGGGACTGTTAATATAACGGCGTGGCACAAACGCCCAATTATTTTGCGGAACAGCACCGCTCGCAATGTTAACATCCATTCGCGGGCCGAGAGGTGCCCATCCATAATAATCGCCACCGCCTCTCCATGAAACCCAGGCTGGCGCCCACTCATATCCCGGAACCCACATCCATCCATAAGCCATGTCATCTATCCATCTGCCATAATGGAATGGCGCCCATCCCCAATTATAATCAGATGACCATGTCCATCCATAATCCGTGTACACCCACCTCCCGTTTGAATAATAAGGCCTGAAATCTGGCACATCAGGTACCCATACATAACCGTAATCTCCATAGTTTACCCAATTGCCATAGGGGCTTAAATCATTGTAAAATTCCTGGTAAGTAATTGGTCCGGCTTGTTGCGAATAATTGGGCTGCGTGTAAGTATTCTGATTGTTTGTATTAGGCTGTTGGACGTATCTCGGGCCGCTGCAAGAATACAATCCTACAAGAGTGGCAATAGCTAAAAATTGGTATAAATGTTTCATTTTTAATATTTTCTGTATTGACTTGCAAAAATTAGGCAGGTTAATAAGTATAACAGCGCAATGATACTTCTTTAACCGGAGATTAACGACTGCGTCATATAAATTGAATACCCCTGCGATATTGTGCGGTTGCAACGGTGCAAATTTTTATTGCACCCTCACCCTGTTGTTGTGATAAAATATGATGACCGGTAAGTTATTGAAAGCAACAATAGTTCTTATTTATTTTTAATCCGATAATTACAGGATTCCGTTCCTTGCTGGCTGCCATGCTACAGCACATATACGCAACAAAAGCAATGGTTGAATTTTTAGTGATGTAGTTTTTTAGAAATACTCTTCAACGGGAATAATCCTTATCCTGTCTTGCAAGAGGAAGCACTTTTTAGCAAGTCGATTTTGGTGTTTTACTTCTTCATCACCTCTGCCATTGTTTTTCCGATGTCCGCCGGGCTGGCAACTACATGAACGCCGCACTCAGCAAGAATTTTCATTTTAGCAGCGGCGGTATCCTCAGCGCCGCCGACTATAGCGCCGGCATGGCCCATACGCCTTCCGGCGGGCGCAGTTTGACCGGCAATAAATCCTACGACTGGCTTGGTAGCATTTTCTTTTATCCATCTCGCAGCTTCAGCTTCCATGTTCCCACCAATTTCCCCGATCATTACAATGCCATCGGTTTCTTTATCGTTCATAAAAAGTTCCACAGCCTCTCTGGTTGTTGTGCCAATAATTGGATCGCCACCAATTCCTATTGCCGTTGAAATTCCCAGCCCTGCTTTTGCGACCTGGTCTGCCGCCTCATAAGTAAGCGTTCCCGATTTTGAAACGATTCCTATCTTTCCTTTTCTGAAAATGAAACCCGGCATGATACCAACTTTACATTCATCAGCCGTAATAACGCCAGGGCAATTTGGACCAATTAATCTTGACTTAGTATCCAGTAAATAGTTTTTCACTTTTACCATATCCTGAACAGGTATTCCTTCTGTAATGCACACGATCAGAGCGATCCCCGCTTCGGCAGCTTCCATGATTGCGTCTGCAGCAAACGCAGGCGGAACAAATATAATGCTAACATCGGCATTGGTTTCTTTAACGGCTTCTTCCACTGTATTAAAAACAGGGCGATCTAAATGTTTCGTACCTCCTTTATTCGGAGTAACTCCGCCAACAACCCGGGTACCGTATTCTATCATCTGCGTTGCATGAAAAGTTCCTTCTGTTCCCGTAAAGCCCTGCACTAAAATCTTCGAATTTTTATTTACTAATACTGACATGAAAAAAATTTATGTTGCGCAAATATATGAAATCTGACCCCTAACCCCGAAGGGGAAACAGGAAATTCTTTCAATCCTTTGAAAACGATTTCAGGTACAATTCAGGCCGAAATTATAATTCTTCTGTAAGGTCTGCCGGAAAGGTCTATACAAATTTAAAATCATCTCCGTCAAATAATCCAAGGTCACTCAGCTTTACATGAGGAATTACCAGCAATGCCATAAATGACAGCGTCATAAAAGGCGCCGATAACTTCGAGCCTAGTGACTTAGCCGCTTTATCAATTGCCGTATATTTTTCAGCAACGGTATATCCATCTTCATTGCTCATTAAGGCCAGCAACGGGAAGCGGCAATACTTTATTAAACCGCTTCGCGGGTAGTGTCTGCACAACTTATTCCGCCTTTATTTTCAATAATGAGATTCACGGCTTTGCAAAGGCTCTCGTCGTCTGCACCGACCGCAATTATATTATGACTGTCATGCGCAACCGAAGATGCAATAGCGCCTCGTGTCAAAGCAAAGTTTTTTACAAATGCTTTCGCAACAGGAGCATTTTTATAACGGTTTATTACGACCATTTTTAAAATATCTTTTTCGATATCACTTACATAAAATCCGCTTTCTATTTTTGGGCTGACAAGAATTTTATTGGTAATTAACTGCCCGTCCAATGCTTCGATCACGATTATGTCAGCGGCACTTTTTTCTGCTTTACATTTAAAATCTCCTGTATTTTTAGTTTCGCAATTAAAATTATTAATCACTTCACATTTAGAAGTAGCGATGTTTGAAACACCGTTTTCAGCAACCTTAACGCCGTCAATGTAAGTGGCAACAACCTGGAAGTCCTTCAAATCTTTTACAACAATAAAATCAGCCGGATCATTTTTTTGTAGCAATCCGACGTTCATTTTATAATGACTAACGGGGTTAACAGACGCAGCTTTTAAAACTTTAAAAATATCAATACCTTTTGCTACCGCTCTTTTGCAAAGTTCATTTATATGGCCTTTTACCAAGACTATCCGGATGCTTGTCATCACTGCAAAACATCATCTCATCTTCATGGTCATTAAGCAAATCAACCAGCGCATCAAAGTTTTTAGCGGCACTTCCTTCACGAATCAAAATCTTCATTCCATACTTTAATTTATCGATCGCTTCCTCTTTGGTGAAGCATTCGTGATCAGTGCTGATGCCGGCATCAATATATTTTATTAAATCCTCGCCGCGCAAGCCCGGCGCATGGCCATCGACAGGCTTGTTGTAAATTTTAGCAGAATTAATTTTAGCTTCCACTTCTTCATCATGATGTAATACGCCAGGAAAATTCATCATTTCACTTAAATAATTTATTTCGTCTTTTGCCAAAAGCGTATCCACATCATTTGCATAAAGCGAAGCGCCCGCAGTTTCAAAATGGGTGGCAGGCACGCAACTGGGCGCACCGAAATAAAACTTAAAGGGAACCTGTTTTCCATTTTCAATCATAAACTCAACACCTTTCATTCCGCAAACATTTGCAATTTCATGAGGATCGCTTATCGTTGCCACAGTGCCATGAACGACAGCAAGCTTTGCAAATTCAGCCGGAACCAGCATGGAACTTTCAATATGTACATGAGCATCGATAAATCCAGGGATAATAAAAGACGATGCCGGTTGTTGTTCTCCTGTCTTTTTGATTGAGTCTATTTTTTCATTTGCAACTTCTACAATGCCATAAAAGATTCTCTTATTTTCAACGTCAACGATGTTTCCTTCCACTAAATAGTTCATCTCAAAAGTTTTAAACATTTACCAGGATAATATCCAAAGCAGATTTGTTTAAAAATATTATTAAATATGAAAATGAAAAAAATTAATGGCCTATTTATTGGCTTACCTTCATATAAAATTTAAAAAGATGAAAAATATTATTATCGTCATTGTATTTATTCTGGGGCTGGTGTTTGTACAATTTGCCGAGGGGCAGTCAGTGGATGATATCATCAGTCAATACATTACAGCTCGTGGCGGAAAAGATAAACTGGATGCGATTAAAACTTTGTACCTAGAAGGCACAAGGCAAATGATGGGTAATGAGGTCGATGTAAAAGTTACTAAAGTTGATGGAAAACTTAACCGCGTTGATTTCCAGGTTGGCGGTAACACCGGATACACAATTGTTACCCCTGATAAGGGATGGTCTTACGTTCCAATGAGGTCTGACAATGTAGAAGAGATACCGGCAGAAAGACTAAAGGCGATGCAGGATCAGCTTGACATTGCGGGACCGCTTGTAAATTATGCTGCAAAGGGATATAAGGCAACCTTACTTGGAAAAGATTCTGTTAGCAGCAGAGAAGCGTGGAAGATACAATTGACTAACGGCTCCGGCAAAGACGAAACTTTTTATATAGATACAAAAACCAATTTGCTATTACAGACAAGGCAAATGCTGCAAAGTGATGGCAGAAAAAATAATGGCGGATCAAATGAAATAATTACAGATTATACCGATTATAAAGATGTAGATGGAGTTATGTTTCCACAAACTATTACTACGGAAGGCTCAGGCATGGGATCCGGTGCAATGACTTTTGATAAAATTGAAGTGAATCAGCCAGTGGACGCCAAACTATATCAAGCCGTCAAAATCATAATTACAACGTCTTTATTTGCCGGTTAAAACCGGCTTTTTTATTATTATCCGAAATTCAATTATTGAAAATAATACTTAAAATATTTTTTCCGCAATCGGTAAGCCGCCTTTTTAATCTTTCAATTCGGATATAAAAATTTTTGATTCATGAAAAAATTTCTTCTGCTGTCATTAGCCATTATTCTTACACTTTTGTCCTATTCACAAAAAAAACACGAATTTTTTCCAACGCACAATGAAGACAGCATTCTTTTAAGCACAACAAAATACAGGCTGGTTGGGCCTTTCCGCGGTGGAAGAAGCGGAACCGTTGCGGGAGATTATAAAAATAAAAACACTTTCTACTTTGGCGCGACCGGTGGCGGCGTTTGGAAAACGGAAGATGGGGGAAGCAACTGGAAAAATATTTCCGATAAATCTTTTGGAGGTTCTATAGGAAGCGTGTCAGTAGCTCCTTCTAATTCATCAATCATTTATGTGGGTGAAGGGGAAACGACCCTACGCGGCAACGTTAGTGAAGGGCACGGTATATGGCGCAGTGATGATGGCGGCAGAAACTGGAAACATATCGGCCTGGATAATTCAAGGCATATCATGCGCATAGTTATTCACCCAACCAACCCCGATATTGTTTGGGTGGCCGCATTGGGACATTTGTTTGGGCCGTCCGATGAAAGAGGAATTTATAAAACGGTTGATGGCGGGAAAACATGGAAAAGAGTTTTGTACAGTAACGATATAAGCGGAGGAGCAGAATTGGTAATGGAACCGGGCAATCCTTCCGTATTGTATGCAGCGACATGGAATATCAAACGCACTCCTTATAGCCTTGAAAGTGGCGGCAAGGGCAGTGCATTATGGAAAAGTACAGACGGCGGCGAAACATGGAAAAATCTTAATAATACAAAGGGCTTTCCCGGAAATACAATTATAGGTAACATTGGAATTGCTGTATCGGCTGTAAATCCGGACAGGGTATTTGCATTGGTTGAATCTTCAAAAGGTGGCTTATTCAGAAGCGATGATGGCGGTGAAACCTGGACACTTGAAAGCACTGATGCTGATGTGCGCCAGCGCGCATGGTACTTTAATAAAATATATTCCGATCCCAAAAATGAAGACATTATTTACGCACTCAATGTAAACATGTACAGGAGCAATGATGGCGGTAAAACTTTCAAGCGAATTAATACGCCCCACGGCGATCATCATGATCTTTGGATAGACCCTGAAAATGCCGACCGGATGATCGTTGCTAATGATGGCGGAGCACAAATAAGTTTTGATGCAGGTGACAATTGGAGTACTTATTATAATCAGCCAACTGCTCAGTTCTACAGGGTTTCCACCGATAATCATTTCCCATACAGATTGCTTGGCGCACAACAGGATAATACAACCGTAAGGATCTTGTCAAGAACAGAAGGCAATGACATTAGTCAAAGTGACTGGACGCCAACAGCAGGATTTGAAAGTGGTTATGTTGTGGCAGATCCATCAAATCCTGATATTGTTTATGGTGGAAATTACGGCGGTTTTATTTCAAGATTTGATCATAAAACAGGTGAGAATCGTGCAGTGAGCGTATGGCCTGTTTATGATTTGGGGAGTGGCGCAGATATTTCCAAATACAGGTTTCAATGGAACTTTCCCATTTTCTTTTCGCCCCATAATCCAAAGAAATTATATACCGCAGGCAATGTATTATTTGCGACAGAAGATGAAGGCGCAACATGGACAGCGCTGAGCGGTGATCTTACGACAAATGATAAGAGCAGGCAAAAATCGAGTGGCGGCGCTATTACACAGGATAATACCGGGGCAGAAGTGTACTGTACCATTTTTACCGCAATGGAATCGCCTCTGGAAAAAGATCTATTATGGACGGGCAGTGATGACGGATTAATAAATGTAAGTAAAGATGGAGGCGCTCATTGGGAAAATGTAACACCTCCTGCCGCTGGAAAGTGGATGATGTGGAATTGTGTAGATGCGGATCCTTTCCAAAAGGGTATTGCTTATTTTGTAGGTACAAAATATAAATCGGATGATTATACACCTTACATTTTTCTTACGAAAGACTATGGGAAAACCTGGAAAAAGATAACTAACGGTATACCACAAACGCACTTTGCAAGATGCCTTCGCGCGGATAAAAAGCGTCCGGGACTTTTATATTGCGGGACTGAATATGGAATGTATATAAGTTATGATTATGGTGAAAACTGGAAACCCTTTCAGCTTAACTTACCAATGGTTCCCATTACAGACCTTACAATAAAAAATAACGATTTGGTTGTTGCGACGCAGGGAAGATCTTTTTATATTTTAGATGATTTAAGCGTTGTTCAGAATATAGACAAAATGCCCGCTCAAAACGATATGTTTGTTTTTCCGGTAGAAGATGCTTATCGCATGGAGGGCAGGCAAGATCTTAAGGTAAAGAATGCTGGAATTAATCCGCCCAATGGTATTGTTGTAAATTATTTTTTAAAGGATGTAGCGGACAGCAGCCTCGTAAAAATCTTCATATTAGATAAGGATAAAAAAGTGATTAGTAGTTATAGTACAAAGCCTTCTGGAGATACCGGGAAAGATAGAAGCTTCGCAGGGTATGAATCAATTCGTATGGAACGAATATTATACCGCTGCGGAAAAAATTGATGGAATGATCTTGTGGAATGGAAGCGTTCCGGGGCCTAAAGCAATTCCGGGAAAATATTACATCCGCATAATTAAAGATAATAAGGACAGTATTGAAACTGAAGCCAATATTAAAGCCAATCCTAATTTTAAAGAAACTCAGCAGGAATATGAAGACCAATTTAATTTTTTAATTTCTGTAAGAGATAAATTTTCTGAAATACAAAAAGCAATAAAAAATATTCGTGATATCAGAAAGCAGATAAGCGATTTCATGGCGCTACAGGGAAAAGATACCGCAGGTGAAATAAAAACAGCGGCTGATTCAATTAATAAAAAAATGACCGCTATTGAAGAAGCGCTTTATCAAACAAAAGCAAGGAGTGAAGAAGATGTATTGAATTACCCTATACGATTAAATGACCAGGTTGCTGCTTTGTATGGATATGCAGTATCCGGAAATTACGCGCCTACAGAACAAGTAAAAAAAGCTTATTCATTTTTAAGCGGAAAAGCGGATGCGGAGCTTGAAAAATTAAAAACAATCATCAATACAGACATTCCGAATTTCAATGCATTGATAAGAAAGAAGCAGCTTTCTGTGATAGGAATAAAGAAAGAATAATTTTTGTAATTTTAAAAGTATGATATCAACGTTAATTCATCCGCCAAAAACAATATTGGAAGTTTGGGAATCACTTCCTGAGGGAACTTTATGTCAACTGATAAATGATAAATTAATTATGAGCCCTGCACCAATTGATCTTCACCAGGTAATATTGAATAAAATAAATATAGAGATTTCAATGTATTTAAGAAAAAATAAAATAGGCGAAATCAGGATATGCGCCCTACGATGTTCATTTTTCAAAGGAAAATATTTTACAGCCTGATATACTTTTTATCAAAACACAAAATCTTAATAAAATAAGAACCAGGGGCTTATTTAGTGCTCCTGATTTGGTTATTGAAGTTTTATCTCCTGCTACATCGCATCTTGATTTCGGCGAAAAGAAGCTGGTGTATGAAAAATATGGCGTGCAGGAATATTTTCTTGTAGAGCCCAATTCAAAATCTGTTACTTCCTTTTTTTTAAAAAATAAAGAATACCACGAACAGAAAACTAAGAAAGGACTAATTAAGTCAGTTGTTTTAAATGCTGAAATAAAATTTTAAAAAGTTTATTAATAAAAAATTCACTCCATCAAATCCGGCCTTTTTTCCCTTGTTCTTTCTAACGATTGTTCATGTCTCCATTCTTCAATCTTAGAATGATTACCATTCATTAATACATCCGGGACTTTCCATCCTCTAAATTCTTCAGGCCGTGTATATACAGGAGGTGCCAGCAAATTATCCTGGAAAGAATCAGTTAATGCAGAGGTTTCATCATTTAAAACTCCGGGAATCAACCTGCCAATAGCATCAACCATACAGCAGCGCCCAATTCTCCACCGCTTAATACATAATCACCAATAGAAATTTCTTTCGTAATAAAATGGTCACGCACTCTTTGATCAATGCCTTTATAATGGCCGCATATTAGTAACAAATTATTTTTCAGTGATAGAGAATTTGCAATTTTTTGATTGAACTTTTTTCCATCAGGCGTTAGAAAAATGACTTCATCATAATTAGTGTTTTTTTGTAAAGATTCAATTGCATTTACCAATGGCTCGATCATCATCACTAATCCTGCGCCGCCGCCAAACTGGTAATCATCTACCTGCCCATGTTTATAATTTGTATAATCTCTTAAGTTGAAAATATTTGCTTCCAGCAATCCTTTTTCTTTTGCTCTTTTTAAAATAGAATGAGCAAAAAAACTTTCCATTAATTGGGGAACCACAGAAATGATATCAATCTTCATATTGCAAATGTAGACGTGTAATTCACTGAAGAGTTATGCATTGGCTATTCAAAAAATTCGTCAAGATTTCTTTTTTCTTTTTTAGTAGGTCTGCCTTTTTTACTTTTTCTTTTTCCCGTATTAAAAACAAACGCAGTAGGTTGACCTTTTTTTGTTTCTTCTTCCGGTGTAAGATCAATATAACATTTTAATGGCCTCAGAATATTGCACTCTTGTATGAAGCAAAGCGGTTACTTCAATCAGCCATTTTTTAGCTTCGGTTTTTATTTCATATTGTTCACCAACATTTACTGTTTTGGAAGGCTTTACATTATATGCGTTCCATTTTACTTTACCATTATTACAGGCATCTGCCGCAAGGCTTCTTGTTTTGAAAATTCTTATTGACCATAAATATTTATCAATCCTTAATTTTTCTTTTTCTGCCATACACAAATTTAAAACTGATTTATATAAATGGTATGGCTTTATAAAGCGCGTTTCTGTATTTTTAATGCTAAATAAAATTCAATGCCAAATAAAAAAACAAAATTCCCGGTCTTATATTATTCTTATTTTTTTATCAATCAATTCGTTCTGCCAATTCAGAGCAAAGGAAGTTTACTGGACATCTGACGGTAACGCTTACCTGAAAATAGAAGACGGAAACATTGTAAAAACGGATTTAAAAACCAATAAAGAAACTGTTATTGTTAAAAAAGAGCAACTTACCCCTTCAGGAAGTAACAATCCGCTAAGTTTTAAAATTTACAGCTTTTCGCCGGATTATAAGACTTTATTGATTTTTACGAATACTGCTAAAGTATGGCGTTATCATACCCGCGGCGATTATTGGATTTTGAATCTTACAACAAATCAACTAACACAAATTGGAAAGAGTTTGCCATCTCAATCATTAATGTTTGCAAAAATTTCTCCCGATGGAACAAAAGCTGCCTATGTAAGCGAGCACAACATCTACATGGAAGATCTTTCGTCGCATCAAATAACTCCCCTGACAAAAGACGGAACACGAAAATTTATTAACGGCACTTTCGATTGGGTTTATGAAGAAGAATTTGGTTGCCGCGATGGTTTCCGCTGGAGCCCTGACAGCAAAGCAATTGCTTTCTGGCAGGTAGATGCAACAAACGTCCGCGATTATTATATGTTGAATACAACCGATTCAGTGTATTCCCGGGTTATTCCTGTGGAATATCCTAAAGTCGGGCAGCCGCCATCTCCTGTTCGCATAGGTGTAATTACAGTAAGTAATGATGATATAAAATGGATGAATATTCCAGGTGATCCGCAGGAACACTATCTTCCGCGAATGGAATGGGCTGATAATTCCAATCAATTAGTAGTACAGCAACTCAACAGGAAACAAAATGAAAGCAAGCTTTTTTATTGCAATACAATCAACGGGAGAAGCTGATAATTTTTATACAGAAGATGATAAGGCTTTTATTGATATAAAATCAAGATGGAACGATGATGACCCAACTGGATGGGAATGGTTAAACGATGGTAAAAATTTTTTATGGGTAAGCAGAAAAAGACGGGTGGCGGCATATTTACTTAGTAAGCCGTGATGGTAAAAAAGAAACATTAATAACAAAGGGCAATTACGATATTGATAACATTAAATGCATAGACGATAAAAATAATTATGTTTATTTCATGGCTTCGCCAAATAACGCAACACAGCTTTACTTGTATCGTGTAAAGATGGATGGTAAAGGAAAAATGGAATTATTATCACCATCTGCTATGATTGGCACACATGATTATAATATTTCTCCCGGCGCAAAATATGCGATGCATTCTTTTTCTAACTACAAAACTTTTCCTGCTGAAGAATGGATTTCCTTGCCAGATCATAAGCCATTGGATGAAGAAAAGAGCATTGCAAAAAATATGAAGACAAATGAAAATTCTAACATTGAATACTTTAAAGTAACTACCGATGATAATATCACCTTTGACGGATGGATGGTAAAGCCGGCCAACTTCGATTCTACCAAAAAATATCCCGTAGTTTTTTATGTCTATGGCGAACCCGCAGCATCTACCGTGGAAAACAGGTATGGCTCGCAACATAACTTTTTATTTGATGGTGATATGAGTAATGAGGGTTATGTACAGATTTCAGTTGATAATCGCGGCACTCCTTCCTTGCGTGGAGCTGCATGGCGCAAATCAATTTATGGCCAAATAGGAAGACTTAATATTCACGACCAGGCAATGGCCGCGAAAAAATTATTAGAGGAACATTCTTATCTTGATAAAGAACGGGTTGCCGTGTGGGGATGGAGCGGTGGAGGCTCTTCGACATTAAATCTCATGTTTCAATTTCCAGATATTTATAAAACAGGCATTTCAATTGCTGCAGTTGACAATCTTATTATTCTATGATAATATTTATGAAGAAAGATATATGGGACTACCGCAGGAAAATATGGATGATTATGTAAAGGGTTCCCCAATCTATTACGCAAAAAACCTGGAAGGAAACTTATTATTTATTCATGGTACCGGCGATGATAATGTGCAATACGATAACGCGGAGGCGATGCTAAATGAACTAATAAAGTATAATAAAAAATTTCAGTTTATGCCTTTTCCTAACAGGACTCACAGCTTATCGGAGGGAGAAGGCACCCGCAAGTTTTTGTCGACTTTATACTCTGATTTTTTGAGAAAAAATTGTCCTCCGGGAGCCAGGTAAAAGCTTAAAACTATCATTGAAAAATGATGATATTTTTTTTCAAAACACGAAAAATTATCGTTTGACATCTTCTCAGCTAGGTATACGATTAAAATAAACTACGCTGGGGTTTATCTTAAACACAAAAAAAGCCGCATAAATAATGCAGCTTTCAAGTACGATATGAATTTCTCCTATTGATGCAAACTATTTAATTCTTGCTTTAACGCAGCTACCGAAGCAGTACTGTTTTCGCCTGAAGAAGAAAACAAAGTTTCAGAATCTCAAACTTTGCCCATAAAATGCGGTATTTGCTTTTTGGTCAACATCTATTGCCGCACCACTTAAGCTGATACCTGCGAAAAGACCTTTGCTCCTGGAATAAGAATACACTTCGGCCTCCATTTTATAATCGGTGCTGGCAGTTGAATTTCTGCCAACCGGCCCGGCTGTAGCTGAAATATCGCCACCAAGTGTAAAACTACCTTTGCCAATCTTCTCCAACGTTTCTCTATGTTTAAAGATTAGTACCAACTCAACAGATTGTACGCCAGCCTGCAGCCCCAGGCTGCCACCTGTTATCGTCACAAATACCGGATTGCTCCAGGTGCCATCGGCTAATTTAGTCATTGCTATCCCCTTCCCTCTTTTGGCAGCCAAAATAAAACCTCCATTTATCAGTTTCGGAACAATTATTATCCCTTCACTCATGTTCATCAATTTAGCCGGAATACTTTCCTTCATTTTTCCAAAATCCTGCAAAACCTTTGTTGAAGCTGTTATTTTATCTTCCTCTTTGTCCTGAGATTTTACCTGCGAATAAATAAAGGAACTTAAACTTATGAGAAAAATAAATTTCAAAATTTTTAGATTCTTCATTTCTAAATGTTTTATAAATTGATAAAATTAAATCACAATCTACTTTACAAGTTTAATGCCATGCTAGTATTTTAAGATATTAGCGCAACCTAATTAACAGTTACACTTTTACTAATCTTAATAGTATTGAAATCCATGGGCTGCCGTAAAGAAAATATAGGTGGGGATAAATTGAACCAATATGAGAAACGATGAGACTTTGAGTTTCTAGAAGAAAAAAATATTCATCTCAAAAAAAATGTTCCCTGATTTGACACAACGTTTTGCAAAATGGCTTCTTTTACTAAATAATTTTTAAACCAAATTACATGAATACAATGCCAAAGCATATTGATTAACTGCCGAAGATGAAGATGCTAATTTTACGCTTGTGTAATAATTACCTTCCAAGACTTGCCTCAAAATTTTGAACAATATTGTGAAAAGTAAGCGCTTCAGAATCGGATAGGCCTTGACCGATCGTAGCTAAGCCACATTCCCGATGACCCCCGGAATCAGCGGCGAAAACATAACCGATTAAGACAGGAAAACCTGTAAACCCGGGAGATGGTGCAGAACCCTTAGCGTCAGTTGGAAGTCCATTTTCATATCTTTTAACATTACTTAATGTTGAGGACATCATAAACAAACCTACTGTCTTTGCCGGTATAACCCCAAATGCATAATATCCAAACCAGTTCGAGGCATCACCACCGTTGTAGATGGCAAACTCATTATAATATGTTGCATTGTCGGCGCAGCCCATGTCGTAGCCATCAACGGTATTTTGAGTCAACGAATAATAAGATATCGCATTACTATTGTATGTAAACAGACTATCTGAAAAATGGGTATCAGCGTAATCATTATTTGTTGGAAATAAAACACCTGTTTCGCTAAACAACGGCGAACCATTAAATGTAAGCCTGAACGCATCGTCCGAATTGCGCGGATCTTTCAAATTATACATATCAGAAGTTGCAGAACCACCAACCATTGGATAAATTGCGATGAACTTTGACCATAATGAAGAGTCTTTGAGAGCCTTTATAAAATCGTTCAAAGCCTTTTTAGATATCGTATCAGATATAGCGGCGCTATCGAAAAAGTGCAAAGCGTCAGTATCATATGTAATGGGAGTGACAGTTCCTGGCGTCGCTTCGAACGGCTTTTGGCAGGAGGTAATATACCCACAGATAAAAACAATCATTAAAAGATTCAGTGATTTCTTCATAAATTTCAGTTTGGGGCAAAGCATTTATTTCTTAACAACGGACTTTATTTCAACTTATTGTAAGTGCAAAAGCTTCGAATCTTATAAAATAGATAGAAAAAGATATATGCAAATATATTAAAAAAGATATAACACCCGCCATGGAGCGATATTCCGGGACCTGATTGTTAACAAATATCTGTTATTAACCTCTCAACTAACAGGACTTATTACATTTAAAACTACGAAATACGTGATTAAAAAAATCAAAAGAATATAACGTTAAAGAACAAACGAAGTTGACAATTTTATAATGATTTAAAGAAAAAATCAAATCTTGTTATTATCTGTATTGAAATTTTTTCTTAAATTGATCGTTAGCAAATAAGCTGGCAGTTTTAAATTCACCCGTTAAACCTAAATTAAATGACGTCCCTATCCGAAACCTGGTTTACAGAAGGATATATTGATTTTGAGCTGAAGAAATATACCCTTCTTGCCTACCTGCAACACGTAAATTCTTATTTTAACCAAAATAAACTCTACCCGCAACTGGCCGACATAATCTTTCATTATAATAATATTGTTGCATTCAGGGAAAATAGAAAATTTTTACAGGAGCGTTTCCCTAAGCAACTCTCAGAAATTAATATGAAAAAATTGCAAATTGAATATGAAAAAATGATAGAGGATAGTGAGCTGATGCAGGAACTTGAGGAAATCATACATTATTCGGCGGAAAAAATTAAGCTTACCATACAAAGCGGAACAGAATTATATGAATTTGTAGAAGATACTTTAAAAATTGAACCCGTCGGTCTTCTGCCGCTGGATACCAGGGAAGGATATTTGCTGATATGTGACGGTCGTTTTAATACAACTGTCGCTTATAAATATGAACTTACCATTTATGAAAAACATGATGAAAAATACCGCGGCTTGCGGACAGATTATATTAATCAATGGATACGGTCTGCAAGTAATTCGGTGGAAAATATAAAAGCAGAACTAATAAGAAATCGCAGGAATTTTCCAAATCCGGCGGTATATAACATAGAAACCTCTTTAGCCTATCCAATGGAAGAAACATTATTGCCTATTGCAAAAAGAACCTTCGTAAAATATATATGCGGCTGATATTTAAGAAGGATCGGCATTTCCCTAATAAATAAAATAAATTAAAAAAGATTTCGTTATTTATCTAAAGCACATATTCCGGATACACAACAAGTTTTACCGGATTAATCTTAATGAGAAAATAATGATGAAGGAACTGCTGTATGGCGAAGAATATCTTTGCTATTGTAAAAATGAATATATAGGCACCGCCACCTTTACAGACGATCCTTGCCTTGGGGATAGTTTCATTGTATGGGAAGTTACCAAAAGTGGCCGCATCCGGGAAATAGCCTTAATGCCCGATAGATGGATTCTTAAAACAGAAAATATCAATTAATCTTTTCTCTCCTGCAACTTGCAAAAAGAGTATTCATCCAAATCAGGATGAAAAATTATTTATCTTTTTTTGCGCTGATACCTTCCTGTATATTTCCTTCAAATAATAAATTTACGTTAGGGTCCAACAAAATTGATATGGGTTTATAACTTAGCGGAATGGCCACATTCGTTGTTATAGAATTAATATCAATTGTTTTAAAACTCACGCCGGCAGAGCCGCGTATAGCAATTTGAAGTGGAAATCGAAACACAAAATCCTGCGTTTGCGCAATGTTAATCTCCAGTATTTTTCTGCTTTCGTAATATTGCCATTTTACCTCAAGGTTGGGTTGACCGGGCGTAAATAACCATTGTTTAAAAAATAAATTTAAATCTTGCTTACTTACCTTTTCCATTACACGCATGAAATCATCGGTGGAAGCATTGCTGCCTTTATAAGTTAAGTAATAAGTTTGAATTCCTTTCCGGAAAATTTCATCGCCGAGTTTTCGGCGCAACATGTGTAATACCCAACTTCCTTTTTCATAAGAATTTGCATTTAATAACAACATCAGGCTGTCAGGTTCGCTAAAATCAACGACTGGTGTTTTTCTTTTCTTATAGAATTTTAGCACGGTGCTTCTGTCACGCTGCATTCTGCTGTTCAAAGTATCAATCCCATATTTATGTTCCAAATACAAATGAGTCATGTAAGTAGCAAATCCTTCGCTGAGCCAAACATCGGCCCAATCCTTTTCAGAAACTTCATCGCCAAACCATTGATGCGCTGTTTCGTGCGCAAACAAATCTTCGAGTGGCCGTCTCCGTTTGAGTTGCGCTGTATTGGTAGCAACTGAATTCTCAAAATAAAAAATATTACCCGCGTTTTCCATTCCTCCGAATATTGTTTTGGATTGTACGTTTGCTAATTTTTCAAAAGGATAAGAAGCAATATAATTGATATAAAATGGTAACACATTTTTTGAAACAGCATATTGCGCAAAGCCACTATCCCTGTTTTCAGGAAATACCCAACTCGTTATAGGAATACAGTTGATGTTGGAATCAAGTTGAACGGCAAAATCAGCAACACCGATCACCATAACCTTGGTTGGTAAAACCACCGTTTCCTTATAATGCGTCAGTTTGAAATGATGCGACAGGTTTGTTTGCTCAACCATAACGCCATTTGCAATTACCTGGTAATGGTCGGGTGCAGTAACTATAAAATCTACCAAAGCTTTATCTGAAGGATGATCATTGCATGGAATCCAGTTATGAGCACGGTTGGGCCAGTTATCAGCGAAGAAAGTCCTTTGCCCAAATTTGTTGGTGTCAATAATTAATCCGTTTGCAGGTATTCCTTCATATTTTATGGAGATATTTTTCTCATCATTTTCTTTTAACGGCGAACTAAAATAGATGTTTATATGATCCTTGTCCTGCGTGAATTTTAAATTATTATTATCCTCTGTTACGTTCGTTACATGCATTCCTTTCCCGGTGGAATTGCTGATATTGGTAAGATCAAAATATACCATCCCTGCGGTTTTTTTTACTTTGAAATCAATTGCGGCTTTCCCTTGAATTATGTTGTTGCTATCATTAAGAGAAATTGAAAATTCATAATGCTGAACATCGATGGCTTTATTTTGCGAAAACGCAATGTTGCAATTTGTACCAAAACAGAAAAGTAAGATGTAGCAATATTTGTGAAGCATATTTTGAGATAAATAGGTTGAAATGTAAATTATTTATTTCTGTTCAGATGCTAAAAGCAAGCTATAGAAAAACCACACAGTGTGCAAATAATCATTTTATAAATGCTTTCTTTTGTTTAGTATCAATTATTAAATGCGTTCCTTAAAAATCTATTGACCAGATATAAAATACTCGTTTGTGAATCTAATCCATTTATCGGTTGAGTAACTAATTTTGCTGGTTATTTTTCCGGTCAAAGATGTTGTAGTTGAAACGTATAAAATTTCAATATGAAACATTAAAATGATCTAATTTTATTATCAATATGCGGCAGTAGCTCAGTTGGTAGAGCATTAGCTTCCCAAGCTAAGGGCCGAGGGTTCGAATCCCTTTTGCCGCTCTAATGAAAGTCAATACAATAAAGCATCGTATTGGCAAACGCTGTGGTTACAAAATTTTTTTATCTTTTTATTACCTCTATTTTAACCAATGGATTATTGATCGCGCAGCAACCACTAAGGCCCTTTCCGCAACATATTCATTATAATGCCGGCGTGATCCAGCCTTCCAACGTATCGCAGCAAGCAATGGATGATGCTGTGCGGTCTTATTATAATAAATGGAAACAACAATATGTGCGGGACAATGCAGCACCCGGACAATATTATATTTGGGTAGAAGGAACCGTTGACAAAAATGAATGTGTGTCCGAAGGCCAGGGCTATGGAATGATAATAGCTGCACTAATGGCAGGCTACGATCCTGATGCCCAAAAAATTTACAATGGACTTTACAATTATTTCAAAGCGCATCCAAGCAGACAAAATCCTTACCTGATGGCGTGGGCGCAGACAGGCGATTTTAGCGATGTCGATGGCACTTCGGCTTCGGACGGTGACATGGATATCGCATATTCATTACTGCTCGCAAATGTGCAATGGGGAAGCAGCGGTTCCGTCAATTATCTCAGGGAAGCCAAAGCCATGATTGCTGCTATAAAAAAGGAAGAGATTAATCATGAGACGTTTTCAGTGCTATTGAGTAATGCAGTGAAGGAAGACAGCCACGATTATTACGATACAAGATCTTCAGATTTTATGCCAGCGCATTTTAAAGATTTTGAAAGGTCAACCGAAGATAGTTTTTGGAATAAAGTAATTGATAAAAATTATGATCTTTTTAAATTCATGCAGGATAAATATAGCCCTGATGCCGGGCTTGTTCCCGACTTTATTGAGCATGTAAAAAGCAGTCCGAATGCAGCAAAACCTCATTATCTCGAATCAAAATATGACGGCGATTATAATTATAATGCGTGTCGGGTACCATGGCGCATCGCAACAGATTTTATATTAAATGGCGATCCGCGCTCGAAAAATTTTGTGCGTAAAATAAATAAGTGGATAAGAGAAACGACACAGGATAATCCGGACAATATTTCTGCGGGATACACTTTGGAGGGTGATGATATCAAAAACCGCAATTATGAAGCGCTGAGTTTTATAGCTTCATTCGCAGTGGCGGCAATGGTGGATCCGGAAAACCAGGCGTGGTTAGATAAGTTGTGGACTTACATCCAGGGTTTTGATATTGATCAGTCGCAATATTATGATAATACAATCAAATTGATCGCGATGCTCATATTTTCGGGAAATTATTGGGCACCATAAATGTTTTACCGGATGACATTTGTTTGCGCAAAACCTGACAATTTCACTTAAGCTTTTTTTAAGATTAATCAGTTTGCTATCCATAATTTGCAAATTCAAAGTTTTACTTTTATCCCGCCAAGCGCTTTAGAATAACTTTGCGGAAAAAATAACAGCATAATGGAAAATTTTATTGAGAAACTTTTTGAGAGTCAGCATTATGATAAAAAAAATTTTATATTAATTGCCGGACCATGTGTTGTAGAAAGTGAAGAACTTGTAATGAATGTAGCAAAAAGAGTATCGGAGACTTGCAAAAGACTTGGCATTCCATATATATTTAAAGCATCTTATCGCAAGGCAAACAGAACCAGCGCTGCTTCGTTTACGGGTGTGGGTGATGAAACAGCTTTGCAGATATTGAAAAAGGTTAAGAATGATTTTTCATTACCCGTAATAACCGACATTCATGCACATGAGGAAGCTGCTGTTGCAGCAAATTACGTGGATGTATTGCAGATCCCTGCTTTCCTTTGCAGGCAAACTGATTTGCTGGAAGCTGCTGCGGAAACAGGCAAAATAGTCAATGTAAAAAAGGGACAGTTTGTCAACGGTGAGTCAATGAAGTTTGCTGTTGAAAAAATTCAAAAAGCCGCTGCAAAAAAATCGTTAGAGGCTAAGGTAATGCTAACTGAAAGAGGAAACTCTTTTGGATATACTGACCTTGTTGTTGATTACAGGAATATTCCTATTATGAAAAATCATGGCGTGCCCGTTATTATGGATTGCACACATAGTTTGCAACAACCGAATCAAAGCAGTGGTGTCACCGGTGGCAATCCTCAAATGATTGAAACAATTGCCAAAGCGGCTATAGCTACCGGCGCAGATGGATTGTTTATTGAAACCCATCCAGATCCGTCGTGTGCCTTAAGCGACGGCGCAAACATGCTTAAACTTGATCTGCTGGAAACACTTCTTGAAAAGTTAATTAAAATCAGGAAAGCTCTTTACTAAGAATAAAAAAGGCCATCTTAGTTTTTTTAAGACAGCCTTTCTTTATAGTTGTGGGTGGCTTCATAGGTTGGTTCAGGAGGTGTATCGCCATATCTGTTACAATATTGCAATGCAAATGTCATGGATTCAAGCAAGCTTATTTATAGTAAATACTCCTTTGTAGTATAGTAATTTCACTACATCGGTTTGCGAGCTGTAAAATCTGCGTTTACTCTTCCACGTTAAATTCGTTCGGGTATTTGAATGTTGCTATTGCTAATAACAAAAAAATCCCCCGCGTTAATGCAGGGGATTTATAATTAAATCGTCGATCTTATTTTGTGCGATCTCCGGAAATATGACATAAATTAATAACCCATGTCACCCATTCCGCCGCCGCCCATAGGAGGCATAGCTGCTTTTTCTTTTTCAGGCTTGTCGCTCACTACACATTCTGTAGTCAACAACATTCCTGCAATAGAAGCTGCATTTTCCAATGCGATCCGGGTAACTTTTGTAGGATCAATAACACCTGCAGCAATCAAGTTTTCATAAACTTCGGTGCGTGCATTGAAACCAAAATCGCCTTTACCTTCTTTAATTTTTTGTACAACAATGCTGCCTTCAATACCGCTGTTCACAACGATCTGGCGAAGTGGCTCTTCCACAGCACGTCTTACAATCTGGATACCGGTGGTTTCATCGTCGTTTTCTGCCTTTAAGTTTTTAAGGCTTTCAACTGCGCGGATGTAAGCAACACCACCACCAGGAACAATACCTTCTTCAACAGCAGCTCTTGTTGCATGTAAAGCATCATCAACCCTGTCTTTCTTTTCTTTCATTTCTACTTCGGTAGCTGCGCCAACATATAATACAGCAACACCGCCGCTTAATTTAGCAAGACGTTCCTGTAATTTTTCTTTATCATAATCAGATGTAGTTGTTTCAATCTGGCTTTGATTTGATTTACACGTGCATTAATATCTTTCTTATCACCTTTACCACCAACGATAGTTGTATTGTCTTTATCGATAGTCACAGATGTTGCTTCACCTAAATAAGTAAGATCAGCATTTTCTAATTTGTAACCTTGTTCTTCGCTGATAACAATTCCTTTGGTAAGAACTGCAATATCCTGCAGCATTTCTTTTCTGCGATCGCCAAAGCCAGGAGCCTTTACAGCAGCCACTTTCAAAGTACCACGTAATTTATTCACAACTAATGTTGCCAGTGCTTCGCCTTCCAGATCTTCTGCAATAATTAAAAGAGGACGGCCGCTTTGTGCAACTTTTTCAAGAATAGGAAGAATATCTTTCATAGTAGATATCTTCTTATCGTAAATTAAAATGTAAGGATTTTGTAAATCGGCTTCCATTTTTTCGCTGTTGGTAACAAAATAAGGAGAGATATATCCCCGGTCAAATTGCATACCTTCAACAACTTCAACAGTGGTATCAGTGCCTTTTGCTTCTTCAACGGTGATAACACCTTCTTTACCAACTTTGGTCATTGCCTGCGCAATCAGCTTGCCGATAGATTCATCATTATTTGCAGAAATAGAAGCAACTTGCTCAATCTTATCATTGTTGTCACCAACTTTTTCTGATTGCTTTTTCAGGTTTTCAACTACAGCAACAACCGCTTTATCAATACCGCGTTTCAGATCCATTGGATTTGCACCTGCAGCTACGTTTTTTAATACCTTCGCTAATAATAGCTTGAGCAAGAACAGTTGCAGTAGTAGTACCATCACCTGCAATATCAGCAGTTTTGGAAGCTACTTCTTTTACCATTTGAGCACCCATGTTTTCAATCGGGTCTTCCAGTTCAATTTCTTTTGCAACAGTAACACCATCTTTTGTTACAATCGGTGCACCAAATTTCTTTTCAATAACTACATTGCGTCCTTTTGGTCCGAGGGTTACTTTTACTGCATTTGCCAAAGTATCAACGCCCTTCTTCATTTTATTGCGGGCTTCAATTTCAAAAAATATTTGTTTTGCCATTTTATTAAGAATTAAAATTTTTAAAAAATTATTTTACTTTCATTAAAATATCAGAAGCTCTCATGATTAAATAATCTGCTCCTTCTATTGTAATTTCGGTTCCGCCGTATTTACCATACATAACGGTATCTCCTGCTTTAATTTGCAACGGGATCAGCGTGCCTGTATGTTCTGCATATTTTCCTTTTCCGACAGCCACAACAGTACCTTTTTGAGGTTTTTCTTTGGCTGTGTCAGGAATAATGATGCCGCCAGCAGTTTTTTCTTCAGCCGCGTTGGGCTTTACAAGAACTCTGTCATCAAAGAGTTCAAAATTTTCATTTGCCATAATAGTAGAATTTTATTTAATTTTTTGTAGTACAGATACCCTAATAATTGTACCAAAGTAGTTTATCAGTTTTGTTGTCAGCTATGTAGCGCCCTTGTCAGCTATTTGGCCGTGATGTCAGACAAAATTTCATAATATTTTAACGAAGTGAAATTATCGCTGATGCTCTTACCCGCAGGTACGTCGATAGCGGCGGGTAGCTATTTTTAAAAAAGAGCCATTTAATTTTGACAGGATGGATTTATGTTCTTTTGAAAGGGATCAATTTTATTCCAAACCCCATTCCTTACCTAATTCCAGTAAGTGCCCGGCATCCATCCGCGGATTCTCATAATGCCCTTTCTCTTTTTTTTGCCTGAATGCTTCGTAAAGGCTTACCGCACACGCAACTGAGATATTTAAAGATTTGATAACCCCAACCTGGGGAATGATAAAATCGCCATCAGTATAAGTCCGGATATCATCACTCACCCCAAAAGTCTCGTTACCAAACACCAACGCCAGCGATCCGGTCAAATCCATTGAATAAAGATTTTGCGCTTCGTTTCCAAGGTGGCTTGCATAGACCTTCCCGTAGATCTTTCTTACCGTTTCAAAACATTCTTCGGCGTTAGTAAATTGATGAACATTCAGCCACTTTGCCGCGGTCGATGAACTCCGGTAACCCCATTTTCTATGCGGCGGAATACGATTGTTCAAAATATAAATGTCCTGAATTCCTACTGCATCACAGGTACGCATAACCGCAGATATATTATGCGGATCAAATACATTTTCCAGCACCACAGTAAGGTCTGGTTGGCGGCGGTTTAATACTGAGGTAAGACGTTTATATCTTTCGGGTGTCATAGTATGTGAAAGTTAAAAAAATAAGAAACTGAGTAGCCAAAATGCCAAATAAATAAGATCGTAAATATGAGCTCTCGAAAAATAAGTTTAAAAGGCTGGCTGTTTATTTTTTATGTCTTTCTTTCAGGATATCCAAAACTTCATCAAACTCAATATTTTTCTGCCGAAGTAAAACCATATAATGAAATAGAAGATCGGCAGCTTCATTAAGAAAAAGTTTCTTATTGTTATCTTTTGATTCGATCACTAATTCAACAGCTTCCTCCCCTACTTTTTGCGCAATCGCATTAATTCCTTTTGCAAATAAAGTAGAAGTATAAGAACCGGAAAGAGGGTGTTTCTTTCTTCCCTGATATAATTTTTTCCAGAGATCGTAAAAAATCATCGGACGTATTTTCTTCATTGAAACAGGTATCTGCTCCGGTGTGGCAAACCGGTCCATCCGGATTTGCTTTAATTAACAGCGTATCAAAATCACAATCATTTTTTATATCAACGAGATGCAGAAAATTTTTACTGGTTTCTCCTTTTACCCATAAACGCTGGCGGCTGCGGCTATAAAAAGTTACCAGTTCGGTTTCTATTGTTTCCAGTAAAGCTTCCTTATTCATAAAACCAAGCATTAAAACCGAACTTGTGGAAGCGTCCTGAACAATAACCGGTATCAGTTCAGAATCGTACTTTGAAAAATTGATTCTTTTGACCAGGTCTGCATAATTTCTTGTCATAGTCTTACATTAATATTTTTTGTTGATAGAAATTTTTTTAAGGCAGGTATTTCAATTTCTTTATAATGAAAAACACTCGCCGCCAAAGCTGCATCTGCATTAGCATTTTAAATACATCTGCAAAATGCTGCATCGTTCCGGCACCCCGGAAGCGATTACAGGTAAATTGTATGCTCTTTGAAATTGAAGTAGATGATTCCTCTGCAAAGCCATCTTTAGTGCCATCATTATTCATCGAAGTAAGGAGTATTTCACCCGCACCAAGGTCACCGCCTGTTTTGCCCAATCACAAGTGCAGTTTTTTCTGTTTTTACTCTTCCCCCATTTAAATATACATACCATTTTCCATCCGGTTCTTTTTTCGTATCTATAGCCAGAACCACACATTGGCTTCCAAATTCATCGGCCATATCCTGTATCAATTCCGGATTTTTAAAAGCAGCAGAATTAACTGAAATTTTATCAGCTCCATTTTGCAACAACTCAAAAGCATTTTCCACAGAATGCAATACCACCTCCAACTGTAAATGGAATATTGATCTGTTCCGGCAACTTTTTTTACGAGCTCCACGAGTGTTTTTCTTTTTTCAACGGTTGCTGTAATATCAAGAAATACAAGTTCGTCTGCGCCTTGCTGTGAGTAATACAAAGCAAGCTCTACCGGATCGCCAGCATCGCGGATATTTACGAAATTGACTCCTTTAACGGTTCTTCCATTGTTGATATCAAGACATGGGATAATTCTTTTTGCGAGCATATTATTGTTTTAAAAATATTCTATTTGCTGCATAGTAATTTTTTCTTCATAAAATGCTTTACCAATAATGGCGCCTGCGCAACCCTGCTTCTTTTAAGCTGAAAAAATCATCGATAGCAGGAAACTCCGCCGCTTGCAATAAGATGCAATGTAGGGAATTCTTTTAAAATTTCTTTATATAATTCGTCAGAAGGTCCTTCCATCATTCCATCTTTTGAAATATCTGTACAGAAAATAGTTTCTAACATGAAGATGTAAGAGCGATTGAATAAAATTAAAAATATCAATCCCGGTATCTTCTTTCCATCCATGAATCTTGATTTTTTTATTAATACATCTGCGCCTGGCAAAAAATTTTCAGCTCCGAAATCATTTATCCATTCGGAAAATAAATCGTAGCTTTTTAACAACTACACTTCCAACATTTACCATAGATGCGCCTGCATTAAAAACGCTTTAATATCTTCTGTAGTTTTTAATCCGCCGCCGAAATCAATAGTCAAGTTAGGTACTTCGGGCAATATTTCCAAGCACATAAATATTTCTAAGGCATTTACCAGTTCAGCGCCATCAAGGTCAACAATATGCAGCCTTTTTATTCCGGCAGCATTCAAATGCTTTTGCGACACTCAACCGGATCATCATTGTAAACAATTTTTTTATTGAAATCACCCTTCGACAGCCTGACGCATTTACCATCTATAATATCAATCGCAGGTATTAATTCCATTTATATAAGATTTAAAAAATTTGAAATGATCTGAACACCTGCGTCGGCAGATTTCTCGGAATGAAATTGTACTCCATAAAAATTATTCTTTTGCATGGCAGCACTGAAAGGAATTATATAATCAGTGGTTGCAATAGTTTGCGGCGAAAGTTCTGCATAATAACTGTGTACAAAATAAACATAAGTATTTTCTCTTACATCCTTGAATAACGGTGAACGTAAGATCATAAATATTATTCCATCCCATGTGAGGAATTTTAAAGGACAAGTTGATTTTATTCATCAAAGAATTATCAAATTTTTTTACCGTAGACATCAAAAATGCCAAGGCATTCTGTATTACCTTCTTCGCTTGTATTGCACATCAGTTGCAAGCCCAAGACAAATGCCTAAAACAGGCTGCTTAAGCGAAACAATTAGTTTATCAAGATTGTTTTTTCGCAAATATCTCCATAGCGGATGCCGCATTTCCAACACCCGGAAAAATAACTTTATCCGCTTTAATAATTTCCTCGGCATTATCGGTAACAATTGCGTCTATACCTAACCGTTGTAAAGCGTATAAAACACTTTGCACATTTCCGGCATTATATTTTATAATAGCGACTTTCATAAAATGCCTTTTGTTGTTGGCAAAGAATTATTTATAGTATCTCTCTTTATAGCCATTTTTATTGATTTGGCAAAAGCCTTAAAAATCGCTTCAATTTTATGATGTTCATTTACTCCTTCCGCTTTAATATTAAGTTGCATTTGGCGGCATCGCTGAACGATTTAAAGAAATGATAAAACATTTCCGTCGGCATTTCTCCTATTTTTTCTCTTTTAAATTCTGCATCCCAAACCAGCCAGCTTCTGCCGCCAAAGTCAATGGCAACCTGCGCCAGACAATCATCCATGGGAAGCAAAAAGCCATATCTTTCAATTCCCCTTTTATCTCCCAATGCTAATATAAAAGCTTCTCCCAGGGCAATGCCAACATCTTCAATTGTATGATGCTCATCAATATGAAGATCACCATTGCAACGCAATGGCAAGGTCAATACCTGAATGTTTTGCAAGCTGCTCCAGCATGTGATCAAAAAATCCTAAACCTGTTTTGATATTTGCCATCCCGTTTCCATCAAGATTAACTACCACATTAATTTTTGTTTCATTTGTATTTCTTGAATGCGAAATTATTCGTGGAGGTTTTTAAAAAATTATAAATATCTTCCCAATTTCTGGGTTTCTAATGCAATTACACTGTTTAAGTTCATTGGCAGTAATACTTAAGTTCGGCGGCGCCCAGGTCATCATGGTTATTCAGCCAGAAGGCACGGCAGCCAAGGTTTTCAGCCAGCTTCACATCGGTAATCCTGTCGCCGATTACAAAAGAATTCTTTAAGATCATAATCTTCGGAATTGATGTAAGCTGTCAGCATTTCTGTGCCTGGTTTTCTCGTTAGTTTATTTTCATGTGCGAAAGTGCGATCAATAAAAATTTCTGAAAAAACAATTCCTTCATTTTCCAAAGCCCTAATAATAAAATGTTGAACCGGCCAGAAATTATCTTCCGGAAAAGCATGCCGAGCCCAACCCATCCTGGTTGGTTACCATCACCAGTTCATAATCCGATTCTTTTAGCAATTTTGGTAAGGTATTCAAATACATGTGGATAAAATTCAAGCTTATTAAAATGCATCTAGTTGATAAGTAGGCGGCGCTTCCTTGATCAAAGTTCCATCCCGATCAATAAATAAAACTTTTTTAGCCATTCTCATAATTTTTAAGGCTTCAATCAGTATTTTATTTTCCTTCGTGTGTTCCAACTGTTATCGCGTAATACAATTTTCGCACAATGCTTCCTTACTTCTGTTTCGAACAATAATTCTCTTGTGCGGATAAATATTGATATAACTTATTCGCATCATCAGTTTTTACCAAAATAAAATTGGAATCAGAAGGATATATTTTTCGTATAAAATCAAACGTTTCAAGTTGCTGTTCAAAAAATTCTTTGCTCACGTATTTTTAATATTCGTCGTTTACTTCTTCGATTCTTGATAATGCTTTAATGCCCAACTGTTGTGAAGCATAGATTAATATTATAAGGAGGTTTTACTTTATTAAAAAGATCAATAATTTTTTCTGAAGCAAAACCCAATCCCAGCCTAAGCGCCGCAAGTCCCCACGCTTTAGAAAGTGTTTGCATCACCACAAGATTTTCATATTCGGTAAGCTCCTGCAAAAATGTTTTTTGTCTTGAAAAATTAATATATGCCTCATCAATAATTACAATGCCGTGGAAAATTATTCAAGAGTAATTCTATATCTGTTCTCTTAAAATTATTGCCTGTAGGATTGTTTGGAGAACAAATAAAAAGCAGTTTTGTATTTTCATCAATTGCATCTAATATTCTTTCAACATTCAACTGAAAATCTTCTGTAAGAAGTACTTCTTTAACAGCAACATCATTAATGTTAGCGCATACTTTATACATTCCATAAGTCGGCGGACAGGTAATGATATTATCTTCTCCCGGTTCGCAAAAAATGCGATAAGCCAAATCAATCACTTCATCACTTCCATTGCCAATAAAAATATTTTGTGCGGGAACTCCTTTTATTTTAGAAAGTTCATTTTTCAATTCCCATTGCAATGGATCAGGATAACGGTTAAACCTATCCTGCCTTGCCATCAGAGTAACGGTGACCCATAAGCGTTTTCATTTGCATCCAAAAAAACGGCTGCTTCTCCCGAATATTCTGTTCTTGCTGAAGAATAGGGCTTTAGCTTTTTTATATTCTCTCTTACAAGATTATTGAGATCAAAGTTTTTCATTTCTTAATTTTTTTCAACCGGACATTAACGGCATTCTTATGTGCCGCCAATCCTTCTGCCTCAGCCATTCTTTCAACTGCATGTCCAATATTCTTTATTCCTTTTTTATTAATTTTTTGAAACGTAATTTTCTTTACAAAACTATCTACCGAAACGCCGCCATGTATCTTTGCAGTACCGTTGGTTGGCAGTGAATGATTGGTGCCCGAAGCATAATCGCCGGCACTTTCAGGAGAAAAATTTCCAAGAAAAACACTTCCTGCATTTTTTACATAATCGTGCAAGCTATTCGCATTTTCTGATGCAATAATTAAATGTTCAGGTGCATATTCATTTAAGAAATTAAATGCTTCCTTCTTATTTTCAATAACGATAAATTTCCTGTTTAAAAAGCTTTGTTCAATAATATCTTTTCTTGCAAGCAATGGCAGTTGCTCATGAATTTCTTTAATCACATTTTCAATTATATTAATGTTACTGGCAACCAGAACCACCTGGCTGTCTGCACCATGTTCAGCCTGGCTAAAAAGATCTGCAGCCACAAATTCAGGAACACAACTAGTCATCAGCATATACTGCCAGTTCACTCGGACCTGCAAGCATATCAATAGCAACTCCATCAGTATTCACTAACTTTTTTGCACAAGTTACATATTGATTTCCGGGACCAAAAATCTTATCAACTTTTTTAACCGTTTGCGTTCCATAAGCCATTGCAGCAATAGCCTGGGCTCCGCCGCTTTTATAAATCTTTTTTAATACCAAGAATATTGCAACATACAAAACAACAGCATTTACATTTGCCCATCTATCTTGAGCCGGCGTAGTTACAATAATATTTTTACAACCTGCAATTGTAGCGGGAATAGCCAGCATTAAAAGGGTCGAAAACAATGGAGCACTTCCGCCGGGAATATATAAACCTACATTTTCAATCGCCATACTTTTTCTCCAACAAACAACCCCTGGTGTTGTAGTTATTTTATTTTACTTTTTCAAATTGTTGCTTATGAAATTTTTCAATATTATTTTTTGCTAAAAGAATAGCTTTCTTTAAATCTTTATCTAATAGCTTTTGAAGCCTGTTTTAATTTCCGTTTCAGTTAACCCATAAATTTTCAGGCGAAAATCCATGAAATTGCAAAGAATAATTTTTTACGGCTTCATCGCCGTATTGCTTTACTGTATTGATTATTGCAGAAACCGTGTCTTCCAAATTCTTTAGAATCAATCATCGGCCTTTTAATCAAATCCGGCCATTGCTATCAGGCGAAGGATTTATAAAATATTGTATTCATCATTTATTTTTAAAGGATCATTTTTTCAATTGGGCATTACCAATATTCCTTCGGCGCCATAAAATTTTAATTTTTCAATAATATCCCAGAAATCACTTTCGTTAACTACGCTTTGTACGCTGCTCCAGCCGCTTTCAGCCAGCGGAACAATCGTAGGGCTTTTCATTCCGGGCAAAATGGAAGCAATATTTTTTAACTGTTCATTGGGCGCATTCAGCATAATATATTTATTATTCCTGGCAGCCTTAACCGCGTCTATGCGTAACAGTAAATTCTCAAGTATTATTTTATTTTCTACGGATAAATTTTTGTTGGCAATCAATACGGCTTCGGACTTCAAAATTACTTCTACTTCTTTTAAACCATTGGTAAAAAGCGTGCTGCCGCTGCTCACCAAATCGCAGATAGCATCAGCAAGGCCAATTCCAGGCGCAATTTCAACCGATCCGCTTATCTCATGAATTTCTGCATTTATCTTATTTTCATACAAGAAAATTTTGCAAGCAATGGTTGTGTATGAAGTTGCAATTTTTAAATTTTTTAGATCGGCAACATTTTGTATAATTCAAGATCTTTGGAACAGCAATGCTAAGCCTGCACCGGCCAAATCCCAATTTGCTTACCACTTCAATATCTTTATTTTTTTCATATACAACATTTTCACCCACGAAACCAATATCTGCAACACCATCATAAACATATTGAGGAATATCATCATCCCGTAAAAAATAAACCTCCACCGGAAAATTAAATGCCACTGCTTTCAATTGCCTGTTGCCATTGTTAATCTCAATACCACATTCCTTTAAGAAGCTGCAAGGAATGTTCATAAAGTCTGCCGGATTTTTGAACTGCTATTTTAAGCATCATCTAAATTTTAAAATTAAAAAAGGCTCACTTTTCAGTAAGCCCTTTTTGAAAATATGCTTTACACATACCAATCAACATAGCTTACCTTTCAGGTAAAAAATGATGATGATGTATGTGATTTGTTTTTTTCATTGAGCTGCAAAGTAAAGGATGAAAATTTATTATAACAAAAAAATTTAAAGCCTCACCCACAAAATCCTCGCGGATAAAGAGCGAAATTAAAACCTTCGCACAAATATTAAAATGACTGTACAGAAACGCCAATGCCATTGAAATTATTATAAATAATTTTCCCGTTATCAAATGTAACGCCCTCGGCAACATCTTCAGCAAGCAATAACGGGCCCATCCATATCCACATAGTCAATCAATGGAAGTAATTGTGCAATAGCCGCAGTGCCAATGGAACTTTCATTCATACTGCCAACCATCACTTTCATATTAAGCTCACGTGCTTTTGATAATCATTCGCAATGCAGGCGTAATTCCGCTGCATTTGGTAAGCTTAATATTGATTCCATGAAAATGATCATGACATTTTTCGACATCATTTTCTACAACACAACTTTCATCAGCAATTAATGGCAAGTGGTGAATTTTCATACAAAAATTTCATTCCTTCCCAATCATCTTTTGCCAGTGGTTGTTCAATAAATTCAACATTCAAATCTTTAAAAACATTTATTTTCTGCAACGCTTCATCGGCTTTCCATGCTGCATTGGCATCAATCCTGAAAACAGATGATGTATGTTTTCTTAATTCGGTAATAATTTCAACATCATTATCAGTTCCTAATTTTATTTTATAAATTGGCCAGGTTTTTCTTCCATTTTCTTACCATTTTTTCAATCGTATCAATGCCAATTGTATAATCAGTTAATGGGTTTTTTGAAGATATCCAGTTCCATAATACATGCAATTGTTTTTTATTCATCTTTCCATAAATATCCCACGCGGCCATATCAAGTGCACAAACTAAAAATGGATTTTGAGGAAACAAATGATGCAAATAATGCCAGTACCTTTCGGGATTCGTAAATGCAAATTTTTCGATCAATTTTTTTTTGCATTCAATATCTTCAATCATTCTTTCAACCGTTATATTGTAGTAAGAAATTGCCGGCGCTTCACCATAACCTTTTATACCAAAGCAATCAAGCTCCACAATAATGACGGTTGATGAGTTTTAATTCCTCTTGAAATAGCAAAAGGATGCGTAAAAGGAAGATTGATTGATTTGTATTTTAAAATCATTTGGTGGCTGTTTCTAACTGGCAGGGTTACACGAAGCAAGTGGACTTACCTTCCGCTCTCGAACACATACTTCTTTACTTCATCGTTAAATTCATTTTCTTTCAGTAAATTTTCCAGCGTGAGATGCATACGATAACCCCAATAATGATTCACATCTGAAGGGTCATTAATTCTTTCATCGTGCGGATTTACCCGCCGGATATTTTCCATTTATACCTAACAAATCCTGGAGCAGAAAAATACTCCACATGGCAGGCGAATATAAATTCTGCAAAATAATTTCTTTATTGATCCAGGGCTCACAGAAATAAGGCGCCTCTCCATAATGGCCAAGCATATAATTATAAAACTGCTGAGTTTTAGCTCTGTCTTCTTCCCACCAGCCGCGTATTGTACTCATATCATGCGTAGAAGGAGTAACCACTGAGAGATAAGGCGCATCATTCGGATGAAAAAATTCCTTGTCGACATCTTTTGGCATTCGTTCTATTTCAAGGCTTAAAATAGCCAAGTTCTCTCATAACCTCGCGGAACACAACCTGGCACCATTCCAAGATCTTCGCCACAAATAAGCATATTGGTACTTCGTTTTAGCTGCGGCAATTTTTTCATAGATTCTTTCCCCAAAAATCATCCTGCCTGTGATAAAAATAATTAATGTATAAATCGTGCAAGGCGCTTTCGGTGTTATGTTCCAGTTGTTGAAAAGAAGTTGTATTTCTGCTATGCCAAACCTGAAATGAAATTTTTGCCCGTTGGAATTTTCTTCTTCAAACAAAATAACATTACTGATAAGATCAAAAAGCCCATGTTTTAATTTAAGGGCATCTTCGCTATAGTTTTTCATCAAAATATTCCTCAATTTTTCGTTGCGTATTAAATGCTTCTTTAAGTTATACTGTCCGTTTGAAGAAACATCAGAAAGTTTGCTTTTACATATTCAGCATTTTCATTAAAGATCCAACCGATAATTTCATCGGTAATAAATGGCTTGCAATACCGGTTATAATCAAACCAAATATTATTATAATTAAATTCAGAAATATCAACCGGAATTGCAGGAACAAATCTTCCCATAATACCCTGAACGGAATGCCCGGAATACTCCATATTCTAAAAAATCCAAGAATATGGTCAATACGGAAAGGCATCAAAATAATTACTCATCTGGTCGAAGCGGAGACGCCACCATTGAAATCCATCCTGTTTCATTCGTTCCCAGTTATATGTTGGAAAGCCCCAGTTCTGGCCTTTTACGGCAAAATCATCTGGCGGGCGCGCCGGACTGCTCATTCATATTATATAGCGAAGGATTTGCCCATGCATCACAGCCAAAGCGATGAATTCCGATTGGAATATCTCCTTTTAATATAATTTTTTCTTGTGCGCATAATCTACGGCCGCCTTCATTTGCAGATGCAAATGATACTGAACAAAATAAAAAAATGCTATTTCATCATAATGTGTTTTTGACGGCGATACCAATTTTTGAATTTCTGATTCATCATATACGTTATGTTTCTTCCATTTATTAAAATCAGAAGTTTTATATTTATCCCTTAGATAAGAAAAAGCAGCATAAGGCACCAGCCAGTGACGGTTGAATTCAAAGAATTCAAAATAATTCAAGATCATTTTTAAATTCTTTTTTTGAAGCCTCGTATAATTCTTTTAACGCAGACCATTTAAATTTCATTACCTGTTCATAGTCAAACACAGGTAAGTTCATTCAATTGTTTTTGCTTTCTTTTAAGTGGGTTTACGATATGTGCAAACTCCTTTCCCGCTATTTTTTCAAGATTGATATATAACGGATGCATGGCAAACGCAGAGATAGCGCCATAGGGATAGGAATCCTCGCGTGTATGCGTTGCCGTGGTATCATTTACAGGAAGTAACTGAATTATTTTAAGGCCTGTTTTTTTAGCCCAATCAATTAGCAACATTATGTCAGTAAATTCTCCAACACCAAAGCTATTAACAGAGCGAAGGCTGAAAACCGGCATTGCAACGCCTGCGCCCCGCCACCTTATAAAAGGGCAGTTTACGAAACCATCATGCATAATTGTTATGTTCAGCATCGGTTTGCAAATTCTTTGAACAGGACGGTTTTCTCCATCTTCAAAGCGAACCAATTTTTTTTGATCAATATTATAAATACCATATTTATAACTGGCCGGCCATTCATTTTCGCTAAGCGTTATATAAGCAACAAACCAATCATTTTTTGGCGAAATAAAACAGGATCGGAAAGCTCCAGTTTTTCAAATTTTCTGTGGATCCGCACATGCATACGATTTCACCAGGTTGTACAGTGGCGATTTTACCCTAAATTCATGAGTTATATCTTTTTGGGGAAACTGTGATTTTATTTTTGTTACACCACTTAATAAAACTTTACTGAAAGCCCTGGTAAAAAATACATTTCTTATATCGCTTGTAGAATTCCACGTATCGTATACATAACAACTGAGTTGGCATTGATTTCAGGGATAAATCAATCGCCCTGTTTTCTTCCCCGTCAAAAATTTGAGAACCGTTTTCATCTTTTAAAAAATACTTATATAAAACAGTATCATCAAAACCTTCTGGCAATTCAATTTTTAATTGCCAATAGTCATTATTTAAATATGATCAATTCAATCGCTTTGGCAGGATCGTTATTCCCTAAGAAATCGTTGTTGCCCGAAATGAAAAAGTAACTTCGCCAAACTCGTGTGATATCTTAAGTAAAAATGAATCGTCATTAATTAATTAATAAAAGACAGCAATTTAATCTGTTTGATTTATAATGTAAAAAATACACCATCAATTATTAAATTGATTTTAAAAAATAAACGGGAATTATCTTTAGCAAAATCGTTTAAAAAATAAATATAAATCCGAACCACAGTATGAAAACGGCAAACCCAAGCCACGCTGACTTTATTCTATCCTTCTTCGTTGTTTTACTGCCTTTTCGCAATGGCGAAGTATAGGCCACAAGAAGACCTAACGGTCCGATAAACGCAGCTATAACAAACCACAGTGCATCAAACTTAAATTTTTTTGATGCCGGGTCAAAATAATCGGTAATAATCAAATCGGGATTTTTTTTCAGGTCGTGCTTAATCTTATGTTGGATTGCTCTAAAATATATCTTTTGAAAAAGATTAAGTTTTTTACCCGATGCAACGGAAAATTCTTTAGCGCGTCAGGGTTACAAAAACCGACGCTTTTAAATAATCGGGGCTTTTAATTTCGGCTTTGTGTGGCGGAATTACAATAGAAAATGAGAAGGAATTTTGAGAATAGAGTAAAATGAACAGTGCAAAAATTCCGGAGGTTCTTAACATCTTTGGGATCATAAATAAAAGCATTTATTATTAAAAATATCAGGTATGTTTTACAAATGTAATTTTTAATTAAGGTAATAAAAAAAGAGGTTGCAAAATGCGCAACCTCTTCATTTAAACTTTTTATACTTATCTGTATTTATTTTACTTCTTCAAATTCTGCGTCTGTAACGTTGTCTCCGGCATTGGCATTTGCATTCGCTTCTGCACCTTCACCGGGTTGCTGCTGCGCATTCGCATGACCGTTTCCATCTGCTCCGGCCTGCTGCGTAGCCTTATACATTTCTTCGCTTGCTGCAGTCCATGCCGTATTCATTTCAGTAACAGCCTTGTCAATTGCGGTTACATCCTGGGATTTATGCGCCTCTTTCAATTTAGCTAAGGCCGATTCAATAGGTGCTTTTTTATCAGCAGGAATTTTATCACCGTATTCTTTAATTTGTTTTTCTGTCTGGAAGATAAGGCTGTCAGCCTGGTTTATTTTATCTACTTTTTCTCTTGCTGCCTTATCGGTTGCCTCATTAGCTTTAGCTTCATTTTTCATCTTTTCAATCTCCTCTTTGTTAAGCCGCTACCTGCTTCGATCCGGATGTTATGGTTTTTCCGGTTCCTTTATCTTTAGCAGAAACATTTAAAATACCATTAGCATCAATATCAAATGTTACTTCAATTTGCGGAACACCGCTTGGTGCAGGCGGAATACCATCAAGGTTGAAACGTGCCCAGGCTTTTATTTTGACCAGCCATCGGGCGTTCACCCTGCAACACATGAATCTGAACACCTGGCTGGTTATCACTTGCGGTAGAGAATGTTTCGATTTTCTTGGTAGGGATAGTTGTGTTGCTTTCAATTAATCTTGTCATTACACCACCCATTGTTTCAATACCTAAAGAAAGCGGGGTAACATCCAACAACAATACATCTTTTACTTCGCCGGTTAAAACACCGCCTTGTATAGCCGCACCAATAGCGACCACTTCATCAGGGTTTACACCTTTATTGGGCTTTTTACCAAAGAATTTTTCAACCGCTTCCTGAACTTGCAGGGATACGGGTAGAACCACCTACCAATATAACTTCATCAATATCAGAAACGCTAAGTCCTGCATCTTTAATAGCCGCTTCGCAAGGTTTTAAACATCTTGCAAATAGATCATCAGCCAGTTTTTCAAATTGAGCACGGGTTAGCTTTTTTACCAGGTGCTTAGGCACGCCATCAACAGCAGTAATATAGGGAAGATTAATTTCGGTTTCGCTGGAAGAGGATAATTCAATTTTTGCTTTTTCGGCAGCTTCTTTTAAACGTTGCAAGCCATTGGGTCTTTACGCAGATCAATAGCCTTCATCTTTTTTAAATTCGTCAGCCAGCCAGTCCATAATCACTTTATCAAAGTCATCACCACCAAGGTGGGTATCACCGTTAGTTGATTTTACTTCGAAAACGCCATCGCCCAATTCAAGAATCGAAATATCGAGAGTACCACCACCAAGATCAAACACTGCAATTTTCTTATCCGTGCTTTTTTTATCCATTCCATAAGCAAGTGCAGCGGCAGTAGGCTCGTTTATAATACGGCGTACTTTTAATCCTGCAATTTCGCCGGCTTCTTTGGTTGCCTGGCGTTGTGCATCGTTAAAATAAGCCGGAACGGTAATAACTGCTTCGGTAACTTCCTGGCCTAAATAATCTTCAGCAGTTTTCTTCATTTTCTGAAGAATCATTGCCGAAATTTCCTGCGGTGTATAAGGCCGGCCATCTATATCAATACGGGCCGTATTATTATCTCCCTTTACAACTTTATAGCTCCAATGACCCGCTTCTTTGGTCACTTCA
The DNA here is from genome assembly GCA_963823305.1 of uncultured Chitinophagaceae bacterium. Lineage (GTDB taxonomy): Bacteria > Bacteroidota > Bacteroidia > Chitinophagales > Chitinophagaceae > Ginsengibacter. The sequence continues at coordinate 145,709 of CAWGLC010000007.1, forward strand.
TCCCACTTATGACCCATAAAGCGTTTCACGCTCATAATAGTTTTGTAGGGTTGGTGATGGCCTGACGTTTTGCAGGATCACCAACTTTACGTTCGCCGTTCTTCAAAAAAGCAACGACAGATGGCGTTGTACGGCGCCCTTCGTCGTTAGCAATAACTACAGGCTCATTACCTTCCATAACTGCAACGCAGCTATTGGTAGTACCCAGATCTATTCCTATAATTTTTGCCATTTTCTTAATTTTTTATAATTGAAATCATTATGACAAGGTTTATGCCAATGCATAGAAAGTGTAAAAATGGCAGACTGAAATTAATGGGCGGCGGAATTGGTGAGGTGCAGGGTTTCAATTCATTTTCAGGCAGCACGTAATTGCTGCCCGAATGAACACGATTTATCTATTTGTCAATCGGCCCTACCACCGTATTAGCAGTCTTGAACGTAAAGTGCTTTTGAGAAAGATAGCTGAATGCCACGATAATTACAGTAGCAAAAACTTTGGCAATAGTGGGATAAAAATGCATGTATTGAACCAACACATTTATAATAGCATAATTAAGAAATAAATTGGCTAAAACAATTAATACATACCTGAATAACTGGACATGGCTTTTCAGGTACGAGGAATTGAAAACAATATATTTATTTAATAAAAACCCTACGGGGAAACTAATACAAAATGCCATAACCAGGGCCGCATTGTAAGGCTTAAGCGAAATAAAGCCGAGGTCAAGTATTTGTTTATTAAGAATAAAATTAAAGCTGATGTAAAAGAGTGCAATGTCAAGCAAAGTGTTGCTGCCTCCGCAAACCGCATAACGGAAAGTTTGCAAAGGCATGAATTTTTTAAACGGCGCATAAAAGAAATCAATGAACGAAATTATTTTCTTTCGCATTTTCTATTTAAAAATTAATGGTAAAACAAAAATTCCCAATCACTTTAGTGACCGGGAATTTGTTGTAATTTCTTTTATGAATAATTATCATTTTAGCACATATCTTAGTCCGATGCCCAAAGATAAATTAGAACCTGTACTCGGCGATAAATAAAAGAAAGGATCAAATCCGAGACTTACATCAATCGGGGCATCTGCAAATTTGTAATCAACTCCGCCGGTAAGCCGTAATGCAAATAAAGTCTCACTGCCTCTGCCTGTGCCAAAGCCAAGCAGGCCGCCGCCGCCCACAAAATACTGTAATCCTTCAACACCGGCAATGGGCGCCTGGTATTGATACAAACCCTCGATGCCAATGCCGCCGCTGTAAAAAAGTAAAGAGCCTTCAACCGCAGTATTTTCTGTTAATGAATGCCTGATGTTCAGACCACCTACCGATCCATTTCCGGTATAAAATTTAGCCCCGACAGCCGTTTCATAAGTTTGTGCATTTGCACTTATTGCTGCAATTAAAATAATTCCAAATAATAAAATCGTTTTTTTCATACTGTTGATTTTAATGCTGTTGATTGGTTTTTTGTATGTCGCAAAAATATCAATTCTACAATTATTTATGTAAATTTTATACATACATAAACGAATTTAACTTTTACGATTTTAATAAAATGTTAATTATACAACTCTTCGTGCAAAGCTTTTATTCTTGCATCTTCAAGATATTCATCATACGTGCAAAGCCTGTCAATAGTGCCTTTGGGCGTAATTTCAATAATGCGGTTGGCAACAGTTTGCATAAACTGGTGATCATGTGTTGTCATTAAAACAATGCCCGGAAAAGTAAGCATACCATCATTAAAAGCTGTGATGCTTTCCAGATCAAGATGGTTGGTTGGCTCATCAAGAATAACAACATTGGGGTTTTGCAACATCATCCTGCTTATCATACACCTTACTTTTTCACCACCGCTCAATACATTGGTTTTCTTTTTTATTTCATCGCCGCTGAAAAGCATTTTACCCAGGAAACCTCTTAAAAAATCTTCATCAACATCGGTATAATGATCAGGCACATATTGGCGAAGCCAATCCAGCAGGGTTAAATTATTTTCAAAAAATTCTGTATTGTCATTAGGCAAATAGGCGCTGGTAATGGTGGTGCCCCATTCAAACTTTCCGCTATCAGGCTTCATCCTGTTATTAATAATTTCAAAGAATGAAGTAAGCGCAACAGGGTCTTTACTTAAAAAAGCAATTTTCTGGCCTTTTACGATATCAAAATTGATATTGGTAAAAAGTGGCCTGCCGTCAATGTTTTTGGTTAATTTTTGTACATTCAAAATTTGGTTGCCGGGGTCTCTTTCCGGTTTAAAAATAATGCCGGGATATTTCCTGTTGCTCGGCGTAATATCTTCAAACACCAATTTATCCAAAGCCTTTTTACGCGAAGTAGCCTGTTTACTTTTAGATGCATTGGCGCTGAAACGGGCAATAAATTCAAGAAGGTCTTTCTTCTTTTCCTCCATCTTCTTGTTCTTATCAGTTGCCTGCCTTGCTGCCAGTTGGCTGCTTTCGTACCAGAAGGTATAGTTACCGGTGTATATCTTTATTTTTTGTTTATCAACGTCAGCGACATGCGTACAAACAGCATCTAAAAAGTGACGGTCATGGCTCACTACCAGCACTATATTTTCATAATCTGCCAGAAAATTTTCCAGCCACGAAATGGTTTCCACATCAAGGTTATTGGTAGGTTCATCCAATAATAAAATATCAGGATTGCCAAATAGAGCCTGCGCAAGCAACACTCTTACTTTTATGTTGGCGCCAATATCTTTCATCAGCATCTGATGCAAATCATCGGGCACGCCCAGTTCATTCAATAAAGTTGCCGCATCGCTTTCTGCGGTATACCCTCCCATTTCTCCAAACTCGGCTTCAAGATGCCCGGCCTTCATTCCGTCTTCTTCATTAAAATCTTCCTTCATGTAGATGGCATCTTTTTCCTGCATCACATCCCACATTTTCTTATGCCCCATTAATACCGTATTGAGTACGGTCACTTCATCAAACTCAAACTGATCCTGCCTTAGCACAGCCATACTTTCGCCCGGAGTAATACTTACCGAACCTTTATTGGGCTCAATTTCCCCGCTGATTATTTTTATTAAGGTTGATTTTCCGGCGCCATTGGCGCCAATGATACCATAACAATTTCCTTTTACGAAATTGAGATTTACTTCATCAAACAAAACCCTTTTGCCATAAGCAAGCGTTACATTATTTACACTTATCATGCTGCTCCCTTTTTTGAAGGCGCAAAAGTAAG
>CAWGLC010000008.1:0-211671 GCA_963823305.1 uncultured Chitinophagaceae bacterium
GTACCCCATCCACTACTATCAACGCATCGTTGTTACCCTGGATGGAGCGGTTGCCTCTCAATACGATCCTGGCGCCGCTGCCTGGTCCGCCAGATCCCTGGTTGATTACCGCATTCGCAACTTTTCCCGTTAATGAGTTCAGCACGTTGTTGGGATTTCTTACACCCGTAAGCTCCGCAGGCTTTACAGATTGTGTGGCATACACAAGTGTTTTTGACTGGCGGCTTATGCCTAGCGCAGTCACTACCACTTCGCTCAATTCATTTTGCTTTTGCTCAAGCCTTACGGAAATTGAGCTGCGACCATCTAATTGCACTTCCTGCGTGTTAAAGCCAATACCGCTAATAATAAGCGTTGCATTGGAAGGCGCAGAAATATTAAATGTCCCGTCGTCTTTGGTAACGGCGCCCCTTGTTTTGCCCTTTATAGCTACATTAATGCCTTCAATGCCTTTGCCAGTGGCATCAGTAACCGTCCCTTTTACTGAGGCATTTTGTGCGAAACCAAAAAAAGTACACGAAACAAAAAACAGAAGAAATAGTAATTTTTTTACGCTTTCCATAATACAGTTTTTATTTTGATAAATTAGAGTGCAGAAATGTTACCCTTGGTAAAGATAAGAGTTTTGCAAATTTTAATGATTGTGCTAATATACTTATTACGCATTTGTGAAATTGATGTAAAACGTTTGCATAAGTTTTAAAGATAATTCCTGTTGAAAAGAAAAGAAAGGACTTTGATGATTTTTGAATCGTTATTAAATTAAAAAGACGCGGAATATTATATTTATATTATATACGGTCACTGTTCAAACGCACTTTTATCGAACGCATGAACCGGTTTAGTCCATAATTCTTTTTTTGTTTGAAAACAAACTTTTTTACATGGAACTATGCTGCGACAGGCAAATTTTTAAAACAGTCATTGTAAACCACTTTTCGGCCTGGGTGTTGAATGTTAGCATAGGTAAATAAAAATTATACTGATAAATATTTGCCTAAAGATATGACGCAGTCCTGAAGCTCTTCTTCCTTCTCCGTAAGCCGTTGCAGCAGGGTTAATTGATTGCCGGTTCTGACGAAGTTTTGATCCTGATACTTTGCTCCATAATAAATATCATCATTTAAGTAATCTGTGAGGAAACGCAACGCCTGCATATAGATCATAAACTTACCGGAGTAAACGAAATGATTTTTTTCCATTGGCGTCAACTCATCATGCATCTCTTCAAGATAGCCTTTGGCAATGTTGACAAAATAGTCATCACGAACTTCAATTTTGGCAAAATCTTTTTCTTCTTCGCTTACCGGGCTCAGATAGGTACGCAACATATCGCCCACATCGCTAATGAAATATCCGGGCATTAAAGTATCCAGATCAATTACGCACAATCCCTTGTTATTTTCATCAAAAAGTACATTACTTATCTTGGTATCGTGGTGGGTTACGCGAAGTTTAAAAAATGGGTTGATTTTAATTTTTTCATATTCCTCCACGATGTCTTCATTGTCAAAAATTAAATCTATTAATTTTCCTGATTGCTTTATTCGTGAAGGATTACCCATTACCAATGACTCTTTAAATTGTAAAAAGCGGTAAGAAAGATTATGGAAATCAGGTAACGTAATCTTAAGCAGACCTGCTTTAAAGCCTGAAAGCAATTTGGTAAGTTTTCCAAATTGTTTGGCAGCTTCGTAAGCAAGCCCTGCATTGGTTACCACATCAATGGTGTGGGACTTGTTTACAAAAGGGCTGAGCCTGAAATAGCCTTCTTCTGCATCCTGATAAATCTCAGTGTTATGGATCGTTTTTAAAGGTGTTACAAATAAATAACCGGGGGAATGCTGTTGAAGATAATTACCGGCAAGCTTTATATTGTAAGCAATTGCCTCAGGATTTTTAAAGATATGGTGATTGATCCGTTGCAATATAAAGGCACCCGTACCATTGTTGATTTTCCATGTTGCGTTTATCAGGCCCGATCCAAATGGAATAGCCTTTTCTGCATTTTCATTAAGGCCATATGCATCATAAACTCTCTCAAGCATCTCAAATAATTAATGATTAGTTGATGAACAATCAAACTTAAATAATAACGCAATTAAGAATGAAAGTAAAACGTTTGCCTGATTGTGAATTTTATTTTTTGTTATAAAGTATAAGCTGTGATTCAACAATGATCTTATAAAAAGTATCCTTTTTCCCTGATTCGTTTTTAGCTTTATTCATAAGTTCAATCAAGTATATCGGTTGCCTTTTGTCCCTGGATATATGGAAACTGCTCAACGGAAGCCATCGGGGGGAAAGCGCTGTAGGTACTTATAGGCAGGTTCGCAAAACTCACAAAGCAAATATCTTTATTTATCTTTTTCTTTTTGCGCAAGGCTACCTGGATGGCATCAAGTGCTACATAATCATTGAAAGCAACTATTGCGGTCGGCTTCCGTTTGGAAGCTAATAATTCCTCCATCGCTGCCTGCGTGCCCTCAGCACTGAGATCGCTTGATACTATTAAAGACGGATCAAATTTGAGACGGTTTTTTATCATGGATTGTATATATCCTTCTGTTCTTTCCTGGCTTGCAAATAATTTTTCGGGACCATTGATCATGCCTATCACGCGATGTCCTTTTTTCAAAAGATAAGTTACCGCCTGTACAGTTCCCGAAATCATGTTGCAGGCTACATAATGGATATCATCCATTTTGGGTATGCGGTCAAAAAAGACTACCGGTATTCCATATTTTTTAAGGCGTACAAAGTGATCGTAATTCACCGTATTTTTAGAAATAGAAATGATCAAACCATCCACCCGGTGATTTTTCATCGTCTCCAGAATTTTCTTTTCTCTTTCTTCGCTGTCGTGCGACTGGCCTAATAAAACCGTGTAATTATTTTTTTCAGCCGTACTTTCTATGCCACTTATGGAGATAGAAAAAAATGCTTCAGAAAGCTCAGGTAGAATGACACCTATCGTGTAAGTTTTGCCCTGTTGAAAAAAAATAGCCGCCTGGTTTGGTTCGTAGTTTAATTCCTTCGCTAACTCCTGCACCCGCATTTTGGTGCGCAGCCCGATATTCGGATGATTGTGTAACGCCCTTGATACGGTGGAAAAGGATATGTTAAGGATTTTCGCTATCTCCTTAATGGTCGTGGGCTTTTTATCCATAGGTCTAAAAATATATTCTTTTTCGCTGAAAATCGTAAAATAAGGTAAAACGTTTGCCTGCCGGTTTGCATAAATATTTTTCTAATTTACGATAATAAGATTTTTTTAAAAAAACTTTACAAAGAATGCAACAGCCACGGTTACTTTCCCTTGATGTTATGCGTGGCCTGATAATGATTTTGCTTGCGGGAGAGAGCTGCTTATTATACGACTCTTTACATAACCTGCCGGCCACGGGCATTGCAGGCGGCGTAGTTGACCAGTTTTTTCACCATCCCTGGCATGGACTTCATTTTTGGGATCTGGTACAGCCTGCTTTTATGTTCATAGCAGGTACAGCTATGTACCTTTCTTATCATTACAAACAACAAAAGGGAATTACGTGGCACCAAAATCTGAATCACATTCTGGTACGAAGCCTGAAATTATTTATTTGCGGAACAGCATTGCACTGCGTTTATGCGGGAAGGTTAGTTTGGGAATTATGGAATGTGCTCACCCAATTGGCATTTACCACGTTAATTGCCTACCTGATTATTCGCAGCAGCACTTTTTTTCAAATTATATTTTCAATCTTTTTATTATTAATAACGGAATTTTTATACAGGTACATACACATACCCGGCTTTAATCAGCCTTTTACTGAATACAAGAACTTTGGCGCCTGGCTGGATACAGTTCTAATGGGTAAAATAAATAGAGATGGATGGGTAGCTATTAACATAATACCTACAGCCGCACATACGATCTGGGGCGCTCTTGCGGGGAGGTTGTTGGTTCAGCCGATAAGTGCCGCGAGGAAAATTAAATGGCTCTGTATAGCCGGAATTACCGGACTCCTTATAGGTTTTGGCCTTGATTGGTTGAACCTAACGCCAATCATTAAACGCATCAGTACATCTTCATTTGTCTTTGCATCCGCCGGCTGGGTATTGCTGATGCTTGCCTTTTTATTTTGGCTTACCGATGTAAAAAAAATAAATCGTTATGCATGGATATTTGTTGTTGTGGGAATGAATTCTATTTTTATTTATTTATTTTTTGAAACATTAGGCGCCCAATGGCTTGATAAGACAGTTGGCATATTCGCGGGAGGTTTTTCGAATCTTGTCGGAGTTCCATTGAACTGGCAGTTGATTTTATCTGCAACTGTTACCTGGTTTCTCGAATGGTGCCTATGTTATTGGCTATATAAAAGAAAAATATTTTTTAAATTATAAATCTCTGCTTTGAATAAAATCATTTTTTTCGTAAGCTCTTTGACGATCTTATCCTGCAACAGGTATTCTACAATTACTTTCAAAGAAGATAAAACGAATTTTGTAAATCCTGAAAGAGGATTTTATATCCCTTTAGACACAAGGGCCTCGCGATTTATTGCATTGGATTCTACCAAACTTAAAGACTACCGCGAAAATTTTCATCAACCCGGCAAAGCAACGTATAAAGTGAAGGTATCGCTTATTTATCGTGCCTATGAATTGGATACATTTAAGGATAAGCCACTCTCAGCGGGATTTTTAGATAATCTCCAGAAAGATTTTGATGCGGTAAGAGCAGCAGGGTTAAAGATGGTGCTTCGTTTTGCCTATACAAACACTGCCAGGACAGGCGATTGTAAAGATGAATATAAAATTTGTCCGCCTTACGGTGACGCACAACCGCAGATTGTCTTTCATCACATTGAGCAACTAAAACCTTTGTTGCAAAAAAATGCAGATGTGATTGCCGTTTTGCAGGAAGGTTTTATTGGCATTTGGGGCGAAAACTATTTTACAGATTATTTTGGAGACGCTTCTACCAATGGGTCGGGAAAAATATTGGATAGTAGCTGGCGACTTCGCAGTCAATTATTAAGTAGCTTATTGGACGCACTGCCCAAAGACCGTATGATACAAGTGCGCACGCCGCAAATAAAACAAAAATTTGTATATGGTCCCGAAGCACCGGTTACCAGTCTGCCACTAACTGCTGCGGATGCGTTTAACGGGGAAGATAAAGCCAGGATAGGATTTCACAATGATTGTTTTCTATCTTCATTTGACGATTATGGTACTTATTATGATTATGGCAGTTCAAACCAGCCAAGACAGTCTGCTAATGATATTTTAAGAAAATATATTCAGGCCGAGACAAAATTTAGTGCAGTAGGAGGCGAAACCTGCGATGATGCTTTCAGCCCTCAAAATGATTGCGAACCGGCAGGACATGCGCAAACTGAAATGATGGAAATGCATTACAGTTTCCTGAATGCGGCATATAATACAAATGTCGATAATGATTGGGACAGCGCAGGTTGTATGGCTGCCATACAAAGAAACCTTGGCTACCGGCTATGGCTACACGAAGCTAAACTTCCAAAAAAGGTTAAACGGGGAAGCAATTTTTCGATCGTCCTGAATCTTGAAAATGAAGGCTATGCATCTCCTTTTAATCCACGGCCTGCATTCCTGGTGCTGCGCAATACGACAACCAACGCAGAACAACTTATTCCCCTGAAAATGGATGTTCGTTTTTTATATACGGGATCGCATAAAATCACAGAATCGATAAATGTCTCCAGAAATTTGAGTCCCGGTAAATACGAGCTTTTTTTAGCCATGCCTGATGCCTCTGCATCATTGAGCCACAGGCCTGAATATGCGATACGACTGGCAGATACCGGAACGTGGGAAAGAGAGACCGGCTATAATGATCTCAATCGAATTCTTATCGTTAAGTAAGAATTATCTGCCCGGAAGAAATACTTCGTTCTCTGTTTGCTTTTAATATCGGGCAGCATTATCGCCGGAGCCATTATCACAATTATTGATTTATTTTTTTCAGCCTTCTTAAAAACCTGGTTTGAACGCGGGTTAATAACGATATTAAAAAATGCAGGCACATAAAATTTTGGATAAAGGTTAATTTATAAACTATTAGAAAACCTTTAATTTGGCATTAAAAAGAAAGAGTGATTAGATTATAAATAATGGATATCATTGATAAAGTTTTTATTATGTACAAATAAGATCGCTTAAAACCAAACAACACAATGTCTCACTTTTTGCGAATAATAAACGTTATGTTTTTGCTGGTGCTCGCAGTTGCAGCAACAGCCCAGCCAATCAATCCCACGCTTCTGAGACATCCGTGGAAGGCGCAGTGGATCACGGGTCCAGGTAAGCCCGTCAATTTAAATAATGCTGCTTCTGATCCAACATTAAAAGAATATGGTGTATACAAATTCAGGAAAAGTTTTGATCTTGCCGTTAAGCCTTCTTCTTTTATAATTCATGTCTCTGCGGATAACCGGTACAAGCTTTTTGTAAATGGAAAGGAAGTGTCGCAAGGGCCCGCAAGAGGAGATCTTTACTTCTGGAATTTTGAAACAGTAGATATTGCACCATACCTTCAAATTGGCAACAATATAGTTGCAGCTTTGGTATGGAACGAAGGCAGATTTAAACCGGAAGCACAGATTTCTTACCTGGCTGCTTTTATCATGCAAGGAGACACGCCTGCAGAAGAAGTCATCAATACTGATAATAATTGGAAAGCGGTGAGAGACACAAGTTATCATCCATTGCCGGTGAAAGTGCCCGGTTATTACGTTGCAGGTGCTGGTGAATTCGTTGATATGAACTATAATATTTATGGTTGGGAGAAAACGGATTATGACGATAGCAAATGGGATCGGGCCCGCGCACTTGGACCTGGCTTAACAAAGGGCGCATCGGTGGACGCGAGAGGGTGGATGCTGGTGCCTTCTTCACTTCCGCAAATTGAGATGACAATTCAAAGGCTGGCTGTGCTTCGCAGATCAGAAGGTGTTAACGTTCCATCATCTTTCCCGGGGTCCAAAACACCAATTACTATTCCGGCAAACACTAACGCAACGATACTGCTCGATCAGGGCTATAACACCAACGCCTATCCTAAGCTTACTTTCAGCGGTGGAAAAAATGCTACTATCTCCATGGGATATGCTGAAGCCCTTTACATTCATAAAGACGAAAACTTAAGTGGTAATTGGGTTCCTTTACTTCCCAAGGGCAACCGTAATGATGTAGAAGGAAAAATTTTTATCGGTAAAACAGATAGTATTATTTCAAACGGAACTTCAAATCAGGAATTTACACCGCTTTGGTGGAGAACTTACCGGTACCTGCAATTGAGAGTACATACAGGGAACGAACCGCTCGTCATCGAAGATATTTATGGCAGGTTTACCGGCTATCCTTTTCAATTCAACGCTAAGCTGACAGTCAACGATCGGGAGATTCAAAAGATACTTCAAATAGGCTGGCGTACTGCACGGCTCTGTGCTTTCGAAACCTATATGGATTGTCCTTTTTATGAGCAATTGCAATATATTGGCGATGCGCGAATCCAGGCGATGGTTTCTTTATACAACAGCGGCGATGATCGTTTGGTAAGAAATGCACTAACGCTGATGGATCATTCCCGCATTGCGGAGGGTATCACACTAAGTCGTTATCCAACAGATTTGCAGCAGCAAATTCCAACCTTTTCACTTTGGTGGATCGGTATGCTACATGATTATTGGATGTATCGCCCGGACAGTAATTTTATCAAAAATAAATTACCCGGAGAAAGACAGGTGCTTTCTTTTTTTGAACGATACCAGCAACCGGACGGTTCGTTGAAAGATGTTCCGTATTGGCTTTTTACTGACTGGGTAGATTTAAAAACGTGGCCTGGAGGCGTGGCGCCTATTGGAAAAAATGGTGAATCTGCAGTGCTTGATCTGCAGTTGATGTGGACTTTTCAGCTTGCGGCGGAAATGGAAGAAAAGTTAGGTTTTAAGGATGTTGCAGCATCTTATAAAAGGAAGTCTGAACAATTGAAACAAACCATTCAAAAAAAATACTGGGATAAAGCCCGTGGCTTGTATGCAGATACCGAAGCAAAAGATTTGTTTTCACAACACACGAATTCACTGGCAATTCTTGCAGGTATGATAACCGGTGGGAAAGCTGCGGCTGTAGCCCAAAAACTGCTCGCAGATACGACACTTGCTCCGGCCTCAATTTATTTCAAATACTATTTACACCAGGCGCTCGTGAAAGCCGGATTAGGAAATGATTATCTCAATTGGTTAGGCGTATGGCGCGACAATATAAATATGGGCCTCACTACCTGGGCCGAAACTCCAAACATAAATATGGCAAGATCTGACTGCCATGCATGGGGTTCAAGTCCTAACATTGAATTCTTCAGAACCATTCTTGGAATTGACAGCGATGCGCCCGGTTTTGCTAAAGTGAAAATTGAACCTCATCCTGGAAGCATTACAAACATCAGCGGAGAAATACCACATCCCCAGGGAAAAATATTTGTTCAATATAGTAATGCAAACGGACAAATTAATGTAGTCGTCAACCTTCCGGGAAAACTTACTGGCAGGCTTGTTTGGAAAGGTAAAAGCTATCCTTTGAAACCAGGAAAAAACAGCGTTCATCTACCAAAAATCATTTAATCTTAAAACGCATTTGCCGGTAACTGATATAACGGGAACGTGTAAACGATCAGCAGGTTTTTTGTAGAGAGGCATAAAATTTAAAATGTTATTGACGCAGCCAAAAAGATTTAAAAAGACCTGACATAAAAATTATATACATAAATTGCTCTCAATGCCAAATATTTAATGATTCGGTCACATTACCCAATCGCTCCAAAAAATAAAGATTGTGATTATGAAAAAAATATTATTTCTTTCTTCGATTATGTTTTGCGTTTTCATTCTTCCGGCGCAAACGCAAGACCGCGTTATTGATGTAAATGTGTCAGTCGTAAAAGGAAAGCTTAATAATTTCTTCAATGAATGTGTAGGCGCCGGACGAGCAAATGAAGGTCTGAGAGCAGACTGGCAACGCCAGCTTCGTTATGCAAAAGAACAATTAGGCTTCCGGTATATCCGTATGCACGGCTTGTTGCATGATGATATGGGTGTGTACTTCGAAGACAAGCAAGGCAATCCCATTTACAATTGGCAATACATTGATGAGCTATACGATTTCCTGTTAAGCATTCATGTGCGGCCATTTGTTGAATTGGGCTTTATGCCAAAAGCGCTTGCCAGTGCCGACAGAACAGTTTTCTGGTGGAAAGGAAATGTAAGCCCGCCGAAAGATTATGATAAGTGGGGCCAATTAATTAAAGCGCTGACGCAACACTGGACAGAACGCTATGGTGAAAATGAAGTTAAGCACTGGTATTTTGAAGTGTGGAACGAACCTAACTTAAGTTATTTCTGGAGTGGCAACCAGGCGGATTATTTTCATTTGTATAACGTATCTGCAAATGCCATCAAATCGGTTTCTAAAGATTATAGAGTTGGCGGCCCGGCAACTGCAGAACACGCATGGATACCGGAATTAATTAGCTATTGTGTACAAAACAAAGTGCCCATTGATTTTATAAGTACGCATACTTATGGCATTGATAAAGGTTCGTTTGATGCTGATGGCGTAACAACCTACTTAAGCAAAAGAGATAGCGCAGTTTATGGGGCTGTGTTGGGTTCCAGAAAAGAGATTGAACAATCGCCACTTCCCAATCTGCAACTGCATTATACGGAATGGAGCGCTTCGTATACGCCCACCGATCCCATTCATGATAGCTATCATGAAGCCGCTTACATTCTGGATAAATTAAAGAAAACCGGCGATGCCGCAAACTCTATGTCGTACTGGACGTTCACAGATATTTTTGAAGAAAATGGTCCACGCACCACGCCGTTCCATGGAGGATTTGGATTGATCAATTATGAAGACATCAACAAACCAGCTTTTTTTGCTTACCAATTTCTCAACAGGTTAGGCAGCCAGGAATTAAAAAGTTCAGATGCAGCTTCATGGGCTTGCAAAGATGATAAAGGAAATGTGCAGGTATTACTTTGGGATTTTACCAACACGCATCCTGACACTGTAGGTAACCAGGTGTACTATAAGAAAGATTTGCCTTCCGGGCCAAAAGGAAAAGTGACCATAATTTACCAGGATCTTCCGCCAGGAAAGTATGAATTGAAAGTGTATAAAACAGGCTATCGTGCAAATGACCCATACACAACTTATCTTGATTTGAAAAGCCCCTCGCAGCTAACCAGGCACCAGGTGGAAATGATCAAACAAAAAAATAATGGTGCACCAATCATGCAAAAGATCATTGATGTCAACGCAGATAAAGCGTTCCGTGAAAGCCTCAGCCTGAGAGAAAATGACGTCTTCCTAATAACGATGAATAAACAAAAATAATAATCTCTTATTGATTTGAATTCGTCGATAATTATTTGAAAAAGGCCATGCCATTAGTATCAATAAAAAACGAGTATTTCTAAATTCATATGCTTTTTTTGTTTGTTTGACATGCTGTTATTATGTAAGATTGGAAATATATTTCTTTATCATTATAGTGCATGACGGTTGCGTCATTTTTTGAAGTTATTTTTACGCTTCATTATAGCCATATTAAATAATACGATTGATATGCAGATCATCCTTGGAATAATATTTCACTTCATCGGAGGCGCTGCTTCAGGAAGTTTTTATGTGCCTTACAAGAAAGTAAAAGGCTGGCACTGGGAAAGCTTCTGGATTGTTGGCGGCCTTTTTTCCTGGCTGATTATTCCACCCATCGCTGCGTGGCTAACGATACCACATTTTGCAGATATCATTGCTCAAACATCAGCTTCCACATTTGGCTGGACTTACTTTTGGGGAATTCTTTGGGGCATTGGCGGATTGATGTATGGGCTGGGCATGCGTTACCTTGGCATGTCGCTCGGCAATTCTGTGCTGCTTGGTTTTACTTCTGCATTCGGTGCGCTCGCGCCTTCCATATATTATAACTTTCATCGACAGGCTGGCAAGACAACTTTTAGTGATCTGCTTAATACATCGTGGGGCCGTATTGTTCTTGTTGGCATTATTCTTTGCTTACTTGGAATAATTGTTTGCGGCAGGGCCGGCGTCCTGAAAGAAAAAGAATTACCGCCAGAAAAAAAGAAAGAAAGCATTAAAGAATTCAATCTTGTGAAAGGACTGATCGTATGCATCGTTTCCGGCATCCTCAGCGCCTGTTTTAATTATGGAATTGAAGCTGGCTCCAAAATGGCTGATGTAGCAAATACTATGTGGAAAGCAGCGCACGCATCGGAAACGGGCAACTTCTTATACCGCAATAATGTTATTTACATTGTATTATTATGGGGCGGACTCACCACTAATTTTATCTGGACAATGTATTTAAATTTTCGTAACAAATCCTTTGCCGATTATACTGATAAGCGAACACCCCTTGTGCGCAATTATCTTTTTTGTGCCCTGGCAGGCACGCTTTGGTTTTTACAATTTTTCTTTTATGGAATGGGGGAAAGCAAACTCGGCAATGGCGCCAGTTCATGGATTCTTCACATGTCTTTTATAATACTGGTTGCAAATCTCTGGGGCTTTGCCCTTAAGGAGTGGAAGGGCGTCAGCAAAAAAACTTTGATAACTATTATCGCCGGAATTATCATCATCCTGTTTTCGGTTATCCTTGTGGGTTATGGCAATTCACTTAAATAGATTAAATAAAAAAATTTTTGAAATGTCAACAATAGGAACAAAAAATTTTAAGCATGTCAGCTATCTGTGGGATGACGCCAAAGCTGCAGAACTCGCCGGAGACGAAGTGGGATTATTAGTCTATCGGTCTAATTTACTCGGAGCAGATTTGCGCTTAACCAATTATGGTGGGGGCAACACATCGTGTAAGATTATGGCTAAAGATCCGATTACAAATAATGAAGTAGAAATCATGTATGTAAAAGGTAGCGGTGGCGATTTGGGTACGATGAAACGTAGTGGATTGGCAGCTTTATATGTAGATCGTTTACGCAGCTTACAAAATATTTATCGCGGTCTTGCGCATGAAGATAAAATGGTTGAATTATTTAATCATTGTATTTATGATTTGAATTCAAAAGCGCCATCGATAGATACGCCGTTACATGGCTTTCTTCCGTTCAGGCATATAGATCATTTGCATCCTGATGCTGCCATTGCAATTGCGGCAGCAAAAGATGGCGAACGCATCACAAAAGAATTATTTAAGGGAACAATTGGTTGGGTAAAATGGCAAAAACCAGGGTTTGAATTGGGTTTGATGTTAAAGAAATGCCTTGATGAAAACCCGGAAATTCGTGGTATTATGTTGGGCTCTCACGGCCTGTTTACGTGGGGTGATACGGCTTATGAAAGTTATCTTAACACGCTTGAGGTTATAGAACGTTGTGCGCAATATTTAGAAGACAATTATGGAAAAAAAGGCGAAGCTTTTGGTGGACAAAAAGTTCAGTCATTACCTAAAGAAGAACGATTAAAAAAAGCAGCATCGCTCGCTCCGATTTTAAGGGGTTTTTGTTCATCCAAGCAAAAAATGATTGGTCATTTTACAGATGATGAAAGAGTATTGGAATTTATCAATTCAAAAGATATTGAAAGATTAGCTCCTATGGGCACAAGCTGTCCCGACCATTTTTTAAGGACAAAAATTTCTCCACTCGTTTTAGATCTTGCAACGAATGACGATGTAAATAATGTTACTGCGATTAAAGAAAAACTGGCGCCTCAATTTGAAGAATATAGGAACATGTATGCAGAATATTACAACACATGCAAACACGAAAGCAGTCCGGCTATGCGCGATGCAAATCCAGTGGTAATATTATATCGCGGGGTTGGCATGTTTACTTTTTCCAAAGACAAACAAACGGCACGGGTTGCGTCGGAATTTTATATCAATGCAATCAATGTAATGAAAGGTGCAGAGGCGATTTCAGAATATACTTCATTACCACGACAGGAAGCCTTCAACATTGAATATTGGCTATTGGAAGAGGCAAAGTTGCAAAGAATGCCGAAGCCAAAAGCATTGAGCGGAAGAATAGCTTTGATCACCGGCAGTGCAGGAGGCATCGGCAAAGCCATTGCAAAAAAGTTTGCAGAAGAAGGCGCATGTATTATCATCAATGATATTAATGAAGAGCGTATGAAAGGCGCGATGACTGAATTTGTACAACTGTTTGGCAGGGATGCCGCAGCTTCAACATTGCTGGATGTAACCAATAACGAAAGCGTTGAAAGAGCTTTTGCCAATGGCGTACTTGCGTTTGGTGGTATTGATATTATTGTAAACAATGCCGGCATTAGCATTTCGAAATCAATCACAGATCATTCAATCGAAGATTGGGATAAGCTATATGATATTTTAGTAAAAGGACAATTCCTGGTTTCAAAATCTGGTATTGAAATAATGCGCAAACAAAATATGGGTGGCGATATTATAAATATCGTTTCAAAAAATTCTGTTGTTGCCGGTCCGAACAACACGGGATATGGAAGCGCAAAAGCTGCGCAGGCGCATCTTTCAAGATTATTGGCTGCCGAATTGGGCGCTGATAAGATTCGTGTGAATACTGTGAACCCTGACGCAGTAATTGCCGATAGCAATATATGGGCAGGCGGCTGGGCTGAAGGTCGTGCAAAAGCTTATGGAATTAATGTGGATGAGTTGCCGGCTTATTATGCAAAGCGAACATTATTAAATGAAACAATTTTGCCTGATGATATTGCCAATGCGTGTTACGCTTTTGTAAGTGGATTGCTGAATAAATCAACCGGCAATACTTTGAATGTTGATGGCGGTGTTGCTGCGGCGTTTTTAAGATAGATGTGTCAACTCCTGTTTAAAAAAATTATTTGGATTATCATAAAATTAAAGACGCATTATCGACAATAAAAATTAACCGAATCATGTAAATCTCAAAAATATTGCTATGCAAATAGAGAAATATAAAATTGATGAGTACAATCAATTTTTATTAAAAAAACATCAACTTAGTTTTGAGTTTGTTACTGCTGATATAAAAAATGTAGATGGCATCATTCAAAAATTGATTGACTTTCAAATCGCAATTCCTTCATGGGCCTTAGGCACCGGTGGAACACGTTTTGGAAGATTTCCCGGCGGTGGCGAGCCTCGTAATCTTGAAGAAAAAATTAAAGACATTGGATTATTACATGCTTTAAATAAATCAAGTGGTGCTATTTCATTACATATTCCATGGGACATTCCGGAGAATGCAGCACACATAAAGGAATTGGCTGCGCAAAATGATTTGAAGTTCGATGCGATGAACTCAAATACATTCCAGGATCAGCCCGGCCAAAAGCTGAGTTATAAATTTGGTTCCATGCAACACGTTAATAAAGATGTGCGCAGTCAGGCAATTGATCATAATATAGAAGTGATAAAATGCGGGGTTGAACTTGGTTCAAAAGCTATAACTGTTTGGCTTTCAGATGGCTCATGTTTTCCTGGTCAATTAAATTTCCGAACAGCTTTTAAAAATACATTGGAAAGTTTACAGGAAGTTTATACGGCTTTGCCACATGACTGGAAAATGTACGTTGAATACAAAGCTTATGAGCCTAATTTTTATTCAACAACCGTTGGCGATTGGGGCCAATCTCTTTTGTATACAAACAAACTTGGTGACAAAGCTTATACTTTGGTTGACCTCGGCCATCACTTGCCCAATGCAAATATTGAACAGATTGTATCGTTGTTATTGATGGAAGGAAAACTGGGCGGTTTTCATTTCAACGATTCCAAATTCGGTGATGACGATCTTACAGTTGGAAGCATAAAGCCTTATCAACTCTTTTTAATTTTTAATGAATTGGTGGAAGGCATGGATGCCAAAAATATGAATCATGCAACTGACCTTGGTTGGATGATCGATGCTTCACACAATGTAAAAGATCCATTGGAAGATTTATTGCAATCAGTTGAGGCTATCATGGTCGCCTATACGCAGTCATTAATTATAGACAGAAAAAAATTGACAGAAGCGCAAAATGACAATGATGTTGTAACAGCCCAGGAAGTTTTGCAACAAGCTTTTCGTACAGATGTTCGCTCATTGGTAGCTGATGCACGATTACGGTCCGGCGCTGCGATCGATCCGCTATCTGTTTACCGGGGCGAAAAAGTAAGAGAACATTTAATTAAAGAACGCGGAAGCAAAACCATAGCTACAGGATTGTAATGAGCAAAATTGCCGCCATAGCGATATTCGATATTGGCAAAACCAATAAAAAATTATTGTTGTTTGATGAAGAATATCAACTTGTTTATGAAGAAAGCACGCGGTTACCCGAAACAAAAGATGAAGACGGTTTTGACTGTGAAGACATAATACTATTAACCGATTGGGTGACCATATCTTTTCATAAGATTTTGCAGGACGAAAGGTTTATTATAAAAGCAGTGAATGTTGCCGCATACGGCGCCAGCTTTGTTTACCTGGATGAGAAAGGAAAAGTTATGTTGCCTTTATACAATTATTTAAAGCCTTATCCCAATAAACTTCTTAAAAAATTCTATGCAGATCATGGTGGGGAAAAGCTGATCGGAAAACAAACTGCTTCTCCATCCTTAGGCAATCTCAATTCCGGGATGCAATTGTACCGGCTAAAATATGAAAGACCTGAAGCGTTCGCAAAAATTAAATTTGCGTTACACTTACCTCAGTATATCAGTTACATTCTTTCGTCAAAGATATATTCAGATATTACCAGCATTGGCTGCCATACGTATTTATGGAACTTTGATGAAAGCGACTATCACTCATGGGTAAACGAAGAAGGTATTAGTGAAAAACTGCCGCCGCTAAAAGCATGTGATGAAATTGTCAGTTACACAGACCGGTCAATTCCTGTTGGGATAGGCTTACACGATAGTTCTGCAGCGCTGATTCCTTACCTGGCTTCATTTAGCGAACCCTTCGTTTTGTTATCGACAGGTACATGGAGTATCAGCCTGAATCCTTTTAATCATACTCCTTTGACGAGCGATGAATTAAACCAGGATTGCCTTTGCTTTCTTTCTCAAGAAAAAAAGCCGGTAAAAGCATCCAGGCTATTTGCTGGCTACGAGCACGAAGAACAGGTAAAAAAGCTCGCAAAATATTTTAATAAGGCCATTGAGTATTACAACACGATCGAATGTAATTTTGAAATTATTGATAAACTAAAATTGTCCTCAACACCATCACCCGGCACAGAAAAAAGGGCAACACATCCTCATTCTATTTTTTCCAAAAGAAACCTTCAGGAATTTTCCACTTATGAAGAAGCTTATTACCAGTTGATCACAGACATTATTGAACAGCAGGTAAAAAGTACCCGTCTCATTTTGAATAATACATCCGTTAAGAAAATTTTTGTCGATGGAGGATTTAGTAAAAACAGCATTTATATGCATCTGCTTGCCAGATCTTTTCCTTTGATTGAAGTGTATACCGCTTCTGTTGCCCAGGCTTCCGCTTTGGGCGCGGCGCTTGTTTTGCATCGGCACTGGAACAGTAAAGAAATGCCTTTTAATATGATGGATGCTAAAATTATTCTGCAATAATTATTTTTTCCTGCGATAAAATATTTCAGAAGATCAATTTATATAAAAGAAACACCTTTCTATTTTATGGCAATTTTTCTTTTTAACATCAGAAAAACTTGCTTTCATGTAGGCAAGAAAGGTCCATATTGAAATCGATTTCTGAAAGGAAGGATCTATTTCAAAAAAATAAAAAGTGAATTATTCATCGTCTTTAGTTCTCCAATTGCTGATTACACGTTGTCCTTTTACCAATAGTTTCAAGCCTCTTCTTTTCAAGGAAATGTCCGGAGATTTTTTTACATGATCATCTATACCTTGTTTGTAACTGGCTATAATATTTTTGTAGGATAATAAACCAATAACCTTATTATCTTTGGACACAACTGGTAAAACATCCACGTTTTCCTTCGCCATTAATTCTACAACTTTTCTCAAACTTTCATCGATATTCACTGAAATATATTTTCTCTTAATAAGACTCCCGATTATTTTATCCGGCTTATGAATACTGCTGAATAAATTAGATGAGCTTATGATGCCTTTGTATTCGCCTCTTTCGTCCGAGACTATAAAATAATTATCGTTATATTCCGGCTCTTTATTTAGCCATTTAATCACTTCTTCAATACTGTTGTCTTCACTAATGATTAGTCCATTTTTTTCCATTACCCGCTCCACTGTAATTGATTCGAGGATATCAGGTTCATAAGAATCAGGCGTTTTCACTCCTCTGCGTGATATTTTTTCGGTCATAATAGTACTATCCATCAGGAAGTAGGATACAATGTAAGAAGAGCCACAAGTTGCCAGCAACGGTAATAATGCATTCGATTGATTGGTGGTCTCCAGTGCAAAAATGATAGCCGTTAAAAATGCTCTTGATGCCCCGGCAAACAGCGCCGACATACCAACCAGGGCCGCCAGCGGTATGGTAACTCCTGAAGATGGAAAAAGATAAATAATAACACTTCCAAACAATGCTCCTACAGCGCCTCCGATGGTAAGTAATGGCGCAAGCGTTCCTCCTGAGGTGCCGCTGCCAAGCGCAATTGCCCACGAAAGGAACTTAAAAATACATAGACTAAGAACTACCTGCAAAGTCAGGTTGCCGTCGAGTATGTCCGTTATATTGTTATATCCTACGCCCAACGTACGCGGAGCAAAATATCCGATTATACCAACAAACAATCCTCCAATTGCCGGCCACCACATCCAGTGCACAGGCAATTTTTCAAACCCATCTTCAACCAGATAAACAATTTTTGTGACGGCTACAGAAAAGAAGCCAATCACAATTCCCATCACGCTATAGGCAGCGAGGGAAGTGTTGGACGGGGTTTTAATAAACGTGGCCATTGCGAAAACCGGTCCCGAACCGAATAACAGATGATGCCCTGCGGCCCCTGTTATACATGCTAAGGCAACCGGAATAATTGAGCGTGGAGAAAATTCAAAAAGCAGGAGTTCGATCGCTAAAAAAATTGACGCAACAGGGCTTCCAAATATAGCTGCCATGCCTGCTGTAGATCCGGCAGCAAGCAGTATTTTCCTTTCATTGTGAGTTATTTTTAATAACTGTCCAAGCGTGCTGCCCAGCGCACCGCCCGTAGCAATAATAGGCCCCTCAGCTCCAAAAGGTCCGCCCGTTCCGATAGCGATGGCAGACGAAATTGGCTTTAGGTAAGTGATCGTTGGTTTTATTTTGCTTTGATTGGTCAAAATTTGCTCCATCGCTTCAGGAATGCCGTGACCCCTGATGGCCTTTGATCCAAAACGCACCATTAATCCAACAATAACTCCTCCTAAAACAGGAATAGCGATCACAAACAGGCCGAGTGAATTGTTCGCAGGAGTTGAATGTGTCAGCGACCAATTTCCATAAAAAGAAACATTGGTAATAAAGTAAATAAGATAAATAAGAAATTTAGCAATGAAACTAATGCAAATCGCTACAAATACTGAGAGCAATGAGACGATAAGTAATCGTTGTTTGTGAATCGGTAAGTGCTTAGGAATATTTTCTGCTTCCAGTGTTGGCTGTAATGAAATCGA
This sequence comes from uncultured Chitinophagaceae bacterium, assembly GCA_963823305.1. GTDB lineage: Bacteria > Bacteroidota > Bacteroidia > Chitinophagales > Chitinophagaceae > Ginsengibacter. The sequence goes on from CAWGLC010000008.1 coordinate 18,668, forward strand.
AATAGGGATTCCATTTTCATGTCTTTCATATTTTTTCATGAATCATTTTGCTCTTTTCGCGGCAAAAATATGGTATAAATCATAGTTTGTGCCTGTTTTTGGGTCAAATAAGGCAAAATAATATTAATGCATATTGTACTGACTTTATATAAAAGTTTTTTTCCCATGAAAAGGTAATGTATGTAATTTGAAAACATGTTTCTTATGTAAAAATTGTTTGAAACACTGGATACCGGCGATACCTGCTACTAACTTCTTATTTAAAGGTCTCGTGAAGGTGCATAAAAATGTGATAAAGAAAAGCAACTCATTTTACATTTTGCAAAAGAAGGAGATATAGTTGATCACAGGGGGAGAAATCAGAATGTGTATCCGTTGTCTGCAAGTGCGCTGAATGAAATAATAATAAAACGGGTCAAAGCGACCCTGCCCAAGCCATAAAATAAAGCTTAAGCAACAATATTTACTTTCAGAGATTTATATTTCCAGATCTGTGATACTATAAAAGTGCAGAGAACTGGCACGTGGAGCAAAATTATTACTGCAATTTAACGGCGGCCAGGATGTTCGTTTCTCTTTGACCCATTCATGCAGAACCCGGCAATTTTTTATAAACTATGATTGCCGTCATGTTTCTATTTTATTTCTTCGAAGACATTTTAAATTTTAAATTACAGTTTTAACATTAGTGGAATGAATTTTATTAAAAAACAGTGGCTACTTATTATCATATTTTTCATAACTGCAATTGTTATTGCCGATGTAAACATAAAAGGATGTCACGGGGTAAATGAAAACAAATCTCTTTCAGGATATATGCCAACCGAGCCTTTAGATACTGTATGGTGGGGATGGAATGAATACCAGATACCATTGTATACCGATAGCGGAAAATTAATTTTGTATGGCTATAATCTTATTGCAAATACTGCTTACTATTTAGGTCCAAAAGGCATTGTTGCACAAATATCCAACGGGATGAATTGCCAGAACTGCCACATGAAAGCTGGCATTGAACCCTACGGTAATAACTTTGGAAAAGTGATGGCTACTTATCCGCAATTTCGTGCTCGAAATGATGGAGTGCAAAGTATTTATGGCCGCGTTAATGATTGCTTTGAAAGAAGTCTTAATGGCAAAGCGCTTGATTCGGCTTCGCGTGAAATGCAGGCAATATATTCTTATATGAAATGGCTTGGCGGCGATGTTCCAAAAGGAGATGCCAGGGGCGGCACAGGTATTATGAAATTAAAATATCTTAACCGCGCGGCCGACCCTCTTGCAGGCTATAAAATATATATAGCCAATTGCCAAAGCTGTCACGGAAAAGATGGTGAAGGACAGTTAAGCGGGGATGCTAACGGTTATGTATATCCGCCGTTATGGGGCGTACACAGCTACAATGATGGTGCTGGTTTATACCTGCTGGGTAGCTTTGCAGGTTTTATAAAGAATAACATGCCTTTTGGTACCGAATATCATAAACCGGTATTAACAGATGAAGAAGCCTGGGATCTGGCTGCCTTTGTAAATTCACAACCCCGCCCTCATTTCGACCAAAGTAATGATTGGAAAAAAATTGCGAAGAAGCCAGTTGATTATCCCTATGGGCCTTATATCGATTCTTTTTCTGAAAAGCAGCATAAATATGGGCCTTACTCACCAATTCGGGAAGCGCTCAATAAGATAACATCAAATAAAAAATTATTAAATTAAAAAAGAGACACAATGAAAAGATTAACACTTATGTTGTTTTGCTTTCTTATAATAACAGAAGCAATATCCGCACAAACAAGCGATAAGTTATTGGAAAATAACCGGGCGTTTACGGGTGCAAAGCCTACACAAAAAAAGTATCACGCTATTTACCAGTTAGATTTTAATGATCCGAAAAGAATTGAAAAAACCTTACGTAACATTATGAATGCTTTAAATGATCCGCGACTGCAAGACAAATTACAGGTTGAGCTGGTTGCGTTTAGTGCGGGTACAGATGCGTACATGAAAGGCGGTAAATATGAAGATGATTTAAAAGCCCTCGTAGAAAGAGGTGTAATAGTGGCGCAATGCAACAACACCTTAAAGGAGCGAAAAATAGGTCGCGACCAGATATATGATTTTATCGGGATCGTTCCGAGTGGCAATGGTGAACTAATTCTAAGGCAGGCTGAAGGGTGGGCTATTGTAAAACCATAAAGTAATTTTGTGTAAATATGAAGAAATTGATTTTTCCTTTAATGGTGCTGGCCTGTTGCATAACAAGGGTAGACGCTCAGGATCATCAATACGACCCACCCTGGAATACCCCGCCGAAAAGCGGGGTGATGTTTACCATTCCCGGTGTAGATAACGTTCCTGATCTGTTTGGGGATATCAATGATCCCCAGCTTGTGGTATTCTTTGCAGGAAACCAGTTTATGTGCATTGATGATTTGCTTGCTGCATTTAAAGAAGAATATCCTCAATACAAGAGAGTATTTGCGGAAACTTTGCCTCCCGGAATTCTTGCAAAACAAATTGAAAGCGGATCACTAACGGTGGGTAATATGCGAATTACTTTACTACCTGATGTTTATACCGCAGGAAAAACCCGTATAGTGCAAATGAACAATTATTTTAGCGACACTGCAGCTTATGCTTATAATAAATTAGCAATTATGGTACACGCAGGCAATCCCAAACAAATTCATGGACTTGCGGATTTAGGAAGAGACGAGGTGCGTGTAAGCATGCCAAATCCTGCGTGGGAAGGCATTGCAAAGCAAATAGAGATCGCGTATCTAAAAGCTGGGGGAGAGGCTTTAAAAAATAAAATTATGGTTATAAAAGTTGCTGACAGCAGCACTTATTTAACGCAGATACACCACCGCCAAACCCCCATGCGCATTATGTATCAGCAAAGCGATGCAGCCCCGGTTTGGTATTCTGAAGCCTATTACCAACAAATGATCCACCATCCTGTGGAGATGGTTGCGATACCAGATGATCAGAATGTTGAGACAACATATATGGCTGGTGCGCTTAAAACCGCCCCGCATCCGCAGGCCGCAAAAGACTTCATGAAATTCTTGATTAGCGATGTGGCAAAAGCGGTTTATAAAAAATATGGCTTCGACTTAAAGTAATACCGGGGTTACGCTAACATCTTTCAAAAAAAATATTAAATTTAATAGAAGACAAAAAAGTCTTTTATTAAATTTCTTTGCTACTTTTGTGGTGTAAAAGAAGTAAATGTTTTCAAAAACTTGTGAATACGCCATCCGTGCCATGATTTTTATAGCACAAAAAACAAAGGCAGGCAGTAGGGTGGGGATAAAAGAGATTGCTAAAGCGACAGATGCGCCGGAATATTTCGTTGCGAAGATATTGCAGGATTTAAGCCGGAAAGGTTTTGTTCAATCTTTAAAGGGGCCAACAGGCGGATTTTATGTGGAAGATGTTTCATCAATGTGTTCGCTTGCTGATATTGTAAAGGCTATTGACGGTGACAAGCTTTTTACAGGATGCGGACTCGGTTTAAAAAACTGCAATGAAATACGACCATGTCCTATTCATAACCAGTTTAAAAAGGTGAGAGAAAGCATCTATAACATGCTGGAGAATACCACAATCGGAGAGTTCAGCAAACAATTGGAAAAAAATCTCGCTTTTCTGAAAAGGAAATAAATTTTTTTAAATAATAAAGGATAAAAAGGTATTAATGTATTTTTTATGCAGGCAAAATCTATTTTTAGGACGCTGGCAATTTTTGTTATATCGGGATTTTTTTCAGTGACATTGCAGGCACAGGCAGACGGTTCATCTGCTTCCATTACTACTTCCGGTAATGGCAACATGATTCTCTTATTTATCATACTGGCTATAGTTTTCGTGGCAGTAATTTTTCTAAAAATAAAAACATCCGAGGTGGTCAGCAGCAAAAAGAAGAAGAATGCCGGAGATGAACAAGGCCGCCTGAACCGATACATCAGTAACATGGATAGTAAACAGATAGACGCATTTATGCAATATAAACAAACGAAAAAAGACAAAAATAAATCTTCGGGCGGTGGAATAAAGCCGGCACTATTGACTTTCTTTTTCCTGGCGAAATAACATCAAAGCAATATTTTTAAGCAATAAAACCTTTTAGCATGAAGAAAATATTATTGTTACTGTTGACGGTTATTCGAGGTGTGGTAGCATTTGCCTGCCCTGCCTGCGAAAAGCAACAGCCTGCATTGGTTCGTGGGTATGGATATTGATCATAGATTTTGCAGGCTGGGTATTGTATTACCTTATCACCTACCTCTCTATGAAAGAATAAAAATTATGAACAACACTAAAGAAATTATATCACTGGACGACATAAAAAAAATGGTAGATACCTTCTACGGAAAAGTAAGAAAGGATAAATTAATCGGGCCAATATTTAATGAAAGAATACAGGATCGCTGGCCGCAGCATCTTGAAAAAATGTACACTTTCTGGCAAACCGTGTTGCTCGGCGAACATACTTATTTCGGAAGCCCTTTTCCGCCACACGCAAGTCTTCCAATATCTCATGATCACTTTGAAAAATGGATGGAATTATTCAGGCAAACTCTTGACGAATTATTTAAAGGCGCCGTTGCCGAAGATGCCAAATGGCGGGCCGGAAAAATGGCAGAGTTGTTTGAGGAGAAAATAAAATATTTCCAGGAAAACCCTTTTAAAAGTTTATTATAATGAACAGCATTATTTTTATTGTGACCTGCACGTTTGTTTGGGCAGGCTTTATAGCAGCTATCAGTTTTATGGAATCCTGGCTTAAGTTTCGGGCACCTAACGTTACAATAACGGTCGGAGGACTAAGTATCGGCAAATTGGTATTTAGTGCGCTCAATAAAGTGGAATGGGCTTTCACGATAATAGTGGGCATTAACTTACTTTTTTTTGGAAGCGAAATAAAGCCATTGTTCGTTGATTGGTTTATAGTAATTGTTATCATTCTTGCTTTACAACAGTGTGGCTGCTTCCTGCTTTAAACAAAAGAGCGAAAGCGCTTATCAACGGTAAACGTGTAGCCCCGTCAAGCCTGCATTGGTATTTCACGGCTTTGGAATTTATCAAACTTTTATTACTGATCTTTTTTGGTAGTAGTCTTCTTAAAACAATGCTGGCCTGATCGCAACGAAAGGATGTTTTTAATACAACGGAAAAATAAAAAGCTAATTTTTTTAAAATGGCTGAAGTAGTTATCAAACGAATTTATGAGCCATATGAAAAATCAGATGGATTCAGAATTTTAGTGGATCGCCTTTGGCCACGCGGATTAAAGAAGGAAGATGCAAAAGCAGATATTTGGCTTAAAGAAATTTCGCCATCTGCTGCGTTACGAAAATGGTTTAATCACGATGCAGAAAAATGGAACGAATTTATAAAAAAATATAAAGAAGAATTGAAGCAATCAACAGCACTGGATGAATTGAAAGACTTAGTAAAGCAACATGCAACGGTTACATTACTGTATGCAGCGCATGATACGCAACACAATAATGCAGCGGCTCTTCGTATATTTTTAACAGCGGGAGAAGCAAAAAATAAATAATTAACATCTATGATTACTCAGCCTATTAAAAGGAACGAAAATATTTTGCGGCTTTCAAGGGAGCATCATCTTAGTTTATTGTTTTGCTGGAAAATAAAGCAAGGCTTAAACAGCGAAACGGACACGGAACGCATCATAAATTACGTCCGGTATTTTTCACTTAATTTTTTACTTCCTCATTTCCGGGAAGAAGAACTTTTTTTGTTCCCCGCTATTGATGATGAAAAAGTTGCCAAAGCAATCGAACAGCATAAACAAATAAATAATTTGATTGGCACGCTTGCGCTGCTGGACAACACGGGTTCAAAAAAAGTATTGCAAAGAATTGCTGAACTCGTTGATGAACACGTTAGGTATGAAGAGCGGTATTTATTTCCTTACATGGAAAGTGAATTAAGCAATGATCAATTAGAATCTATAGGGAAAAAATTGAATGAAGCAGAAGCGCTGCCTCTGAAAGATGAATATGAAGATGAATTCTGGATAAAAAAATAAAAAATATTTTTATGGAAATGAAAAAACTTTTCGGTAACGATCATTACAAAGTAATGAACGTAGTTCTCAAGGCCGGCGAATCCATGCCGACGCACAAAGCCACTTCTGACGGCTTTCTTATAGTAAAGGATGGTTTAGGAAAAATAATCTTTTCCGATAATGTAGTGGAGCTGAGAGAAGGTTCAACAACACTGATTCCTGCTGATAAAGAACACCAGCTTGAAGTAACCACTGCGTTTAATGCTTATATAATATTTTCAGCAGACGGTGGAGTTAAATTTCTGAACCAGGACAAGTAATTAAAGATGCTTCCTGTTTCTTTCAGACTTTATTAATGACCATCCCGAAACCTCACATACAATTCACCCTGCTTGACGGGGAAGAAGCCTATGTTGTTAACACTTACCATTCCGAGTACAGGAACCTGATGGTATTAATAAATGAAAAAATCTACCTGGAAGATTTTGGCGAGTGCAAAGGAATGGGCAGATGCGGAACCTGCGTCGTGGAACTTATAAATACAGGTAACGAACTTTGTTCCTTTAACAGAAATGAAGAAGCCACGATAAAAAAGACTGGAATAACAAATCCAAATTATAGGTTAGCCTGCCAGATACTTATTGATGAAAAGCTGGCCGATGCAACTTTCAAAATTTGTTATAATTATTAGATGGATATTGTTTGGATAAGTTTGAAAAATCAGTTGCATCTTAATCTCTCTATTTGATGGTATCGTCAAAAATAAATCCAGTTTCAGGAATAGTTATTTCCCATCAGCCACATACATAGCTTAGTCTTAGTTGATAACAACTTCACTATTTCCTACGCCGGAAATTAAATTATTTAAATAGACCGAAGTGACAGGATTCCCTGAAACCTCTGCCTGGCCTTGATATTGTAATAATTTTTCGGCAATATTTTTCATAGCGTTAATAGCCATTTTCAAAAACCCCGGGCCAAGACTTACTCTTGCTACGCCTATAGCTTGTAGCGTTTCAAAATCGGGAATGCCGGGAAGCAATAAAATATTCACCGGCAAACCAACTTCCTGCACGATGGTTTTCATACTTTCTTTTTCTTTGACAAAAATAGGATAGAATCCATCTGCACCGGCATCTTTGTATGCTTTTCCCCGTAGTATTGTTTCTGCTAATTTTTCTTCAGCAGATAAATTATTCGATTTAAGATATACATCTGTTCGGGCATTAATAAAAAGTGGAACACTCATTTTCATCGCTACATTCTTAATGCAACTTATTTTTTCGCATTGTGCATTTATGGAAATTATATTGCCATTATCATGAGCACAGTCTTCAATATTGATTCCGGATACGCCTGCGTCAATAAGTTGCTTCATGTTTTCTTCAAGCATAGCAATGTTGGAAGCATAACCGCTTTCTATATCCGCCGTTACAGGAATTTTTACACTCTCAACAATTTTTTTTAAGATCAATAACACGTCTTTAAAAGGTATATTTTCTCCATAGTATATCCGTTACTAAAAGCAATTGATGCGCTCGCAGTAGCTACAGCCGCATAACCCAAACTTTCTAAAAGTACTGCGCCTAAAGGATCCCAGATGTTTGGAAGCACTAATATCTTATCATTGTGATGAAGGCCTTTAAATAAGTTTGCACGGTCCGCGACAATTTTGTGAGGTAAAGACATGTTTTGATTTTTAATATTTTTTTACAAAGCGTATAGTATTCTTTTTGGAATTGTGAGAGATTGAAATGTAGGTCCTGGCTTCAAAAGAACTTTTAAGCCACCCACAAATAAAAATCAGTAAATAATTGAAAGGTTAAAGACAGGCAAGAATCACGCTGTTGCGATTCTTACTTTGAGGTCCCGAGCGGATTCGAACCGCTGTGGAAGCTTTTGCAGAGCTCTGCCTAGCCACTCGGCCACAGGACCATTTTTTAAAGCGCACAAAAGTAACACAATTTTTTTTTTAGAAATTTCAATTGCTAATATGCGAAATTCGGGTGTTTTGTAAAGCGCCTATTTCACATAAATAAAACTTCTACATTATTCTAAATGCATTTACATGATCATGCAACAAATCGCAGCATCGGAATTAATCATTAACGAACGGGGCGCTATTTATCATCTTGATCTGATGCCGGAAGAAATTGCTGAAAATGATTATTACCGTTGGCGATCCCGCACGGGTGCAGGAAGTAAGTAAATATTTTGATAAAATAGAAGTTAAAAGGCAGTCATCGTGAATTTGTAACACATACCGGTTAGATTGGCAAAAAAAGAATATCCGTTGTGAGCACCGGCATTGGCACAGATAATATTGATATCGTGTTGAATGAGCTGGATGCATTGGCAAATATTGATTTTGAAACAAGAACTATCAAAAACAGAGTTAAAACACTTAAATATAATCCGCATCGGAACTTCAGGCTCGCTGCAGGCAGATATTCCTGTGGATAGTTTTGTTGCAAGCACTCATGGAATTGGCATTGATAACCTGATGAATTTTTATTTTCATGAAAATAATGAAGAAGAAAAACAATTGCTTCATTCTTTTGTTACACAAACGCAATTAAACAATGGGTTTAGCTATCCTTATATTGCATCAGCTCCATTCATTTATTAAAACATTTTGTAGGGTTATCACCAGGGAATCACGGTAACTTGTCCAGGCTTTTATGGTCCGCAGGGAAGAATACTTCGGCTCGGAATTACCAAACCCGCAATTAATTGACAGGCTTACTATCATTTGAATTTGGTCAATCATCGAATTACGAATTTTGAAATGGAAACTGCCGGAATATATGGACTGGGAAAGGCATTGCATCATAATTGTTTTTCGTTAAGCGCCATTGTTGCAAACCGAATTCATAAAAATTTCAGCAAAGATCCATTGAATTGATTGAAAAGCTTATTAAAAAATCGTTAGAAATTATTTCTGAAAAACTTTAAAATGAACACTGAGGTTTAAAAGATGGACAATATAATTATTCCTTAGAAGTAAATACTATAAAATATGAAAATTGAATTTTTTAAATACCAGGGAACAGGAAATGATTTTATTCTGCTCGATAACCGGGAAAATATTTACAGACAATATTACAGCAAGAGAAGGTAAATTTCTTTGCCACAGGCGTTTTGGCATAGGCGCAGATGGACTTGATGATGCTGAATGAAAAAACGGGTTTTGATTTTGAAATGAAATATTTTAATGCTGATGGAAAGCAAGGCTCCATGTGTGGAAATGGCGGAAGGTGTATAGTTAAAGTTTGCATCGATGCTTGGAATTAAAAAGAATCGAATATATCATTTTCTGCAGTTGATGGTGATCATTACGGTGAAATAGATTTTAATGGAGAAGTACGATTAAAAATGAATGATGTAAAGGATGTGGAATTTTTCTTACGATCATTATATTTTAAATACAGGTTCTCCGCATTATGTAAAAATTGTTCCGGATGCAAGAATTAGAGTATGTATCCGAAGGACGAGAAATCCGCAACAGCAAACGAATTTGACGAAAGAAGGTATTAATGTAAATTTTGTTGAAACTACTCAACGATGATGATATTTTTGTTCGCACTTATGAGCGCGGCGTTGAAGATGAAACATTAAGTTGCGGAACAGGTGTTACAGCTTCCGCACTTATTTCTGCCCATAATGAAAATGGATTTAACCGGGTTGAAGTAAAAACAAAGGGCGGTAAATTAAGTGTTGAGTTTGATAAAATCAGTGATACAGAATTTAAAAATATCTGGCTCTGCGGTCCTGCTGAAATTGTTTTTAAAGGAGAAATTCAATATAAAATATTTAAACATGTTCAATCTTCGTGTATATGGTATTATTGATCAATGAACAAAAGCAGATACTGGTAAGTGATGAATTTATAAGGGGTAAATATTATACGAAATTTCCCGGTGGCGGAATGGAATTAGGAGAAGGAACAAGAGATTGTCTTAAAAGAGAATTTAAAGAAGAAATGGATCTAGATGTACAAGTTGAAGAACATATTTACACAACAGATTATTTCCAGATGAGCGCGTTTAATCCTGAACATCAGATCATTTCTATTTATTATTTTGTAAAAGCCATTGCAGCCAATTGCGTTCCATTGCAGAGCATAAAGAATTTGATTTTGATGAAGCGCAGATGAAAATCTATAATGAAAAAAATGAAATTGAAACTTTTCGTTTTATAGATTGGAACAATTTTTCGGCAGCGAGTGTAACATTGCCAATAGATAAAATTGTTGACCTGGTATGATTAAAAGAAAATTATTCGTGCCTGATGTTTACTGAATTAGTATCTTATTTCTGAGAATTGTTCATCAATAGCATTGCATTAAGTCTATCTGAAAAAGAAAAAAAAATCTGGAAAATTAAAAACAAACAATTAATTGCCGCAAGCCATTTAGGCAGTATTCTCTGCTTTCCGATTATAACGATTACAGAATAAACAATGCACATCAGCAGGTTAATGACGATAGCCGAAACGCCAAGCGTAATAATGATATCCTTAACATAGGAAACAGCAACAACCGTATCAACATTGTGCGTAACCTGCTTCCTGGCTTCCATTTTTGCCAAAAAGATAAAAACTAAAAAAGCGATATTGCAGATAATTGTTAATCGCGAAAAAAAGGATATTACCTTCATAAAAAGGCAGTTTGAAAATAATCCCGACAAAATAATATTAATTTGTTGGAATAAAGTTTTTTATTAATGGCAAATGTACTCAGTATCGTTCCTTACAAAATTTTTCCCGCAAAGTTTGGCGGCCAGAAAGGCATTGCCAGCTTTAATGAATATTTTTCGAAGCATCATAATTTATATTGTGTTACCGTTAAAGATAATGCTGTAAATGCTGCACCTTATACCATTATAAATATATTAAGCAACAGCAGGCTTCGGTACATCAATGTTTTTTATTTTATCCTTATAAAAAAAATAATCAGGCAAAATAATATTTCGCATATTATTCTTGAACATCCTTATTATGGATGGCTGGCAATTTTTTAAAAAAATTTTGTAACGTAAAACTTATTGTTCATTCTCATAATATAGAATCAGAAAGATTTAAAACAACCGGAAAATGGTGGTGGAAAATTTTATGGCATTATGAAAAATATGTTCACAGCAATGCTGATTTCACATTTTGCATTAATGAAAAAGACAGGCAATATTTTATTGAAAAGTATAAATTGTTGCCTGGCAAAACTGCGGTTATCACTTTCGGCATTTCATGGAATACAGTGCCTTCCTCACAGGAACGGATACACGCAAACAGAGGAATTGAAAATAAAATACAATTTGGGCGACGAAACAATTTTATATCTTTTTAATGGCGCACTGGACTATCATCCTAATCTTGAGGCGGTGAAAAATATTATTGAAAAAATTAATCCAATATTTATAAAAGACAATTTCAATTATAAAATAATTATATGTGGCAAAAATTTGCCGGCGGAAATGAACGGGTTGAAACAATATGCAGATGCCAATATTATTTATGCAGGGTTTGTTGAAGACATTAATATTTATTTTAAAGGTGCGGATGTTTTTATAAATCCTGTTAATGATGGCGGTGGTATCAAAACAAAATTGGTTGAAGCATTAGGTTATAATTTAAATGCAGTGTCCACCATTAATGGGGCAATCGGCATAGACGAAAATATTTGCAACGGCAAATTGCTTATATGTGAAAATGATGACTGGCAACGCATTTTCAGAGATGATGAAAGAGGCAACATCATTACATAAATCAATTACTGACGATTTTTTCAAGCAATTTTACTGGGATAATATTGCGAAAAAGGCAGCGGAAAATGTAGACCATTTGTGAGAATAAAGTTTTAATGTTCAAGTTTCCTTAGTGCTCCCCCGGAAAGAATAATTGCGGAACTATCTGCTATATTAAGTTGTAAAAACTGAATCTGCGCATGGCCAACATCGAGTATAGAGTTTCCTTGCAAATTTGCGTTAATCCAGCTAATGTTCATTGCCTCATCGCTTTTTATATCACTCGAACCTGCGATAGGAGGAGTTGTTCTATCACCAAAATGTATTGCGACACCATTGTTTACGACCGTATCTTCTCTTTTTTTTGATTTATAGTCAGGCGACATTTCAAATTCAACAGAAGAAGAATCTTTCTGAACTACATTAATAGAATCCATATCAGAAATCATACTTTCTACCTCAAATTTAGATTTACCGGACATATTCACTGCTATACTTTTTTGTTTCAGTTTAAACATTTCGAAGTCAGTATTAAAACCTTCAACAGATAGAAGCTCTGGCGAAAAAATACGGACCAGCGTCGTCCATTTCATCCAGTCTTTTTCATTTTGATTGTCACTCTTGTAGATAAATTTTATGAAAAGTGTATCATTTTTTACAAACGATTGTATCAGTTCAGGATGATATCGCTGCCAATCATTTAAAACACGTACTGAACAGTTTTTATTTTGTTCAAATGCTACTTTTGTATTATTACCTCCCTCTATTTCAAGGTATTTAAAATGCTGGGTGAGAACGTTTGTGTAGTTCCAATGGAGGTCACTTTTATCAATTTTATTGTATTCCTTTTTTAATACAATATTTGATAATAACAAGCCCGCTATGAGTATGATTAACATACCTAGTAATATCCGGGAACTCAATTTCATATTATTTGGTTTTAAAATTGTCTTTTACAAATTGGTCAAACGAAGATTTTATTTCTTTAAAATCTATTTTTAAAAGATAAATGTTTCGCATAAAAACAGGTAATTCATTTTCTATAAACTGTTCTCTTCTGAAACTCAGAATTCTTTCCATCGCATCATCATCAATAAAATATCCAATGCCTCTTTTATTGGTAATAATATCCCTTTGCTGCAGGAAGTCGTACGCTCTTTGAACCGTATTCGGATTAACTTCCATAGTTACAGCAAGGTCTCTTATACTGATGATCTTATCTCCCAGCTTCCATTTTTTCAATAAAATCTGTTCACAAACATATTCTGCTATCTGTATGTAAATCGCCGGCGTATCTTTAAACTCCATCTATTTATTTTAAAATTCTTTTTCACGTAAACGTATGAATGAAACTGCCCATAATATTACCGGGAAGCCAAAATTTATAAAATACCAAATGGGGTCATGCACGCTTTTAGGAAGTTCCACAGAACCTACCTCTTTCCCAACCAAAATGGCAACATGCTGAAATGGAAATGCATCGTCAATGTTGTTGAACATCAAACGGGCGAACAAATAATTCAATCCATAAATAGCGAAAAAAAGTATGCATGCAGCCAAGGCAGTTTTTACCAACGCAACCTTATTAAAATAAAGCGATCCAATTAACATCATCCCTGAGAAAACCAGGAACATAGGATAGACTATTCGCGGCATACGGTCGCCAAATGATAATAAATAAACTGCATCATGCCGGATCTTATAAAAGGGTCCATTGGGATCAAGACTATGATGATAAGCAGCTACAAAACCTGCGTCCATTATCCTGTAAAATACCATGAAAATTAAAGGATATAAAATTGCGGCTATTAAGACTGCACAAAGCCATTTTTCAAAGTTTGAGACAGGAAGTGTTAGATAAGATGAACCGCCTGCAGTAGTGCTAAAATAATTAAACATAAATGAGGCAAGTATAAAATCTCCCCCAACCAGGCCCCAAAGAAACGAGATGTTTTGTGCAACCTGGAAATTCACAAAAGTTTTTACAATGTAGTACACTATCAAAATAAAAATAAAAATAAGCCCGGTAAAACCGAACATTTGCATCGGTTTCTCCAGTAGTGTTTTCTTTAACAGAAGTCCAAAACGTTTTAAGTTAAATGTATTGTTCATTAGGCTCTTTTTAATTTTTAAAAATTGCTTTTGCAAGTATTGGTTTCTCCGTAATCGCATTGAAAAGATGTTCCAGGTTTACCTTACTATCTTCAGCATTGATGTTTTTTGTAACTATAGAAAAACCTTTTAAAGACTCTTCACTATAAAGAATTTCATCTGGACTTTTTAATTCGGTTACCGTTTTAAAACAGAGCTTTTCAGATATATTACCAACGGATGCATTTAATAGCAACTCACCATTGTCAACTATAATTACCCGGTCAATTAAATTGTCAAGATCGCGTATCTGGTGGGTGGAAATAAAAATGATTTTGTCATCAGTGAATACAGAAGCAATCAATTTTCGAAACTTTATTTTGGAAGGAATATCAAGGCCGTTAGTTGGTTCATCCAGCAACAAAACTTTTGTATTACAGGCAAGTGCAAACGCAATAATGAATTTTTTTTGCTGACCAAAGGAGAGGCCGTTTAATTTTCCTTTATCGTGAACATCTAATTGCTCCAGATAGTTGTAAAATTGCTGTTCGTTAAAGGTGGGATAAAAAGGTGAAAACAAATTCTTATATGCTTCTACAGTTAATGCCGGCACATATACTTCTTCGGGGATAAAATAAATAGTTTCCAAAAATGAGGGCCATCTTTTTTTGGGTTCGAATCCATTTACGGAAATGCTACCCCCTTTTGGAAACAACAATCCAATAAAATTTTTAAGCAGGGTAGATTTACCGGCACCATTTTTACCGAGAAGCCCGTAAATACTTCCGCTTTCAAGTTTCAGGCTTAAATTATTATAGAGCAGTTTCCTTTTTTTATAACCAAAAGATAAGTTTTGAATTTCTATCATTAGTGTATTAGTTAAGTAGTACACTGCAAATGTAAATACAATTATTTTCAAATTCCAAATTTTATTTTTGAAATGTTGGCATCGGCGATGTGTCAATAATAATTTATAGAATTTACATCAACTTAATTCCTTCCCTTTAGCATTGGCACAAATGAAAAATTAGAAAATGTTTCTTCTTCAAAACTTCCGTCTTCATTTTTAGTAAGGCGTATCATTTTTTGCAATTTATCATCATCAAGCGGCAGCACCATTTTGCCCCCGGCTTTTAGCTGTTCAGTAAGTTTTGGAGGAATGAATGGAGCGGCAGCGGTAATTAAAATCTTATCGAACGGCGCATAGGTGGGCAGGCCTTCAAATCCGTCGCCATAAAAAAATCTTATGTTGGGATATTTACGTTTGAAAATAAATTCTTTATTAAGTTCAAATAATTTTTTTTGTCTTTCGATAGTAAAAACATTAGCACCCATTTCTGCTAAAACTGAGGCCTGGTAAGCGCTTCCGGTGCCTATCTCCAATATTTTTTCATAAGGCTGTACTTGTAAAAGTTGTGTTTGATAAGCAACAGTATAAGGCTGCGAAATAGTTTGTTCTGCCTGGATGGGAAATGCTCTGTCTTCGTATGCAATGTGGTCAAAGGCAGTGTCGAGAAAAAAATGTCTGGGAATATTTGTCATTGCTAAAAGCACATTTTCATTAGTTATGCCTTTGTCTTTAATAGATTCAATAAGCTTCCGCCTCAGCCCTTTATGCCTGTAGCTATCTTCAAACTTTCGCATACATGCAATTTATAATTGTTGAAGAAACAATTCAAAATTACTTTAACATTTGCTCTTGGGCATGTGTTTTGTATATTTGCCGGCTATGAAAAAAACCTGTACCCTGTTAACTTTGCTTGTAATATTTATTGCCGCTTGTAATAACAATAATAGTAACTCGGATAACAAAAGTTCCAAAAAAGAAGCGAAAATAAGTTCCCGCGATTATAGCATTAATATGCAAAATGCTTACAATGATTTATTTCTGGACAGTTTAGATTTAGAAAATTTTATAGCGAAAAATAATATTCCGGATTCTCTCGCGCGCCGCATGCGCAGCTTTTACAATGCCCGTAATTACCAGTTTGCCTGGTTTTCAAGTGACGGCCTGACCGAACAAGCCTTTGGATTTTGGAGTTTAAAAAACTACGAAGGCGATACATCGAAATCGTTGAAACGCATGAAAAATAGAATGGATGATCTTATGGCCAACGACAGCCTGGTTGTAAATTCAAAAGACGCCTCAATAATAAATACTGAGTTACTACTTACTGAAAATTTCATCACGTTTAGCCGCAACAATTTTGAAAAAGGATATGTAAAAAGAAAAGAGATGGAAAGGTTTATTCCATTTAAAAAAGCTGATCCTGTTTATCTTGCTGACTCCCTCTTAAATAAAAAACATAAAGACGATAAATATTTTTCAGATATTAATGAATCGTATAAATCACTGACTGCCCAATTAAAAAAATATACAGAAATTTTACGGGCCGGCGGTTGGCCGGCGATTCCGGGCTCTGTTATAAAAGTAAAGAAGGGACACACATCACCGGATATCGTTATAGTTAAAAAATTTCTGGCAATCACCGGCGACCTTGATTCGACTGATACTTCCGCCTTGTACGATGAGAACCTGTCAACTGCCATAAAAAATTACCAGGAACGATTTGGCTTTAAAAAAAGCGGTACACTTTCAATCAATATTTTGAAAGAAATGAATGTTCCGGCCATTGACAGGCTAAAACAAATTTTAATAAATATGAACAGAATGCGGTGGATGCCTCAGAAGCCAAGCGGACGATTAATAGTTGTAAATATTCCTGAATTTATTTTATATGTATATGATGGCAAAAGCCAGGTTTTCAACATGAACGTAGTGGTGGGTAAGGATGGCCATAGCACGACGATCTTTTCCGATAAACTTACAACGATTGTTTTTAGTCCCTATTGGAACGTTCCCGAAAGCATAGTGAAAAAAGAAATCCAACCAGCGATGGCAAAAAATAAAAATTATCTTAAAGATAATAATATGGAAATTACGGGCACGCGTGACGGGCTTCCGGTTGTTAGGCAAAAGCCCGGAGATAAAAACTCTCTTGGAAAGGTCAAGTTTTTATTTCCCAATAGTTTTAATATTTATTTTCATGATACGCCTGCCAAAAGTCTTTTCAATCAGGATGTAAGAGCTTATAGCCACGGCTGCATTCGGTTAAGCGAACCGGAGAAACTTGCCGCCTATCTTTTAAAAGATGATCCGGATTGGACCAAAGAAAAAATTAATCAGGCAATGAACAGCGGAGATCAGAAATTTGTTGCTTTGAAGAATCCCGTACCGGTTTTTATTACTTACTATACAGCATGGGTAGACGCAAATGGAAAATTAAATTTTCGCAACGATATTTATGGTCATGATGCGGAAATCGCGGGTAAAATGTTTAGCAAATAACCCATGGGCTAAAAGTATTTGTGACTTTTCGTACAGTGCTTTATACCGCTATTATCGAAAATCATTGCGAACTGCTTCGATAATCCAAATCAGGTCGTGTTTGATTTTCGCTTCCTGTTTATATTAAACTTAATTGCTTTGGCTCCAATTTTTTCATCTCCTAATAAGGTTCCCCACGGTTTCAAACTTTCTACCCTGTCAAAAATAATTTTGGCAATGGCAATAACAGGAATGGATAAAAACATGCCGGGAATTCCCCAGATCATTTCTCCCAGGACAACGCCCATCAAGGTAATAAACGCATTGATCCTTACTTTGGATCCTACAATTACAGGAAGTAAAATGTTGCTGTCGATAAGGTGCATGGAAACAACAGTAATAACAACAAACAAAATTTTTGTTCCGGCGGCAGCGGTTGCAAAAGTGATTATAATATTTAAAAACAAAGCAGTAAATATCCCGATATAAGGTATAATATTGAATATAGCGGTAATAAGGCCTAGTAGAATTGCATATTTTATTCCGATCAGCATAAATACACTGCAGCAAACAACAGCAACAGTGCTCATTTCAAGCAAAAGCCCAACAAGATATTTCCTGACCATTGATTGTACGGTTGCTACAATATCATATACGACAGTTGCCGTTTTCATCTTCAAAAACATCTATCAAGAATTTGAGCAATCTTCTCCTGTAAAACAGCAAAAAAAATGTATCAAGAATTATGAAAACAAGAAATAGCAAAATTGACGAAAGGAAAGAACCGTAGCTCCGATAACACCGGGCGTAGCAGTTTCAAGCTTTGAAGTTGCAGTACTTACATAATTCATTTGCTTGTCAACATCGATATGAAATGTTTTTGAAATCCATTCCTGGAAATCATGAAGAGAAGCATTACCTGTTGCTTCAGCATGGGAAGATCGTTTGAAATTTTTGAAATTTGTGTACCAATCAGGTAGATAAGGCCTGCTATAGCTGCCAGCAAAACAACACTGCCAATGCCGATGCGGCGCTCCTATGCAATTTTATTTTTGTTTCAAAAAAAACAGCAAGGGGCAAGATCAGCATAGAAAATAATAATCCAAATAGCATCGGGCATAATAATTCTTTGCCTAATATGCCCAGGTATCCCAATGCAATAAGAGCAAATAAGTACAGCCGCAAGTTTTAAATAGAAGGGCTGCGGTTAATTTTAGGTAGCGTCATGAAATTCTGTTAACAGTGATTAGCTTGTAAAGAAAATAAAAATTCAAGTATCAAAATAATTTTTTAAAAATTGATTTTATTATATTAAACATGATATTAAGCGAATTGAAAATTGGCAATAGAAAGAATCAAATAACTTTAATAAATTTTTGAATGAAAAAGATTAAATGGGGAATTATTGGATGCGGCGATGTAACTGAAATAAAAAGCGGACCTGCATTTAATAAAGTGGCAAATTCGTCTCTTGTAGCAGTAATGAGAAGAGATGGCGAAAAGCGAAGGATTATGCGAACGGCACCAGGTGCCTAAATGGTATGATAATGCAGAAAAATTATCAATGATCCTGAAGTAAATGCAATTTACATTGCAACGCCGCCTTCATCTCATGAGGAATATACTATTGCAGGCAATCGCGGCAGGTAAGCCTGTATATGTTGAAAAACCTATGACAACAAACTCCGGCTCGGCAACGCGAATGGTGAAAGTTGCAAAGGAAATCATGTAAAATTATCTATAGCACATTATCGCCGGGCAGCAGCCCTATTTTAATAAGATAAAGAAATTAATTACGGTAAAATACGATCGGTGAAGTAAGCGTTTTGCAACTTGAATTCTATAAAAAGTTGCTTTTGAAAGAAGAGTTGCTCTTGCCGGGAAACAGGTGGAGAGTTGATCCTGATATTTCCGGTGGCGGCTTGTTTCATGATCTTGCTCCGCACCAGCTTGATCTTATGTATTATTTTTTTGGCCCGGTAAAAACAGCAAAAGGCATTTCAGTAAATCAAGCGGGGATGTATAAATCTGATGATGTTGTTGCAGGTAATATTTTATTTAAAAGTGGAGTCGTTTTTCAAGGGCTTTGGCGCTTTAATTGTTCTGAGCACGAAGAAAAAGATATTTGTAAAATTATAGGTTCGGAAGGGGAGATCAGATTCAGTTTTTTTAACGAACAAAAAATTGTGATCAACAAAAACGGGGATACTCAAACTATTTCGTTTACGCCTCCCCGTCATGTTCAGCAACCTATGATAGAAAAAGTTGTGCAGTATTTTTTAGAGGAAGGTCCCAATCCATGCAGTGGAGAAGATGGGGTCGAAGTAATGCGATTGTTAGATGCCTTTACGTCGTGAGAAGGATTTAGCATCGCATTTGGTTACTTTCAAAACTACCGGTTCTAAATACGTAAATTAACTTTTATGAAAAGACAACTTTTATTTTGCATCGCTTCTTTTACGATTGGCTCCTGCCTTGGTCAAAATAACCTGCTAATCCGGAATGATTTAAGTACGGGCGATTTTAATACCGTTACTAATTATTTAAAAAAATCAATTAATACCTTGCAAGTAAACGCGACAATTCCATCGCCTTATCATACGAACTTTGTAAACGATGGCCTTGTAATAACCGGAGCGATAGGTATTACGTTAATAGGCTATGAACTCATAGAGCATAAAAGTAATCTTACTCCCGCAGAACTCGCTGCAAAAACAAAAGATCACCTGCCTTTTTTCGATCGTGGAATTGCAGGTAATTATTCTGCACAGGCCAATAAAGACAGTTACATTCTGTTCGATGCAGATTATGTAATACCGCTTTCTATTATTTTTCTAAACAAAAATGAAAGAGCAAAGGCCGGGCAATTAATCGTCTTATACGTAGAAGCAATTGGACTAACGGGAGCACTGTATACGCTTTCGGCAGGTTTGGTATATCGCAGCAGGCCCTTTGTATATGGCGATAAAGCGCCCTTGGATAAAAGGTTGGACAAAGGTGGACAACGTTCTTTTTACGGCGGGCACGTAGCTACGACGGCTGCTGCTACTTTTTTAACCGCAAAATTATTTGCAGATTTTAATCCTGATTCAAAATTGCGTCCCTACTTCTATGCTGCCGCCGGAAGTCTTACGGCCCTTATGGGATATGAGAGGATAAGAGCGGGGTATCACTTTCTCAGTGATTGTGTTCTGTCGGGAATGATTGGTGCGGCAACCGGACTCCTGGTCCCGACCATTCATAAAAATAAAAATCTTAAAAATGTTACCGTTGCTCCCGCCATGGTTTACGGAAATACGGGTATGAGTCTTACTTATCGTTTTTAGTCAGTTCATTTTAATCAATAAACTAACGCGGGGGATAGACGATGTTTTAGAAACCGGTTTTCGCTAATAATTCAAGCCAGTCTGTCATCCGGCTTGTAAATCCATATTCGTTATCAAACCAGGCAACAACTTTAACGTGATTGCCAATTACGGCAGTAAGCGTTCCATCTACAATACATGAATGTTTGTTTCCTTTGATATCAAGAGATACTATTGGTTCATCGGTATAATCAAGAATACCGGAATAAGAATTCCCGGCGGCTTTTTTGAACATTGCATTTACCTGTTGAGGGTTTATCTCATCATTCAACTGTATTGAAAATACTGCCATTGCTCCATTGGCAACCGGAACTCTTATTGAAGACGCGGCAATCTTACCTTGCAAGCCTGGCATTAAGCGCTGAAGCGATCGTTGTAAATCTATTTCAACTGGGATAATGGATTCTGCCGCTGCTCTTCCGCGCCGGAAATTTTTACTAGGAGCATCCACGAGTTCCTGCCGCGAAGTATAGGAATGCAAAATATTTATATGTGCAGATTTAATACTTATAGAATTAAGAATATATAAAATGTGAATAGAACAATTGGTCATGCAGCCGCCAGGAGAAATAATATTGATATCATCGGTTAACTTTGTTTGATTAAAGCCGTATATAAGCAATGGAACATCTTCGGCGCCGGTTGTAGATAATAATACTTTCTTTGCGCCTGCTTCAATGTGTTTTTCTGAACCTTTCCTGGAGGCAAAAATACCCGTGCATTCTAAAACCACGTCTATATTCAATTCTTTCCAGGGAAGTTTTGCAGGATCCTCAAATTGAAACACGTTTATACTTTTGTCTTCAACTTGTATCAAATTATCTTTTATAACTAATAGCTTTTGAAAAGATCCATAAATTGAATCGTACTTTAAAAGATAGGCAAGGTTATCAATTGGCATAGTGTCGTTAACAGCGACAAGCTCAATATTTTCATTTCCAATTAACTTTCTGAATAAAAGCCGGCCGATGCGGCCCATTCCGTTTATAGCTACTCGCATGTAGAATTATAAAATTTAAAAACCTCCAGAAGCACAATCAAATAATGAATATAAAACAATTATTTACTTTTTTTTCAAAATTAAACTTTAATATATATCCTCTTTTTATACAACCAATAACCAATGCACCAGCAAACCATCATATAGGACACCGCAAAAAGCAGTGAACCTAAGTAACCGCCTGCATGGCTGAATATATTTAGATAAGTCCACCTGAATACATTTGAATTAGCGCCAACAGGTATTGTGAATAGAACAGTTACCAGCAGTTCTGAAAGCAGGTAAATGAACAAAGTATTTTTGCCAAATACCTGGAAAAAGGTTGACCATTTTACCTTATTCTGAATTTGAATAATATAGATAAGCAATGAGATAATAACGCAATCGATACCGATAGTATAAACGACGTAACTGCTTGTCCATAGTTTTTTATTAATCGGCAACAATAAATCCCAAAAGTATCCGCACGTCATTAATGCAAAACCTGCCAATAATAATTTTGTAATGCCTTCATAAGAATTTCCTTTTTTCTGAATCCACTTACCTACAATAAATCCACCAACAGCGTTGCTGATAGCAGGCAAAGTACTTAACCAGCCTTCCGGATCAAAAGCAACGCCTTCACCATGATACATATGATTCTCACCCATTAGCCACCTGTCGAAATAAAAGCCGGCATTGCCCTGCATGCTTAATGGAGCCGAAGCGTCGCCAAACCAATATAAAACAAACCAATATAAGAAAAGGATAATAATACATATAACAACCGTTGTTCTTATCTTGAGAAAATAAATCATGAGGGAAGCGAGACCATAGCATAAAGCAATTCTTTGCAATACGCCCATTATCCGTGTTCTTTCTATTGGAAATGCTGCGAAATTATGTGCTTTATCAAGGCGAAAAAATGGGAACCAGTACATAAGGTATCCCAATAAAAAAATGATAGCCGTTCGTTTTAAAATTTTCCATACCACTTTCTGCTTTGGCATTGTCACCCACCTGTTCATCACAAAACTCATAGCATTTCCTACCGCAAATAAAAAGGATGGAAACACAAGGTCTGTAGGTGTAAATCCATTCCAGGCTGCATGATGCAAGGGTGAAAAAGTAGTTTCATCATTACCCGGCGTATTTACAATTATCATGAAACAAACTGTCATACCGCGGAAAACATCCAACGCAACATTTCTTTGTTGCAGGGAAGGAGTTGCTAAACTTGTGGACATTAATAAAGGGATTTAAAAGAATAAGCAGATCGATGTTTTGTTTTAAAAGTACATCATAAATTTAACTATAATTCCTTTGGGTTTAAAAGATAATGTTGATGTTGCTATGCACCGGCAGAATTCCATCGAAACCATTTGATACCTAAAAATGAAAAGACAATTGCATAGCCAATGGTGGCAAATAAGGCCAAAGTTGCATCATTGTTCCATAATGACGGTTGCATACTGCCAGCAAGAATAGTTTTTACGGTGCCAAAAGGTGACCAGTGAACGATATTTCTAAATACAGCACTATTACTGAGTTCGCCAAACATGCCAAGCATAATAAATGCAATATAGACGAGCCTTGTACTTGAGTTTACAGTTTCTGCGTTTTTTATCAACCCTACAATCATTTGGCCAAATCCAAGATACAAAGCGCCGCCGAGAAAAGAAGTAATAAAAGTGAGGACATAACCAACAGGCGTAAGTGAAATTTTATCAACCTGGAAGCCTATGATAAAAACTGCGATTGTCAATAAAGCAATCATTCCTAACTGCACGGCAAGCCTGCTCATCATTATATAAGAAGTTGGCATGGGCGTTACCCTTAGCCGCTGAAATATCCCTTTATCACGGTCACGCGCAACCGAAATAGCGTAACCCATCAAACCAATTGAAGCAAGTCCTATTGTTAATGAGACCGAAAAAACAAAGGCTCCTCCAAATCTCGGAATAAGACCCTTCCATGAAATCAGTATAACCAGGGGGACAAAGAGTGACATCATAACAGCACGCCTGTTGCGCCACTGCGTTGTAAAGTCCGCGCGGATCAGCGGAAAAAATGCGCCCGATGTCCCGGGTATTGTAGTTTCCATTTTATAATTTTTATGAGCGAATGGTTCTTCCTGTTAATCCGATAAAAACGTCTTCTAACGTTATTTTTCCTTTCCTTGACACGCTGATAACTTCAGGATCATTTTTGTGTAAATCAATTAAAGCTTCAGGTGTATTGATGGCAATAATTCTTCCATGATCAATAATTGCAACACGATCACAAACGGCCTCGGCCTCTTCCATAGAATGAGTGGTAAGCAAGACTGCATGACCCTTTTCACGAATAGCCTCAATGCGCTCCCAGAGCTGTCTTCGTGACTGCGGATCAAGCCCTGAAGTGGGCTCGTCAAGCATCACCAATATTGGATCATGAATAGTTGCGATCACCAAAGAAACACGTTGTTGCTGTCCACCGGATAGTTGCCCAAATTTTTTGGAGGCGGCGTCGTCAAGTTTAATATCCCGGAGAATTGCATTTAATTTTTCAGAGGAAAGTGATACTCTGTAAATGCCTGCAAACAGTTTAATAATTTCGGAAATGGTAAGTTCCGGTTGAAAACTTGTCGATTGTAGCTGAACGCCCATGTTTGCGCGGGCATGAAGTGGTTGCTTCCTGATGTTAAATCCCGCGACCGCTATTTCGCCTGACTGAGGATTTAATAATCCTTCAATGGCGCTCAGTGTACTCGTCTTGCCGGCACCGTTAGGCCCTAATAAACCAAATATTTCGCCAGACTTCACTTCAAAACTAACATCCCGCACGGCCTGAAACGTTCCGTAAAAAACATTAAGGCCATCCACGGTAAGTATGGATGATCCAGGTGAGTTTTGCATTCAATTTTTGTTAGTGGGTTAAGATTTTGAGGGATAAATATAGAAAATAATGCAGCAAAATCTTATTAAACTATATTAAACAACCAAAAACTCGCATGAGTGGTATTCATGGTAAACTCAAGAACTAATTATATTTCGATAGTCTCCAGGTACATCAAAAAATCCATCCATGAAGTCTGCCATTTATTTTTTGCCTCGGCTATTTTTTCGTGATGCTCCTTTCCCAAATTCTTTTTTGTCTTTAAATATTCGTCAATCTTTTCGAGAGACTTTTTATTCAGTTCATCCAATTCTTTTTTATGTTCCATCGCTTTTTTTATTTAGGATAAAATTACATCATGTCAAAGGCAATTTTTTGCTATTTGTAAAAGAATTTCTTTAAATAATACCTTTGTTTCTACTTCACACGGATGCAGATGAAAGTAATAATTAGTTAGAAATAAAATGGCCAAATTTTTTAACTTTTCGAGAGGCTGTTGTTTACCAATCTAAACAATAAATTATCATGGTAAAATTTGCATTACTGGCGCGCCTTGAAGCCAAACCCGGAAAAGAAGAAGCACTTGAGGCATTTCTTAAAAGCGCTTTGCCAATGGCGGAAGATGAAAAAGACAATGTTGAATGGTTCGCATTGAAAATAAGTCCATCAACATTTGGAATTTTTGATACGTTCAACCACGAAGAAGGACGTGAGGCTCATCTAAAAGGAAAAATTGCAGCGGCTCTTATGGAGCATGCGGACGACTTATTGTCCACTTCCCCGGTAATTGAAAAAGTCGGGGTTTTAGCTACGAAAGAATCCTGAGCAATGTTGGTAGAAATAAAAAACCCTCACGAGTTTCTTTAAGAAACTTGTGAGGGCTAAGAAACTTTGAAAATTAAAGACCGGTTATAATGGCAACAAGAGCCATTAAACCATAAAACCCGGCAATAATTCCAATAGCGACTAACGTGTCTGTGACTTCAGTTGCGTAAATTTTTTTCATAACCTACAATTTAAAATTTAAAAAATAATTAAAAGCAGGAATCCGTAGGGTATCGAGAGATAATAATAAGACTGTTTAAAAAGGGGACGGTTTAATTTATTTTTAAAATTACAATAATTAACCTGATAATTCAAATTTTTAGCGACAAAGATATTCTTAGTGATAATTATTATTGTGGGTCAATTCTTTATAAGTTTTTCTAAAAGCATTTTTTGCAAACTAATAACCGGGCTTTCTTTTTTAAATATTTAATTTTTTTTTGATCTTGAAATTTCTTTTGTAATTTACTGTCAAACTTTTGCTATGAATTACGTTAGAGATATTCTTTCCAGAAAAGGTAAAAATGCGATTTCGGTAAGCCCCGACACTACAGTTTTAAGCGCGCTAAAGGTGATGGCTGAGAATAATATCGGCTCCGTGGTGGTAATGACAGACAAAGATTATAAAGGCATCGTTACGGAACGTGATTATTCCCGAAAGGTAATACTCAAAGGCAAAAATTCAACCGATACAAAAGTTTCAGAGATCATGTCTTCTGATCTTCCGCATATAAAGCCGGACGATACGGTGGAACATTGCATGGAATTAATGACCAACAGCAACATCCGTTATCTTCCTGTTTTTAAAAATAACCATCTCGAAGGAATAATTTCTATTACGGATGTTGTAAGAGAAACTATCCTGAAACAACAACAAACCATCAGGCATCTCGATAATTATATCAATTCCTGAACCCGTCTCATCATTTGATTTTCTCTGTAACTTAGCATTCAAAAGTCAAACCTGCTTATTTTGCGCTTACCTGTTTTTGCACCTATTAACCGTTAATAAACGCCCTTGAATTTATTACGCGGTGAAAATCACAAGGCACTAAAATTATTTGGGTATAGATAAAAACTCTTTATGTCACAAACAGGAGCCAATACAACTTCAACAAATAAAAGCCTTGCTACCAGCGACTTTACGAATCACCCAGATGTAGTTGCCTGTCTTGCACAATTAACCTCAACTTTCAATCCGCAGACCAATCCACTAACAGTTTCCGATGTGCTGGACACCAGCGGAAATCAATATGTGAATCTTGTGCAAAAGGGTGGGGGAGTATTGGGTGTAGCTCTTGTAGGCTACACATATATATTGGAACAAATGGGCATAAGATTTTTACGATTGGCCGGCACCAGTGCAGGAGCTATTAATACTGCGTTAATGACTGTTATAGGAAAAAAAGAAGATGCAAAATCTATTTCAATATTAAAATCTATATGCGATTTAAACTTTTTTAATCTTGTAGATGGCCATCCTGCGGCGAGATGGATTATTAAGAAATTTATTACTCATAGCGATTTTACCGTAAAAGTTAAAAATTGGTTTCTTAGTGTTTTCATGGTTGCTGTGTTATTACTAACAGGGGATTTTATTTTCTTTGGCCTTCAGCATAAAATGCATTCTCTTTATGTTGTCACGGTATTATTTTTTGTATTAACGGGTTTTTATTTTTTACTTCTCAGCCTTGTTTTGTTTTACATCTCGAGGCTTTCCAGGCGCTTGAAAGATTCGGGATACGGGATCAATCCCGGAAACTTTTTTTATGATTGGATTAAAGAACAACTTGTTGCAAATGGAGTTAATACCGTGTCAGATTTAAATACAAAAGCATCCACACTTCCGCAACTTCATTTAAGAGTTGACAATCCTGAAGGTGTAGATAGTTTACAGGGAGATGTAACGTTTATTGCATCTGAATTGGTAACACAGAATAAAATTCAATTTCCCGAAATGTGTTTTCTTTTCAGGCAAAAAACCGACATTGATACCCTTCAGCCTGCTGGTTTTGTAAGAGCCTCCATGTCGATACCCGTGTTTTTTGAATCGTATATGATAGATAATATTCCGTGTACGTCTGATGAAATCAAACAGGCATGGATGGACGTAATGAACGAACCGGACCCGCCTTCAAATGCCCGCTTCGTAGATGGAGGTATGCTTTCTAATTTCCCTATAAATATATTTTATAATTCCAAAGTGTTGGTACCCAGGTTACCATCTTTTGGCATTGATCTCGATGATAGTAAGCCGGATGAAACTGCTAAAAATGCAACGGGATGGAGCCTCGTTGGTTATTTCGGACGAATGTTTAATACGATCAGGGATTACTATGATAAAGATTTTCTATTGAAAAATAAAGTTTATGAAAAAGGCATTGGTAAAATTCCTTTATCAGATTATAACTGGCTTAACTTTTTTCTTTCTGACCAGGATAAAATTAACATGTTTGTTTTAGGCGCAAAAACCGCTACTCAATTTCTTCTGGACTTTGATTGGAATAGTTATAAAGATAACAGGACAATGATGCAAATGGCCTTAAATAAAGAGACGGGACCCAAGCCAATTATTAAATAATTTTCTATGTTGTTTTATATACATTTTAGTTGGATACACTTTTGTATTGCTTTTGGAATCACCTTGCTGATAAATTTCATAATGACATTTCAAACGAGAAATTTTTATCTCATGCATGTCGTTATAAGAAAATTTAGTATTATCGATTTCGAGTTTCCGGCGTCTGCATCTGAATTAACATCCCTTGTAAAAAATATATTCGCATTGCCCCCTGAGTTGGCAAAAAAATCCTTGATGGCTTTTAAATCCCAGCTTTATATCGATTTCCTTTTTATGCCAGCAGCTTATGGATCAATTTTTATTCTCTGCATGAAAGTGTCTTCTAAAATGATCTATTTCGGGCATAAGTTTTTTATTTTTCTTGCGTGGCTTCAATTAGTTTCCTGGTTGTTTGATATTATAGAAAACATTTACCTGCTAAATAAAATCCGGCCGAATCCTGTTGTCTCAACGCCCTTTGTGCAGGTGTTATACACCGCAATGGAAATTATAAAGTGGGCTATTCCTCTTGTTGCCATAGTTTGCAGTATAGCAGCCCTGTGTTATTTTTGGTTGGGAGGTCGTTATTATTCTGATTCTTTGTATTATGTAATAATTCTACTGATAGAATTAACTGTCTTCTTTACGCTTAAAAAATTAACTTCGAAAACTGAAAAACAAACGATGGAGAATTTTAGCCAGATTACGCAGTGAGAATGAGAGCAACTTTATTTGATACTTTATAATTTTTTTTTGAAATAATTAATTTGTTGTTTCGTTACAATAGAAATTTTTTACAATACCTTTATCCCCTATGAGAATTTCCTTTTCCTCCTTAAACACCACCTTGATTTCTTTGCTAATTTTTGGAAGCTTTAGCTGTAATAATGTAAGCTCGGCTGACAGTGAAAAATCCGGACAAAAAACCAATGACTCAACTAAAACCGAGGTTGCCCAGAGACAAAATTTTGATACGGCAGACTATAATAAAAAACTGGCTGCCTTAGCAAATTCTGACACGACCGGAAAATGGCCGGCGAAATTTCCTTACCCTCTCCCCGGAGCTATCTTTCCATTTAACAGGGTGGTTGCTTTTTATGGCAATTTATATTCTAAAAAAATGGGCATTTTGGGAGAGCTTCCCAAATATGAAATGCTGAAAAAACTCAAAGGCGAGGTGGCAAGCTGGCAGGCTGCTGATAGTTCTTTACCGGTTATCCCGGCACTGCATTACATCGCTGTAACGGCACAAGGCGCGCCCGGAAAAGATGGTATGCACAGGTACCGGATGCCTTTTAGCCAAATTGATACAATGCTGAATTGGGCAAAAGAGATCAACGGCCTCGTTTTTCTTGATATACAGGTCGGACACAGCACCGTGAAGGAGGAAGTGCCGCACTTGGAAAGTTATTTAAAATTGCCGAATGTTCATCTTGGGATTGATCCTGAATTTTCCATGAAAAACGGGGAAGTTCCGGGCAAAAAGATTGGTACGTTTAGTTATGAAGATGTAAATAATGCAATCGACTATCTCGCAGCGCTGGTGAAAAAATACAACCTGCCTCCAAAAATTTTGATCGTTCATCGATTTACCCAAGGCATGGTAACAGGCTATGAAAAAATAAAGAAAGTACCTGAAGTTCAAATTGTAATGGACATGGACGGATGGGGCGATAAAATATTAAAAAGATCTACTTATCTGCTTTATATCTATAAACAGCCCGTAGAGTTTACTGGCTTTAAATTGTTTTATAAAAATGATATTAAGAAAGGCAGCCATGAAATGTACACACCGCAGGAACTATTAAAATTTACTCCGAAGCCAGTTTACATTCAATATCAATAAAAATTATTTATTCTATTTTTTAAAATGAAACCGAACGTTTTTTTATCAATTATCGCATTGTTTTTTGTAGCATCCTGCTCACAGAATTCTGAGAAAAAAGAAAAGCCAAAGCAAGATGCTGTGGCAAATACCGCTGACTCATCCGGTACGAAAACGATAGCTGATTTGGCAACCATTTTATCCAAAAAAGAAGTGCCGGTTTTATGTTATCATCATATTCGCGACGCAAAGCCAGGGCAAAGCGAAACTTTTAAAAGTTATTCAGTTTCTCCCGCGTCTTTTGCTGACCAAATGAAAACCTTAAAAGACAGCGGTTATCAAACCATATTGCCAGGTGAGCTTTATGATTATCTGTTATATGGAGGTAAACTGCCTGCGAAACCAGTGATGCTTACTTTTGATGATACGGATGAAGAACAATTCAGTATTGGCTACCAGGAAATGAAAAAATATGGTTTTAAAGGAGTTTTTTTCATAATGACTATTTCGATTAACCGACCCCGTTATATGACCACTGCACAGTTAAAACAGTTATCTGATGAGGGAAATGCGGTTGAGGCCCATACCTGGGATCACCATATGGTCACTAAGTACCAGGGAACTGATTTTGACATACAATTTGTAAAGCCAAAAAAGAGGGTTGAAGATATTACAGGCAAGTCTGCTGACTATTTCGCTTATCCTTTTGGTATCTGGAGTTTAGCTGTTGTTCCGGAGTTAAAAAAAGCAGGTTATAAAATGGCCTTTATTTTGTCAACAAAAAGAGATTCTACCGAACCTTTATATACGATACGCAGGATGATCGTACCGGGACAATGGTCAACGTCAGGTATGTTGAAAGCAATGAAACAAACATTTCATTTAAGTAGATAATTTATTTTGCTATTTCTATTTTCACTTTTTTATTTTTTATTTTTTCATTTTTTATCAATTGCAAAACGTGCCCCACTTTTGATTTTCTAACGGCCACAAAAGAAAAAAAATCTTTTACTTCAATAAGACCTATATCTTCCTGCTTCAATTGTCCTTTATTAGACAAAAAGCCAACAATATCTACTTTATTCATTTTGTCTTTTTTGCCTGCTGCAATAAAAAGTGTTGACCATTTCGGCTTGTCAGGTAAGCTAACGGTATCGGGTAATTGTATTTGTTCTATCGGGTCAACGATGTAAACAGGTAACTTTTCTTCTTCTGACAAAATGATAATAGCAGTGCCGCTCGCATCCATCCTTGCAGTTCTTCCATTACGATGAATGAAAATTTCTTCAGTATGCGGTAAATGGTAATGAATGATGTAACGAATATTGGGTATGTCAAGGCCGCGGGATGCGAGATCCGTAGTTACTAAAACGTTCACGGTGCCATTCCTGAATTTGCAAAGTGCGCTATCCCTTTCCTGTTGCTCCATTGCCCCATGATAATATTCGTTTACAATTCCATGCTCGCCTAAATAGTTGCTCACCCGCTCAACCGATTCCCTGTGATTACAAAAAACAATCGCAGAACGGTTTCCCAAATAGCAAATTAGCCTGAACAACGTGTCAGTCTTATCTTTATCTGGTGAAGCAACGCTTTGTATACTCAGGGCTTTCTCGTTATCACCAGTCAGATAATTTAATCGCAAAGCATTTTCCAAACCAATAAATTCGGGTATTTCCACACTTTCAGTTGCGGATGTGAGAATCTTCTTTTTTAGTTGTTTCAAAGAACCGAGGATAAATGAAACCTCTTCATGAAAACCTAATTCAAGTGTTTTATCAAATTCATCCAGCACCAAAATTTCGATTGAATCCAATGTAATATTTCCTCTTCGAATATGATCGCACAGGCGACCAGGCGTGCCGATGATTAAAGCGGGGGGCTGAACCAGGTTATTTTCTTCTGTTTCTCTTTTGTGACCACCATAAGCTGACATAACCTTAAATCCTGTACTCATTAATTTAAAAACGTGTTCAATTTGAACGGCAAGTTCACGGGACGGCACTACTACAAGAGCTTGTGTATTTTTATTTTGTTCATCTAATTTATCGATAATAGGTAATAAAAAAGCTATCGTTTTACCAGAGCCAGTCGAAGAAAGTAAGATAATATCCTGACCTTTTTTATTGGCTTCAATTGACGCAAGTTGCATCTCGGTGAGGCTGTCAATTTTTAAATTGGAGAGTATGTTTTCTGTTTTATTGTTTTTTGTCTTCATTCCGGCAAAAATAACGTGTTTGACGTTGTAACTTTTTTTTACCTGAAAAGCTATAAACAACGGTAAATTTGCTGTATTTAACGCTAACTGTTTTTAGTGAACATACTTAAAGATGGGAAAAAATCGTGTAACCATTGCTGTTAATTATCATTAATAAATAAATCCCAACAAATTTTCAAAAGTAAATTATGAAGCCTAATATTAGAATTACAGACAAAGACACGCACGCTGTTTCTTTAGAGCTGTCGAAATTATTAGCGGATGAATTTGTTCTTTTATCAAACAAGAAATGCCCGTTGGAATATTGAAGGGATTGATTTTCATTCTATGCGTTTGTTTTTTGAGCCGCAATATGAGCAACCGGATGAAATAATAGATAGTTTCGCGGAACGCATCCGCATAATAGGCCATTATCCTCCTGCGACGTTGAAGAGCTTCTTACAGTTAACGCATTTGACCGAGTATGCCGAAAATAAAAATAACAGCATGAGAGATGATCTGACGGTGTCGGAATCTGTTTTAACCGAAGCGGGACCTGAAAAAATTTGGCGTGCGCTGACCGACCCTGAAATGATTAAGAAATATCTTTTTGGAACAGAAACCTTAACCGATTGGAAACCCGGAAGTGAAATCATATTCCAGGGTGAATACGGCGATCAAAACCAACATAAATACCGGGATAAAGGAGTAATTCTTGAAAATATTCCTGGTAAAAAATTAAGCTACAGCTACTGGAGTGGTTTCTCAGAATTAGAAGACAAGCCGGAGAATTATTCTATAGTTACGTATTTATTGGAAGATACCGCAGATAAAAAAACAAGTTTCACCTGGACACAAAAAGGTTATGCAACGGAAGAAAACTACCAGCATTCATTGCAAGGAATGAAGCAGTTTCTTTTGCAAATAAAAAATATAATTGAAAACTGAATAAAATGCGAATATGGGTTATCGTTAGTAATTTCAAAATACTATGATCTTCTAACCTTTCAATTAGCACCGCGCGAAATTTATTAAGAAGACCCGTCGTCAATAATCAGGAGACAAAAAACTCTTCGGCCTGATTAAGTTCCAGGACTTCAATTGAGTCGCCTATACTTACCGTTCCTTTTCCAACTGCTAATAAGTTTTGGCCAAAATAGATTTTATTATTTTTCTGGCGATACAATGCCAAAGTTTTCAGTGGTTCTTTTGATTTATTTGCATTGGCCTGGTTTATAGTTGGAATAACGCATCTTGCACAAAGCTTTACGCCGTAAAAATTAATACCGTGTATCATAAAGTTTTTTAACAGATCTTCCTCGTAAGGTTTTCCGCCAGCAAAAACTATATTCGGGCGGAAACGATTTATTGGTAAAGGATCAGGTAACCTTTTATTTAAATCATTGAGGGAAGCCTCTCCAATTATCAGAAACGGAAATGCGTCAGCAAAGCCTGTTGTTTCATTATGCGCTGCATATTTTTTATCAATAAATCTCTTAAAAGTATCCGGCATAAATACCAGCCTGCATTCAATAGTTAACATCTCTGTAAACCATTTATCCGCGTTGGAATCGGCAAATACGGCTTCACAGGTTTCATCAAAAATTTGAACAGTGACAGGTTCCACTGATGCTGGAAGAAACGGTATCACAATTGAACAATCTGTTTTTTCTTTGTGATACACTTTCAAGCCGGTTTTTGTGAGCTCAACTTGCAACAATGCCATTGAAGGAAATTCTCTTTGAGTAAGAAACCGCAATTTTTTATCTACCAGCATCCACCTTCTATCGTATTGAAATCCGGTTTGAGTAACCAGCGCTGAAGAAACATAAATGCCTCCTAATGACTTGATCGGGTAAATAAATAATTGACTGACAGCGAGCATAAGCAAATATAATACCTGTGAATTTTTTTGACATAATTATTCCATGGACTGTAATTTGAAAGCCTTTTTTAAACTTGTTTGCAATTAGCAAAATCATTTTTATGATTCTATCCCCGCAAGTTTTTAATGCTTTGCTCATACCTGAAAAGGTTTTGAATATCATACCTGTCTTTTATTTTTTGCAGACGGCCATAATTTTCACCAAAATAAGCGCTTTCCCAACCCGGTAAATTTATATCGGGGTAATTAATATATTGGCTTTTAATTCCGTTTTTATAAAAAATTTGTTGTGTCTCATTGAAGGCTTTTATCATGCGCTCGCTTTGGTAAGCACGATCCCAGTAGGTTTGCAATTCAGCCAAATAATTTTTTTGTCGATGGGAATAAGATGATTGCTTCGTAAATGCTGCGTCTTTTATTTTTCCTCCCAAAGTATTTATTTGATAAATCATTCCAGGTGTGGCAATGACTTTTGCGAAAACATCTTCAATACAGTTTTTAATGTCATCAAAATTATCATAAAAACCCGCTGACGAATTTTTAAAATAAATCGGATTTTGTACACCGTAAAAAACTTTAACTGCCTCTGATAAAGGTTCCGGTTTGCCGATTTTCGTTTTGTCAACAAGAGCGGCGAGATTATTAATTATTGTTTGTGATTCAGTGTTCTGAGGATTACAGCAAGTCAGCAAAATATACAAGGATTTTCCATTCAAAACAAAGCTTGAAAAACAGGAATCGGGTAAACTTTCCGTTATATCAAACCAATGCTGCAATATATTTATTGCTCTTTTCTCATCGGATAGCTTAACCGTAAACCGCGAACTCTGCATCAATTCAGGAGCGGGTACTAAAGTAAATTTCATTGACGTAATCACACCAAAGTTTCCGTTGCCTGCGCCCTTACAAGCCCATAACAGCTCGGGATCATTTGCCGAGGAAATTACTTTTCCTTTCCCATCAACCATTGTAATTTCAGTAAGGCTGTCGCAGGTTAATCCATAAGCCCTGCTGAACAAACCGTAGCCGCCTCCCAACGCGAGACCGCCAAGTCCTACACTGCCGCATGACCCGGCAGGCAATAATTTATTTTTTGATAAAACAGTATTGTATAGAGAAGATATTTTGCAAGCAGGCCCCGCAGAAATAACGGTGTCGCTTTCCCACTTTATTTCGTTCATTGAAGAGAGATTAATGACCAGGCCGCCGTCATTGCACGAAAATCCTTCAAAGGAATGTCCGCCACTTTTGATACTTATTGCTAAATTATTTTTTGCAGCAAAAGCAACGGCCTCCGCCACTTCATCGGTTGTTTTACATGCTGCAATTGCATTAGGGAATTTATCAATTCTTTTATTAAATCCCTTTCTTAAGACGTCATATTCCGGATCAGATTTTCGATAAAGATTAAACGTTGGTTTGGCAGCGGTTTCTAATCTTTCTTTTGTGATAGCGTCAATTTTTAGAGTTTTTCCCCTTGATATTTCTTTTGTCTTTTCCCTTGTTCCAACGCCGCAGGAATTTAGACAGGCACCGATTCCTCCTAAAAAAGTAAGTTTGATGAAATCATTTCGCTTCAGTTTTTGCGACACGCTTTTTATTTAAAAAAACCACTTTTAAGAAAAAGTGGTTGATGATAAATTGACTACAATTGATTTTTTGTATTCATTTCTTTTTTTTCGGTCCGGGCCTGGACTTGCTGGTTGAAGAAGAGCCTGACGAACTTTTTTTGGGAACCTTGGCGCCCTTTTCTCTTGCTTCAGAAAGACCTATAGCTATCGCCTGTTTAGGGTTGCTAACTTTCTTGCCGCTTCGTCCGCTTTTAAGTTTGCCTTCATGCATTTCATGCATTGTCTTCTCAACTTTTTTTCCTGCCTCTTTAGAATACTTTGCCATTTTATAAAATTTTTAAGGTTAGTAATATAATAATTATCCTAATTTTTATGCCAAATTTTAAAACTTCGTTTATGCGATATCGAGTTCTTTAATTTCTTTTTTATATGCAGAGGGAAGAATGAGGGATTTTGCAAACGTGTCTAATTTAATTATTCTGCTTAACTTATAAAATGGTAAAACAGGCGTAAGGAAAGAAAAATTTCTTAAACGCAATAGGGTCCTGACTCTTTGCGGAACTACTAATATCTGACCTTCTAATAATATCCTGAAACGAAAGGCTCCTAAATGTTTTTTATATTGTTTATAAAGATCTTTGGAATAAGTGCTTTTACTAAGATCATTTTCTAAATGATAATTTCTTACAGGCAACCATTCATTATAGTTTTCGGGCAGGTCTGATAAATTCATTCTTTTACCAACGCGATAGAAAACTTCAAAAAGTTCTTGCTTTTCATCCTCCGAAAGTTTTCTTTCAAGAACTTCAAATGCAGAGATGCTGTAATAAATAAGCATAAAAAGAACATCACGATAAGCCCATGATGGTATAGATTTTTTTCTTTTACTCTCTACGGCTTTATGGATTGCTGTGATCGCATCGATTGTATGCAGGGCTTCATCATATTCGGCGAAAACAATTCTTCTTGCATAGGCTACGGTGGAAAACAATCTGGCCAAAGGATCAGCAGGAAGGCGACCCGTAAAATAAAGCCAATCAACCGCTTTGTTTAATGCAAATTCCGCTGCCGATCCCGCAAAAATAAAAAGCACCGTATCGCTTTTTCCCCAAATTTGACGCACTATAGAATTTTTATCAACAAAATATTTCATGATAACGACAAGAAAATGTGTTGTGAAATGAACAATAATTCCTTCTGCATTTACAATTTTAAATTTTGTTTAAGCCCTTGGTAGAAAATTAAAACAATCGTTTTATAAGATTGATAAGAAGCGTTCCAACAACACTAATTACGATCATCGTCACCACGGGGAAATAAAACCTGGAATTTCCTTTTTCAATTTTTATATCGCCGGGAAGTCTTCCAATCCATTGGAAATACCGATGAAAAAAATAAATTAACATGCCAATAGCAAGGATAAACAATCCAGTTATAATAACATATTTACCCGTTTGCTGATCCATAACTATAATATGATGCACGCGGCATAATTTATAAAGCTATCATTTATTTTTCCGTTGTTGAACAATACCGTTAAATGAAATAGCGTCCCTCGAAGTGCAAGTGACATTCAAACTTGCAGAGCCGTTGTCGTAAACAGTAAAAAAATATCGCTGGATAGCGGGATTGTCCTTCGGCACAATTTCAATATTCCACCCGTTTTTTTTATGAGGAGAAACGGTATAAGAAAACTTGGTAGATCTGAAGTCCAGTACAGATGTTGTTTCATTATATATCGCGCTGTATGCACGTCCAAAATAAGGCAGATAGCTGCGTAGCGTATCTTTTGTTACATTAACATCGTACGCCGATGTAAGGTTTCTATATTCACCTCTCAAAGGCATAACGGACTGTGCCTCAAAAATAAAATTTGCCGAATCCACCAGGTTTTTAAAGAATGCTTTTTTAGAATCGCTTTGAGATTTCTTCTGTGCATTTGAATACTGGCTCATCGTGAACAGCGCAAACGCTGTTACAAAAAAGCTGATGAAAAATTTACGCATGGCGCTTTGCATTTAGAGTAATGTATCAAAAATGGCACCGTAACAACTTATCAAAATGTGAAAAAAATCCGTGGTATCTCCCCTTGACCTAAAACTATTAACGTTATTTATCTGGGTTATTGGTAACAGCACCCGCACCGTTGTCGTTCTTTTTATATGTGTTGTATTTCTTGGAACTACTCCCGAGGCGGGTATCCCGATACATGGGCTTTTTTGCGGGCATGGCAATTGGTTTGTTCCGCGTTCTTGAGACCAAAACTTTATTTGCATTTTGGGAACTCTTATGAACAGCACTTTTTTTTGAAAGATGTGCGGTATCCTGGCAAAAACCTTTCAGTGAAATAAATACACATGCAAGCATTATTGTAATAAATTTTTTCATGATTATTCCGTTTTACTTATAAGTCATAAAGATTATGCCAGTATGTAACTCTCTGCAAAATTTATCTATCATTTTCTTAATCCACACGGCTGCCTGTGTGGTATCACTCAGGCTTAAAATATCTGCAATGTTTTTAAAAGTTATTCAGCCAAAAGGAGCGAAGTAGCTATTTGCATACATTCGGATTAAGATAATTTGGTTTGGATAAATTTCCTTTCACGAAGATTTACTTAAGAGAAAAATGCTTTTATGTGAAAGCAACAAAATAACGAGGTGGCACAAACGAAAAGTGTTTTTTTTCAATCAGTTCTTCAATAACTATTCCCTAAATAAATTATAGGCCGAAGATCTTACCCGGAAAAAAGCGCCTAATTTCGCTGCATGAATTTTGAAATCCTGCAAAACATTATACAACACAGGCGCAGTTCCAAACCTGCTTTGATGAACGGGAAAAAAATTGATGATGCCATTATTCATCAATTGCTTGAATTGGCCAATTGGGCGCCTACGCATGGGCATACCGAGCCCTGGCGCTTTGTTGTATTTGCTAATGACGCCGTAAAAACATTTGGTAAAGAGCATGCGGAATTATATAAAGCTCATGCGGCACCCGAGAAGTTTGAAAATGCGAAATATGAAAAGATCCTGCACAATGGTGATAAGGTTTCGCATATTATTGCCGTGTACATGAAACGTGGCAGCAACCCAAAGATCACAGCGTTGGAAGAGATATGTTCGGTTGCCGCAGCCGTGCAAAATATTTTATTAGGAGCATCATCTTTGGATATTGCACTTTTGTGGAGTACCGGCGGCCTGACCTTTCACCCGGCGATGAAAAGCTATTTTGGTTTGCAGGAGCATGATCTTATGATTGGCCTGTTATACGTCGGCTATGCAGGTACAGCAGCAAAAACAGGTGAACGTATTGTTCCTTTAAAAGAGAAGATTGAATGGATAGGCTAGGGTAATTTGTATCTCGTTCTCAATTTTTTATAAAAATAACCTGGTAGTTGCTTTCATTAACAGAAATGGCAGGCATATCTTTATATGATTGCCTGCCAGTCTCGCTATGAAATACCTGGCAATTTTTTGGATAAAAATTACAGGGTGTAAACCGAAGCGAATAATTGTTAATACGATGGGCGATTATGCGGTACCGCTAGTGTTAATTTTCTTTTGTGCAAACTTCTGCAATAAGCCCGGTAACATTCCTGCAATTGCTCCTGTTATCGCCGGAGACAATCCAAATTTACTGGTAAGACTACTTACAAGGCCGCCCTCCACAGCACTGGTGAGCGTACCTCCTGAAGCCACGCTGCTTTCAAGCTTTGATAACAAGCCTCCGCCTTCTTCCTGCGGTTGATTCGACAGGCTATTGTTAAGGTGAGTGGCGATCTCATTGTGTATAGCATCTGCCTGGTCTGCAGGAATAGCGGATTGTACCTGCGGGTTTTCTCCCAAATGATCTTTTACAAGTTGTAATATTTGGTCAAACATAATTTGTTTTTAAAATTTGATTAATGATTGTAAGATATGAAGTCTTACATTAAAAGAGATCATTAAAAAAAGTTTATTTTCTAAATGAACTCAAAAATAGTCCGGTTCAAATAATCAAGTATTTGCAGATATTAGTGGAGCCCGGGTTTGCCATATTTTTTAAAGCTGCTACGCGACGTCTGTTAACAGTTGCAGTCATTCAGTACCCCCACGCAGTAGCACACGCCAATCTTTTTCATCAGTTTAATATTTATTTTAATAAGCCATCAATCGTCCAGGCTACGTAATACAATGCTCCAATAGTCGGACCGCCTGCATATTCAAAATGCCTGTTGTTGAGTACGTTGGTGCCGCCAAGTTTGATCGTTGACTTAGCTTTGGGAAGCCTGTAGGTAATTTGTGCATCCAAATTATTAATTGCGTTTACGGTTCCGTTTACTAACGGGCTTTGCCAGTAAAAGGTGCTCTGCCATTTCCATACAATATTAAAGCCCATATACTTCGTAACGCTCCTGCTTCCGATAGATAAATTGGTAGTCCAGTTGGGTGTATTAAACCCTGTTACGAATAAGTCCGGCGTGGCATTCGATTTGATCGCGTTATAATTTACATTACCTGAAATGGTATAGCTTTTATAGAAGTTATAGCTGAGGCCTAATGACGAACCATAAGTTGTGTACTTCTGTTTGGCATTGGTATAGACCCGGTACCGGTCCTGCCCCTGGCTGGCTGCGTTGCCGTTCGATGCCGGCTCTGCATCCCTGTTGCGGTCGAGCATAGCGATAACGGCGGCATCGGACCCAATCGTCTGTTTGATGGGAACATATACCTGTACTTGCCCCAGGAAGCCATCATATACGTTTGAATACGCATCCCAATCAACAAATAATTTATCGTCGAGCAGGACGCTTTTATAGCCCACTTCAATAGAATTGATTCCCTCCGGGCGGCCCTTTGGCAGATTAGCAGGCTGCAAAAGATTTCTGTTTGCTAAAGCGGCTGCATCGCTATTTCCCGCAGCTTTAACCGCGGCATTGAAGGTAGCTACTGAAGACTGGGTATAACTGTTTTCGCGGAAACCCAGGCCCTCATCAATAATAGGCAAAATTCCCACACGCCTTACTCTTCCGTTGTTTACAAAAGACAGCGCTTCAAATAGAGAAGGAAAGCGATATCCCTGCTGAAAAGTGAACCTGAAGTTGTGCTTTTCTTTATAAGTATAAACTGCGGCTAACCTTGGTGTTAGTTTGGCAGTAAAATCAGGGTTGTAATCAGCTCTTAGTGATCCCCATAATTTCAGCCTGTCATGCAGCAGTTTTTTAGTAACCTGGGCAAAACCTCCAAACTTTTCGTAATAAATATTCTTGCCAAAGGTGCCATTTGGCAATGGCGTATTTCTTTCAGCTACCGGGCGGCTGAAATCAACAAAGTTGTTCCCGTCAGGAATCACTTGATAAACGCGTGCATCCGCCCCCGTTAGTAAATCAAAATATTTCACCTGTTTAGATAAATCCCATTGACCTTCTACATGGTACATGTTGCTTTTTTGTATTAAAGCGGCGCCCCCTGTTACGGGCGCATTTGGGATAGCACTTGACTTTATGTCCCAGTTATTTATTTTAATAATGGAATCCTTTACGGAATTAAACCGTTGTGTGCCAGGTTCGGCACGCCCTGCATCTGCCTGCTGGCGCGCATATTGGGTTGCGGCAACAAGATTGCCGGAAGTAAGGTCGCCACCATGAGCAGACGCATAGGAAGTTAAAGCGTTTTTATATTTAGTGCCCCAGACACTATTACTTCCGCCGGTATAAAGGTCCATATTATCAGCGAGCGGCTTTACATTATAAGAATCCCCGGTGTTTTCCTGTGATACATATGCTTTGATGGTAAAATTGTTGCCTTTCAATTCCAACTGGTGATTCTGCACGATTGCATTTTGTAATTTAATCTTATTGCCTCTTTGAAATACACCATCCACTTTACCTACTCGATAGGAGTAAGTAAGTTCAGTGGAAGGATTAAAACGATAATGCAATGCGGCATCTAATTTCAAATTACTTACATTAGGATTTACCAGGTCTTTTTCCCAATAACCCGTGCGGGCCACCGTTAAAGTTCTGTTTGATTGTCCGTCAATGGTAAGGCCGGTTACGGAAATGGTATTGCTTCCGGCCAGGGCATCGTCGCCGTATTTATTCCATCCGTCAAACGCCTGGTTATTGGCTCCGCTCAAAACAGGATATGCGGGGTTTGCCGTGTTCAGTGTGTTCGGGTTTTGATCGGTTCGTGTGTTTGAAATCCAGTCAGTACCTTGTAAATAGCCCGCGTTAATTTTAAAGGCAAACTTATTAAAGGCTTTTGCGTAGCGTATAGCCGTTTCTGTTAGTATGGATGGTGAATGGTCGATCCCGTCAACGTGATTGATCCCGGTGCGATGAAAAATACTTAAGCCTTCTGAAGTAAACGGGCTTTTTGTGATAAGATTTGCCATCCCGTTAATAGCGTTCATCCCATATAAAGCAGATGCTGCACCCGGAGTTATTTCTATGCTTTGAATATCGAGTTCAGTAGGGCCGATTGCGTTTCCTAACGGAACACCAAGGGTTGCAGACTGCATGTCAATTCCGTCAACCAGTTGCATAAAACGAAAATTGTTGGGAATATTAAAGCCCCTTGTATTAGGCACTTTAAACGTAATTGAAGCCGTAGTTAGCTGTACGCCTTTCACGTTACCCAACGCATCGTAAAACGAAGCAGCAGGTGTTTCTTTTAAAGCCCTGATGTCCAGCTTCTCGATTGACACAGGTGATTGCATGAACTTCTCAGGCTTGCGGCTTGCTGTTACTACTATTTCATCTGCGATAAAAGTTTGGGAAGCTAATTGTACCGATACATTTGTATTTGGGTTTTTTATTTCAATCTGGCGGGGAGCAAAACCTATAGATGATATGACAAGCCTGAAAGGGAATTTCTCATTTATAACTAATGAGAAATATCCTGTAGAGTCAGTAATTGCGCCTCGTTTCGAACCCTTAACGGTAACGCTTGCTCCCGCCAGGTATTCTCCTTGCTCTCCGACGACTCTGCCGCTTATTATGGCAGATCCGTTTAGCTGGGAAAAGGAAAGAAAAGGCAATAAGAATAGTGTAGAAAAAATGAACGTTTTCATGATAAGTGATAAAAATGTTTTGGAATATAAGTCTATCTAATTTGTAGACTAATTAAATAAAAAAATAGGATGATGACCGGCGTCAGTTCACATTCGCATGGAACAACATCGCCACACAAAAATGATTAACGATTGCCTAAAAAGGTGTACAGAAAGTTTCATGAATTATTTTTTTGCTGCAAATATAAAGTCTTTTTTATTAGTCTACCAAATTTGTAGGATAATATTTTATTTTTCCTAAATTCTGTTCATGCATACTGATTGCGTGCTGTCAACATTAAACCTAAATAGTACGCGTACACGAAGAGGGGAGGAAGAGCATAGCAAAAGCATAGATAGAGCACCAATAAAATCGTCACGCATTACCGCGTTAACTTTTTTTGAAAAGTACCTTTTCTGCAACCGATTGGAAAAACCACTAAAAGTAAGTTGAAAGACCAAAACTAAATGCACCCGTTGGACCAATCGCTGCTCCGATAGTATTTCCGGTGATATCTCTTTGTTCCTGATGCCGGTAGTTGAACCGCAATACGGTAAGTGGCGAAGGCCTGAAACTGATTGCGGGCATAATACTCCACAAGTCATTATACATCCTTGTGCCGGTGGCAGCAAACTTTCCGACATTCCAATCTACATATTCGCCGCGAACGGCAAGATTGATGGAAGCATGATCCCAACCAAGTATCTTTCCTTTTAATACCGGTTGAACGATATCAATGAAACCACCGAACTGCTTATGGCTGTATTGCGGGGAATAATTAGCGGGTAACTGCACGAAGACCCACGCCCATTCTGTAATAATATTGGTATTCCATTTGCGCAGCGTGGTAGTAAAATCAACATCATATACATTCAATCTTCTTTTATCATCGACGGTTGCTCCTTCTATCTGCCAGGTGTTATAAACGCCGCCCATATAGGATAAACCCAATTCACCTATTTTATCATATCGAAGAGAAATCTTGCCCGTATAAAGAGGTTCACCGCTGGCACTGAGCGTAAACCTGGATGGATTATTTTTAGCCGCCGGTAAAAAGGTTTTACCCTGATTATTATCAATAATTGAATCATTAAATCCTCCGGTCAGGTAAAATTCATATCCAAACTTCCAATGCCCGGCGTACTTTTTACCGAATATTCCAAATCCGGTGTTGCTCCAGGTATCCGGCAACAACTGTGTCATCGCTATCGGCCGGTCGGTAAATTCCCACTTAGGGCCATCGTGGTTCTGGTTAAAAGCGCCAATTGGATTAAGGATCATTCCCCCGCGGAAATTGAATAAAGGATGAAATTGAATGTCAACCGCGGCATATTCAATCTCAAATTCGGGGCCGGTACGTATTTCGCCCGGATCCCCGGAAGGATCATTTTCATATTCTATTTCGGATAAGAACTGTACCCTTTTGGAAATAGCTGAAGACACAAACAAGCTGAACCTCCTGAACTGAAATTGATTCCCAACTGAAATGCCCGATGTAGAAGTATATTGCCAGTTAGATTCGACATATCCTCCG
Organism: uncultured Chitinophagaceae bacterium; assembly: GCA_963823305.1. GTDB lineage: Bacteria > Bacteroidota > Bacteroidia > Chitinophagales > Chitinophagaceae > Ginsengibacter. The sequence goes on from CAWGLC010000008.1 coordinate 62,526, forward strand.
ATTGAAACGGGAGTTTTACCCAATTTAAAAAACGGACGATTGTAAATCGCATCCATGTTAAGTGCAGTTTTTACTGTGTCGTTTTGCCCCGGGGCTTTTAAAAGGCTGCTGTCAATTTGGGCATTTGCAGAAAAATAAAAGAAGAGTAAAAGTGTAGCAGATATAACGGCAGTTCTTATTTTCATTTTAATGAGATATAAAGTTGGTCTTTTTGAATAGTTACGGGAAAAGTGCGCAGGTTCATTTGGGCCGGTCCTTCCATCACTATTCCCCGGTCGTTGAATTCGCTGCCGTGTGCAGGACATTCCAAACGCTCACCATATACTTCCAACTGCGCGCCCTGGTGCGTGCAGCGCATAAGCATGGCCGTATATTTTGTATCACTAAAGCGATAAATGCAAATGGGATACTTTAGTATCTCCGGCTGAGAGATTAGGTATTTTCTGAAGGAATCGCCCGTTTGGAAGGAGGAAACTGGTACTATCAGGTCAGAATTTTCAATCGTGCCGCTGATGATCTTGCTGCCCTTGCAGCTCTCTATTACTGTTGATAGAAAAGTACCGCCGAGGCATGCAAATCCGCAGGTTTTTAAAAAGGTTTTTCTTTCCATTTACTTATAGTGATTTCAAAAATTTGATGAGAGCATTTTTATCGTCCCCGGAAAGATTGGTAAACCTGTTTTTACTGGCCGATGCTTCTCCGCCGTGCATTGTGATGGCTTCTTCGATGCTGTGCGCCCGCCCGTCATGCATTAAAAAAGTATTGCCGCCTTGTACTCCGGGCGCAAGTCCCAATCCCCATAAAGGTGTTGTGCGCCACTCAGATGTTTTGGCATTTCCTTCAGTGTATCCATCGTCCAAACCCGATCCAAGATCATGTACTAACAAGTCGGTAAAAGGATGAATTACCTGGTTGGAAACAGCATCAATTGATGAATAACCGGTCGTGAGGTTTTGCTTGTGACAGGTTTCACATCCTATCTGCGTAAATAACTGCAGTCCGTTTTGAACTGCAGGATCATTAGGCGTTCGCTGGATGGGCGTTTGCAATGCGCGAACATAAAATACTACTGAATTGACTGTAGTATTATCTATTTCAGGCGCGTCTGGTGCCACCGGTGCGGATTGATCAAGATAATTGAAAGGATTGTTTGGCATAAAGGAAGAAGTGATACCCATATCATGATTATACGCCATTACCACTTGTTGCAACAAATCGTAAACGGAAGCTTTGCGGCCAAAACGGCAAATATATTTTCCATTTTGCGGTATGGCGCCCGCCAAAGGCGTAACGTAGGGAGGAATGGAATTGTAATTCGGATGTCCTCTAACGCCATCAGGATTATTTTTATTTGAGGCCGCCATCGATAATATTTCAGAATCAGGAACGGCTTCCAGGAAACCAACTCCTGCAGTTACCGGCGCAATAAATTTGGAGCTTGTAGCTCCGTCCGGAATTTGCTCTGCAGTATAGGTGGGTAAACAAAACGTTCCTAATTGAGGGCCGCCTTGGGCCAGGAATTTATTACCTGTACTATCAACTTGTCCAAAACGGGTAAGAATGGTAAAAGGATGACCGCGGTTATCGCTGGTATGACAACTGCCGCACCCCGTGGCAACAAAGTAAGGCCCAAGGCCGTTCGCGGCGGTGAAGCTAGCAAAGAAAGCATCATTGCCTTTGGAAAAAAGAATGGTCTGGGCATTAGATAATCCATCTACGGGCCCACACAATCCGTTTTCCGGATTTATCATTGATGGGAGCAGTTTGGAGCATGCAGACATCCCCGCGACGATTATTAAAATCACCCATGTTGTTTTTTTTCTCATTATAAAATGCCGCTTTTTTAGCCTGTGCCTGTTGTTATAATGAGTAAAAATATGGTCAAAGAATTTCTATGGTTTTCGAAAATGGGAAAACCCGTTTACGAAATTGGTAAAATAACCTGGTGATGATGAAATAAAGTGCCTTTGACGTATCAATGGAGTTTCAAATGCTCCTTTTTCAAAAAAATAAAAAATGCTATTTTCTGAAGGGCTACCCATAGAATATCGCCATATCTGTGTAAGAAATTTATCATGTTTGGCAATGCAGTGAATCCACTCCGGCCATATTTTCAATAATCTTTGTAAAAAAAGCGCAATGTCCTTGAAACGCTAACTTCATTTGTCATTGCATAGCGCTTTAATTTCTCTTCTTCATTCCGGATCTATATCGAAAAAAAAAAATTAAACGATGCGGTCAGAAGTACATTTATTAACGTTTTTCTCCAAATTGTGAATAAATACTTAAAATTGTTTTGGCCGATATTTAAATAATTGATAGCTTAGTTGCCGAAATTAAAATTTAACATTCCATTAATTACTTGATTATGAGAAAAAAACTTCTGCTATGCGGTTTGTTTGTGTTGATATGCGTTATGCAAACGTTTGCACAACAACGAACCGTTACCGGCAAAGTTACCGATCCCAACGGTAACCCGGTTTCAAATGCTTCCATTACCGTTAAAGGTGATAGAACAGGTACTAATACCGATGAAAACGGTAATTTTTCAATCAGTCTTTCGCGGGGGAAACGGATGCTCACTGTAAGTTCCATTGGTTATGAGCCCGTGGATGTTTCGGTTTCCGGTAATAGCGTCAATGTTTCTTTACAAACAAGAACTACAACTCTTAATGATGTTGTAGTTACAGGGTATGGAACTCAAAAGAAAAAAGATATAACCGGTGCTGTTGCAATTGTAAATGTTAAAGACATGAAGGCAAGCCCGGCAGGCAACGCAGATCAAATGTTGCAAGGTCAGGCAGCGGGCCTTACAGTAATTACCTCCGGAGCACCGGGCTCTAATAGCCAGATAAATATCAGGGGTATTAGCTCTTTTGGAAATAATGATCCCCTTATTATTGTAGATGGAGTACAAGGTGATCTGCATGACCTTAATCCCAACGACATTGAGTCTATACAGGTTTTGAAAGATGCAGGCTCGGCAGCTATCTATGGCGTACAGGGTGCAAATGGTGTAATTATAGTTACCACTAAGAAAGGTTCCCACTCCGGAAGGGCTACTATTTCTTACGATGGTTATGTGGGCGTTCAGGAGCCGTTAAGTGGGAATGTTTTTAATTTGCTGAACAGCGCTCAGTTATTGCAGTTAACTAAAGAAGTAAATGACAGGTCTGGAGCTACGAGCCAATTATATGGCACTAACTACGTTCTTCCTGATTATTTTTATAGCAGCAGTCAAGGTCCGCACGTTGCACAAGCAGGAGATCCTGCAGTTGACCCTTCTAAATATGTGTTTGATAAAAATAACCCACAAAATGACTATTTAATTGCCAAAGCAAATCAAAACGGTACGGATTGGTTTCATCAGGTATTTAATACTGCTTTGCAGCAGAGTCATTCAGTATCAGCCAGTGGCGGAACAGATAAGAATGTATATTTCTTTTCAATGAACTATCTTGATCAGGAAGGTACTATGAGAGATATTTTTCAAAAAAGATATGCAACCAGGATGAATACTGAGTTTAGCATAAAAAATAATATACGTGTTGGCGAGAACGCCTATTTTTTTTATAAACAAAATCCTACGCTGCCCTCCGGTAATCAGAATGAAGGCAATGCGATTTCTGAAATTTATAGAGCACAACCTATCATACCAGTACATGATATCATGGGAAATTATGCAGGAACTTATGATGGCCCTGAGTTAGGTAACTCTACAAATCCGGTGGCTGATCTTGATAGAACAAAAAATAATAAGTATAATCAGTACGATGTAGTAGGAAACGTGTTCGCTGAAGTAGATATTTTAAAACATTTTACAGCACGCTCTCAATTTGGCGGTACTCTTGATAATCAAAATTTTTATAAATTTTCCTATACCCGGTATGAAGTTAACGAGGATCACACGGAGTTAAACGGGTTAGAGGAACAATCCCAATACAATACCAATTTATTATGGACTAATACATTAACATATTCAAACACTTTTGCCCAAAATCACAGCTTAAAAGTTCTTGTAGGTTCCGAAGAAAGGACTAATGCGGGACGGGGACTAGATGGAAGCAGCAAAAACTTTTTTTCAGATAACCCCGCTTATTGGGTGTTAGGTAGTGGTAGTAATAACCTGAGTGCATATAGCTATGCTTATAAGAGCAAGCTTTTCTCTGTGTTCGGCCGCTTAGACTATGCCTATAAAGATAAATATTTGGTATCTGGTACTATTCGCCGGGATGGCGCATCTGTGTTAGCTCCTGCCGTTCGGTACGGAAATTTCCCTTCAATTTCGGCTGGCTGGAGAATTAGCCAGGAGAGTTTCATGAAAAGTATTACGTGGATAAATGAGCTTAAATTGAGAGGTAGCTGGGGTAAACTGGGTTCAGTAAATAACGTCACTGCAAATAACCAATTCAATTTATATGGACAAGCTTATGCGAATTCATTCTATGATATAAACGGAACAAGTAATAATGTAGTTACCGGTTATTACCAAACACAAATTGGAAACCCTAACGCAAAATGGGAGCAGGATGTACTTTCGAATGTAGGAATAGATGCTGTTTTATTTAACAATAAAGTTACGCTTACAGCCGAGTACTATGTCAAGAAAGCAAACGGCTTATTATTTCCTGACCAGCTACCCACTGCTGGTGTAGGTCTTGGATCTGGCGCTCCACCATACGTTAATATAGGAAATATAAAAAATACCGGGGTGGATATTTCTGCTACTTACAGCGGCAAAGTTGGAAGAGATTTTTCGTTTAACGTAGGCGCTTCTATTACTGCATACAAAGCACTTGTTGAGAGTGTTCCCGGAACTGGTTATTTCGACGCCGGCAGCTCAAGAATTGGCGACTTTGCAAGAAATGAGGCAGGGCATCCGGTGGGAGCCTTCTTTGGTTATAAGGTAACCGGGATTTTCCAGGATTCTAACCAGGTAGCAAAATCGCCTGCACAGCAGGGTGCGGCGGCAGGTACATTTATTTACCAGGATGTTAATAAAGATGGGCAAATTACACCTGATGACAGAACTTTCCTTGGAAATCCAAATCCAAAATTCACTTACGGAGTTAATTTAAATCTTAATTATAAGCATTTTGATCTTACAGCAATATTTTATGGTTCTTATGGAAATGATGTTGTTAATTATGTAAAATACTGGACGGATTTCTATGATGCCTTTGCCGGAAATAAAAGTAAAGATCTTTTATATAATTCCTGGTCCCTGCTAATACCAAAGGATCTATTCCGGAAGCAGTAACTACCAATAATTTTAGTACAGATGCAGTGCCTAATTCTTTCTTTGTTGAAAATGGCTCTTTTCTAAAATGCAAAACTGTGATATTGGGTTATACTATTACTCCAAATTTATTAAAGAGAATAGGCGTTGACAGGTTTAGAATTTATGCACAAGTGGCTAATTTATTTACTATAACTAAATATTCTGGCTTAGACCCTGAATTAATTACGTCAGGTGTGAGTAGTACCAGTTCAGGAAATAATCCTGGGTATGCTTACAGCTCATCTTTCGGAATTGATTACGGCAATTATCCAAATAATCAGAAAAGCTATACCCTCGGGGTTAACCTGAGCTTTTAATTAAAAGTTATTACAATTATTTAATAATACAGATATGAAAAATTTGAAATTAAAATTATTTATTCCGGTGCTGATATCATGTGTCTTTTTGATTTATGCATGTAAGAAATCATTCTTAAATGTACCATCTTACGGCACACTTTCTCAAGCCACTCTTGCTACAAATCCTGGCGTGCAGGGATTACTTATCGGGGCATATTCCATGCTGGATGGTATTGGAGCAGTGGGTACTCCTTCAGGTACACCTGCTTTAAAAGACGGATCCGGTGGCATTTGGGAAGTATCAGCAGATAACTGGGTGTATAGCAGCGTGCCTGGCGGAGACGACCACAAGGGCTCTGATCCTGGAGACCAGCCGGATATAGTTCCGATCCAAAATTATACCGAAAATGCCGCCAATCTTTTTTTTGCTGACAAATGGGCTGATTTGTATGCTGCTATCCAGCGTTGTAATGATGTTATCCGTACAATGCGCCAGGTAACTGATGGTAGTATGAGTAGCGCCGATACTACGGAGGTAAGGGCCGAGGCTCTTTTCCTGCGTGCCTTATATCATTTTGAAGCAAAAAAGATGTGGAATAATGTTCCTTTTATAGATGAAAGTGTTAGTTTTAGTAATGGTAATTACTTAGTTCCCAATACAACTGATATATGGCCTGATATTGAGGCTGATCTTAAATATGCTATGGCAAATCTTCCCGCAACACAGACCGAAATTGCCAGAGCGAATAAATATGCAGCAGAAGCTTTTCTGGCAAAGGCATATATGTACGAACACAAATATCCAGATGCTCTGGCGCTTTTGACAGATTTGATTACCAATGGTGAAACGGCAGGCGGTGCTAAATACGCCTTATTACCAAAATATGGAGATAATTTTGACGCTGCTCACAAGAATAATTCGGAAGATATTTTTTCTGCACAAAATTCGGTTGATCCAAACTCGCAAGGGTCAAATGGTAATGCCGGAGATGTATTGAATTTTCCTTATGGAGGACCGTCAACTTGTTGCGGATTTTATCAGCCTTCCTATAGCCTTGTAAATTCTTTTAAAACTGATCCGACCTCCGGATTGCCTCTTTTAGACGGCAGTTATAATAATGTAGATATGAAAAGTGATGAGGGGTTGCCTCCCGCACCTACTTCAGGTCCTGACTGGTTTGTTCCTTATACAGGCACTGTGGATCCGCGTTTGGACTGGTCAGTAGGAAGAAGGGGTATCCCCTATTTGGATTGGGGTAATGATCCGGGGGCATCATGGGTTCGTAACCAGGCCAGTGCAGGTCCATATTTACCAATTAAATATATAGTCAGGCAAAGCGAGGCAGGCGTATTATCTACTCAGTATGGTGGATGGGCCACTAACCAGGCAACTGCGGACAACTATGTGTATATCCGATATGCAGAGGTTCTTTTATGGGCAGCCGAATGTGCAGCGCAAGCAAATGATATGGCTACTGCGACAAATTATGTGAATATGGTACGGACAAGGGCAGCGAATCCTGCGGGATTTGTGCAGAAAGCTGATGGATCGGGCCCTGCAGCCAATTATTTTATTATGAACTATCCAACTTTTCCGGATCAGGCAACTGCTATGAAGGCCATACAATTTGAAAGTAAGATTGAGCTCTCTTCAGAAGGCCAAAGATTTTTTGATTTGGTAAGATGGGGTATTGCTGATGTAGAATTAGATGCCTATATAGCTCATGAGTCCACAGTAAACCATATTTCCCCCAACATAGTTTACCCTAATCCAAATGGCGGTGGAACGTTAAATAGTAATTCTCTTCAGCCGAATTATTATGTGCTCTTAAAAGGAGCATCATTTACCAAAGGGAAAAATGAATATTATCCGATTCCTCAATTTGAAATTGATGCCAGTGTAAGCGGAGGCAAATCTTCCCTCACGCAGAACCCGGGATATTAATTTCTGTATAAGTTATAAAGAGGCAGAATAATTCTGCCTCTTTTTTATTAGATTTATTTCTGAATTGTAATGAAATTTCATTTCCTGTCAATAGCTTTTTTAATTTCTTTAATGCAGCTTATTGATACCGGCTGTACAACCAAACGAAAAGCTTTATTTAGGTCTGTAAAATCGTCAGGATCCGGTATCCATTTTAATAATAAGATTGTCGAAAACGATTCAATAAATCCTTTAGATGTCACAAATATTTACAACGGCGGCGGTGTTGGAATAGGTGATTTTAATAACGATGGACTACAGGATATCTATTTTACGGGAAATCTTGTTTCCAACAAATTATACTTAAATAAAGGTCATCTGAAATTTGACGATATTACGAAAGAAGCCGGTGTTGACGGAGCAGGAAGATGGTGCAGGGGCGTTTCTGTTATTGATATTAATAATGATGGCTGGATGGACATTTATGTATGTGTGGCAATGAGTAAAGATCCCCAAAAAAGGCAGAATCTGTTGTACGTAAACCAGGGGCTGGATAAAAACGGGGTGCCTGTGTTTAAAGAGATGGCAGCAGAATACGGGTTGAACGATACAACACATTCTACCATGGCGGCTTTTTTTGATTATGATAATGATGGCGATCTTGATATGTACCTCGTTGTAAACGAAATTCTTCCTCAAATCAATCCTTCTGTATATCGCCCTAAAATTACAGACGGCTCTTTTCCAAGCACAGGACGGTTATATCGCAATGATTGGAATCCTGTATTAAAGCACCCTGTCTTTACCAACGTTACCGGGCAGGCCGGAGTTACCATTGAAGGTTATGGCCATAGTGTAAATATTGCAGATTTTAATAACGATGGGTGGAAAGACATTTTTGTAACCAATGATTTTACCTCGAATGACCTTCTTTATATTAATAATCATGATGGCACATTTACCGATAAAGCCTCCACCTATTTTAAACATACTTCTGCAAATGGTATGGGGCAGGATGTTATAGATATTAATAATGATGGTTTGCCCGATGTTGTCGAACTTGATATGAATCCCGAGGACAATTACCGTAAAAAAATGATGCTGGGCTCCAATAATTATATCACTTATCAAAATAATGATCGATATAATTATCAATATCAATACGTTCGAAATACACTGCAATTAAATAATGGTCCCAGGTTAAATGCCGGCGATTCGGTAGGCGATCCCATTTTTACCGATATCGGGTTTTATGCGGGTATAGCTCAGACGGACTGGAGCTGGTGTCCTCTTGTAACAGATTTTGATAATGATGGATTCAGAGACATTGTTATTACGAATGGTTTCCCGAAAGATATTACAGATCATGACTTCATTAGCTTCCGGCAAGGTTCGACAAATATAGCTTCTAAAGAATTTACACTTGCCCAGATTCCTACGGTTAAATTACATAATTATGCATTTCATAATAATGGAAATCTCACCTTCAGCGATGTTTCGGAGGGCTGGGGCTTAACAACACCTACATTTTCTAACGGTGCTGCATATGCAGACCTGGATAATGACGGCGATATGGATATGATCGTCAACAATATCAATGATGAGGCATCTGTTTATGAAAATACTTCAATTAATGTGGAAGAAAGCTTCCCCCATTATCTTGCAATAAAACTGAAAGGAGATTCCTTAAATATCAATGGATTGGGAACCATAATTGAATTGCATTACGGGAACAATCAGCAGGTATATGATCAATCTCCATACCGGGGCTATCTGTCAACAATGCAGATAGAGCCTCATTTTGGCCTTGGCAACGTAAAAAGGGTGGATTCTGTTGTTATAAAATGGCAGGATGGAAAGGAACAAATCATTAAAAATGTGATCGTTGATCAAACATTGTTAGTTAATAAAAAAGATGCAAAAGAAAATTATAAGTGGCCATTACCAGTGATAGACAGCAATGCCTTATTTAAAGATGTTACTGCTTCCGTAAAAGTTAATTACATTGATCGGGACAGTGATTTTATAGACTTTAATGTTCAGAAGACACTTCCTCACAAGTTATCCGAATACGGGCCGGCACTTGCCATTGGGGACGTAGACGGCAATGGTCTTGATGACATCATCTGCGGGGGAAGTTATTACAGAAGTACAGTGATATTTCTACAGCAACACGACGGAACATTTGTAAAAAAATCATTGCTAAAAGGTAAGGATACACTAAATAAAAATGCCACTGATGAAAGTGTCTTATTATTCGATGCTGATGGCGACGGAGACCTGGACATGTACATCTCAAGCGGTGGATACCAGGGTGCGAGAAATCGGCATCGTACCGGGATAGATTTTACATTAATGATGGTAACGGAAACTTTACCGAAGATACCAGCGCATTGCCTGTAAACTTTACCAGCAAAATGTGTGTAAGAGCTATTGATTATGACCGGGACGGTGATCTTGATCTTTTTGTTTCCGGAAGGGTTGATCCTGAAAATTATCCAAAAGCGGTATCAAGCTTCATTTTTCGAAATGATTCCAAAAACGGACATGTAAAATTTACTGATGTCACCAACTCCGTAGCTCCTGCCTTAAAAGATATTGGATTGGTTTGCGACGCGGTCTTTACAGACTTTGACAATGATGGCTGGCCTGATCTTATTTTGGCCGGCGAATGGATGCCAATAACATTTCTTAAAAATGAAAAAGGAATTTTTAAGAACGTAACCAATACAAGCAGTATATCAAATGAAGTCGGATGGTGGAACTCTATTGTTGCGGGAGACTTTAATAACGATGGGAACATGGATTATATAGTTGGAAACCTCGGCCAAAATTCATTTTACAAAGCCAGTGACAAATATCCAATAGGCATCATTGCAAAAGATTTTGATAACAATGGTACCTATGATGCCTTCCCAACCGTGTATCTGCCTGCGTCACAGATTGATACTACCATGAAAGAATTTCCTGCCCAGTCCCGCGATGATATTTTTAAACAGATGATTGGTATAAGGAAGAGATTTGAAACCTACAAATCTTTTGCACTTGCCCCCATCGATTCAGTATTCACACCTGAACAAATGAAAGGCGCCTTAAAGCTTCATGCAAATTATTTATCGTCCGTATTATTAAAAAATAATGGAAAAGGAAATTTTACCATGAGCCCTTTGCCGGCCCTAGCGCAACTTTCGGTTATAAATGGAATGTCAGTTGGAGATTTTGATGGGGATGGAAACCTCGACGTGGTCATCAATGGAAATGACTATGGCACCGAGGTAATGCAGGGGAGATATGATGCATTGAATGGCTTGTTATTAAAAGGAGATGGTAAAAGTAACTTTAATTCATTATCGATTTTGCAAAGTGGTATTTTTATTCCGGGCAATGGTAAAGCACTGGTCGCGTTGAAAAGTGCAAAAGGAAAATATTTATTGGCAGCGAGTCAAAACAAGGGGCCTTTAAAAATATTTGAATTAAACAAGGATATAAGGACGATCAATTTAAGCCCGATGGATGAAACGGTAACACTTACTTACGGTAACGGCAAAACGCAAAAGCATGAAATTAATTATGGAACTTCATTTATTTCGCAATCTGCACGATTTTTACCCGTTACGGGAAATGTAGTTTCGGCAGAAATAACAAATAATAAAGGCGAAAAAAGAACTATCAGGTTTCAATAACTTACTAATACATAATAACGGTGAAAACTACCCTGCTTTCAGAAAAAAGAATTCGTTTCATTATAATGACAAGCTGCCTTCTTTGCTTATTAATTTCATGCAATAATTACCGGAGAAATAAAACGCACAAGGATGTTTCCATCTCAAGTATAAGAAAGGGAGAAGCTTTGGCAAAAATTTACTGCCAGTCCTGCCACATGTTGCCCGATCCATCTCTTATAGATTCTAAAAGCTGGGTAAATGGTGTATTGCCTGAAATGGGTCCAAGGCTTGGTATTTTTAGTTTTGGATTCGATGTATATCCCCGCGTCCATGATAAAAACCTTCCTCTTGATTTTTATCCTTCCCGGCCGGTTTTAAATTTGGACGAGTGGCAGCACATTATCGATTATTACGGATCGCTTTCTCCTGATTCTTTGCCCGGTCAGGATAGAAAGGAAAAAATTTCGGGAGGACTGACTTTATTTAAGGCTGAGATTCCGCCTTTGCCTTACACCAAATCAGCAACATGTTATGTAAAAATAAATACTAACGGGACCGCATACCCGATTGTGATTGGTGATGCGCTAAAGCAAAATATATATTTCTTTGATAAAAATTTGCAAATTGCCGACTCGGTGAAGGGTACCGGAGCGGTTGTAGATATTGATTATGAAAAGAACTACTTACTGGCATGTGATATTGGAGTTTTAAATCCTAATAACGGCAAATTCGGCAAGATAGAATTGATTAACAAAACTGCTGCAGGACAATATGAAAGAGATACTGCCTCTTTTATTGACAGCCTTCAGCGCCCGGTGCAAATAACTCCGGTTGATTTGAATGGTGATGGAAAAATGGATTATGTTGTTTGCGAATTTGGATATCTGACCGGCTCCCTCTCATGGATGGAGAACTTAGGAAATAATAAGTTTAAAAGACATGTGATAAGAAATGTTCCTGGTGCGATCAAAGTGTACATACAGGATTACAATCACGATGGACGTCCCGATATCTGGGCTCTGTTTGCCCAGGGCGATGAAGGTATTTTTCTTTTTACAAATAAAGGAAATGGAAATTTTGATCAACAAGAGGTTTTGAAATTCCCACCGGTTTACGGCTCGTCATATTTTGAACTGGACGACTTTAATAAAGATGGTTTTCCAGATATCGTTTATACATGTGGCGACAATGCCGATTACTCAGAAGTGTTGAAACCTTATCACGGCGTGTATATTTTTATGAACGATGGCACCAATCATTTTACGCAGAAATTTTTCTTTCCCATAGATGGCTGTTATAAGGCAATTGCGAGAGATTATGACGGAGACGGGGATCTGGATATCGCCACAATTTCTTTTTTTGCGGACTATGCCCACCAACCCGAGGAAAGTTTTGTGTATTTAAAAAATAACGGAAATTTCAACTTCCAGCCCTATTCAATTCCGGAAGCAACGATGGGCAGATGGCTCACCATGGATGCAGGTGATATAGACGGCGACGGAAAAATTGATCTCATTCTCGGAAATTTTTCAATCGGTCCTGTTATGATGAAACACAAAGTTGACTGGAGACAATCGCCTCCGTTTATTATTTTAAAAAACATTGGGAAATAAGTCAATAACAGTAATATTTCAGACACCCATAGCTTGCGTGGGAATTGCCATGATTCCTGTTTTGTGCCTTATTGCTTATTGGCCTGCAGATGATTGCTTCCTATATGTAACGGTAGATTTAGTAATATAATAGGTATATACTTCGATACATACAGCGAAGCTCATTCGAAGATATATCGAAGGTCTATCGAAGGAGATAGCCTTGGAGTGAAAGGCAGGCATGGAGAAGATGCAAGATGTCTTATACTGAAAAAACTTTACACCCTTAGAGGTTATTACTGTAAGAGCTTTACAGTGTTTTGCAATATTACTGAATAAGCTTTACAGTAGGTTTTTTAATGGCCGTAAAAAAGAGGCGCGTCTTTGCTTTGTAAAGGAAGCCCGCCGCGCCTCTTTTAAACTTTCCTTTCGTGGTTTTGGGCATACTTGTTTTTGTTTTTCCATTTTTTTATTAAGGGTTGTGTTGATAAATGTGCCTGCTGCGGGGTAAGGTTACTTACACTCATATGTGGCCTCAGGCAGTTGTAAGCATCTAATGCACTACAAACTGCCGGTACTGCTGCCGCATAATTTTTAAACACCTGGTTAAGGCCCAGGTGTTGTTTTAGGATACCATTTACCCTTTCAGCAATGGCGTTGTCATAGGGGCTTCCTGTTTGTGTCATACTGATGTTGATATTATTATATTGGAGAATGGCAACATAAGCCTCACAGCAATATTGAATGCCTCTGTCTGAATGGTGAATAAGATTTCTTTTTTCTTTTTGTGCCGATAAACAGGATATGGCTTTATGGAGTGCCGTAATACAGCCAGAAGCTCTCAGGTATTGGCTTACATGATAACCGATAACCTTCCTTGAGTAAGCATCAGTGATAAGAGAAAGGTAAACAAAACCATTTTCTGTACGCAGGTAAGTTATATCGCATACCCAAAGCTGTTCTATTGCTGTAACAGTAATATTACCTGTGAGATCAGGCCATTTATAATAAGGGTGATTGGAATTAGTAGTTATCGCATAGCGTTTCTTTAGTTTAATAAGTAGGTTATGTTTTCTTAAAAGATCATAGAAACCATCTCTCCCGATATGAATATTGTGCAGCTGTAATTGTTCTTTAAGCATGCTATGCAATTGTAATCCTCCTATGCCTTGTATACGTTGCCTTATGACTTTTACTTTATCAATAATGAATGCTTCCTGAAATTGTTCGTCGCTGCTGCGCCAGCTTTGATCATAGAATGCCTGCCTTGTTTTACCAAACAGCCTGCAGAGCTTTTCTAATCCTGTGGAAGGATAGAATTGCTTCATTTTAATAACTGTTTGGTACCAGACTTTTTTACTATATCAATACCCAACTCCTTTTGGGCTGTTTCGATAAGCATCTCCAATCCTGCTATTTTAAGATTAGCTTCTTTTAATTGCTTTGCCAATGATTCTTTATTTGAGTCGGCTGGCTGCTGATCCTTAAAGTTATCGGATGGCTGTAAATGTTCAGGATAACGTTTCTTGTACCATCTTACAAAACCATTTACGGTATGTAATGCTAAACCGTATTTTTTAGCAAGTGTGCCATATCCCAGACTACCGGTTAAATATTCACGGGAGATAGCAATCTTAAGAGCATTGTCATAAAGCGGTGGTCCACCTTGTTTTTTTGTGTTCATATCTAAATCAATTATACATACTTACTACCTAAATATGTAAAGTGATTTTAGTAAATAGACAAGTTGGAGTGAAAGTGTCGAACCTCGTCGGGACAGTATGTTTTGTTAGGCCGGCCATACCGGGCTAGTATTTTATTGAGGCAGGTATTATGCCGAATTTTAATTCTATGTCGTGTTCACCTGCACCTGGTAAACATAACCTCCCAGTAACAAAACAGCGTTTAAATTTGTTCTAAGATGAAAAGCTAATTTAATAATCAAAAAAATATAATCATGAAAAAGATTGGAATCCTGGGTTCAGGTGCAGTTGCCCGGTCGCTTGCACTTGGGTTTATAAAAAATGGTAATACCGTAAAAATAGGTACCGGACATCCAGAAAAATTAGATAACTGGACCAATGGAAATGCTAACCAGGCAACGGTGGGTTCTTTCAAAGAAGCTGCCTTATTTGGCGATATAATTGTGCTTGCCGTAAAAGGGAAGGCTGCGGAAATTGTTTTAAACGAAGCGGGCGCTTATGCCCTCAATGGTAAGACAATTATTGACACGTGTAACCCGATAGAAGATGCAGCACCTGTAAATGGGGTGTTGAAATTTTATACTGATATCAACTATTCGCTGATGGAGAAATTGCAAAAAGATTATCCGGAAGTCCACTTTGTAAAAGCCTTTAATAGTATTGGAAATGTATTAATGTACCAACCCGATTTTGATGGCGTAAAACCATCCATGTTTATTTGTGGTAACGATGCGAATGCAAAAAAAGAAGTGACAGAAATATTAACTGCATTTGGTTTTGAAACAGAAAATATGGGCGCTGCAGAAGCTGCGAGGGCTATTGAGCCGCTATGCATTCTCTGGTGCATTCCCGGTTTGTCTGGCGGAAGCTGGAACCAGGCGTTTAGATTGTTGAAAAAGTAATCATAATAAAGGGAAAAAGCGGCACAGTGCAATTGCTGCAAGATACCGGCCCAAAGCAAATGTTCTTACATTCTAATGAAAATGATTAGACATATTAAAGTTTAATCCTTAGCCGGGTCTCGGTTCAGGCCAGGGTACCTGGGCTTTTAAGAATTCATCTAGTTATCATCGCCTGGCAATATTTCGGCAGGTTCTCAATAACAAATCTTCTAACTTAAAAGCAGTTTCCGGGAACCCCGGTGGCGAAGGAACTTGCATAAATTCAAAACCTTACTTTTCTTTCATCCGAAGTTCGTCTATGCGTCGGCGTTACAGGCAGAGGTCATAGAGATTTGGACACTGTACTGTGTAAAGGCTGCCGGAACACTAAACGATCATTTTTTTAAAAATGATCGTTTAGCTTTTGTTTCAGTTTTTTTACCTTTTTAAAAAGTATAAGTAAAGTCTCCCCCTGAATATCTGTTAGAGTCTACGATCCAGTTAGTAATAAGTGCAAGTGGCCTTTCTTCAAGGGTATTGCGGGGAAAGAGATCGCAAAAGATATACTAAAGTTTGCGCTGAGCGCTGCCATCATTTACATAGCAAGGCCGTTACCATCATATCCGAGGCCGGTTATGTATAAATGCTTTCAATTTCCTTTGCTGCATTGCGTATATACTGAAGTTTAACAGTGTAAGCTGCAACGCCCATTGTCGTTTGCATTTATAGCGGTGCAACTTGATAGTTTCCTATTCAATGAATAACAGGATTGACATGATGATGCCTTTAAATAATTTATGGAGGGGTTATTTTGTTTTAGCCGGAAATTTATCGCCACTTTTGCCAAATAATTCTAACGATTTCTTAATTTACATTGGCTTAAAAAATTGAGGCAGCGTTGTTATACTAAGCCCTTTAAAACGCTATTCTTTAAAAAAACTATTACTGTTATGCATCAAAATTCTATCTTTATGTGTCATCATAAGATAACCAACTAAAAGCAGTATTCAATTTAATTTTAAACCTTTATTGATTGCGAGTATGAGTACTAAACCTGCATCTCCAAAAAATCTTTTCTTTTTAATTTCTTTATTTGTTTTATTGTTACCCGTACACCTTTTTGCTCAGGGTAAAATTGTTTCAGGTAAAATATCAGGTTCCGATGGCTCGCCCATTGCAGGCGTAAGCGTATTGGTAAAGGGCAGTAAAGTCGGAACAGCCACTGACGCATCAGGAAATTTTTCGTTGAATGTCGATGATCTTAATAGCTCGTTGGTTATTTCTTCTTTGGGCTACGAGACCCAGACAATTCCATTAGAAGGTAGAACGGAAGTTACCGTGAAATTAGAAGGCGCCGCCGGAAAAGAATTGCAGCAAGTAATGGTAGTAGGTTACGGCACACAACGCAAAATAGATGTAACCGGTCTGTATCTCATGTAGATGGAGATCAATTGGCAAAGCAGCCGGTAATACTTTGACACAGGCTCTGCAGGGCAAAGTAGCAGGAGTACAAATATCCAGCAGCGGACAGCCGGGAAGTTCCCCCAGGTTATTATACGGGGAACAGGCTCTATATTAGGGGGAGCAAATCCCCTGTACATTGTTGACGGAATATGGACAGACGATATTACCAATCTTAATACCTGCGGATATTCTATCCGTAGATATATTAAAAGATGCTTCCGCCTGTTCTATTTACGGAGTGAGAGGAGCCAACGGGGTGGTATTAATTACTACAAAGCAAGGTTCAGGAAAAATGAAGGTTACGTATTCCGGCAATTTTGGTTTACAACAGGCAGCTTATGTAGTGCCAATGGCCAATGCAGCGCAATATATCAATTACGAAACGGCTGATAACTCGGCCTTCCCTACCGACCACTGCCTACCAACAAAGTGGTATAACCAGGTTTTACGAAATGCTTTTTACCAAAATCACAATATTTCTGTTTCAGGAAGCAGCGAACACAACCGGTATTTTTAAGGCTGGTTATTTCTCCGATCAGGGAATTATTATTTTCAATAATTATACCCGCTATACGGTTCGTTTAAATAATGAATTCACACCCACATCATTTCATTAAGATCGGAACAACAGGTTCATTTGCAAACCAGGCATCGCAAAATGTTCCAACAGGAACTATTACTGAAGACGCTTATAGCGCGTCCCCATTGTTCCTGCAATGCTGAGTGGGAAATTTGGCAATACTTCGCAATACCAAAACGTTGGTAATCCTGTTCTGGATGCGCAAAATACCAATGATCTAAGTCATATCAATACCATACAGGGAAATGTTTATGTGGAAATAAAGCCTTTACGTTCGCTTTCAATAAGGTCTACATTTGGGGATGAAGTGGTATTTAGTGATGATCGTGCTTATACTTTCCTGCATCTCCAATGATACTTCATTCTTTAATGTGAATGGAGGAAGTCAGGGTGCCAGCAGAAGTACTTTGGCTGTTTCAAATACAAAGTATTACCATTGGGTATGGAGCAATACGGTCAGTTTTAAAAAGGATTTTGGAGATCACAAAGTAAATGTGCTGGTTGGCACTGAATCGCAGGAATATTATAATGTGGGTTCTTCGGCATCAAGGTACGATGTGCCACCTGTTACAAGCGAATGGTATCTCCAAAATGGCGATGCAGGTTTTCAGTTTAATGGGAGTTCGGTATCAAAATATACCACTAATTCCTATTTTGGAAGACTATTTTATAGCTATAAAGACCGTTACGAATTTACAGGTAATTTTCGTGCGGACGCGAGTTCGGTCTTTTCTGCACAAAACAGGTGGGGATATTTCCCTGGCGTAAGTGCAGGGTGGGTTATTAGCAATGAAAAATTTATGCAAAGTCAGCAAATCTTTCAACATCTTAAAAGTAAGAGCCAGTTGGGGCGAGTTGGGTAACTCAAATATTCCGGCGGATGGCTCAGTGCCCACTATATTATCTAATATACCTTATTTTTTTAATAGTGGCACTACTGCTTCCGGCGCAACAACAGGTTCAATTATACCGCAAATAAAAGACTTCAATATAAAATGGGAAACGACAAAAGAGGCTGATATTGGGTTAGACTATTCAGTTTTAAAAGGAAGGCTTACAGGGAGCTGGACATTTATGATAAAAAAGTAAACAATGCATTGATCTATGTACAGGTTCCCGGTACCTTTGGAAGCCAGGCAAATCCAAACAGTAGTATCATTCCGGGCGATGTGCTTACCAATGCTGCAACGATAGATAACAAAGGAATTGAATTTTCGGCCAGGTGGCATGATAATATCGGTAAAAATTTTTCGTATTATTGGCGGGTAACTGTCACTTAACAGAAACAGAGTAGTAAATCTCAACGGGGGTTACCCATTTTTGACGGCAACATAAATGGATATTTTACCACAGAAACTAAAGCCGGGTATCCCATTGGTGCATTTTTTATGAGGAAAGTATTAGGGGTTTTTCAAAACCAGGCAAATTGATGCTATGTTGATAAAAACGGAATACGCTTCAGCCTGGTGCGAACCCCGGAGATTTTAAATACCAGTATAAGCGAATGGGCAATTAGACACTGCTTATTCTGGGCTCTTACCAGCCTAAAGTATATATTGGGCTTTCAGGTGGCATGACCTATAAAGTCAATTGATTTTTCTATTGATATATATTCAAACATTGGCAACCAGGTGTATAACGGAAACAGCAGGCCAGGGTGGCAACCAAAGATAATATTGAAGCGTCGGTTGCAACCAGCTACTGGACGCAACAAAATAGCTCTAATACACAGCCGCTCGGCAAATGGCGGAAACCTTCCTGCATCTTCTTATTTTATCGCATCCGGCACTTTTGTTCGTATTAATAACGTGATAATCGGTTACACTTTACGGAAGCCACATTAAAAAGACAAAATGTAATAAGTAGCCTTCGGGTATTTTTAAATGCGCAAAACCCAATTACATTAAAAAAATATAGTGGTTTTCTTCGGAATTACCCGGTTCTTCGCCTACAAATTCAGGCATAGAATTGTCGACATATCCAACAACGCGGACTTTTGCATTTGGAATCAATGTTGGAATATGACAGAAAAATGAATTATAATGATTATGAAATTAATTTTAGGGACATGAAAAACAGAACGATCATACTTTGTTGCTTAATTTTAGTTAGTCTTGGTTGTAAAAAAAATTTTTTAAATGTGCCTTTACAAGGACAAGGTACGCCGTCAACTGATCCCCAGGTAGCATTGAATAATGTTACGGGCGCATACAATGCACTTATAACTCCTGATCCGACACAATCCGAGTTCGGGCAATATGACATACATGGAGTTTACTTTATCACGGTTACCAATATCATGTCTGATGATGCCGATAAAGGAAGTTATGTTGGAGATCAGCCATTGGCAGCTGCTATTGATAACTTTACGTTAACGGCAGACAATACTTATGTGGCTGGTTTGTGGAGAGGTTATTATGCGGGTATATCCCGTACAAATAATGCGATCAATGGCTTGTCAAATGCGGCATTACCCGCATCTACGGTAACCCGCCTTACGGCTGAAATGCGTTTTTTGCGTGCCTATTTTTATTTTAACATGGTTCGTATGTTTGGTGGTGTTCCGCTTGTGTTGACCGTTCCGTCAGGGCCCTAAAAACAGGATAGCTCTTTTTATTACAGGGCATCGGCCAGCGATATTTATAATAAAGCCATCATACCTGATCTTCAATTTGCTGTTGCCAATTTGCCACTCAAATCGGCAACCGATGTCGGAAGGGCGACGAAGGGTGCGGCAGAAACATTATTGGCTAAAGTTGATATGTATCTCAAAAATTGGCAACAGGCAGACAGTCTGGCGACCGATGTAATAAATTCCGGTCAATACCACCTCATGCCTGATTATTCTATTCTTTGGCGCCAGGCAGGCGACAATTGTCCCGAATCGGTATTTGAAGTGGAAACAGGTATTTATGGCAACGCAGATTATGGCATTCCTGGTTATGTAGAATTTCAGGGAGCCCGGCAGGATAACGGAATGGGAACGCCCTTTACGCCGTGGAACAATCCCGGCTTCAACCAGCCCGCCGGTGATGACGGGTATGGCTTTGATGCTCCGTCGGCAAGCCTCGCTTGCGGCCTACGAGCCTGGAGATGTAAGAAAAGCAGCCACCGTGATTATTCTTCCGGCATCCTCACCACCCGATACTTTATTTGATGGCTTTGTTGTACCTACTATGGTTGGCATTAGTGCCACATATAATTATAAGGCATATCACAGTAAAATTTTACCGGGCGGAACAAGGCCGCAAATCGAAGCGTTTGACGGAAACAGAGGGCTTTGCCAAAAAAACCTTCATATTTTACGCTATGCGGAGACCTTGTTGATAAAGGCGGAAGCCGCTAATGAATTAGGCAATAGCGGAATAGCTGTGGATTACCTGAATATCGTAAGAAACCGGGCTGGTCTCCCAACCAGCAACGCAGTTTCGCAATCTGATGTAAGGACAGCGATATGGAGTGAAAGAAGGGTGGAACTGGCAATGGAACACGACAGGTTTTGGGACCTGGTCAGACAAGGACGGGCGGCACAAGTAATGATTGCGTCTGGCAAAACTAATTTCGTCGCGGGTAAAAATGAATTGTTACCTATACCGTCTTCAGAGATTGCTGTAAGTGGCGGAAAACTTGGTCAGAATCCGGGTTATTAGAATAGATAATTATTATTAATTAACTTTAACAAATAAACTTGGCCGCATTTTTTGGAATACATCATAAAAGTGAGAGTTTTGGCTATTGTTGATAATTCAAAAAACAATTTTTAAAAATTTAAAATCTCGTGTATGAAATCTGTAAAAAGTAATTTATCATTTTTAGTGATTACGTGCGTGTCCTTTGGTCTCTTCAGCCTTGGCTCGTGCAGCAAAAGTTCCTCACCGAGCACGCCGCTCCGTAACTCCTTGGGTGGATATGTATCCTCCGATTCTGTGGCAGCAGCTAATTTAATATCTTATTCGCCTTTGACGGGGATGTCAATGATAAAAAAGGCGGTCTAGCCGGAACAGCCGTGGATGTCACTTACGTAGGGGGTGTAAGGGGACAAGCATATCAAGGGGCTGCGGATGCTTATGCCTCATTTACCTGCCAGTCTGGCATTGCGGTTTACAAAGTTTTTCTGTTAGTGTGTGGTATTGGCAGACAGCCCAACCTGCAAGTTCGCCTAACACTCCGCAAGGTTTGTTCTTTCTGGCTGACGCGGGCGGTGCCGACCCTCTCATAATTTTAGAAAATGAGCCTTATAACCCCGTTTCCGGCGATTCTCTTAGGTTTCATGCAGGATTAACCTTCACCGCAGCTACTACTTATAAAGGGTTTACTATGCAAACTTTTGATACTGCAGCTATTGGAAAATGGGTTAATCTCATTATGACCTATAATGGCGGCACTTCCACTTATGTTATATATCAGAACGCACAGCCAATGTTGAATCAGTCTGCTTACGGCAATACTGCCTCTACTATTCTTTTGGATGGACCAACAGGCTCAAACCCTCAGGGAAATATCAATTGGGCAATGACGCCACCGGTAGAAGGTACTATTGGAACATGGGCCCCCGGCGTGTATGGCGTTTCGCCTACGCTCGGTGCAAATGGTAATTGGGTAGGCAAAATAGATGAATTAAGGCTTTTTAATAAAGCGCTTAGTCAACAGGAAGTTACCGGTTTGTTCCTTAATGGGCAGGCAGGAAGATAATTAAATTTGAAATCTATTCAATAAGAGGTTGCCTTATAATTGGCAACCTTTTACATTAAGAGTAGTTCTAAGTCAATTAAAATTAAAATTAAAACTACTCAACTCCTAAAATTAAAAGAGGCATTAAAGTAAGAAATATTTCATTTTGCTCATAAATAAAAAGATCTGCCGCTTTTTTCTTGAAATGATAAATGAAAACCCTGAAAAAAAATAATCTTCCTATGAAAAATAAATTTATAAACTCGGGATACGCCGCACTCGTTATGATGCTCTCTCTTATTGCGTCATGTAAGAAACAAGCTTCCTCTTCACCGGTTTCGCACGGGACATTCAGTTTTGTAAAGGCAGCGATTAATGATAGTTTAGTCAAAACAGCCGTAACTTATAATGTTGATACCGTTGCTGCTGTTTTAAGAATTTCTTTTTCTGCGCCAATCAACACGGCCTCCGTTGCCGGTAATCTTGCGTTTACGTCGGTTGCCGGGGTATTGCCCATAAATTATTCTTTTGATAATTCGGACAGTACTTTAGTAGTACGTCCAGTCGCACCCTTACTCGCGCTCACAAGTTACACTATGACTGTATTAACCACCGTAAAATCAGTGTCTGATTCTTCATTAAAAACTCCGGTAAGATTAACGTTTATCACACAAATTGATTCCACCAATAAGTTTCCCACGTTATCCGACAGCGCTCTTCTCACTTTAGTTGAGCAACAAACATTTAATTATTTCTGGAACTTTGGTCACCCGGTTTCCGGGCTTGCGAGAGAAAGAACTTCCTCAGGAGATATTGTGACTACAGGTGGAAGCGGTTTTGGTATTATGGCCATGCTTGTAGGCGTACAGCGAAATTTTATTACGCGGGCACAGGCGCTTACCCGGCTGCAAACGATTGTAGATTTCCTTTCGAATAAGGTCAGCCGTTATCACGGCGCTTTTCCGCACTGGATCAACGGGTCGACCGGGGCAACTATGCCTTTCAGCACCCAGGACGATGGCGGCGATCTAGTTGAAACATCTTATATGATGCAGGGACTGCTTTGTGCCCGGCAATTTTTTAATAGCGCAGCGATCGCTAGATGAGATAAGCTTGCGTGATAATATTAATAATCTTATACAATGCTGTAGAATGGAACTGGTATCGGCAAAACAATCAAAATGTATTATATTGGCATTGGAGCCCGGATTAAGCTTTGGCGATAAAATGCCAAGTAGCGGATGGAATGAAGCCCTGATAACCTATGTGCTCGCGGCCTCTTCCAATATAGATACAAATACAATTCCGAAAATCGTTTACGACAACGGATGGGCACGCAATGGAGCTATGAAAAATGGTAAATCTTTCTATGGTATTCAATTGCCCTCGGCCCTGATTATGGCGGCCCGCTTTTCTTTTCGCATTATTCTTTCCTGGGTATTAATCCGCAAAACCTAACAGATGCTTACGCAAACTATTGGCAGCAGGATACCGCACACGCTAAAATTAACTACACGTATTGTGTAACCAATCCTAACCATTTTAGTGGATACAGTAGCTCTTGCTGGGGCTTACCGCAAGTGATATTCAGAATGGATACACAGCCAGTTCACCGACTAACGATGTTGGCGTAATTGCGCCGACTGCTGCTATATCTTCGTTGCCTTATACTCCGGTGCAATCAATGAATGCTTTGCGATTTTTTTATTATACATTAGGAAATAAGCTCTGGAGTCAATATGGCTTTATTGACGCGTTTAATTTAAGTACACTTTGGTACGATTCGGATTGTCTCGCTATTGACCAGGGGCCGGAAATTGTGATGATTGAAAATTATCGAACCGGTTTACTATGGAATTTATTTATGAGTTGCCCGGAAGTGAAAAGAGGAATGCACAACCTTGGATTTCAAAGCCCGAACTTGTAACCCATCATTATAGAGAGGATTTTATTTCAAAATAACCGCGCCGATATCCTTTGTGATTTGTGTTTCGAGGTCTTTAAGTCGCACATGCGTTTGCATTAAAAGTATTTGTCGTTCCGGGGAGGTTGTTGTTTCTAATTCCTTTTGATTTAGGTCGATCAGCTTTTTTATTTTTTTTAATTCCAAATAGCTTAGTGTTGAAATGATTTCTTCTTTATAATTATCTTCTCTTGACCTCACAGGCATCTCATAATTGTTTAGCCAGTTCGGGCTTATTTCATAAGGAAATTCAATAAGGGAAACAACCATGCGGCTCATTTCCAGGTTATCGCTGTATAAAAAGTTTTTCGGCTGTAGGTTCCAGATCTTTTTCGTACCAAACTTTATAAGTATTCACAATGTTTAATAAAGAAGAATTGGTTATCATTTCTTCGTCTATGCATTCCTGTAATAAATGGTCCGCAACTGTTTTACCGGGTTCCCATTCTTTAAGGCCAAATTCCAGAAGACACCGCACCACAGCTCTTTCATTAAATTCATCTTTGTTTAATAATTCCAGCGCGTCTGCGTTTCCTTCGCTGTATTCCATCTATCTCTGCGGATGGTTGCTGAAAAATTTTTTCATTACCAAACTGGCGTTTCTCATCTTTCGAAAATTTTTCCCTGATGTATTTGTTTACCAAAGTATGAAGACCGCCTTCATCTATTTTTAATATCTCCGCCGTCTTATGAATGTAATCCTGCTGCTTTGTAAAATCTTCGGCCTTATTTATTTTGGCAATTGTTTCTGCAATCTGGTTTACAGCGTTCGACCGCTTATTGGTGTCATCGCCTGCTTCCCGTAAATTATACTCAAGCTGAAAAAGAACAAAGTCTTTTTTATTTTCTTTAATGAAATTAGTAAATGCAGTTACTCCGTTTTTATTGATGTAACTATCAGGATCTTCCTGGTTGGGAACAGCGCCAGCTTTACATTCAGGCCTTCTTCCAGCGCCAGGTCAAGGCCGCGTAAAGCAGCTTTTATTCCTGCATTATCGCCATCATATAATATAGTCAGGTTCTGTGTATATTTTTTTATAAGTCTTAGCTGGTCTGGTGTTAAGGAAGTTCCACCACTCGCAACCACATTTTCTATGCCTGCCTGGTGAAGGGCAAGCACATCAGTATATCCTTCTACCAATAAACACTCATCGGCTTTATCAATCGCCTGCCTTGCAAAATAAGATCCATACAGAATTTTACTTTTTACATAAATTTCATTTTCCGGTGTGTTGATGTATTTCGGCGCCTTATCATTTTTGCGGATAAGTCTTGCCCCAAAGCCCGCGATTTTTCCTGTTTGAGTATGTATTGGGAAAATGATCCGGCCACGATAATTATCCTGCAAGCCATTTTCCCTGGCAACTACCAGTCCTGATTTTTGCAAAAGATCTGCATTGAATTGCGCTTCTGTCGCTGCTTTGGCAAATTTGTCTCTTGATTCAGGATTATAACCCAGTTCAAACTTTTTTATGATCTCTTCGCGAAAGCCTCTTTCTTTTAAATAGCTTAAGCCAATATTATTGCCTTCTTCAGTATCCAATAAAATTTCTGTAAAAAATTGTCTGCGCAAATTTATTGATGATGTAAAGACTATCGGATGCTTGCTGCAGTTCTTTAAATTCGGGCGAGGTTTCAGTTTCTTCAATAGCAACATTATACTTTGCAGCCAGCCATTTCAGCGATTCTACATAGCTATACTTTTCATGCTCCATCAAGAAGCTGATGGTATTGCCACTTCGCCCGCACCCAAAACATTTGTAGATTTCTTTGGAAGGCGAAACCGTAAAAGACGGAGATTTTTCGTTGTGAAAAGGGCAAAGGCCGATGTAGTTTACGCCTCTCTTTTTAAGCTTTACAAAAGAACTGATGATTTCTATAATATCAATCCTGCTTACAATTTGTTGTATGGTTTCCTGCGATATCATTCTTTATTCTTTCAAGATACAACATGCCTGTTTATTGAAGGTAACATGTTATGGATACAGCGTTGCATGCAAAGAAATAAATGCAAGGCCTACCATTATTACAGCCGTTATAATAATTATTATTGTAAATTTTTTTGAAGAAAAAGTAGCCATAATTAAAGGGTTTTATATTTAAATACTATGCTAAAATAAATTAAATTCACTCACTTTTTAAAATTTAAAAAGCGCTGTCAAACAAACTTTTTTACTTAAAACAATTATTATGCAAAGCTTATTTAATATGCAAGATAATAATTCCATTCAGGAGCGCATCAATAAGCTTACTCCTGAAACAAAGCCTCTATGGGGCAAAATGAACGTATCGCAAATGATGGCCCATTTGCAACCAACTATGTTGTTGAGTTTTGGTGAATTGAAGTTAAAAAAAAGTATTTTGGCGTTTTTTTTCGGAAAAACAGCCAGGAAAAAAATTGTAAATGAAACTCCATTCACTGTGGGATTGCCTACGTTAAAAGCATTTAAAATTACCCCGAAAGATTTTGAAACAGCAAAAAATGAATTGCTCAATTCCGTCAACCGATGTAAAGTGGAAGGCGCCGGAATAATGACAAAAAAGCCGCATCCTTTTTTTGGATCGCTTTCAACCAGAGAATGGGATATGCTTCAATGGAAACATTTAGATCATCATTTAAGGCAGTTTGGCGTATAAAGAATTGATTAAAGAGATGATTAAATAATTAGTTTAAAATATTCATGATTGAGCAGGTAAAAAATCAGCGGTAAATTTTTACTCATTTGCAATCGCATTATTCCCCATTCTCATTTGTTATCTTTGCATGAAATATCGTTTATGGATAAGAAGGAAGTTTATATTGTCTCCGCCGTACGTACGCCTGATCGGAAGTTTTGGGGGAACATTAAAAGATATATCTGCAACTCAATTAGGCGCAATTGTAATAAAAGCTGCGGTTGAAAAAGCAGGTATAAAACCATCCGATGTCCAGGAAGTATATATGGGTTGTGTTTTACAGGCTAATCTTGGGCAGGCGCCTGCGAGACAAGCCTCCATACGGGCAGGCCTACCCGAAGATGTTTGTTGCACAACGATAAACAAAGTCTGCGCGAGCGGAATGAAAGCAATAATGAATGGCGTACAAAGTATCTTACTTGGCGATGCAGAGGTAGTAGTTGCAGGAGGAATGGAAAATATGAGCAGCGCACCATTTTATGCACCTGCTATGCGCTGGGGAAATAAATTTGGCAGTACAAATTTAATAGATGGCATGGCAAAAGATGGCCTTACTGATGTGTATAAAGATTATGCGATGGGCAATGCTGCAGAATTGTGCGCAAGAGAATGTCATATTAGCAGGGAACAACAGGATGAATTTGCGATAGAAAGTTATAAACGCAGCCAGGCGGCGACAAATGAAGGGAAGTTTAAGGATGAAATAACCGGCGTTGAGATACCGCAGCGTTTAGGCGGCACTGTTATGATGCTTAAAGATGAAGAACCTTTTAATGTAAAATTTGATAAAATACCCGGATTAAAGTCGCCTTTTGAAAAAGGTGGAAGTGTTACTGCCGCCAATGCAAGTACGATTAATGACGGAGCTGCAGCAGTTGTTTTAATGAGTAAAGAAAAAGCAGATGAACTGGGTGTGAAACCTATGGCAAAAATAATCGGTTATGCTGATGCGGAACAGGCGCCTGAATGGTTTACCACCACACCTTCACT
Organism: uncultured Chitinophagaceae bacterium; assembly: GCA_963823305.1. Taxonomy (GTDB): domain Bacteria; phylum Bacteroidota; class Bacteroidia; order Chitinophagales; family Chitinophagaceae; genus Ginsengibacter. The sequence continues at coordinate 90,215 of CAWGLC010000008.1, forward strand.
GGCCGTTCCAAAAGCGATTAAGAAGGCCGGGCTTACAATAGATCAGATCGATTTTTTTGAATTGAACGAAGCATTCAGTGTCGTAGGAATTGTAAATACTCAAAATATGAAACTTGATGCTGCAAAGGTAAATGTGAATGGAGGAGCCGTTTCACTTGGCCATCCTTTAGGTTGCAGCGGCGCAAGAATAATTGTAACGCTTATTAATGTTTTGAAACAAAATAAAGGAAAGATTGGCGCTGCGGGAATCTGCAATGGCGGGGGAGGAGCGAGTGCAATGGTGATTGAGCTAGTATAACGGATCAACCTTCATCAAGCAATAAATTTATAAGTGGTAAATGTGTTTTTTTTAATAGCCTTATCTTAGCAGCAAAAAAATATTAATGAAAAAAACCGGAATAATTATTATAAGTGCATTTATTTTTGCTTTCAGTGTCACGCGCAGGATTCTGCATTTACTATTAACGGACATTTCGAAAAAATAAAAGACGGAACTATTTATTTAAATATTTATCAAGGAGACAAAACGATAAAGGATTCTTCCCTAATCAATGATGGCAATTTTAAATTTTCCGGTTATGTAAGTTCGCCTTTTTTGCTTCGCTTACCATGCCAATAAAAACAAATGATTATTACACATTTTATGTGGAACCTGATACGATGAAATATTGATGGCAGGGGTGATTCGCTTAAGTTACTGACTGTAAAAGGTTCGCCTGTAAATGATGATGATCGCCTTTTGAAAGAAAGAATGAAATATGTAACCGCCTGGGAGGATAATAACAGCAAATTGTACGAGGAAGCCTATAAAAATAAAGACACTAAGGTGATGGATAGCCTTGATAATGTAGATTTTGATGTGCTAAATGAAAAGAGGCAAGTGGTTTCAGCATTTGTGAAAGCATATCCTCATTCTTTACGTGCCGCAATGGCCATATCCGAAAATTATGCATATTATGCAGAGGCCAGCGATGTGGAACCTTTATATGAAATGCTGGCTCCGGAAATAAAAAACTCCGATAAAGGAAAAGATATAAAAAAGCTGATTGATGTTTACAGCAGTGGTAGCTATCGGCAAACAAGCGCCGGAAATCAGGCAAACAACTGTTAAAGGAAAAGAACTTGCCCTCTCATCATTGCATGGAAAATATGTGTTGGTAGATTTTTGGGCTAGTTGGTGCGGCCCTTGCCGACGGGAAAACCCAAATATCGTAAAGGCTTATAATGAATTTAAAGATAAAGGCTTTACGGTATTCGGCGTTTCTTACGATACAAAAAAAGATAAATGGGAAAAAGCTATTGAGGATGATAAACTTACACTGGAACCAGGTTTCTGATCTGCAAGGATGGAAAAATTCAACATCAGATCAATATGGAATAAAAGCGATCCCTTCTAATCTTTTACTGGATAAAAATGGAATTATTATTGCAAAAAATATTTTTGGTAAAAAATTAACTGATAAATTATCTGAGATTCTTCAAATGAAATGAAGATAATTTCACTGTCAAGGTTATAAATGCCGTGTTTCCCATTTTTCATTTTCAATTCAATTATCAATTATCAATTATATTTGCAATCAATTTTTAAATAATGAAAGAAGTAGCATTCAGGGAAGCATTGCGCGAGGCAATGGTGGAAGAAATGAGAAGAGATGAGAACGTTTTTTTAATAGGTGAGGAAGTAGCTGAATATAACGGCGCTTACAAAGTAAGCCAGGGAATGCTGGAAGAGTTTGGCGAAAAAAGAGTAATTGATACACCGATTTCGGAGCTTGGTTTTACCGGCATAGCGGTTGGCGCTGCTCAAAACGGCCTTCGTCCGATCGTGGAATATATGACCTGGAATTTTGCGAATCTTGCGCTGGACCAGATATTGAACACCGCCTCTAAAATGCTGGCAATGAGTGGCGGACAGGTTGGTTGCCCTATTGTATTTCGCGGCCCCAATGGAAGCGCAGGGCAGTTAGGCGCTCAACATTCTACCGCATACGAAGCAATGTATGCAAATATTCCGGGATTAAAAGTGATTTCCGTAAGCAATCCTTACGATGCAAAAGGTTTATTGAAAAGCGCCATCCGCGACAATGACCCGGTTATTTTTATGGAAAGTGAAGTGATGTATGGTGAAAAAGGGCAGATTCCGGAAGAAGAATATTTGATTCCCATTGGAAAAGCAAAAGTTGTAAGAGAAGGAAAAGATGTAACCATCGTTTCTTTCAATAAAATGATGAAAGTGGCGTTGGGCGCCGCTGACGAACTTGCAAAAGAAAATATATCAGCGCAGAAGTAATTGATTTGAGAACCATTCGTCCGATGGATTGGCAAACAATACTGGAATCTGTTAAAAAAACCAACAGGCTCGTGATTGTAGAAGAACAATGGCCTTTTGCTTCTGTTTCTTCAGAGATTGCTTACCGCATTCAAAAAGAAGGATTTGATTACCTGGATGCTCCGGTGAGAAGAATAACTTCCGCCGATGCTCCAATGCATTATGCTCCTAATCTGGTGGCCATATACCTGCCGGACGTGCCACGTACTGTTAACCTCGTGAAAGAAGTAATGTACCTTAAAAAATAAAACAGGATCATATATCAATGGTTTTCTATTTATAATTCACGATAATGCGCCGCTCATCACGGGTTTAAAATAATTGATTATGAACACTGGTAATTTTTATTATCCGCTTCCTGCAAATGAACCTGTTTTGAATTTTGCACCGGGCAGTCCCGAAAGGGAAGCTGGTAAAAAATGCATTGAAAGAATTAAAGAATAAAAAGATTGATGTGCCTATGTACATTGGCGCTGAAGAAGTTCGTACAGGTAATAAAATATCCATTCAATCCGCCTCATGAAAAAAATTACGTACTTGGGAGTTTTCATCATCGGCGATGCCTCCCATGTAAAAAAAGCTATTAATGCAGCTTTGCAAGCGCAAAGAAAAATGGGCCAATGCAAGTTGGGAAAACAGGGCTAATATTTTTTTAAAAGCTGCGGAACTTCTTGCTACAAAATACAGGCCGTATATTTTAGCAACAACCATGCTTGGGCAAAGTAAAAATGTTTACCAGGCAGAAATTGATGGCGCCTGTGAATTAATAGATTTTCTCAGATTTAATGTTCATTTTTTAAGTGAAATTTATAAGCAGCAACCCATAAGCAGCCCCGGGCGTATATAATAGGATGGAATATCGCCCTCTGGAAGGATTTGTTCTCGCAATTACACCGTTTAATTTTACTGCTATTGCCGGAAATCTTCCCGCCTCGCCGCAATGTGCGGGAATGTAGTGGTATGGAAATGCGCGCACACACAAGTTTACAGCGCTCAAATGTTTATGCGCATTTTGAAAGAAGCAGGTTTGCCGGATGGAGTTATTAATTTAGTTTTTGTTGATGGCCCTGTTCTTGGCGATGTTTGTTTCAATCATCCTGATTTTGCCGGAATACATTTTACAGGAAGTACCGGTGTTTTTAATACCATTTGGGAAACAATCGGTAAGAATACCAGATTCTATAAATCTTATCCGCAGAATAGTTGGAGAAACCGGCGGTAAAGATTTTGTATTGGCGCATAAAAGCGCTGATGTGGATGTGGTCGTTACTGCTTTGTGCCGTGGCGCTTTCGAATACCAGGGGCAAAAATGTTCTGCTGCATCCAGGGCATATATTCCTTCTAATATCGCCGCACAGGTTAAAGAAGAAATTAGTTGCAGAAATAAAAACCATGAAGATGGGCAGCGTGGAAGATTTCACTTGCTTTATAAATGCAGTTATTGATGAAAAAAGTTTCGATAAGCTGGAAGGATATATAAAACGAGGTAAAGAAAGATAAAGATGCAAAAATATTAGTAGGAGGAAAGTGTGATAAAACGAATGGTTATTTTATTGAGCCAACAGTTATTGAAGTTACAGATCCCCGTTATGTTACCATGTGTGAAGAACTTTTTGGGCCGGTGCTTACTATTTACGTTTATGACGAAAATAAATTTGAAGAAACGCTTAAGCTTGTTGATTCCACTTCGCCTTATGCACTTACCGGCTCAGTGTTATGCACAGGATCGATTATGCGGTAGAACTCGCGACAAAGAAACTGGCAAATAGCGCCGGCAATTTTTACATCAATGATAAACCTACCGGCGCTGTGGTTGGGCAACAGCCGTTTGGCGGTGCAAGAGGAAGTGGAACCAATGATAAAGCAGGAAGCATTCTTAATTTATACCGGTGGCTTAGTGCAAGAACAATCAAAGAAACATTTAACCCCGCTACAAATTATAGGTATCCTTTTTGAATGAAGAAAATAATAACTCTTTTTATACACGATCTAATTACACATTTGTTAACGTAGCATTTAATATATCATCCATGTCAATTATTCATAATGAAAACGATTTTAAATAAATACCAGCTTCAAATAACGATTGAGCGATTGGCTTACCAGCTAATTGAAAATTATTCTGATCTTTCTTCTGTTGTTATTATCGGCATACAGCCAAGAGGTATTTTTTTATCAGATAAAATTTTTGACCAGTTAAATAAAATCAGGCCCGGGTAATGCTATTCATTATGGAAAAATGGATATTACTTTTTACAGGGACGATATTCGCAAAGAAGTTGCATCAGCCTAATCAAACAAATATTTCATTTTCAGTTGAAGACAAAAATGTTATTCTCATTGATGATGTACTTATATACCGGCAGAACAATTCGTGCTGCACTGGATGCCTTGCTTGCTTATGGCCGCCCTAAAAAAGTTGAACTCTGCGTTCTTGTAGACAGGCGATTCAGCCGGCAATTACCCATCCAGCCGGATTATTGCGGCAAAGCAATTGATTCAATTATTTCTCAAAAGGTAAAAGTAGAGTGGGATAGGGAAGAAGTGATATTGTATTGATTAAAAGTAAAATCATTTCAAAACAACTTAATTTAACGGTAAGAAATTTAAATTAATTTTTTTCAATTAGCTTTGACCTTTAATGCAACTTTCTACCAAACATCTTCTCGGCATTAAAGATTTACAACTTTCGGATATTGAACTTATTCTTTCCACAGCAACACAATTCAAAGAGGTTTTACAAAGGCCGATAAAAAAAGTGCCTTCACTACGGGATACGACCATCGTAAATTTATTTTATGAAAATTCTACCCGTACACGAATATCATTTGAGCTGGCAGAAAAAAGATTAAGCGCCGATCACGTTGAATTTTTCTGCCTCAGGTTCGTCTGTATCAAAAGGCGAAACTTTACTGGATACCGTAAACAATATCTTATCTATGAAAGTAGATATGGTAGTGATGAGACACAGCGCCAGCGGAGCGCCGCATTTTTTAGCAAAACATATTCCTGCAGCTATAATAAATGCAGGCGATGGCATCAATGAACATCCCACACAGGCGCTTCTTGATGCCTTTTCAATAAAAGAGAAATGTCGGCAAGCTTGGCAGGCAAAAAAGTTGCTTTGATTGGCGATATCATGCACTCAAGAGTGGCGCTCAGTAATATTTATCTTTTAAAAAAAGCCGGCGCGGAAGTAATGGTAGCAGGGCCGCCTACTTTAATTCCAAAATATATTCGTGAGGCATTTGATATTCGTGTCGAGTACGATCTGAAAAAAGCTTTGCAATGGTGCGATGTTGCTAATATACTGCGCATACAATTGGAAAGGCAAAACCAGGTATTATTTTCTTCGCTAAGAGAATACAATCTTTCTTACGGCGTGAGTAAAAAAATATTGGAAAGTCTTAATAAAGAGATTGTAATTCTGCATCCCGGTCCCATTAATCGCGGCGTTGAAATAGACAGTGACGTGGCAGACTCAAAACAATCAATTATTTTACAGCAGGTGGAAAATGGTGTTGCAATAAGAATGGCTGTACTGTATTTATTAAGCAACAAACAAAATTTTAATTAGATTTAATTTTGCATGTTTGTCACTGATAATTATTTTTAAAAGCCCCGTCAATTTAAGTAATCACGCTGTCTTATTTGAAAAATAAACCGCATTATGGAAAGAATTTGTTTATTTCCCGGAACTTTTGATCCTGTAACATTGGGCCATACGGATATCATCAACAGGGCGCTTCCGCTGTTTGATAAACTGGTAATTGGCATTGGCCGAAACAGTAATAAAATAGCCATGTTCAGCGAAGAACAAAGATTAGAGTTGGCTCAAGGAGATTTATAAGAGGAACCCAAGATAAATGCAATGGCATATGATGGATTAACGGTTACCTGTTGTAAATCCATCGGCGCAGATTTTATCTTAGGGGAATACGTTATGTAAATGATTTTGAATATGAAAAGGCGATTGCTGATATGAACCGCAGCCTGGCCGAAAATGTTGAAACTATTTTTTTAACCTGTCTTCCGGAATTTACTTCGGTTGCGAGTACGCTTGTCCGTGATGTTATAAGAAACGGAGGTGATGTTTCGCAATTTTTCCGGAGGTCGTAACAAAATCAATTCAGTAATGTCAATCTGGTTCGATAAATCAATATCAATGCTCGAAAAGATCAGAGATTTTGGAAAGGAAACCATGGCCGATTTCCTCGGTATGGAATGGACTGATATTGGTGAAGATTTTTTGGAAATGTCCATGCCTGTAAACGAAAAGACAAGGCAACCTTATGGCTTGCTTCATGGCGGCGCATCTTGTGTGCTTGCCGAAACTGTCGGCAGCGTTGCATCAGCTCTTGGTAATTGATATGGAGCAATTTTATTGTGTAGGCCTTGAAATTAATGCGAACCATATCAGGGGCGTAAAAAATGGTTTGATATTAGGAAGATGCACTGCCTTTGCACCTTGGCAAACGCACGCATGTGTGGGATATCAGGATACGGATTCTGATAAAAAACTTATTTGTGTAAGCCGCCTCACTGTGGCAATACTTCGCTAAAAGAATACTCAATATTCCGAATTTTGCTACGCTTTTACAGCATACTTTCTAAAACTGAAATAATGGTAGGAAACGTGTTATCAAGGTAGCTTTTTAAGTCATCTTTTTTTACCCACTGTATTTCAGTAATGTCTTCTTCAGTCTGTGGTTTTAAAGTTTCTTTTGCTGTAGAAATCATGTTGTACCAATGGGATTCTTTAAGAATATGTTTTCCAAAATCAACGTAAGTATGATAGGTAATTTCGATTTCTTCACCGCTTCCAGTTTTATAAGTCCTGTTTCTTCCTGTACTTCTCTCACCGCGCATTCTAAGCAGGGTTTCGCCTTCATCGAGTTTTCCTTTGGGTAAATCCCATTTTCCCCTTCTGAAAATAAGAAGTACTTCGCCGTGCTTATTTTTTACAAGGCCTCCTCCTGCTTTTACAAGTTTGAAATGCTTAAAAAATGCCTTCTTTAGCTTATTGATATTTTCGTTGACGATAATACCTGCATGGAAACTGTTTTTTATCTATTTCATGAAGCAAGGAATTTATTGCTGCCGTTGAAAGCTCATCTATAAATACCGCATCAGGATGATGCCTTATTTCTTCAATTTCAGGGTTGAGTTTATCACATAAGATAAACAGGCTTATTTCCAAAGTAAATTGTTATATAGCTCATGTGCTGTATATTATCTTCGCTGCATGAATAATAAAAAAGCTGTTGCTGAAAAACTATTACAAATTAATGCAATTAAATTAAGTGTAGATAAACCTTTTACGTGGGCAAGTGGCTGGAAGAGCCCGATATATTGTGATAATCGTAAAATTTTGTCCTTTCCATATGTCCAGGGATTTTATTAAGTCTGAAATGTGCAATTTGGTTTTTCAATCGCATGAAAATGCTGAAATGCTGGCTGGAGTAGCAACAGCCGGTATTGCCTGGGGAGCCATGGCTGCAGACCAATTAAAGCTGCCCTATATTTATGTAAGGCCGAAGCCAAAAGAACATGGCCTGGGAAACCAGATTGAAGGATTTTATGAAAAAGGAAAAAGAGTAGTAATTATTGAAGATCTTATTTCTACCGGTAAAAGCAGCCTTGCTGGTTGCGGAAGTGTTGCAGAAGGAAGGCTTGCAAGTTAACGGAATGATTTCAATTTTTAATTACGGATTTGAGGTGGCAGCAAATGCTTTCAAAGATGCAGGAATCGCGACTTCGAATCCCTCACAGATTACAATTCTGTAATTGAACTTGCCATTGAAAGGACTATGTCTCTTCCGAAGCCGATGAAAACATGTTGTTAAACTGGCGGGCCGATCCTGCCAATTGGAATGCAAAATCCTTAAATTCGCTTGTAAACAATAGCCTGTATGAAAAATCTGTTACTACTGGTTTTATTCTTTTAGCAGTATTTTCTACGCTCATCTTCTGCACAGCAAAAAGCGGTACAAAAAGTGGTGATTAATACGCCAGGAGTGCAATGTGAAGCATGCAAAACACGAATTGAAAATCATCTTGCGCATGAAGATGGAGTTGCTTCAGTAAAAGCAGATTACCACAAACATACTGTCACATTTGTTTATTATACCGATAGAACCAATGTTGAAAACCTGAAAACTGCATTAGCAAATATGGGTTATGATGCCGATGATGTAACCGCAGATCCCGATGCCTACAAGCGCTTCCCATGACTTGCCAGCATCTAACTGCAGCCTGTCTGCCCCGAAAAAGTAGTTGTACACCTTCCATCAAAATAATGAAAAAGTTTCTTTCGTTTCATAATTTACAGGAAGGCTCATAAATACATTCGCTTTTCCAATTTTAGTTTCCCGGTTAATTTAACAGTTACCTCTTTTCCCGGTAAGTGTGTTCCACGCATTTTTATAAAGATTTTGCATATTCACATCAAATTTAACCGGAACAGAAAGGTGTCCGCCTCGGGGAATTCTGATCAATGTATCAAATGAACTGTGGCCCAATAGATTTCCATCTAATAAAAATATCGAGATCACTGTTTCTTAATTGCATTCCAAAATTATTGGGATTGTAATATTCTATATCTAAAGTCACCGTCGATTTATTAAATCCCAGGCTTTGCACAGAAAAATTATGAAAATTCTGATACACCAATTCCTTGGGGGAGGAGCATGACAGAATGTTCACACAAAAAATAACGGCCATCAATTTAACTTGCTTCACGCTGAAAATTATAGTCTCTAATGCCCCAAAGATAAACCGTTAGATTGCCAAAACAATTAGTTAATGAAAAAAAAGTCACTGTGAATTTTGTACTAAAATAATTAGTTGTATTTATATTTGATAAAATATTGCTTTACAATAATTTATAATTTTTACATGTAAATAAATACGCGAAAATAAATTTGATATTTTATCAATTATGCGAAGATCTTTATCAGCAGACTTTTCTGAATAAAATCATTTATTTTGATACATAATTGGCTGGTTATTAAATTATATTATATGTTATGTAAAATTTAAAGTCAATTAATTAAATGCATCGTAATTTTTTATGATATAACTTGGCTAATTGAGCCTTTTTTTTAGGAGGAATACTACACATCTCCAATGTTTGGAAAATTTATATATGTAATTATGGCATAAAAAGAGAAGTGAAGTATAAAAACTGCTTTTTCTAAGTGATATTATGGATTATTTTAAAAAAAGATAATAATTATGCCCGTTTAATAAAAAATTATAATTGTGATGGAAGTTATTTGGAATAATATTCAGAAAAATCTGATTTCAATAGATATTTTCTAAAAACAAATTGACCGTAAATTTACGGTCTTGCATAATTGAAATATGTATTCTATGTTTGCATCTGTAAGTGAAAATGTTTTACCTCACATTCTCACTTTTCAATTTTCTTCAGAACTGCTGACTTTTTCAAGAAATCCTTCCCCGAAATTCCAAATTGTACTTTTTTATTGCGATGTTGCTTTTATATTTAAACCTCAGACACAAGAAATGAATAAAAACACTATATCAGCAGCTAAAATAAGTTCAATACTTAGCGGCGCGAATTTCTTCTCTTTCCAATTTACTCAGGCTTATATCTATTTATGCTAAGGCATCAGATCTATACAACCTATTTTGATACCTTTAAACAGCAATTCAAAAAATTAATTTATCAAATCCCGGTAATTTCAGTTAACAGGCAAAGAATCGGTTATTTGAATTTGTGATTAACATAACTTGCGGCAAAATCATGCGTATAATAGAAATAATACAGACATAATAAAAATCCAATATTTATTGTAACTTAACTATTCGTCCAATATTCATTGCACATCAAAAAATTAAAAAAATTAGCAATGAATAAACAAAATTTATATAGAAATTTGGCAGCATTACCAATTTTATTATTGGTTTTTCCACTGGAATTTGCCAGGGAAAAGAAGCGAGGATAACATATGCAAGTTTTACCGTGAAGCAGTTAATAAAAATATAGTAATAGACTGGGTAACAGAAAGTAAAGTTTCTGCCAATTATTTTGAGATACAAAGAAGCCAGGATGGTAAAGATTTTACAACGATAGCACTTATTATGGGGCCGGATCCGCAAAAAGCCTGATAGGGATTGCTACGAATGCTTTGATAAGCCTATCAAAAAACAAAAATATTTTTATCGGCTTAAACATGTAAGCGCTGATGGAGAGGTCGAACTAAGTGAAACAAAAATGCTGGCAATAAAATAAATAAATAAACTCATTATAACTCGTTTTCTTTGGGGGTTACAGAACCTTATCGGTTCTTAACAAACGCCGCATTTCTATGCGGCTTTTTTTTGTTCCGGTATTATATGAATAAATTTATTCAAACGAATTGGTTTTTCGCGTGGCTTCGTTACCAATGAAAGCAACAAAATAAGCCAGTCCGAAAAAAATTATCGAATAAAAGCAGCCTTATGAGTGACTAATAAAAAGGTGTAAAACTGAAATGAAAAGGAAATTATTTATGGAAGATCGCTTACATCAACGCTGATCACATTTGAAGTTCCCTGGTTTTTATCGTTGGTATCGAAGGAGAATTGTAGAAATTTTCTTTCATGCTTGATCTTATTCATTCTGACTGCATATTTCCGCGATATCTTGATGGCTTCAGGTTTTGGATCGTGCAGATCGTTATTTCGCCTGATAAGAATTGTATTTTCATTATTCGCGCCAAAGACTTTCAGCAAATTCACCGAAGTTTTTATTTCAGGGTGTTCCTGGTAAAGATGTTGAAGAGCGGTAAATTGCTGCTGCGTTTTTGTATTATTCTTATAAACTAAGTTCATAGCGAGCGAGCCAATTGAGTCCTGGAGTTTTATTTCTTCCTTCAGGTTTTCCTCGTTACGGTCTAATTTTAATTGTTGCTGCGTTGTTTCCATTTCTGAAGCATCTTTTGCCTTTTTTATAAAAGATTCCAATTGCTTTTTTGACCACAACTTATTCATGTTTGCAGTTGAAAAATTTTTTTGAATATCACCCTGAATTTTTTTCCAATCCACGGCATTGATTTCTTTATAAGCTTCTTTAAGGTTCTCATTCATTTTGGTTAAGTCAATCTTACTTAGATCGATGTTGAATGACATATTTTTGAAAGGAAAATTTTTGATATTTATAGATGGAGGTAAATTTAATTTGCCTCCATCAAAAGAGAATTTTGTTGCATTTAAATTAAGAGATGGTATAAATCCCTTCTTGCCGTCTGCTGAAGGCAAAAATCCATTATTATCTTCACCGTCATTTGACAGATCATTGTTGTTTGATGTAAAACTCTGAGTATCGTCGTCACTCACTAAATTTTGGTCTTTTTTGGAAAAGGTCTCCTTTAAAATTTTAACCGGTAGATTTTCGCCAGGGTTAGCTGTAGCAGTTGACAGATTTGCATTAGCGTCTGCCTTCGGTAAGGGCAGGTGCACAATTTCTTTGATGGAAGCCTTATCATTGAATGGCCGTTGTTCCGCAGGCGAAAGCCAGGCCACAAAGCAAATAACATGGTTACCAAAAGAAGCGCGAACAATTTATGCCCATAATTAAATTGCTTAACGCGCCTGGCCGCTGGTGATTCTTTTTATTCTTGATAATAATTGTTTTTTCCCGGAGACTGCTCCTACGGCAAAACTCAGGTTGTCCTATGCGTGATTCTTCCAGCCTAAGCAATGCAGACGCATAGGAATGAGGATCATAGCGATATTGAAGTACAAAATCATCGCAGCAATTTTCTCTTTCCCTTTTGATAACCGCAGAAAGAAGCGTAACAAACGGATTAAAGAACAAAATTGTTTCAATGAGAGATACTATAATATTAATAATATAATCATTTCGGCGAATGTGCGACAATTCATGAAGAATAATCGCTTCCAATTGGTCGCGGGATAAATTATTTAAAGAGGCAAAAGGAATAAGAATAACCGGTTTTATAAATCCTATTGTTGCAGGAACATCAATATGCTGCGAGATCCATACCGTCACTTTTCGTACGATTTTCATTTGCATGGCAACCTTTGAAGCAAAGATTTGCAACATTTCCGGCGCAGCTTGTAATCTTTTGTTCGAAATAATATAGACGTATCTGTAAGCTGCAAAAAGTTTAGCCATCAGAAAAAATAGCAGAAAAATATAAGCAACAGAAAGATAGGAAAGCGAGGAGCCCGCATAAGTTAGAAATTGCTGCAGCCACGAACATATTGTGTTCTGCAGATTGCGGAAACTAATTTAGATGAAGCTTCCCGCAAAATAGTTCCTGCGGGATTAAGTATTTTTGAAAATAGATCTTGTCAGGTAAACCAAATGTAAAACAACCAAACAATAAAATCGTACTCAGATTATTTTTAAAACGGGCTGACGAATTTTTATACGAAAGAGAAATGGTTTCATATAAAAACCAGAGTATAAATCCCTGCCATAAACTATTGAGGATAGCGCTGCCAAGCGCTTGCAGAAAAATTGAATGTTGTAGGGAACCAAAATCCATTTAATCTTTTTTTAAATTATCAAGATATTTTTGAATTTCCTCCAATTCATTTTTTGATGTTTTTTGATTACCAAGAGCTTGCAAAACAAGTTGTGTAGACGATCCATAAAACAATCCATTGATCATTTTATCCAGAAATTGTTTTTGTGTTTTTTGCTTGCTGATTGCTGGTTTATAGATGTGGGTTTTTGCACTGTCATCTCTTGTTACTAATTTTTTTTCAAACATGATCTGCATCAGTTTAAGCGTTGTAGTATAACCAGATATTTTTGTTTTTGACAGCTCTTCATGCACTTCCCGTACCGTTGCTGTTTCCCGCTGCCAAAGAATTTGAAGAATCTCCAGTTCACTTTCCGTAGGATTTAAATTTTTGTTTATTGACATCGTTACGACTTTATTCGTAGGCAATATACGAGTTTGTTCGTAATATTTTTTAAAATTCTTGATAAATGGAATTACTACTATTAAAAAAGATCTTCATTTATTATTAAAATAATTTTAGAACATTGATTTTGTTTTCATGATTTTCGGTTTATAAGTATCGTAGGTTAAATAAAGTCATAAGATGAAAAAAGAAGAGATTCACATTCAGTATTTCAGTTTATGATTCCATTGATGAACTAGATCAAAAAGATGCGTTTATATTGAGCGAGGCGCGTGCCGTTACCCAATTTGCTTATGCTCCTTATTCTAATTTCCAGGTTGGCGCTGTTGCCAAGATTAGTAAACGGTGAAACTATTACCGGGAACCAACCAGGAAAATGCATCTTATCCTGCAGGCATTTGCGCAGAGAGAGTCTTGCTTTCAAATGCTTCATCTCAGTATCCCGGCGTGGGCATTGATACAATTGCTATTTCTTATAATAATATAAAGGGAAAAAGTGACCGGCCTGTCAGTCCTTGTGGTATTTGCCGGCAATCATTTGCAGAATTTCAACGACGAACAAAAACGCCTATCCGCATAATATTAAGTGGCATGGAAGGCAAAGTTCAAATAATAGAGAATGCAGCATTTCTGTTGCCACTTGTTTTAGCTCGGATGATATGGAATAGCTGATCAATCCAATACTTTAAGACTCTTTTCAATAATTTTTATGCAATCACCTATTTCCTTTTTTGTAATAACCAAAGGCGGAGCAAAACGAATTTTATCGCCATGAGTTGGCTTTGCCAAAAGACCATTTTCTTTTAATTCAATACATAACTTCCATGCAGCGTCTTCATCTTTATGTTTAATAACTATTGCGTTCAAGAGGCCTTTACCGCGAATTTCGGCTACATGAGGAGAATTAAGATTTTGTAATTCGTCCTGAAAAATTGTCCGGTTAATCCGGCATTTTCTGAAAGCTTTTCTTCTTTTAAAACCTCCAATGCAGCCACTGCTACCTTGCAGGCTAAAGGATTACCTCCATAGGTACTTCCATGTTCTCCAGGTTTGATCGTAAGCATTATTTCATCATCAGCCAACACAGCGCTTACAGGTAAAACACCTCCGCTGAGCGCTTTGCCAAGTATTAAAATATCCGGACGAACGTGGTCATGATCGCAACAAAGCATGCGGCCTGTTCTGCAAAGTCCGGTCTGTATTTCATCTGCAATAAATAAAACATTTGCATCTGCGCAATACTGTTTTGCTTTAGCAAGATAGCCTTCATCCGGAACCACAACACCAGCTTCGCCTTGTATTGGCTCTACTAAAAAGCCCGCGACACTGGCATCTTTTAATGCTGACGCTAATGCAGGAAGATCATTATAAGGAATAAATTCGAAGCCTGTGAGAAACGGACCAAAATCTTTTTTTGCAGCAGGATCGGTGCTGAAAGAAATAATTCCCAGAGTTCTTCCGTGAAAATTGTTTGCGCATACGATTATTTTTGCCTCGTTTGGAGCGATTTTTTTTACCGCATATCCCCAATGCCGGCAAAGCTTTAAAGCCGTTTCTACTGCTTCGGTGCCGGTGTTCATCGGTAATACTTTTTCATAGCCAAAATAGTTGGTAATATAATGCGTAAACTCCGCCAAAGCCTCGCTGTGAAAGGCTCTGCTGGTAAGGGTTAGTTTTTGTGCTTGCTCAGTTAGCGCTTTTATAATTTCTGGATGGCAATGTCCCTGGTTTACCGCAGAATAGGCGCTCAGAAAGTCATAATATTTTTTTCCTTCAACGTCCCAAATAAAAATGCGCTTTCCTTTATTAAGTACTACGGGAATAGGATGATAATTATGCGCTCCGTATTTATTTTCAAGATCTATAAAATATTCTGTTTGCGATGCAATTGATTGTGTTGGCATAAAAAGGATTTATAAAATAGAGAAGGAAAGAAAAAGGCAAAGGGATGATATCGTCAGCGCTGGTGATCGAGCAGATCAAGATTCGCAGAAAGAAAACGTTGTATTTGTAGTTGAATGATCAATTGCTATAAATTATTAGAAGCAGTAAAGATATTATTTATTTTCTGGAATTATCCAGGTGAAAAATATAAGAAATTTTCCGCCATTGCCAGTTATAGTATATCGACTACTTTATAAAAGTAACCCGTTTTCGGAATGTAATGACTAATAAAGTCCTTTTCAAACAAGCCAAAAACGGTGCTGCCACTGCCGCTCATGGCCGCATATACCGCGCCTGATTTATAAGGCCATTTTTATTTTTTGTATCTCCGGGTATTTTTCAAAGACATATTTTTCAAAATCATTAGTAAGCTCATTCTTCCATGTTTCAACGGGTTGAAAAATTATCTTCTCAATTTTTTTTAAAGGAATTGAAGGCCGCACGTTTTTAAATGCTTCCGGGGTACCTATATGTATGCCGGGATTTACCAGTACAATTTTATATTCTTTTAAGGAAACGCTTACTTCATATATTATCTCTCCACGTCCCTTTGCCAATGCAGGTTTATTCAATAAAAAAAAAGCGCAATCACTACCTAACTGTGACGCATAATCGAACAAACTTTTTTCAGGGATGTTAAGATGAAATTGGTTATTTATAAGTTTCAAAGTGAAGGCAGCATCAGCCGAACCACCGCCCAGCCCGGCTCCCGGTGGAACTGCTTTGTGGAGATGCATTTGCACTTCCGGAAGCGACGGATAATCTTTTTTTAAAAGATGATATGCTTTAAGCGATAGATTGTCTTCAGAATTTTCCTGCGGAAAATCCACTGGTTGTCAGGTTTGTTTTGTTTTTAGATGGAAGAATTTCTAAAGCGTCGCATAAATTAACAGGTAGAAAAAATGTTTCGAGATCATGAAAGCCGTCTTCTCTTTTGCGAAGAATGTTAAGCCCGAGATTTATTTTACAATTAGGAAAAATTATCAAATATCAAAAAGATATAAATAGGATAATAATGATAATTATTTGAAGATTAAACCTATCAACCAATTAACCACCTTTCCTGGCTTTTATTTCGTCTCTTATAGAGGCAGCTTTAATATAATCTTCGTGTTCAAGCACTTCATTCAATAAAGTTTTCAATTCTGCAAGAGATAAATTTTTAAGGTCATCACTATTTGTATCAGAATGAGATACTACCACCTTTTTCTTTTTATCATCCTCTTCCATTAAAATACCGGCGCTATCGAGAATGTTATCATAAGTATAAATAGGGCAACCAAATCGTACTGCCAAGCCAACGGCATCGGAAGTCCGGGAATCAATTTCAACCGTATCGTGATCTGTGAGCACAAACCAATTTGGAATAAAAAATTCCTTCCTGCAGATCGTTAATAATTATTTCATGAAGCTCAATATTAAAAGCGAGCATGAAATTTTTCATAAGGTCATGCGTAAGCGGACGGCTGGGTTGCATTCTTTCCAGCGCAACCGCAATTGCCTGCGCTTCAAAACCGCCAATAACAATGGGAAGCCGCCGTAATCCATTAATTTCCCCCAAAACAACTGCATACGAATGCGTTTGCGTAATGCTGTGAGAAAGGGCAACAATTTCCAATTCGATTTTCTTCATACTTGTCCCTGCATTTAATAGATTTTGATATCGGCAAATATATAAAAATTAAAGGCCATATTAATTCAAAAAGCAATTTGAAATAATAAGCTTTTATGAATTTTAAACTCAATTATTCATTCAATTGCCTTTTAGTTTTTTCACTGCCTCCGTAATTTTCGGCACCACTTCAAAAGCATCTCCTACAATTCCATAATCGGCCGCTTTAAAAAAAGGCGCTTCAGGATCTTTATTAATCACAACAATTGTTTTGCTTCGGTTTACACCTGCAAGATGTTGAATAGCCCCGGAAATGCCAATGGCAATATATAAATTTGGTGCAATCGTAAGTCCCGTTTGTCCAACGTGCTCATGATGCGGTCTCCAATCGCTATCACTTACAGGTCGGCTGCAGGCAGTTGCGGCACCCAAAGCTTTCGCCAGATCTGTTATAATTCCCCAGTTTTCAGGACCTTTTAAGCCGCGGCCGCCACTTACTACAATATCTGCTTCAGCTAAAGGAACTTCTCCCTTAACTTTATTTACTGCTTTTACTTTTACTTTTCCATCGGGGATATTTGTAGTTAATTCCTCCACTGTGGCCGTCCCTTCCCCTTCCTTTATTTTATACGCGTTAGCGTTCAGAGAAATTATTTTAATATCAGAATTGATGGCAACATTCGCAAACGCTTTACCACTAAAAACATTTTTCTTAACAATAAAACCTTTGTCTAATTCAGGAAGTGCAACCGCTCCAGAAACCAATCCCGCTTTAAGTTTTGCTGATAACCTGGGAGCAATTGCTTTGCCATTAAAATTATTCGAAAAGATGATAACTTTTGCCCCGGAACTTTTCACAACGTCAGCGATGATATCGGTAAATACCGCATCTTCAAAATCGTGCAAGCTTTCATTTTTCAGGAGATAGATTTTTTTCAAGCCATATTTTCCCAATCCTGCAAGATCATCCTGTACATTCCCCAAAACGATTCCCTCCGCAGGTATATTCATCATTTCCGCAACTTGCGCACCATATGATGCAGCCTCCAGCGCACTTTTCTTTATTTGCCCGTCTGACTGGTCCAGAAATATTAATACGCTCATTGTAAGAATTAAAATTTTATAATTAAGGATTATTTATTTGAAATTAAAGACCGTCTTACGCTTTTCGGAAAAGATGTTTTAAATAATTTTAGCTTCTTCATGAAGAAGCCGCACGAGCTCTTCAGGTTCATCGGCTGGCACAAGCTTCACACCTGCCTTCGGCGGTGGCAATTCAAAAGAGTCAATAGCAGTTAATGTTTCAGCGTCAGAAGGTTCACTCACTTTCAAAGGTTTCGTCCTGGCTCCCATAATACCGCGCATGTTGGGAATTCGTTGTTCTGCAACTCCTTTTTGGCAGCTTACTACCAGTGGTAAATTAACCTCATCCACTTCTTCACCTCCTTCAATCTCACGGGTAACCGTAGCCGAAGATGCATCAAGATCAAATTTTGTAGCTAAAGAAATATAGGGTAAATCCAATAATCCGGCAACCATTCCGCCTATGGATGCACCGTTATAATCAATCGTTTCTTTTCCGGTGAAGATGAGATCGTAATTATTTTGCCGTGCTATATTGGCAATTTGTGAAGCAATATAAAAACTATCCTTGCTGTCACTGTTTACCCTAAAAGCCTCATCACCACCGAGAGCTAATGCTTTACGGATAATAGGATCATTATCCGGACCGCCTACGTTTACCAGGTGCAAAATAGTAGTGGGGTCTTTTTCTTTTAATTCAATAGCCCTTACTAATGCATACCATTCGTCATAAGGATTTAGAATGAATTGAACACCCGCTTCTGCAAATTTCGTATTGTTATCAGTGAAAGCTATTTTTGCCGTAGTGTCAGGTGTTTTGCTTATGCAAACCAGTATCTTCATATGCCGCTTTTTTTTAAAGTTGCGAAGATACTAAGTAAAAAAAACGTAAAAAATTATTTGATGGACAGGATAGCAAAACTTAAAGACTACATAAAAACTGCCGGAAAGGATAGTTTTCTGCAACATGCGCTGGCGCTGGAATATATAAAAATAAAAGATGATGAAGAAGCAAAAAAATTATTTAATGAAATTTTAAAGCGGGAGCCTACCTATATCGGATCCTATTACCACCTTGGTAAATTGCTCGAACGAACAGGTGATCCGCAGAAGGCATTGCGTGTATATCAAAGGGGAATGGAAGTAGCTACCGCAGCAAATGATCATCATTCATATACAGAACTTCAGGGAGCTTTTGAAGATCTTGACGACATACAACAGAATAATTTGTAAGCAACCCATGTCACTTTTCAACAGATTTATAAATAATGTTCAAAACGAAAATCTTTTTCAAAAAAAAGACCTTTTGATTGTAGCTGTAAGTGGGGGAGTGGATTCAATAGTGTTGTGCGAATTGTGTTACCGGGCAGGTTTTAATTTTGAAATTGCCCATTGTAATTTTCAGTTAAGAGGAGAAGAGAGTGAGCGTGATGAAAAATTTGTAAAAACAATTGGTGAGAGATATAATAAAAAAGTATTTATAAAAAAATTTGATACCGAAATTTATTGCGGAGAACATAAGGTTTCCATCCAGGTGGGCGCGAGAGAATTAAGATATAAATGGTTTGATGAATTGCTAAATGAAATTGCAGGCGACAGCACGCATGATGCTTCAAAACCAACACCGGCAAGCATTTCCACCTATCTTCTTACGGCGCATCATGCCAATGATAATATAGAAACGCTTCTAATGAATTTTTTTAAAGGCACCGGCATTAAAGGATTGAGAGGCATTTTACCAAAGCAAGGAAAAATTATCCGGCCGTTATTGTTTGCTAAAAAAGAGGAAATCATATCATTCGCAAATGAAAATCACTTATCTTTTGTAGAGGATTCATCGAACATATCGGATAAGTATACACGCAATTTTTTCCGCAACCAGTTAATTCCTTCCGTTCAAAAAATATTTCCAACAGTAGAAGATAATTTAGTAGACAATATCGCGCGCTTTAAGGATATCCAGGTGCTTTATAATGAGAGTATTGATCTTAATAAGAAAAAACTTATGGAATATAAAGGCGAAGAAGTTCACATCCCTATTTTAAAATTATTAAAAACAAAAGCGGTTCATACTGTGATTTACGAAATTCTAAAAGACTATAACTTCACATCTCACCAGGTTGCGGACGTTTTGCATTTACTAAAAAGTGATAGTGGCAAATATATTTCATCGCCTACTCATAAAATTATCCGGAACAGAAAGTGGCTGATACTGGCCGCTCATAATAATCCTGAATCATCGGTTATTATCATAAATGAAACAGATAAAGCGATCAGTTTTGCAAAAGGAAATTTGATTTTTGAAAAAACCGAAACAGCCAATCATAAAATAAATGGTGATGATTGCACAGCCTTGCTCGATGCCGATGCCATAACTTTCCCGTTGATATTGAGAAAATGGAAACAGGGAGATTATTTTTATCCTTTGGGGATGATGAAAAAAAAGAAGCTAAGCAAATTTTTTATTGATCAAAAAATGTCTTTAACGGATAAAGAAAATGTATGGATCCTTGAAAGCAACAAAAAAATAATTTGGATAATAAAAAAACGAATAGACGAACGTTTTAAAATTCAGGCTTCAACAAAAAATGCTATCAAAATCCAATTTAAGGAACGCTGAAGATATGATGAGGATCAAGGTTTCTTACTGATTCAATAAAATGATTCAAAACAGGATAGCCCGCAAACATATTACCTGCAACAATTAAAAACACAATTCCAAATAGAGCTCCCCAAATATGCGCTGAATGATTGATGCGGCCACCTCCTTTTTTATCAAGAAAATAGGAAACAATAAGGTATACAATCCCGAATAAAAAGCCCGGAACAAAAATGGGAATAAATATCAAACCAACACCTTGTAACGGGTTGAAAAAAATATAAGCGAAAGCTACTGCAGACACAGCGCCTGAAGCACCAAGGCTCCGGTAATTGGGGTTTGTTCTATTTTTTAAATAGCTGGGAATAAGACATACAACAAGTGCCATTAAATACATAATTATGTACAACAGTTTTCCATAAATGCCAAACAGGGCAGAAAAAATTTGCTCTACTCCGGCTCCGAATAAATAAAAAGCATACATATTGAAAAACAAGTGGCCAAGATCAGCATGAAGAAACCCACAGGTTATAAACCGGTAATATTGTTTATTAGTGGTAATTGCAGGCGGATAAAAAATGAGTTCATCCATTACTTTGTCATTCTGAAAACCTGCTATTGAAATAATAACGGTAATTATTATAATTAAAATAGTAACGGACATGTTGAATAACTTTATAGAACATCAAACATACATATAAACTAAGAATGATGGTATTTTTCATTTCTTATAATAGTGCACGCACGGTAAACCTGTTCTGAAATTAAAAGCCTTACCAATTGATGCGGAAAAACAAGTTTGGATAAGCTCCATTGGTAATGGCATCGTTTAAGAATCTCTTCATGAAGACCATAAGCGCCTCCTATTAAAAAAATTAAATTTTTTATACCGGCATTCGATTTTTTTAATATAAAATCAGCAAGCTCTGGTGAACTCCATTGTTTTCCATTTTCATCTAAAGCGACAATAATATCATCCTGTTGAATTGAATTTAATAGTTGAGTCGCTTCGTTTTTTTTTATTTGATTTTCAGATAGTGATGTTGCGTTTTTTGAAGAAGGGAAAATTTTCCATTCCACCGGATAATAATGCGAAGTTCTTTTGGTAAACATTTCTATACCTTCCTTCACATAAGATTCATGCGCTTTACCGACAGACCAAAAATAAATTTTCATAATTTTATAAAGGTGCAATATTCTAAAATATTCGTCTCAACAAATAATTTATTATTTTTGCCGCCCATTGGCTGCGTAGCTCAATTGAATAGAGCATCTGACTACGGATCAGAAGGTTTTAGGTTTGAATCCTAACGCGGTCACAGTAAGAGATTATCATAATGATAGTCTCTTTTATTTTATACATTATGTCAAGCTGCTTTTGTATTCTACTGGATTTTTTTAGTGATTATCCTATAAATTTATCTCGTAGTTTGTTATCTAATTAGTTGGCAAAATAATTTCCAAAAAAATGCTACAAAAAATTCAAGCTCATGAAGCACATGTATTAAACAACAGAATGCCTGCCCGCCTGTATTCTATAGACGTATTCAGGGCTGTTACCATGTTCTTTATGATCTTCGTTAATGATGTTGATGCAGTCAAAAATATTCCCGCATGGATTGGCCATGTAGATGCCAAAACTGACGGATTGGGTTTTGCCGATACTATTTTCCCTGCATTTCTTTTTATTGTCGGGTTATCACTACCATTTGCCATTAAAAAGCGTGTCACCAACGATGGTTCATCCTATAAGGCATTTATCTATATCGTAACGAGATCGCTTGCACTTATTGTCATGGGCTTTCTCCAGGTAAACCTTGAAAACTATAATCACACCGCTATTTTACCTAAAGCAGTTTGGGAAATTTTAATAACTGTTGGTTTCTTCCTGGTGTGGCTTGATTATCCACCGAAAATAAATAAAACAAAAAGACATCTGTTGCAAGCCGGCGGTATATTGTTGCTGGTGATAATGGCTTATTTGTTTAAAGGCGGCAAAGATCCGGCGCCCGTGTGGCTTAAATCTTATTGGTGGGGCATACTTGGCATTATAGGATGGGCTTATTTTGTTTGCGCATCGCTGTTCCTGTTATCCAAAGGGAGGTTTTGGATACAGATTGTTTTCTTCGCCTTGTTCTTAATTATAAACATTTTGGTGAGTGCGTCTGTGTTGAAATTTTCTATACCAATTGTTACCGATGCTTCCGCGATAGTGTTAACAATGGCTGGAGTGGTCATTTCACTTCTATACACAAAGCTTGTTGAACAGGCGAAAAATAGATTGTTATGGATATCATTAACACTTGCAGGAATTACAATGATATGTTTCGGATTATTGGTTCGGCCTTATACCGGCGGCATCTCAAAAATTCATGGCACTACTGCGTGGATAGCTATCTGTACCGGTATTAGCATTCTTGTTTTTGAGTTAATGATATATTTAGTGGACATAAACGCCAAACGCAACTGGGCCAAAATTATTCGTCCCGCTGGTACGAGTACGCTTACCTGTTATTTAATTCCTTATCTCCTATATTCTTTCTATATTTTAGTTGGCTTCAATTACCCGGCTTTTTTCAATGAGGGCGCTTCCGGAATTATACGATCTTTTGCGGTTGCTTTTTTTGTGATATTCTTAGCAGGTTTGCTGGAAAAAAGAAAGCTAAGACTTAAGATATAATGATTAACGATATAAAGTTGGTGGACAAATTTTTTACTTTAATAAATCTCACAGCACCATAAACTCATTCTAAATCGTTAATAAATTTTTTGTATGATCGGATTAAATGCTTTTGAAGCAACCAGCACTTTATCACCGACATTCAACTCTTTTGTTTCTGTTTCTTCAGCAATTATTTTCACCACGCTGCCTTCAATTAGAATGGTAATAATGTAGATCACATCTTGTTTTTCAATCTGAATTATTTGTCCGGTAAATTGAAATTTTCCGCTTACCTTTTTAGTAGTAAATATATCGATAGGATTGCCTTCTTTGGAGATCTTTCCATTTTCCAGCAGAAAAATTTTATCAGACATTTTAATTACTTCACCAGGGTCATGACTTACAAGGATTGTTGTTAATCTAAATTCCTTATGCACCCTGAGAATGTAATCTTGTAATTTCGTTCGCATTTTTGAATCAAGCGCTGAAAGAGGTTCGTCAAGAACCAAAATTTCCGGACGTCTTACCAATGCTCTTGCCAACGCTACCCGCTGCATTTGACCTCCTGAAAGTTTTTCAGGTTTCCTGTTTTTTAAATCTGATAGTTCTATAATAGATATTAGCTCATCTACAATTTTTGTGTCCTGCTTTTTATCTAATGCAAAAAGAAGATTCTCTTTTATCGTCATGTTTGGAAACAAAGAATAATGCTGAAAAATAAATCCAATCCTTCTTTTTTGTGCTTTCACATTGATCTTTTTTTTGCTGTCAAACCAGGTTGTTTCATTTACTGTAATCAAGCCTTTATCAGGTTGAAGAAGTCCCGCAAGCATTCTGAGTATAGATGTTTTTCCCGTACCGGAACTCCCATATATCGTTATCAATTTTCCCTGCTCAACATCAATGTTGATCTGCATTTGCATCTCACCGTTCTCTGCGGTTAGTTTCTTTTCAAGGCACAGGTGTATCATTTCCAGAATCTTTTTACATATCCTCCGTTCACTAAATATATAATCAATAATATAATGAAGGTTATTGCAAATAAAATGAATGAGTACCAGTTGGCAGAACGATAATTTAGTGCTTCAACTTCGTTGTAAATAGCGATGGACGCCACTCTTGTTTTTCCGGGAATGTTTCCACCTATCATCAACACAACACCAAACTCACCAATGGTATGAGCGAAAGCCAAAACAATTCCTGTAAGCAAAGAAGGTTTTATGTTGGGCAGTAACACTTTGAGAAGCGTTGTGGTTTTTGATTTTCCCAATACATAACTGGCTTCAGTAATTGTTGCAGAGAGATTTGAAAAGCCGGCCTGTATAGGATGAACCATGAATGGCAAACTATAAATAACGGATGCAAGCACAAGCCCGGTAAAGGAAAAAATAAGCTTCAGACCTATGTAATTATTTAACCAGCTCCCAAAAGCATTCCCGGGACTGAATGCTATTAATAGATAAAACCCCAGAACAGTTGGCGGCAGTACGAGCGGCATGCTTACCAAAGTTTCTATTACTGGCTTTATCCTTGTCTTCGTGTATGCCAGCCAGTAAGATAAGGGAATGGCAATTATCAACAGCACGAATGTTGTTATTATTGCCAGCTTAAAAGTTAATAATAAAGGTTGCCAATCCATTATTGAGAAAGCATTATTTCATTTGTTTTAATCATGGCGGTGATCGTTTCACCAGCCTCCAATTGCATTTGCTGCACCGCGTTGTAAGTAATAATTGCCACTATTTTTCCAACTGTTGTGCCGATAGTTATTTTGCTTAATAACGCCCCGTTAACTATTTCCAAAATTTCACCTGGTATTTTATTTTGCATACTAACGGTATGCTGCAAGCCTTTGCCAATCACCACTTCGGTTTCTTTAAATATCACATTAATTTCATTGCCATTCGCTAACCATGCGGCAGTGTCTGGTGTTTCGATAATAATTGATTTAAAAAGAATACCGTCAACATTTACCTCCACTAAAGATAAACTTCCACTAACTTTTATAAACGTAATTTTTCCTTTAAATATATTCATGAATTCTTTCCATTTATTGCATAGCCAAAATTCTCAAGAATTTTGCTGGCATCTGCTGAAAATAAATAATTATAAAACTGTTCCGAATTGTTTTGCCGGAGAGTTTGTCCTGCTTAATGATAACTACTCCCTGTGCAATTGGTTCATAGCTTGCTTTGTCCATATCTATCCATTGACCTTTTCCTTTCATCTCAGGAGATAAAACAACAGATTTTGCAGTAAAACCAACTTCAGCGGCTTTTGAAATAATAAACTGGTTAGTCTGCGATATGCTTTCGCCGTAAACTAATTTATCTTTTATACTTTCATAAATGCCATAATATTTTAAAGCTTCTATTGCAGCTTCGCCATACGGAGCTGTTTTAGGATCGGCAATTGCAATATGAATGACCGCAGCATTTTTAAGCATGTCAACGGAAGGTTTTATGCCATTAATCATTGACCACATCACTAATTTGCCATAGGCATAAATCTTTGGCTGTTCTGCTGCAAATCCTGTTGTAAAAAGTTCATTTGGATATTTCATATCAGCGGAAATAAACACATCATACGGTGCGCCTTCTTTTATTTGCGCCGTTAATTTACCTGATGAGCTTATTACCAAATTACATACAATACCTGTTTTATTCGTAAAAGCCTTTGAAATTTCCTGCGTTGCAAATTGCATGTTTGCTGCCACGGCAATGTTCAGCGTGGACTTTTCTTTTTCGGCTTGCTTATTTTTATTTTGGTGGTTGTTACATGCTGAAGAAAATATAAGAGAGAACAACAACAGCAGATAAACTGGTGGCCTTATTATTTTCATTTTAATATTTTTTTACAGGCAAAATTAGATTTTTCCATAACGAACCCGCATAGCGGTTAGAAGAAGTTTGACCTACGTGCAGAAAACTAAACAATGGTTTTACGTTTCGTGAAGTAACGGGGAAGGTCGTATAAAAAAGCGGAAATTATTCGTTGATACTCGTTTTTTGTTCGTTTGACGCAGAACGTTTCATTAATGCTTTTTGGTTTGGTATTTTTCTCAGTGCATTTAAAAAGAAAAAGCCACTTTAGATATTACTTCTAAAGTGACCTTTGATTTATGTGTAAAGATTATTGCTTTTGTAATTTACTATTGAAATTTAATTCATCATTTGAAACAGTTAAATAATAGATGCCGGGATTCATTGCAGGCAAATTGTTAAGTAAAATAGAGTTGTTGCCTTTATTTACATTGATAGTTTTTGTAAATACTAATTGGCCTACACTATTCTGCAGTCTTAAGCTCGCAGTTCCCGTCCTGGTTGCGCTGAACGAAACGGTAAAGTCGTCTCTAAAGGGATTAGGATATACTACTAAAGACGCGTTCGCTTCTATAGAGAGTTTAACAACTGGTGAGAAAACGAATTTTCCATTAGCATCCACTTGTTTCAGACGGTAATATACATAGCTGCCCGTATTTGGTGTGTTGTCCTGGTAACTATAATTTTTAACGACGCTGCTGAATCCTGCACTTTTAATAGTTGCTATCAAAGAAAAATCTTGTCCATCATTGCTTTTAAGTAATTCAAAATGATCACTGTTAATTTCCTGGCTTGTTTGCCAATTAAGAGTTGCAACTCCGGATGCATATCTTCCGGTGAAAGAAGTTAACGTTACAGGAAGATCACCGCATGCATTTACGATTAGCGTGTATTCGTTGAGGTAAGTACAACCTGGATTAGCCAATCCTGCTTCGGAAGTGGAAACTACCAACCTGTATTTATAGCCATTCATACCAGCCGTTACTTTATTAAACGCGAGTGGTAATGTAAAACTATCGCCGCTATAAGTTGCTGTTTGTACACCGAGTGTGTCAGTAAAAGTAGCACCGCCGTCTGTGCTTATCTGCCATTTATAAAAGGTGTTTGTATGCGTAACATCTGTTACGGTATAATTTACAGTAAAACTGTTTCCTTCACAAATACCGCTCGTTGGACCCGCTACGGCTATGGCTGACTGCACAACGCTGAAGGAAATATCATCAAGTCCGAGATCATTGCCTGAAGCAACAGCAGTAGCATTGATCACCTGCAAATCTACAGCGGTAGTTGTAGCAGAAGCTGTGAAAACACCGCCAACTTTTACCCATGTTGGAGTAGCTGTGTAAGCGATCGGTCCGGAAGTTGCAATTTTTTGTGTGCCGGCTGCGGTAATAACATTAAAGGAAATGTTTGGTTCTGAACCTGCCTTTGCAGAAGGGCTGCTTTTAGGTAATATATTTAAAACCCATGCAGAAAATTCGTATTGAGTGCCGGGACATACAGGAATTGATTTTATCTGGTAAAATATGTTGCTGTAGGTACTGTTTGGTGCGCCGTTAACAGCCATGAAATAACCGCCGTCGCCTGTATGATCCTGGCCTCTCCAGTCACCTTTGATACAATTACCACCATTTGCATCACCAACATTTTTTATGATGGAATAAGTGAATTCGGGGCCTAAGCCTCCGCTTGCTGAAGTGTAGGTATATCCTGAACAGGGAAGAGCTGAACCTGAAGACGTACAGCCTGTCAATGCATTGCCAATGTTGCCAACCGGATTGTACGTATTTGATCCTGAAACGGTACAGCTTGCAGCGTTGGTATTTATTGTGATAAATGGCGTGCTGAAAGTGCCTTTTGCGCCTAATAGATTGGGACCATTTTGTCCGTTAGTAAATTCGAAACTGCAAATGCTTAATACAGTAAGAACGATAGAGTAAAATTTTTTCATCTTTTGTGATTTGAGAGTTAACAATAATTGTAAGCGGAAATACAAAAGATACGCGGATTAGCTTTTTAGGCTCTCAAAAAGTAAATTGGAAAAAGTATGCAGTATTAACTGTACTTGTAATTAGCAGCTTGTTCTAGTATATGTGGATTGGGGGTTGTAAGGTGTAGATGTGTAAAGACAGGACAAAATTATAAATACTTTTGGAATATGCAAATGTTTTGGAAAGTATTTTTTATTTAACTAAAAAAATATTTTTGAATAAAAGACGAAATTGCTTTTTTATAAATAGAGTATTTTTGGTAAAGTGATCACTTAATTACATCTATAAAATATACTATAAATGGACACAAACCGGCTAAGCGAAACCTTACGCACAGCACTGAATGACCAAATGACAAAGGAAGCATATGCTTCGCAGATTTATCTTTCTTATGGTTCATGGGCTGCCGGGAAAGGTTATGATGGCATATCTAATTTTCTTTTTCGACACGCTAATGAAGAAAGAACTCACATGATGAAGATCCTGGAATATATTCTTGAAAGAGGCGCAAAAGTAAATGTGCAGGCGATCGGTGCGCCGCCTGCAGATCCGAAAAATATGCAGGATTGTTTTGAGAAGACATTTGCCCATGAAGTTGATAATACCAACGGTATCTATAAGATTGTCAAGATGAGCCACGATGAGGGTGATTGGGCTACCTGGAATTTTGCTCAATGGTTTGTAAAAGAGCAAACGGAAGAGGAAACACTTGTAATGAATATGCTCGACAAGTTAAAAATAGCAGGCGGAGAAAATGCATCGGGTGAATCTTTATATTCTCTTGATCGCGATATGAAGGGTACACCGGACGATGCAAAACTAGCACAGGATAAAACTGTTGAAAATCCGTAAACCTTTTAAAATAAGTTTTAGAAAAAGCGTTTAAGGTTTCCCGTTATATGATAGCAACCTTGTTACGTTTATAATAATTGATTGAAGTTAGATCAGCTTTGCAGGCAGGAATAATTATATTGATTATTTTATATTCTTCCATTGGATCATAACTTGTTAATTGGTTATAACTACTGATTTGATTCCGGAATGTTTTTAATAAAAACCGGTTCAAAAGACTTTACAGAAATATATGTTTGAAAAATGAATCTAAAGAGAAGGATAAAAGGTTGATATTATTTTGTCTCTATATGCGCCCGGCCTACATAATAGAATTTATTTAATGAATCAAGTATTCTCGTAGTATCCGACAGCGGGAGTGTAAAAGGTTGAGCGACCTTATAAGTTATAGAATCGGCTGTGTACATGATAACATTTCTGCCCAGGCTTTTTAATTTTTGTAACCTCGCCAACGCTACATTCATGTTTGTTGTTTCTTTGATCACTATCTTGAAAGTGATACTGTCAAAGGAAGCTTTTTGGGCATTACCAACGGTATCGGCAGCTTTTAATGCTTTTGCAATTGAGTCCAGTCTCTTTAAATTAGCGGCTGAATCAAATACGGGAACAATTTTATCTGAAGTAGCAGTGGGAGCAGCGGTTTCATTATTTTTCTTAAAGTCAAATTCCCACACAGCCCAGGCTATGCCTGCTACTAAAATAATAGCTAAAATAAAAAGAATGGTTTTTCCATTATTTGAAGATGGCCGTCGCTGATAATCATTAAATAAATTCTCTTCATGTTTTTCGGCGCCATCATCTTCAATTTTTGGCTTGGGCACTTCCACTTTTTGGATCAGCGGTCCGGCTTTGAATTCAAGTGCTCCTGATTTTAATTTATCAAGAGTTCCTAAATTTTGAATAGTGAATGGCTTTCCTATATTTAAAAATTGTCTTCCTAACGTGAGAAAGGAATCAAGATCAGCAGAAGCGAGCGGCTTAATCTTTTTTGTATTTTGAACTATAAAATCGATAAGTTCCGGATCTTCACCAACCTTGGGATCATAAACAAATGAAATGGCTTCTGCAGGAATGATAACTGGTTTATCGTTATCTGAATTTTCGGGTACGGTTCCATCAATCCTGAAAGTTCCGATTCCCTGGAGAGAAATTTGTTTGTGTTTTATTAAAAAGAGTACAAGAGCCTGCTCAATTTTCACTGCGTTTTTTTTAATGAAGGCAAACCTACATTTTATTAATTGAATTCCAAAAAATGCATGGAAAACGCAGACTCATGATTTTTTTTACGGGAATTTACCTGGTAAATTTGCCTATGCTTACAAAAGATGAAAAGCTTTTCATTGAGTATTGGGAAAAAAACAGGAACAGAGATAAAAAATTTATAAGACAACTTGCCACAGGACTTCCAATAGGTTTAGTCTTTTCGCTTCCTATATTGCTTGCGGTTATTTTTGATGACTGGTATAAGAACATGATCTATATTTCATCGTCTCAGGTTATTGTCATTATCACAGGCGTGTTTATTATAGCTGTTTTTTTTGCAGTATTTCGAAACAGGTTTAAATGGGAAAATAATGAGCAATTATATAAAGAGTTAAAATTTAAAGAGCGGCAGGACAATGCAGCGCATTAGTAATTTTTATGCTCTTTATTTGCAAACGAAATTTAATTACTTATGCTGAAAAAAATTCTTGCAGGTCTTTTTCTTATCTCTTTCTTCATTACTGGTTGCGTTAAAAGTAGCAACAAGTGTGGCTATACCAATTCAACGGTGATTGCACCTATTAATGAAATTGATTCATTACAAACATTATTGCTCCAGGATTCCATCACTGCAACAGAAAATGCTGCGGGATTTTATTACAAGATAGATTCTGCAGGAAGCGGAACTGCTATTTCCAATCTTTGCACAACGGTGACTGTAAATTACAAAGGCACGTTGTTTAATGGCGCCGCTTTCGACTCTGCCTATGTAACCCAATTGGCGTCTTTTCAGTTGGGCCAGGTGGTTACCGGCTGGCAGTTGGGTCTGCCATTGATTCGCAAAGGCGGTTATATTACTTTATATATCCCTCCTTCGTTGGGTTATGGCGTAAATGCAGTTATTGATAATAATGGCAATGTTATCATACCGGCCAGCTCTTACTTAATTTTCAATATTCATTTAGCTGACATTCAATAATTGATTAGAATTAAAGAATTCGATTTTGAGAGCCATGGTAGTTTACCACGGCTTTTTAATTTTGGTGAAAGTGCATAAATGAAACATTGCATGGCTGCCCTTTTAGTTAACTTTGAAAAATAATTTTTCTAATTGAGTCACGAAGCAATTTCTGTTTTCGATATGTTTAAAATAGGTGTTGGCCCTTCCAGCAGCCATACCCTTGGACCGTGGCGCGCAGCCAATCTTTTTTTACGTTCTCTTGATCAAAAAAATTTATTAAATAAAGTAACCAGGTTAGAAGTTTTACTTTATGGCTCGCTGGCAAAAACAGGTAAAGGCCACGGTACAGATATAGCAATTCAACTTGGGTTATGCGGCGAGGATCCTGTAACCTTCGAGGTGAATATGATTCAACGCCAGGATTGCAGATATCAGGAATATGAAAAAATTAATTTTAGATGGGAAATATGAAATTGATTTTGAGCCGGATGAAGACATAGAATTTTTATTTACGGAGACATTGCCCTATCATCCTAATGCGCTTACATTTTTAGCAGTACTTGATAATGCTGAGCACATCGCCGAGACTTACTATTCGATAGGCGGAGGTTTTGTTTATAAAGAAGGCGAACAGCTAAATGATCAAAGCAGTGTTATTCTTCCATTCCCTATAAATGATGCAGATGACCTGCTTCACTGGTGTATGAAAACAGGAATGAATATTAATGAAGTGGTAATGGAAAACGAAAATGCATGGCGAAGTGAGAAAGATACGAAAAAAGGTTTGTTACAAATATGGGATGTAATGAAGCAATCTGTTTTCCTTGGTTGCCACATGGAAGGCACGCTTCCCGGCGGCTTAAACGTAAAGCGAAGAGCTGCCTCTTTGAATAAAAAGTTATTAAAAGATAAATACTATTCTGATTTTGATTCCTGGATCAAAGCAATACGGGAAGGTGGCAATGATTTTAAATATATACTTGATTGGGTAAGTTGTTTTGCGCTTGCTGTAAATGAGCAGAATGCTTCCTTTGGCAGAGTAGTGACTGCGCCTACTAACGGTGCAGCGGGAGTGATACCCGCAGTTCTTGCTTATTACATTATTTTTTGTGACGGAAATGATAATGATAAGATCATCCAGTTTTTGTTAACTGCCTCAGAAGTCGGAAGTATCTTCAAAAAAGGCGCAACGATATCTGCGGCTATGGGCGGTTGCCAGGCTGAGATCGGAGTTTCTTCGTCTATGGCTGCCGCTGCATTAACGGAATCTTTTGGCGGAACACAAAGGCAGGCATTAATGGCTGCCGAGATTGCGATGGAACATCACCTTGGAATGACATGCGACCCGATAAGTGGCTTAGTGCAAATTCCATGCATTGAAAGAAATGCCATGGGCGCCATAAAAGCTATAACGGCCAGCCAGCTTGCGTTACAAAGCGCTCCTGACTACGCAAAAGTAAGCCTCGACAATGTAATTAAAACGATGTGGAATACAGCGCTTGATATGAACAGCAAGTATAAAGAAACTGCTGACGGCGGTCTTGCGATAAATGTGCCATTGAGTTTAAGCGAATGTTAAACTGCTCCTATACCCCATACTTCCTCTTAATATCCCTGTCAGTTTCTCTTTCTTTAATGGATTCTCTCTTATCGTAGATCTTCTTTCCTTTTCCTAAACCAATTTCCATTTTTGCAAAACCAGACGCTGCGATAAAAATTTTTAAGGGAATAATTGAATAACCTTTTTCCTTTATTTTATTTTCAAGCTTGCTTAATTCTTTCTTTTGAAGTAGCAGTTTACGTTCCTGCATTGGCTCATGGTTATGAATATTTCCAAAAGCATATTCAGAAATATGAAGACTCCTTACATATAATTCCCCATTAAAAAATATACAGTAGCTATCATTGAAACTTGCCTTTCCGGAACGTAAGGATTTTATTTCTGTTCCTGTTAATACGATCCCGGCAATATATTTTGCTTCGAAGTGGTAATCATAATATGCTTTCCGGTTACTAATATCCATTGTGAATCGTGAATGGTGAATGGTCAATAAGTGAATTGTGAATCGCCTGATCTAAGGACCATCCATTCACAATTCACCAGTGACACTTCACTATTTAGTTTTTAAATAATGTCAATAATTGCGCAAGTTTTTCCTTCAATTCTTTCCTGGGAACTATGAAGTCAAGAAATCCATGTTCCAATAAAAATTCACTGCGCTGAAATCCGGGAGGAAGATCTTTTTTTATAGTTTCTTTTATAACTCGTGGCCCGGCAAACCCAATGAGAGCGCCGGGTTCACCCATTATGATATCGCCTAACATAGCAAAGGAAGCTGTGGTGCCGCCAAATGTTGGATCCGTGCAAAGTGAGATATAAGGAATTTTTGCGTCAGACAATTTGGAAAGGCCACCCGAAGTTTTTGCCAATTGCATTAATGAAAAAGCGCTTTCCATCATTCGGGCGCCACCGCTTTTGTTAATGATCATTAAAGGCACTTTATGTTCAATACAATAATCGCAGGCACGCACAATTTTTTCACCCATTACACTGCCAAGGCTACCGCCGATAAATTCAAAATCCATACTCGCTACTACCAGGTCTGCGCCACGCACTTTGCCATGAGCTACTGTGATCGAATCGTGAATAGAAGATTTTGAGTAAGTCTCTTTTAATCTTTGTGCATAAGGCTTTAGGTCAACAAAACCGAGAAAGTCTTTCGATCTTATATTGCCAAAAAGTTCCTGATAGCTTTCATCGTCGAAAATAATTTCAAAATATTCGGCACTGCCAATGCGATGATGATAACCGCATTTGGGACAAACAAACAGATTTTCTCTTAATTCAGATATCGTACAGGTATAACGGCATGAAGGACATTTTGTCCATAAACCATCAGGCGCTTCTTTTTTATCTTTTGTGGAAGTGGTAATTCCCTTTTTTATTCTTCTGAACCATCTTCGCTTGGCCTCTTCACTTTCACCTTCTTCGCCAGCAAGGTTAGCATCAAAATCTTCTTCCTGTTTCATGTTTTGTTTTTAGTTATGAAGGATCAGGTGTTAGGAGAAGTGAGGATGTATAACATCAGATCTACCAACCTTCAACCTTTAACCTCGACCGTCAACTTCTAAGCCACTGTTATGCTCTTATCCAAATATACATCCTGGGTCGCCATCAATAATTCCACACCATCTTTAAATGGCTTTTGAAAAGCCTTTCTTCCCAAAATCAGTCCCGTTCCGCCAGCACGTTTGTTAACTACTGCCGTTTGAACAGATTCCGCCAGGTCGGATGCACCTTTGCTTTCACCGCCGCTGTTTATTAAACCAATTTTTCCGCTGTAGCAATTTAAAACCTGGTAACGGCAGAGATCGACCGGATGATCTGTACTTAACTTTTCATAAACAAGTGGGGAAGTTTTTCCAAACTTAATTGCGTTGTAACCGCCGTTATTGGTCGGCATTTTTTGTTTAATAATATCTGCCTGTATTGTTACGCCAAGATGATTGGCCTGCCCGGTAAGATCTGCTGCGGTATGATAATCCACATCGCCTACTTTAAATGCATTGTTGCGCAAATAACACCACAAAATAGTACACATGCCTAACTCATGCGCCAGTTCAAAGGCCTCGCTTACTTCCTGTAGCTGCCGCGTACTTTCATGACTTCCCCAATAAATAGTGGCGCCTATTCCTACAGCTCCCATGTTAAAAGCACTTTTTACGGTGCCAAACATTGTTTGATCGTATTTATTAGGATAGCTTAATAGCTCGTTATGATTAATTTTTACGATAAATGGAATCTTATGTGCATATTTTCTGCTTACGATGCCCAATACACCAAACGTGGATGCGACGCCGTTACATCCGCCTTCGATAGCGAGCTTGACAATATTTTCGGGATCGAAATAAATAGGGTTTGGAGAAAAAGAAGCACCGGCGCTGTGCTCAATTCCCTGGTCAACAGGGAAAATAGAGCAATAACCCGTATTGGAAAGCCTTCCATGGCTCATAAGAGCCTGCAAACTGCTGACCACGCGATTGTTGCGATTGCTATTGACGAAAACGTCATCAATATAAGTTGGTGAGGGAAGTGTAAGCGTTGCTTTGTCAATGATACACTTATGATTTAATAAATCATCGGCTTTGTCGCCTAATAAATCTGAAATTTGTTTTGAAGCCATTACGATTTTTTTTAGAATGTATGCAAACCTACATGAAAATGATAAAAACACAATACACTAAAGATGCAAATCCATTGAAGAGGTTGGCGGGGGGAAAAGAGGCAGGAATTAATTTTTGGAAAGGCAACGCCTGGGCTGGGCTAAATCTCGTTAAATCATGGATTAACCAGCATTTTCATACTGATTAATTTTTGTTGTTTTACTTGTCAATGGCATATTGCATAAATTTTTGAAAAGTTGTGATTGGGTATATATCTTCCGTTATCAGCGGGTCACTTTCGCACTCGCTTGATTAGTGTGCACGAACCATTTTTTAGAATTCTGCAGACGAAAAAAGAAATGCGTTACAAATGATTTCCGTCGGCAAAATAAGTTGCTTTGAACCAGGCGAAAACTTTCCGCAACCTTGAACTCATGTTCACACGAATCATGATAAAAGCGTTTAATGGAAACCGTTAGTCTTAAAAAACGGAAGAGAATACTAATTTAAAGTATTCTCTTCTCCGTTTCCATTAAACCCTGATTTGATCCGAACACCTCATAATTTTGCTAAACTGTATTCACGTTTGAATAATTAATCTTGGGCGATTACCGCAAGGTTTTCATTGTTACTGTTTTATTATTTTCCGCGACTGCTCTGCATCTCCTGTAATCATTTTTACAATATAAACACCCGCTGCTATATTGGAAATATCCAGAGTTGAAGTTCCCAACACGTTGGTCCATCTGTTTACCAGCTTTCCATCAAGGCTGATCAACCTTAATTCTTTTATTACATCTGATGTACTTATCGTAATATAATTCTTTGCAGGATTTGGTGTAATACTGATAAGCAGCGGTTTGCTAAAATCTATCTTAATAATTTTACTATAGGTGAACTGCCCGTCGGAATTTATTTGCTTAAGCCGGTAAAAATTATATCCAATCGATGGAGCATTATCACTTAAGGAATAAGAATTGGTAGCATTTCCATGTAAGGCATTTACACTTCCTATAGATACAAAACTTAAGCCATCACTACTTCTTTCTACTTCAAATTTTAAGAAATTTATTTCATTTTCAGATTGCCAGCTTAGGTTTACGGCTGCGTTTTCTTTTAAAGCAATAAAATTAAGAAGTGTTACTGGCAGCGTACTTGCAGTAACGCCTAAAATGTATTCTGTACTTTGCCCAATGGCCGTAAGCGTTTTATTAGTTGTGTTTAAAATTGCGCCGCTGTTGACCCAAACCAAATCTGAATTGTTATGCCTTTCATACAAGGCAAGGAGGTAATCATAATTAGAATTATAAAGAGGATTGCCTGTGTAGTTATACACTGCGGAATAAATTGGCGTTGTACCGGCGATTTGAAATACGCCAAAATATTTGTTGTTATTTCCAGAGCTGGCGCCATTAGTAGTGTTAGGAATTGTATCAACTCGGTAAACCTGCAATCCTGCGGGGTTTCCGCTTGTATTGGTCACTGTAAAGCTTTCTCCTGTTGCTGCGGTGATCTTTGCAGTCTTTGTCGCATTCGTGTAATCATAAGCGGAAGCGTCACCGATAGAAGCTCCGCTCGTTAGCCATGCCGGAGAGTTAACCAATACGCCGGCACGCCCATCTGTACTATAAGTTGTATCGCCACTTCCTTCATCAAAACGGAAGTAAGCCAATAAATTATTATAAGCAGGGTGAGCCGTAGTAACTTTTTTGCACATCCAGTCCCTGATCTCTGTTTGGGTAAGCGCTACATTTTCCCATATCCTTGTTTCGTCTATCTTGCCTGCCAGCGAGCCATCTCCATTGGTGTTACCAAAACTTTGCCGGGGGCCTATAAAATAGTTACCTGAAGTATTGTTGAAATTGTCGGTATAAGAAGTAACTCCGGCAGCAATGCCATCAATATAAAATTGAATTTGAGCGCCTGTATATACGACTGCTACATGATGCCAGTTGGTATCTGCTATCATACCTGTAGAGCTTACTTCGTTAACTCCGACTTTTGTAAAAAATAAAGTATTGTCATTGAAGATACCAACTCCCCATGAGCCATTATTATCTCCGACAAATAACGCTTTACCATAGTTGTTTAAAGTGGTTTCAACCGTATCTCTCTTTAGCCATGTTTCATAAGTAAAAGGTTGGGTGCCAAAATCAAAACCACTTCCTACATTTATATAAGGGCTTGTGGCCAGACTGCCTGTGGACGTTAGCAGAATCCCATTCCCACTTCCCGGTTTTTTAGCTGTTGTAAACGGGGCTAATTTTACTATCCATCCGTCATTTCCTCCATTGTTGGTAAGGCTGGTTAATGTACCGGTGCCTGAGGCCGAATTAGTATAGCCCGCTGCAAAATACCCGCCATCACTTGTTTCATGAATTGTGGTAAGATTGTCATCCATGTTTCCACCCAGCAATTCCTGCCATTGCAAATCGCCTGCCCCGTCTAATTTCACAATCCAGCCATCATAACCACCATTAAACGTTAATCCTGTTAAGCTGCCCTGGTTTTGGGCGCCAGAAGAAGCTTGCCCGGTTAATATATATCCCCCGTCAGAAGTTTGATGGCATGCATCAAAAAAATCCTGGCCAGAAGTGCCAAATAATCTTTGCCATTGCAGGTTTCCCAATGAATCTGTTTTTACTACCCATCCATCATATTGGCCGTAGCCTGCTACGGTATAGGTGCCATTAACGCTGTTTACGTTAGCAGCAGCAAGGGCTGTAATATAACCTCCATCTGTGGTTTGCTCCACACTTTGAAACTGATCCTGCGATCCGCCGCCATACAATTTTTGCCAGGTAGTATTTCCGGTAGCATCCAGCTTTACTATCCATCCATCTAAGTCGCCATAAGAAGTGACGCCGGAAAGCGTGCCATCGCTGCCGGTTGCGGTACCAACAGCAATGTATCCACCATCGGTAGTTTGCGCACTTTCTAGAAACCTGTCAAAACCGCTGCCGCCTAAAAGCTTTTGCCACACGGTATTGCCGGAGGCATCTAATTTTATAATCCAGGCATCAAGACCACCATTGTTAGTTACACCTGTTAGCGTACCTGAATTAGATGAATTAGCGTCACCGCTGATTATATATCCTCCATCAGCAGTTTGGCGTGCGCTGTACAATATATCATCTGCACTTCCTCCCAACAATTTTTGCCAGATAATAGTGCCGCTTGCATCTAATTTCATAACCCATCCGTCCTTTCCTCCGTTATTGGTAATCCCGGTGAGCGTGCCGGAATTAGAAGATGTTGCGTCACCTACTGCAATATAGCCACCGTCTGAAGTTTGGCGAATGCCAAGAATTTCATCATCGCCGCTGCCACCATATAATTTTTGTAAGGTTATATTTTCGTTTGCATCCAGCTTAGTTAATAAGCCATCAAGGCCGCCGTTATTGGTCAGTCCTGTAAAGGTTCCGGTATTAGAAGAAGTGGTACTTCCTCCTACGATCGAGCCACCATCCGACGTTGAACTGCTGCTTAGCGCAAATAAAAGCTCATCGCCGGCGCCACCAAATAATTGTTGCGATTGCGTACCCGGTTGTGCGATAACAGTGATGTTTAATATAAACAGAGTTGACAGCAAAGTAAAAATCTTTTTCATTTGTTTGGTTTATTGTTTCAATAAATTATTGCTTTAATGCAGGCTAATAAATTCCCGCATACAGATTGGTGGTCTTGAAATAGATATTGTAAAATTGAAAGAATAAAATTCGCATCATGCGACGTCATCAACAATACTACTTATGGGTAATTTTTTATTAAAGTAGTTTGAATGATTTTATGTGAGTAAGTTCAATCAATCGGCCGTTGCGTCCGCACCATTGAAATTGCAAAAGCAATTACTTGTTGATGCAGATACCAACAGCAGCAGGCAATAATTTCAGCGTATGTTCAAAAGAAAAATTAAGTCAATTAAAATTTCTGCAAGCGAAATTATTGCTTTTGAAACACGTATGTAATCTCTCCGAAACCTGCGTTAGTTCCTGAGGTGATTGGAGGATAATTTGCCGTTAACGTTGTATTATTATTGGATAAAGTAAGTGTGCATGGCCTCGAACCTGATTGCGCGTTATTAACTCCATAAGTATACTTGCCCGTGGCATTGTAGGTACCTGTGCCTGAAGATGTGATACCAGAGTATAGCTGGTCGCCTACAGAAAAATTAAACGTTTGGCTGCCTAGTTGCGTTATCGTACCGGTAGTAGCATTTGAATTCACCGTCCAGGTACAAACATTTCCATTTACTCCGCCCCAAGTAGTAGTGGTCCATGTTCCATTCAAACTACTTGTCTGGGTTGCGTTGTCGCTTTTTTTGCAGGAAATAAAAGCCATTAATAAGATCGTGGCAAAGATCGATTTGAATAAAGTTTTTGTTTTCATTTTTTTCATTTTAAAGTTTGAGATATTTTATGAAAGCAAAGTTTTGTTATCCCGGCAGAAGCAGGCAATACTGCTTATGGGTTATTTTTTATTCGGGCACATTCCCTGACTTTGCGTCGTTAAATTCAATTACTTTGAGTTATGAAATTGCATAGATTATTAGGGTTTATTATTTTCTTATGTAATCTTTTTTCAATTTCATCAGGCCAAATACAAATTAATAAGACTGAAAAAAAATGCCCCGTAAGAACACTTAATTATGAAACAGGGCTTCTTAATAATTCAACCTTATTTGTACTAACTGATGCGCTGGGATTTACATGGATATCTACTAAAATAGGATTGCAAAGGTTTAATGGTAATAAATTAGAAACCATATTGCCGGTAATAAATAATGACACGATTAACATTAATCAAACCGTGTATTTATTCAACTTGCGGAATGGCCTTATGTGGATAAGTTATAAGAATTTTGTTATAGAATATAACCCTTACCTGAATACGTTTAAAAAGGTCATTACGCTGAGCACGTCAATAACAAATGCATTTGATATTGTGCCTTTGAAAGAAACAGCCGAAGGTGTTTGGTGCATGCAGAAAAAAAAAGGAATTCTCATTTATTCCAGGGAAGGAAAAATTGTTCAAACATTTTCAAATTATGAGACATCTGTTACAGACACGCTGTTTTCATCAGAAAATATTTTGTATAAAAATATAATTGCTGTTAATGCTGATTATATTTTTATTTCCGCCACAAAGAGTGAGATCTTAAAAATTAATACTACCACAAAAACATTCGGGTTTTTACATTCTGAAAGCAGTTACAGAATGTGTTTAACATGTTTTAATAATACATTGTTTGCAGTTGCGGATGATAAATTATTATTGATAGATGCTGATAATAATGCAACCAGGAAAACTGTTTTTATAAACAATCTTAATGACCAGCCTTTAGATGTTAATGAAATGGGCAGTGACGAAAGAGGGCATTTATTTATATCGCTTAGCAATCATTTATATGAATTTGATACAGCCGGAAATTATAAAAATGAAATTACTGACATCAATAGAAATGCGGTGCTATCTGCAGGATTTATTCATAGAATTTATGCTGATAAATTTGGCCGGATATGGTTGCTAAGCAATGATAATGTCGTGCTCATTCAAAATCAGCAAATACCCTTCACGCATTTTCTCTATGCGGGGGATAAAAATAATTTCATCAGGTGCCTTTATTTCGATGAGAAAAAACATTTATTGTTTGCGGGCTGCTTCAGCGGCGGCCTTCAATTGTATGATACCCTTGGAAATGCTCTATGGAAAATGCCTTTAATCACAAAAAATGTGAAAGACATTCTCGCTATAGAAAAACTTACGGATGATAAATATTTAATCGTCACTTATGGATTTGGTTGGTACACGTTTACACTATCGGTCAAAGAACTCCGGCCATTTGATATCCCCACTGAAATAAGAGCTGTGTTCGATCCAAACCTGGTAAGATTTACCAATAATATTCAGCGATTGGATGATAGCACTATTCTTGTCGCCACGTTTAAAAATATATTCCGATGCGTTTTTTATAAAACGGCAATAAAATCTGCGGTACGACTTTTACCTGTTAACAATGAATTTCAAAATCAAATAAATTGTTTTCTTTTTTCAACAGATAAAACTTTATGGACAGGTACTTCGAGCGGTGCGCTTTACAAGCTAGACAAAAATTATCGTGCAACAACATATCAAATACCCGGTAATTATATAGTTAGAACCATTGCAGAAGATGCCCTCCATAATATTTGGGTTGGCACCGATAAAGGGCTATGCGTTTATTCCCAACAAGGCAAATTCTTAAAAGAAATTACTTCAGAAACGGGACTTCTTAATGATTGCATATATTCATTGCTTCCGGTAACTGGTAACAGTGCTGTTTTTGCAAGCAGCAATTATGGCTTATCTTATATTCCTTTGCAGGGCACTATAAAAAATTATTCAAAAGAATTAGGCCTCCAGGATCTTGAATTTAATACAGCATCCTGTGTAAAAACACAAACGGGTAAATTATATTTTGGCGGAGTAGATGGCGCTACTTCTTTTTATCCCGCTTCACTTTCGGTAGCCAATGATACACCTGGCATATTTATTACAAAACTTGTAATAAATGATATTTCTTATAATTTTTCATGCCCGTTTCGCAAAGGGGATTCCATACGTCTGGGTTATTCGAATAATCATTTGCAGCTTGGTATTTCGGCCTTAGGCCTGTTAAATCCTGATGAATATATTTATAAATACCGCTTAAAAGGATTTCAAAATCAATGGGAAGTTACTCATCATCCCGATAACATTAACTATATTTTGCCACCGGGAAAGTATGTCCTGCAGATTGTATGCAGTCCAAATCTCTCTGCCAATATCTTTTTCAAAAAAAATATAACCATATTTATTTCGCCGCCCTGGTGGCGAACCTGGTGGTTTATAATTCCTGCTATCTTGTGTTCCATAATTATTATTGCGGTGCTTGTTCATCTTTATAACCGTAATAAATACAATCAAAAGATTAAGTTATTGCAGGCTAAAAATGAAACGCAAACGGAGAGAGAACGCATTAGCCGTGACCTTCATGATAACCTTGGAGCCCAGGCAAACATTTTAATGCATGGAACAGAGCAGCTGCAAAATGGGGCTGGTATTGATGCTGCTCTTATAGATAACCTTCATACTACCGCCAGGGATATGATGCATTCTTTAAGAGATACCATTTGGGTAATGAAGAGTCATAATATTAATGCATCGGAAATTTGGTTTCGTATCATTAATTTTTCCAAACAATTGGGGCTGATTTATAAAGAAATCAAAATAACTGTTGACGGAGAATTACCCGAAAATTTTTCTTACACTTCTGAAAAATCCTTACACATCGTTTTAGTAGTTCAGGAAGCATTGAACAATGCAGTGAAGCATTCCCAGGCTAAACATATTAATGTAGTAAGCACCATTGAAAAACAAGCCTGGATGATTGTAATAAGAGATAACGGCAAAGGAATTACAAAAGATATCCAACCTTTTTACAGAAGCGGAAATGGATTAAATAACATGAAAGAAAGGGCTTTGATAGCAGGGATAGACTTAATAATCGACAGCTATAATGGAAAAGGTACTGTTATAACCTTGCGAATTCCCAAAATAGAAAATCACCCAAATTGATTATTGGTTTCATAAATGAAAGATTTCAATTTTGATAAAATGCAATTATGATAAAGGTGGCGATAGTAGATGATAAGGCGAGCAACAGAAAAATTTTAGAAGAAAAATTGCTTGGCAGCAAAATGTTCTCCATAACATTTAAAGGAGCCAATGGTGAAGAATTTTTAGAAAAAATGCGTGGCATGAAAGATGAAGAGCTGCCTGATATTGCAATTATGGACCTTGAAATGCCTGTGCTGGATGGCGTGGCTACGATAGCTACTGCATCTGCATTATATCCTGCAATAAAATTTGTTGTATTGACTGTATTTGATGACGACGATAAAATTTTTAAAGCGATAAAATCGGGAGCGTGCGGATACCTGCTTAAAGAAGAAAGCGGTTCAGCCATTGCAGACATGCTGCTGAACTTATGGGAAAATGGCGCCGGGCCTATTTCTCCAAGCATTGCGTACAAAATTTTGCAAATGATACAAAATAATTCCGCTGAAAAAAAAATGAAGGATCATCTGCCAAACGAAGATTTTTTTTTACTGAGCGAAAGGGAAAAAGAAATTCTGCAGCTTATTTGCAAGGGGCTTGACTATAAGGAAATTTCTTCACAGATATACATCAGTCCTAACACGGTTAAAAAACACATTTTCAATATCTACAATAAGCTTCATGTGAGCAGCAAAGCACAGGCCATGAGAATCGCATATTTGAGAGGGTTGATTTAGGGTGAATCTACATGCTGATGAATACGAGAGTGATCTATTTCATCATTGTTATTTTAATCAGGAACTTTCGGAGCAATAAAAGATGCAACCGATGTTAGCGTTGCTGGTCTGAAATTAAAAAGAGGTTGTCACTTTTGCGACAACCTCTTTTTACGACGAACATCATTAAAATCATTATAACTGGCTGCTGAAG
The DNA here is from genome assembly GCA_963823305.1 of uncultured Chitinophagaceae bacterium. Lineage (GTDB taxonomy): Bacteria > Bacteroidota > Bacteroidia > Chitinophagales > Chitinophagaceae > Ginsengibacter. The sequence continues at coordinate 133,853 of CAWGLC010000008.1, forward strand.
ATTATAAGACTACAAGAATAAAAAATATTATCCAAAGTCCAAATCCGATCCATGCCCATTTATGTCTGCTTTTCTTAACATCTTGGTCACCATTTATAATATAAGAAAGTAAAACACCAATGAGGCCTAATAAAAAACCTAATACCAACCAGCCAGGATTAAATGCGGCTGAAGGATCACCGTTTGACATCGCTTTCAACAGTTTTTTATTAGTAATAGTGCCGTCAGCAGCAAAGCTGTTTTTTAATTTTTTTTGGCCGGCTCTAAAGGTCATTCGCTCAAAGAAATTCAAATGCTTCCCACTCAATTTTTCATAATCTTTTACCTTAATCACAGAGAGTTCCATTACTGAGATGGTTCTGTTCTGCCCGACAGGGACATAAATGTCTGTTGCTTTTGTGGATGAATAAGAATACCCCGAGGATGCGAAGGATGTTGTGAATAGCGCAAATGCTACGCACAGGAATAAAATTTTTTTCATGAGTTGTTTGGTTTTATGAAGAGAAAATAAAAAATCTAAGATATAGTATTTATCCAAAGTTCAAAATGATATTTCTTTAAAAATATTTTTTTTGTATAATCCTCCGTTCATCTTCGAAAAAAGTTCTTTTGAAGCAAAAGCGTAAAGTACTTTCTAAACCATCATTAACCTCTGCCTTAAAATAATAGGGTGTGTACAATACCAGGAGCTGACTTGATGAATGCATGGCAGCTTGGTTGTAAATAAAATATAAATACATGACAGCCAAACTGCATCATGGCCGAATTTTTGTGCGATTTCTGAAAATATTTAATAATGAGCCACGAATCAACTATAAAATTAGCGGGCAGTTATCTGCCGCAGCATACAAACGCATCGGGCGGTAAACCTGACAGCAATGAAATCATTGAAGTAACGGTGAGGCTTAGACGCAAAAAGAAATTACCTGCCAAATCGCTCAAGGGCAAAATACTCACCCGCAGCGCTTATCGAAAAGATTATGGTGCAGACAAAAAAGACGCGGATACAATAGAGGCATTTGCCCACGAACATCAGCTTTCTACTGTTGAGGTAAGTCTTCCGAGGCGCAGTGTGATTTTGAGAGGTACGATAAGTAATTTTGAGGCGGCATTCAACTTACAGATACAAATTGTCAATAATTTCCGGATCCTTACTGAAGAAATAAAAATACCCGCCGATCTTGCTCCAATTGTTACCGGTGTTTTTGGCCTGGAGAACCGGCCTGCTGCCCGGCCAATGTTCCAGGTGGCGAAGAACGGAGATAAAATAATTTCGCATGCTCAATCTCCGCAATCTTTTAATCCAAATCAACTTGCAAAAATTTACGGATTCCCAACTGGAGTTACAGGAAAGGGACAATGCATTGGCATTATCGAGCTTGGCGGCGGTTTTCGTACGGCTGATATTACCAATTTTTTCAAAAATCTTGGCATCGCCGCACCGGCAGTAAAGGCGATATCCGTCGATGGCGGCACCAATAGTCCAACTACCTCCGACAGCGCTGATGGGGAAGTGATGCTCGATATTGAAGTGGCCGGATCAATTGCAAATGAAGCAACGATAGCAGTTTATTTTGCTCCCAATACCGACCAGGGATTTCTCGATGCGATCACTACCGCGGTTCATGATACTACCAATACGCCATCTGTAATATCTATTAGCTGGGGTGGGGCTGAGTCCACCTGGACAAACCAGGCGCTCGATAATTTCAATGAAGCATTTAAAACAGCAGCAGCCCTCGGCGTAAGCATTTGTGTTGCCTCCGGCGACAGCGGCTCAAGGGATGGCGAGACGGATGGCAAAGTACATGTAGATTTTCCTTCTTCGAGCCCATTCGCACTTGCCTGTGGCGGAACTCATTTGGTTGTTACCAACAACAAAATATCGTCTGAAATAGTGTGGCACGATTCAAATGATTCTGCTTCCGGTGGTGGAGTTAGCAGCTATTTTCCTTTACCCGATTATCAAGCTAATGCTAACGTTCCAGTAGAAATCGACACTAAATTTAAAGGCCGTGGCGTGCCGGATGTTGCTGCAGATGCTGATCCTAACACTGGTTACAATGTTCTTGTTGACGGGCAGCAACTGGTAATCGGCGGTACAAGCGCAGTTGCACCTTTAATGGCTGGCCTGATAGCGCTGGTAAACGAACAGAATAAAAATGCCGCGGGTTTTATTCATCCGACAATATATTCCAATCCCAGTCTATGCAGGGATATTACTTCAGGTAATAATAAAACTACTTCTAAACACACGGGCTATACTGCCGGCCCCGGGTGGGATGCCTGCACAGGTTTGGGCGTATTGTCAGACTTAAAGTCTGCAAACTGAAGACCGGCGTAAGCAATTACAATTTTTGAGCATGCTAATTAGTAATTTGACTGTCATTTCTTTTAATGTGCCATCCGCATAAGGGCAAATTCGCTCAATCTTGATATATTAAATTTTTCCAATTGCAATTTGGTTCACTATTTGTTTACATCGCGATGTTAGAATAATGGTGTAATAAGACTAAATAAATATTTCAACCATTCTTTTATCTGACAATTACCTTTAAATTCACATTCAATGCTTAAAACGCTTGGACTAACATCCATTCTTTTTCTTTCCCTTCAAATTATTTCATGTAAGAAACAGCTAAACCAACCATCAGTAACACCACAACAAGTAACTTATGATGCGGACGCTCAGAAATTCTTTGACAGCACCGGCATTACTGATACTACCCAAAAAAGTGCCCTAAATAACCTTGTGATACAGCTGAAAGATTCATCGTTATGGCCTCAATTCCTGGCTATTTATCCCATGGTGGGGGGCACCAATGCTACTACAAAATGGAACTTGAAAGATCCAAGGAATCTTGATTCCGCATATCGTCTTACATTTAATGGCTCACCGGTTTTCTCGGATTCCGGAATTTTATTCCCTACAACCAGTGACTATGCGAACACGCATTTAACCGATAGTGCTATTGGCGGTTACAATAATGCTGCTATATCTTACTATTCCACTACTCAAAATAGAGTGGATGGTTATGACATGGGTTGTGCAGATAATGTAATTTATTATAATGAATTTGCAATTTACCACAGCAGTAATGCTTCAAATTGGTTTGGCTATTATGCCTATGGAGTGATGCCGGCAAGCACAGTAGGTCTATTTATGTTATCATCTACAACTGCTGATGTAAAGCGCTATGAAAACGGTGTTGCTACAGACGCTAAAGGCTCGGCGCCCACGCCGGGATATACGAATTACCCTATTCTGCTTGGAACCGTTGCCGGAGCGAGTTCTGGAGGTCAAAGGGAATGCTCATTTGCCACTATAGGCAAAGGTTTGTCCGATGCCCAGGCACTTACCTTTTATAATATTGTTTTGAAATTTATGAAAGCCATGTCAAGGTAGATTTTTTTGACGTGGACATTTGATTATATACAATTTATCAAAAGCATTTTCGCAGATAATCTGCTATAATGTACAGGTTGACCGCCCTTATTTTTTACGAGGCAAAATATGCTGAGTTCAGTTTAATTCCTGTATAGTATTATTAACCTCCATTTTATTGCCGTATTACCAGTCCTATTATGAATGGAAACCATGGAATGATTAGGAGAATACCTTCAACTAAATTTCTTTTTTTATAACTAAAAAAACCGCCTCTTTACGTGAGACGGCTCTTATTTGCTATTAAAAATTTAATAACCTGGATTTTGTTGTCCCGCGATATTTCTATTTGCAAGGATTTCAGATTGCGGAATAGGAGCGACACGCCGGTTGTCTGGGAATGGAATATATAAATTGATATTTCCGGTTCCCGCAGGAATAGCCCCGGGATTTGCAGATCTCACAATCGGTAATTTCAACCTGTTAAGGTCATATAACCTGTCGCCTTCAAAAGCAAGTTCTTTTCTTCTTTCATTGACGATGTCGCTAAGGAGCTGAGCTCCTGAAGAAGTATATCCTGCAAAAGAAGGATCACGTTCCGTCATCAAATTGTTGAGGTACATTTTTGCGGAATCTTCATCTCCCGGAAGAGATGCTTCAGCGGCAATTAAATAAACTTCGGCAAGGCGGATCACCTTAAGATTATCCTTATCGGGCTTTAGGGTATTCGGAAATTTAGTTACAAGGAATGCACTGTCACCACTTTTTGTAACACCCGGCACCAGCAGGGATTTACGGATATCCGTAGCACTGTAAAGGCTATCTAACTGGGCAGAGGCATAGATGTCCTGGTAGCCGTAAACATATATTCCACTTACATCATCAAAGCCATTATTGTTTAGCACATCCGCGTCTACTTCAAACATTACCTCTACCTGGTTACTTTTAATAGCGGGATCTGCCCAAAACGCATTGTAATTAGCGGGAGTAACCAAAGCTAAAATTGCTGTTAGTTATCACGTCAACTGCTGCGGCTTTGGCGTTAGTATTATCTCCCATATACAAATAAGCTCGAGCTAATAAGCCTTCAATAGCATATTTGCTCAGATTAACGGAATTAGTATAATCCGGTGCAGAGGCAAAGGCGGTTTTAAGATCACTGATTATTTGTGTATATACCTGGCCAACGCTGTTCCGGGAAGGAAGTGCGGAAGAGTCATAAACCAATACTAAAGGAACTCCTAAAGCTGCAGTATCCTGTGTATAAGGTTTGGCATAAATATTCACAAGCTTGAAATAAAGTAGTGCTCTGACAGCATAAGCTTGCGCCTTAATGGGTGCCACATCGCTGCCAGACAGACCAGAATTGATAATTTGATTGGCGCGAAGAATTCCCTGATAAGAATCCTGCCACATTTCCAATGCTACGCCATCATCGGAGACCACGCTGTAGTTATATTGAGCAAGATATCTTCCTGAATTTTGGACTTCAATATAAGTATTATCGGCCTGCAGATCGCCTAAAACCGGAAAATCTCTTCCATATTGGCCTACCGCTCTCAATTCTGCGTAGGCGCCGTTTAAGGCAGTTTGAAGCGCACTTGCATCGGTCAATGTGGAGCTCGTAGGAGTTGAATCGTAGGGAGTTTTTTCAATAAATTTTTTGGAACAGCCCGCCAGTAGGGCTAAACCAACGATTGCGGCGGGTAAGTATTTATTTAATATGTATTTCATTTAATTAGTTTTAAAATAACAAATAAGACTTCATAAGTATTACAGATTAATTTTTATTCCGCCTGTTATTGTTTTGGGAATGAAAACCTCGAAATTGGTGCGGCTGAAAATACCGGATTCAGGATCGTATGGCAGATTTTTAGCCGTATCAAATGTCCATAGATTGGTTCCCCTTACATAAAGAGTAAGATTGGTAAAATGAGCTTTTTTAAGAACTGATTCCGGTATTGCAAAACTAAGCTGCAGGTTGCGCAGCCTGATATAGTCTCCTTTATAAAGAAAGCGGGTAGATGACCTGTAAGAATTGTTGTTACCGCCGAAAATGATTTGGGGAACATTTGTTTTGTCGCCTGGCTTTTGCCATGCTGTTAGCTCAGATGACATTTGGTTAAATGATCCGAGATATACACCTTCGCTGTTGAGATAGCTTCCCCATGTATCATACAGATAATTGCCAAAGTTGTAATAGAACTGAACGTCGAGTGTTATCCATTTATAGTTAAACGTATTGGTAAGTGATCCATATACTTTTGGCGATGCTGAATAATTTAATACTTGCTTGGCGCTGCTATAGTTGCTGGTTACGCTTTTCCGGCTGCTGTCTGTGTACCACTGCGGCTGTCCGGTAGCCGGATCCACACCAGCCCATTGACGAACATAATAGGTAAGAAGATCGTGTCCTACAGCATATTCGAAATTACCGTTGGCACTCGCAATCGGGTTTCCCTGGTAAAGAGAAGTAACCCTGTTTATATTATGAGCAATGTTGAAAGAGATATTCCAACTGAAGTTTTTTGTTACAATTGGTTTGCCGCCTACGGTAACCTCAATTCCTTTATTTACCATACTGCCTATGTTCTCGTTTTGGGAGACGAACCCTGACGTAAGAGATAAAGGAACGGCCAGTAAAAGATTAGATGTTGTTCTTTTGTAATAATCTACGGTAGCTGAAAGCCGGTCCCCGAAAAAGCCAGCATCGAGTCCGAGATCAAATGCAATGTTCTTTTCCCAGGTTAAATTTGCATTACCCACATTGTTAGGTCCGCTTCCCGGAAGGCCGGTATAGTTATTCCCATAACCATAGCTAGATAACGGCGTGTACAATCCAAATCCCAGCGCATTTCCGTTCTCGCCATAAGAGCTTCTTAGTTTAAGAAGGCTAATGAAGCTCACATCTTTTAAGAATTTTTCTTCATTAACATTCCAGGTTCCGCCTACTGAGTAAAAATTACCATATCGGTGATCGGCCCCAAAAACAGATGAGCCGTCTCTTCGGAAACTACCTGACAACACATAACGATCTTTATAATTTATATCTCCGATTGCAAATTCAGAATTAGTGGCGCTGCTGCTTGGCAATGCATAAGCCGTAGTGGGCGTGGCAGCGGAAGCCAGGTACTGGAGCGACAGGGTTTTAGGAAAATTCTGACCATCGGCCTGCAAGGTATAATAATTGTATTGCTGGGCTTCATATCCTAGTTTCAGGTCGAAATAAACATCTTTATTTTTATTAAGATTCTGTTTTAGATCGAGAAAGTTAGTCCAGGTCCAATCGTAAACTCTTGTATAATTGGAAGAAGCGTCACCACCGGTACCATATCCATCTCCGTAGAACGGATTCCGGTATTGATCTTCGGAAATATCAAAATACTCAGCGGCATATCTGCTCGTGAATTTTAAATTATTAAGAATTTTAAATTCGCCGGCGACATTACCCCGAATACTCGTTTGCCGGGTATTATTTTTATTGTAAGCTGCCTGCACTACGGGATTAAATAAACCGCCGCCTGCTGAAAACTCTCCGAGAGAATCATTGAATCGTAACGAACCGTCCGTATTATACGGCGTGTACCAGGGCAGCAGGAAGAAAGAAGCCAACACTGGGTTGGCAAATGTACCGCCGTCCGAAGGTGTATGCTGGAATGTGGTGCTCCCATTGATGCTGGTTGAAAAAGTGACCCTGTCACCAGCTTTATGGGTTACAGAAACACTCCCATTGTATCGCTTGAAATCCGTTGCTATAGTAGTGCCAATCTGGTTGAAAAAGCCACCCGAGGCATAAAACTGTGTTTTATCATCACCACCGCTAATGCTTAAATTGTTTTGATCCTGGTTGCCCTTTCGGGTAACCACATCAGTCCAGTTGGTATTTATAGAAGTATAATCCGGCAAAATTCCAAAGCCATTATGGGATCTATAATAAAAGCATCTGCACTGGAGTTATCGGTAGCATAACCGGCATTTATCAGCGCTTCCCTTAACACCGTTTGAGATTGTAAACTTGTGAGAGGCTTATTAGAGGGTTTAAAAGCATTACTGTTTTGCCCTATTTCAGTCGTAAAACTCACTCTTGTTTTTCCTGCTCTCCCTTTTTTTGTTGTAACTATAATAACTCCGTTAGCAGCCCTGGAACCATATACAGAAGTTGCAGCAGCATCCTTTAATACAGAAATGCTTTCGATATCATCAGGATTGAGCGTGCTTAGCACATTGGCGGTTGTGGTATTTATCGTCAGATCTCCCGTGGTCGCGATCACGCCATCTATCACCCATAAAGGAGAGGCGCTCGCTGTGATGGATCCGATTCCACGTATCCTGATATCTGTCGAAGATCCAGGCGCACCTGAAGTAGAACTTACCTGCAAACCTGCCACAGATCCCTGGAGCGTTTTATCTACAGAGCTGAAGGGCTTATCGGCAAGCTGGCCACCACTTACCGAAGAAACGGCGCCGGTTAAATTGGTTTTTTTCGTAGTACCGTATGCAACGATAACTACCGCGTTAAGATTTGTATTGTTATCCTGCAGGGTTATGCTGCCAAGGTCAGTTTTACCTTCGATATTAATATTCACCGCGGTAAAATTAACGGCAGAGATTGTCAACGCTCTGGTCGAAGCTGAAACTAATAGTTTAAAACTTCCGTCAGACGAGCTTGATGTACCTGTGCTTGTTCCATTTGCAACAACAGATGCGTAAGGAATAGGTGCGTCATGAATGTCTTTTAAGTATCCGGTAACAGTCCGGCCCTGTGCCAGCAGTTGTCCCGTAAATAGAACAAAACTGCCTATGAGCAGTATTAATTTTCTCATAATGTTTAAGATTTTGGGGTAATAACAAAAAGGTTTTTAAAGGGGTTTTGGGGCTTTTTAAAAGTTTATAGACAAAGAAATGACAAGACAGGGGGTTGCATTGCTGCAAACATATAAAAAAAAAATTCTTCTCATTGTAGAAAAATAAATGATTTTTTAGTTGCCGAACATTAGATAAGCGCGGAAATCGAAGTTGTATGCATTCATTATCCATCCCCTATAAACGGATTGCCACATATTTTTATGCAAAAAAATATTATAAATTCCGAATACACATGTGGTGGTTCGGTTGATACGTTTAAATTCGGTTGTATCTTCATCTGCCATTTTGAAAAAAGTTATGAAAATTGCGTTAGCATCCCCGACATTTCCCCAATCGATAGATGATGGTTTATCACAAGTAGAAAAATTAATTCAGGAGGCTGTTAAGGCGAAAGCCGAAATTATTTGTTTTCCCGAGTCTTACATTCCCGGATATCCGGGAGAAGAATTTAAAGTTAAAAAGGCTTCCTTGGGAGAATTGCAATCAGCCCTGGATAAAGTTTGCGCGATGGCCGCGAAATATTTCATTGCAGTGATCCTGCCTATGGATTGGTATGAGGGTGACAGATTTTTAAATACAGCGTTCGTAATATCGGCCGCCGGAAAAGTATTGGGCTATCAAACAAAGAACCAGTTAGATCCAACAGAGGATACCGTTTGGACACCTGGCAATACAAGAAATATTTTTTCCGTCAATGGTATAAAATTCGGAATCGTGATTTGTCATGAAGGCTTTCGTTATCCTGAGTCTGTAAGATGGGCAGCTATGCGGGGCGCAAAAATTGTTTTTCATCCGCATTTGACCGGAAATAATATTAATGGGCCGCAGCTTACGGAATGGGGCAACAAAGAGAATCCTTATTATGAAAAAGCCATGATGATGAGAGCCCTTGAAAATACTATTTATTTTGCCAGTGTAAATTACGCAATGCAGTTCCAGGAATCAGCAACTTCATTAATAGCTCCCGATGGAACTTGCGTTGCTCACCAGTTATATGGACAGCAAAGCGTTCTTGTTGCGGAAATAGATCCTGAAAAAGCCACGGGTTTGCTGGCAAAAAGATTTAATCCGGAAATTTTTAATTAAGTGTATGCCGGCACGTTAGTCATGTTTAGCTGCTGGCCGTATCATTATTTTTAAAAAAAAAATAATAGGACAACACATGCCTCAGCCAATCAATGTAAACAGGAATTTTTAAACACGTAAATAAAGATGCGCTTATTTTTGATTTATGATACAAATTTCAAACGAACAACTATCGGTTACAATTAACGAAAAAGGAGCCGAGCTTCAAAGTATTCAATTAAATGGCATTGAATATTTATGGCAGGCAGATGCAAGATATTGGAGTAAACATTCGCCGGTATTATTTCCGATAGTCGGGGAATTAAAAGACGGCAAATATATTTTTAACGATAAAGAATATTTTTTACCTCGTCATGGATTTGCCCGGAATAAAATTTTTTTGGGAGAAACAATTTCTGACTCGTCAGCGATATTTACTTTAGAAAGCAGTGCAGAAACTCTTATCGTGTATCCGTTCCCGTTTGTTTTCCGGATGCAATATGAATTAAAAGATCAAACACTTTCATGCACCTATATTGTTCAAAATACCGGCGATAGTAAAATGTTTTTTTCTGTAGGCGCACATCCTGCATTTAAAATACCTATTGATGGAAATTTGCAATACAACGACTATAATTTAATGTTTGACAACGATACTTTTTTAAGACGTTACCTTTTGCACGATGGCTTAACAGGCGATGATAGCGAGATCATATCCTTAGATGATAACGAGCTGCATCTTGAAGAATCTTTATTTTATGATGATGCAATTGTTTTGAAACAAATGAATAGTAAACAGATAAAATTATACTCCGATAAAAATGCGCATGGCCTTACATTTATGTTTGAAGGCTTTCCCTATTTTGGCATCTGGGCTGCTAAAGATGCGCCGTTTGTTTGCCTGGAACCATGGTGTGGCATAGCCGACAATATTCATCATGATTACCAGTTATCAAATAAAGAAGGTATTAATCAACTGGAGTCTGGCGAATCGTGGCAAAGAAAATGGAGTATAACTTTGTTTTAATCAATTTCCAACTTTATCGCAGCCATCATCAAAAAATTATGGGTTGACCGGCTAATGTAAAATAAAATTCACTTCATTTAGCTTTCACATTTTTTTAGATATTAGCTCAGGACCAAATATTATTCAAGAGAATAAGCCTAAAACTCAGTTGAAAAACACAATCTATCAAAGCAACATATTTTGACGATACGTTGATTTTTCATGAAATTTTACGATTGCTGTTCCAATAATTTTTTTTGGCATTATTTTCGACAAGAGTAAAGTAAAATTATCAAATCTTAAAAAAAACACAATGAAAAACATTAAATCAAAAGCACTTTTTTTAGGCCTTAGCTGTTTTGCTTTTTCTGCAACATTTGCCCAGGATTCGCCAAGAACTCCCAGGCCTGACACAACTAAATCACCCAGGCACGATAGCACCGTGATGGTGAAATCTCATTTCGATAATTCTTTACGTACAACTTTTAATGCTGCTACATCTTTTGTTATGATAGATGACAATAAGCTTGTAGCAAAAAAAGAAGTGATTGCAGATACAAAGATTGTTTAAGACTTATTTAATTGACTTAAATAGTATCTGGGAAAATTAAGAAATTACTTAATGTACAAAGATTTAAAGGCTGTCTCAAAAGGATAGCCTTTTTTTATTTTTTAAAATTTGTGGAAAGATCATGCAAGAGTTAGAAATAAAAACTTGCCATAGTATGTTTGTCTTCTTTAACTTAATTTAAAATATTGAGCGTTTTGCTTAAAATTGCAGATGACAAATTTTACTGTATGATACCAATAGTTGAGTCCACATCTTACTGTTATTTAAATATTTTTGCTTCGCAATCATTAAACAGATAATATTGTGTTGTAGTAAAACATTATAACATTATTATTCGATAATGTAATCTGTTGTAAACTTTTTCTGTATTAGCTTGATTGAGAAATATAATTTATGATAGAAGATGTTAAGTAAGAAAAGCTAAACTTTAAAAGGATTCAATAAAATATGACAGCAGAACATCAGCGCCTTGCAGATAATTCACCAAAGAAAGTTCCTCTTGAACAATGGGGCCCATATCTTAGCGAAAGGCAATGGGGAACCGTGCGCGAAGACTATGGCGAAAAAGGCGATGCATGGAATTATTTTCCGTACGATCATGCACATTGCAGGGCTTACATGTGGGGAGAAGATGGCATTGCAGGCATATCTGATTTCTTTCAAAATCTATGCTTTGCTGTTAGCCTTGTGGAATCGCAAAGATGCATTTTAAAAGAGAGATTATTCGGATTAGGTAATAGCGAAGGCAATCATGGTGAGGATGTAAAGGAATTATATTATTACCTCGATAATATTCCTTCGCATTATTATATGGAATATTTGTATAAATATCCGCAGCAGAAATTTCCTTATGAAGATTTAAAACGTGAAAATAAACAGCGTTCGAAAAATGAGCCAGAATATGAAATATTAGATACAGGTGTGTTTAGCAATAATCAATATTTCGATGTAACCGTAACATATGCAAAACAGGATTCGAAAGATATTTTTATAAGAATCAATATCCATAACCGTTATACAGAAGCGGCGGGCATAACGGTATTGCCAACACTATGGTTTTATAACGCTACAGCAACCAAAGGCTCGCAGAAAAGCCAGTGATAAGCCGACTATAATAAAACAACTGTGAAAGCAACGCATCAAAGATTGGGCACTTATTATTTATATTTTCAACAACCAAGAGCAACCTTTTATACCGATAATGAAACCAACACAGAAAAATTATAGGAATACCCAACACAACTCCTTTTGTAAAAGATGCGTTTCACGATGCGATCATCAAGAAAAAAAATATAAAGTCGCTTCGTAGCAAGTAAAGCCGGGCACAAAGTTTTCGCCGGTATATGATCTTACTATTGATGGTGGGCAAACAAAAACCATTTATTGCGGCTAACCAATAAGGAACTGGAGAATGGCTTTTGAAAAAGGTTTTGAAAATATTTTTGCAAAAAGAAAAGCAGAGGCGGATGAGTTTTACAATGCTATTCTTCCGCAGATAAAAATCCGCGAACTAAAAAACATTCAGCGACAGGCGCTTGCTGGTATGTTATGGAGCAAACAGTTTTATCATTATGATGTAGAAAGATGGCTAACTACCAGCGATGGCATTACTGAAGTAAATGCAGGCAAAACTAATGGGCGCAACACGAATGGCTTCACTTGAAAAACAGGATATAATTTCAATGCCTGATAAATGGGAATATCCCTGGTATGCCGCATGGGATCTTGCTTTTCATTGTATTCCTATGGCAAAAATAGATCCTGGCTTTGCAAAAAATCAGTTGATACTGATAATGCGCGAATGGTATATGAAACCTGATGGCCAATTGCCTGCTTATGAATGGCATTTTAGCGATGTAAATCCGCCGGTGCAGGCATGGGCGGCGTTGCAGGTTTATCAGGATAGAAAAAACAATGACGGGCAAGGTGATATTAATTTTTTAAAAAGAGTATTTCAAAAACTTATTATCAATTTTACCTGGTGGATAAACCGTAAAGACGCAAGAGGAAACAATATTTTCAGGGTGGATTTCTGGGGCTTGATAATATTGGTGTATTTAACCGGAGCATCGAAATGCCGGGCAAATCACAGCTGGAGCAGGCTGATGGCACCAGCTGGATGGGAATGTATGCACTGAACATGATGGATATGGCATTGGAAATTGCCATGGTAGATGAAACATTTGAAGATACAGCCACTAAATTTTTTGAACATTTTGTACTGATTGCCGAAGCGCTGAATCAACATGGTTTATGGAATGAAGATGACAAGTTTTTTTATGATGTTCTTTTCAAAGCAGGATCAAACGCATTCATTTGCGAATACAGTCAATAGTGGGTATTACACGTTATTTGCGGTTTCAATTATTGAAAAAAGTGTTCGGGATAAGCTTACGGATTTTAGAAAGAGAACCAATTGGTTTGAAAAATACCGGAAGAAAAATAATCGGTTTTGGCCAAATGAAGAAAGAACAGGGCGTGAAAAGCTTTTATTATCGCTTGTGCGACAAGAAAGGTTGAAAAATATTTTGGAGCATTTGCTGAATGAAGACGAGTTTCTTTCGCCTGGCGGTATCCGTGCGTTATCAAAATATCATGAAAAAAATCCTTACACAGTTAATATTGATGATATGGAATACAGCATTCAGTATGATCCTGGCGATTCCACCTCTAATTTTTTTGGCGGCAATTCTAACTGGCGCGGCCCTGTATGGATCCCAATCAATTATATTCTCATTCAATCGGTTCGTAAGTACGGCGAATTTTACGGCAGATGATCTGTTGGTTGAATTTCCTACGGGTTCAGGCAATAAAATGAATTTGCACCAGGTGGCGGACGAACTATCAAAAAGGGTTATCAGCTTGTTTGAAAAAGATGCTGACGGAAATCGCAGAATTTATGGAAACGACAATTGGTTTTATAATCAGCCGGGCAATGAAAACCTTGTTTTATTTTACGAATATTTTCATGGCAGATAACGGTAATGGCCTGGGTGCGAATCACCAAACAGGATGGACATCGCTGGTGGCCCAGTTGATAAGCGAATTGCATGGTAAGATATCTAAATAATTTTTCCTGGTTATAGCGATAAGTCTAAGAGATGTATCTCAATTTATTGTTGTTCATTTCGCAAACAGCCTTCTTAAAAAAATTTCTGAAAAGAATTATTGATGCATGATTACAATTTTTCGCGTCGATAAGTTGCCGTTGTTTTCGATTTTCAAAAAATAAGTTCCGTCGGATAAAGAAGCCGTATTGAATTGTTCAGTGTTGTTGGTCATAATTTTTGAAATTAATATCCGGCCTATAGCATCGCACAATACTATTTTCGTTTTACCGGCGCCGTTAGGTGGTGAACTAATGGTGATAACATCATTAGCGGGATTTGGGAAAATGACTATGCTTTCGGAATTTCCCTGGTTTCTTAACAACGCAATGTTACTATAAACATAATCGCCATCTTTATCAATTTCCTTTACCCGGTAAAGTAAATTACCTGCGGGAATATTGCTATGCAAAAGCTGGTATTCTCCCTGGTTGGCATTGACAATTGGTATCAGCCCTATGCTTGTCCAGCTATTGCCATCGGTACTATATTCTACTTCAAATTTATCGGAATTAACCGTTGGCGTTGCGACCGTCCAGGTTATCATTGCCGAAGTTTTATTTACAAGAGATGCATTGATGCTGATAAATCTTACAGGCAACGTGATAAAGTCAAACGGTGTCGGAACATTTTCCCCGGAATCACCGGCATTGCCGTTATTGTTCGGGTCGACTGCAGTTGGCGGCCCGTTATTAGAAGAGTCTGATACATTGATAAAACTTAAATTGCCGCCGTTGCCAATAGTGCCGCTTCCTATTGCAGAATTTTCATAAATCTGCGGCTTGAGATTGGTAACGCGGCAGCTTAGACGAAGTTCAAAAAAGTAATTTGTGTTCGCCGAGGTTTGATTTATCAGCGTTTGATTGGCAACTAATAAATCACTATCGCTATTGCCATTGTAAGCAGGATTCAGAGTAAGGCCTGCTGCATTATCTCCCTGGACAAACGCTACGCTTATATTGGACACGTTAGCCGCGCCATATATCGCGGCCAGGTTGTCGGAAACATTAATGTTATTAAGCGCAACATTGCCCAAATTCTTTACATAAATTTCATAAGTAATATCTGCAGTGTTGGTATTTACTTTTTGGGCGTTAACCAATTGCTTTGTGACACCAACGGATGGCGTAATGCTGGTGTTATCTATAGGAAGTTGCCCATTCTGAAAACTAACAGCGCTATCCAGGATGTTAGTACTTATGTTATATTTATAATAATAGCAATTGCCGGAAAAATCAGTTCCGGTAATCTCGAGTTGCCCGTTAAGATAAGCAATGCCAAAGCAGTTTTGCGGTAGCGTTGTCAGGTAAGTTGCGGTTGCATTGGTAGTCGTGCTGCTGTAGTTCAAGATTTCGTACAGCCTCGATGGCGCGCTTCCGAGGGTTGCAAACATTCTTCCGTTGGGCAAAATAGTAACATCGCTGCTGGAAATGGTAGTGGGAAAATTTCCTGCCGGAAAATTAACCAACCTGGTGTTGATAACATTGCCGGTATTAACATCAAACTTATCAATACTACATTGACCAATTGTATCATTATAATTTGAAAATGACCAAAGATCACCATTATTGTCAAATTCAAAATTGTTGGAGACGTAACTGAAAGTATGGTCGGGAAGGCTATCCAGCATCCCGGACATGCAATATTTGCCGGCAGTCCCATATCGATTGCCCATATTTTTGTGTTGCCGGTCCTTATATCCGCCAAGTATATTTTATTATCCTTCGGATTATAGGCGATAAATACTCCAAAAATATTTGGAACCTGTTGTGAAACGTCACAGGTGGTTAAGGCGAATGGATTGTTGCCAAAAGGATTTTTAATCAGTGAAAAAACAGGACTGCCCGAATCGCTGCAGGACCTGCTTCCAAAATTTACCAGCAGAGAGTTTTGCGCATTCAGGTTATTGATAGGCGCAGAGGCAAATGATCAGCAGAGCAACTGATTGGCGGATAAATTTTTTTACCATTCCGTTTAATTTAATAGTAAGAAATAAATTGGGGGCGAAAGGCGGTCTTTTCTGGCGAAATGTTGGATAGCGGCTTACTGTAAGTGAGCAATTGTTTACAGTATTCTCTGTAACGGATAAAAATAAACATTACATTTTATAATTTAAAGGAAATCTACCTAATTATTATTTATACTTTACGATGACATAGTTTGTAAAAAAACCCTTTTGAAAGGAGCCGGTATCGAATACTGAAATATGCGTCTAAGGATGAATGTTAGATCAACCTATGCAGGGAGTACAGAAATTTCTTAGGCAAAAGGTTTACCTGTTTATGTCAAACAAACTTTTTTCAAGCCTCCTTAATAAATATTTCTTATTTATTAGTTTTACCTTATTATGGTATCGAAGACGGAGGCATGGAAAACGTGGAAATTATCGGGTCCTATTATTTTAGGCGAACTTACTCAGATGGCGCTGGGTATTATCGATAATATTATGGTCGGTTCTATAAGTTATAAGCATCTTGCTGCTGCGGCTTTGGTAAATAGTGTAATGAATATTCCTTTTGTTTTGGGTATTGGCATGACCATGTCTGTTTCCCAAACGGTATCAATGGCACATGGGCGTAGAGACGGACTGAAGGTTTCACATTATTTGTACAATGGATTCTGGCTGTCTTCTGTTGTGGCTATTTTAATCGCATTACTGCTAAATGCCGGTAAAAATGTTTTATTTCATTTAGGGCAAGACCCTGAAGTGGCAAAACTTGCGGCGCCTTTTTTACAATTAATGGGATGGTCCACCATTCCAATGTTGATGTTCATCTCTCTCAAGCAATTTACTGATGGCCTTGAAAGAACACGAACCGCCATGCTGCTTTCTTTGTCTGCCTTACCCGTGAATGTTTTCATAAACTGGTTGTTTATTTATGGCAATTGGGGATTTCCCAGACTTGAGTTAACGGGTGCAGGTCTCGGCACATTGATTACGCGTTTTGTTATTTTGATCGTTTTTGTCGTTGTGTTACAAAAGCATTCGCTATACAGAAAATATATTTCCGTAAGAAAAAATCAATGGAAGCTGAGAGCGCAAACTATAAAAGAGTTATTGCATATTGGCGTTCCCAGTAGTTTACAAGTAGCAATGGAATCCGGCGCTTTTGCAGTGTCTGCCATACTTATAGGTACATTGGGAGCCGTACAGCTTGCGGCTCACCAGATAGCTATCAGTTGTGCATCAGTGGCATTTATGGTTTCGTGGGGCCTGGCGCAGGGTGGCTCTATCAGGGTAAGTAACGCATGGGGACGAAGCAACTGGAAAGACATTAATTTGATCGGTAAAAGCACGTTGTTAAGTGCGTTGCTCTATGGCATTTTTTGTGCCGTGATCTTTATTTGCCTGAGAAATATCCTGCCGCGTGCTTTTAATGGTAATCCTGCTGTGTTGTCATTAGCCGCGATATTGATGCTCTATGCCGCCATCTTCCAGATATCGGATGCAACGCAGGCTGCCGGCGCAGGCCTCTCAAGAGGCATTAAAGATGTAAAAATTCCAACGGTATATATCGGGATTGCTTATTGGCTGATTGGTATTCCAGTGGGTTGCCTGATGGCATTTAAATTTAAATTCGCAGCAGCAGGTATGTGGATGGGTTTTGTAGCGGGCCTTACTTTTTCATCTCTTTTTTTAAATATGCGATTTTTTAAAACACTTCGAAAGCAAAAGGCATCCGCACATCAGGCATTATAATAAAACCGATTTTTCTGAATGCAGGTTAAAATAAAATGCCTTTCAAATAAAATTTAAATCGTTTGACTTTTATAAAGAAGATCCAGGGCACTTCTTAATTTATTTCGTGCCGGGCAGCGCAAAAGCTACATAAGCGTCCCCTGATTGTGTTTTTAGTTTTCCGCCGCCGCATGCGATAACAAGATATTCCTTTCCATCTACCTCATATACAGCAGGTGTTGCAAAGCCAGCCGCGGGCAGATCTGTTTCCCATAACAATTGCCCTGTTCTTTTGTTGAAAGCTCTAATCTTACTGTCACGCGTAGCCGCAATAAAAACAACGCCGCCGGCAGTAACCACCGGGCCGCCATAATTTTCAGTGCCGGAATGAATTCCTTTTGCCTTTAATTCAGGATAATCTCCAAGCGTGTCTTGCCAAAGTATTTGAGCAGTATTTAAATTGACGGCAGTTAATGTTCCCCACGGCGGCTTCACAGCCGGGATAACCTTCCGGGGTTAGAAATTTATTATAACCTGTATTAGTATAGGGAAGTTGCAAATACGGATCCGATTTCTCAATTTTGGCAGTAAATTTTTGCTTTTGGTTTGTTTTCAATTCAAGTATAAAAGAAGCGAGGGCGCTTTTTTCTTCGTCCGTTAACCGGTTGAATGCAGGCATCATCTTGCGCCCATTAGAAACCAAATCGTGAAAGGCAAGTTCATTATATTTTTTATTCACGCCGATCAGCGACGGATAATTGCCTCCGCCTTTTCGTTCAGGGCCGTGGCAGCTAACACAATTTTTTATGTACAATCGTTGGCCGGCCTGTAAATATGTTTCATTGTTTGCTTCTTTATTTTTTACATCTATCATTGTCAATACCCACGGAACTTCATTTGCATTTACATACAGTATTCCTGTAGCAGGATCATAGGCCGGTCCGCCCCATTCGGCGCCGCCATCAAATCCCGGAAAGATAATGGTGCCTTCCCGTGAAGGTGGGTTAAACATATTTCCTGTTTTGTAGGTTGCCAGTTTTCTTTTAATATCCTGGTAGGATGAGTCCGGGATAATATTATTAAGATCTTTTTCCGAGAGCGTCTGCCTCGCAAAAGCTTTGGGTAAAGAAGGGACAGGCTGCGTAGCTGCGGGCTTTTCGCCTATCAATTCTGACTGTCCAGGAACGGGAATTTCATGCACGGGATAAATTGGCGATCCGGTTTTTCTGTCGAATAAAAAAATAAATCCACTCTTGGTTGTTTGCACAAGTGCATCGATTTTTTTTCCGTCTTTTGTAATGGTGACAAGCAATGGAACAGCCGGAAGATCCCTGTCCCACATATCATGATGAATGGTTTGAAAATGCCAGATCCGTTTGCCCGTAACCGCATCTAAGGCAATAACACAATTCGCAAAAAGATCATCGCCAATTCTCTTGCCGCCATAAAAGTCAAATGATACCGAACCGGTCGGTACAAACACAATTCCTTTTTCTTCGTCAAGGCTCATACCTGCCCAGTTGTTGGCCCCGCCGAGATGTTTCCACGCATCTTTGTCCTCATAAGAGTCATAGCCAAACTCTCCGGGATGGGGTATTGTATGAAAACTCCATTTAAGTTTCCCTGTGATCACATCATAAGCTCGTACATCGCCCGGCGCGGCCGTTGCATCTTCAGCAACCCTTGACCCCATGATCAGAAGATTTTTATAAATAATTCCAGGTGTGTTGGAAGTAATGAAAAGATTTTTTACATCGCGGCCCAGGTCATTATGTAAATCAATATAGCCATTGTCGCCAAAAGTTTTAACAGGTTTACCATCAGTTGCGTTTACGCAAATGAGATAATAACCCGCAGTGTAAAAAATTCGTTTATCCGATTCACCGTTAGTCCAGTAAGTAACGCCACGGCCAGTGTTGGAAAAGATGTTCGATAATTTTGATTGCGCATTTGTATCAGCGGAAATATAAACCGCCGGATCAAACAACCATTTTTGTTTTCCGGTGGCAGCATTAACTGCAAACAATTTCATTTTGGGAGTAGTAGCGTACATGATGCTATCAATAATTATGGGATTGCATTGTATTTGAGTATGAAACAGCGTGTCTGCGTCACCGGTATGATATACCCAGGCAATTTGCAATTGGTTTACATTGTTGGTATCAACCTCTGTTAATGAAGAATAATGTATTGCATCTTTAGTGCCGCCATAAACGCTCCAGTTTTTGTAGGGATTATTTTTGTTTGATTTGCATGAAGTCACGCTCATCAGCATCATAATGCACAATAATCGCGGATAAAATTTAATGTTCATTTTATATACATCGTTTTGCAGTTATTTACTTATAAGGGGCCATTTTATTAAAGTCACATGAAGTTATTAAAAGAAAGGTAGTAATGGTTAACCAATTCAACCGTTGAATCCGGAGATCAGATTAAGCTATTTTTTTTGAGCTAAAATAATTATTTCCTTAAGACAAAAATTATTAGCTTAGACTAAAAAATTATGAAAACAGAAGAAATTGCCCATCACCTTGTTGCGATATGCCGAAAAGGTGATTTTGAAGCAGCACAAAAACAATTATTTGCTGAAGATGCCATCAGCGTGGAACCTCATTCATCCGCGGCTTTTCAAAAGGAGACAAAGGGTCTGGCAGCGATTCAGGAAAAAGCGAAAAAATGGAATGAAATGGTTAAGGAAGTGCACCACATGGAAGTGTCAGATGCTGTGATAGCTGAGAATTCTTTTGCATGCAGCATGAGACTACATGTAACGATGAAAGAAGGCGGCGACATGGATGTTAAGGAACTTTGTGTTTACAAAGTGAAAGATGGAAAGATTGTATCAGAGGAATTTTTTATGTAAAAAATTATTGTATTTTCTAAATTTTATCAGTGAAAGCTAAAGGCACACTTCAGCTTGGAGTACTTTTTTTTGTAATGCTAATTCTCATAGCCGGATTCGTTAAGGCACAGGACAGCCTTGTAATCCCCCTATGGAAAGGAGGGCCGCCGGGTTTTCAAAACCGAAGCAATGAGCCGGAAGAAGCTAAAGACTGGTGGGTTAAGCATATCAATAATCCATCCATAACTGTTTTCCCGGCTCCCGCATCAATTGCGACAGGTGCGGCGGTAATTATTTGTCCCGGTGGTGGTCACCGCACATTAGTCTTTAATGCCGAAGGAATCGAGCCTGCAAAATTTTTAAATAGTATTGGGATCACGGCATTTGTCTTAAAGTACCGTCTCTTTCGCGAAGAGAATAGTGTATATACAGAAGAAAACGCAAAGCAGGATGTCTTCAGAGCGATACGACTGGTGAAGAGCAGGGCAAATGAATTTAAAATAGATACTTCAAGAATTGGAATAATGGGATTTTCTGCAGGTGGTGAGCTTGCAGGCTGGCTTTCCTACCATTACGATGAAAGCCACGCCATAAAGCATGACGATATAGATGCATTAAACGCAAGGCCTGGTTTTCAAATTTTAATTTATCCGGGTCCGTTGGCAGTTCCTGATTCAGTTTCGTCCACTGCTCCCCGGACTTTTTTAGTGGTTGGCGATGAGGACACCTGTTGCTCGCCACCAGTTATAACCCTGGTGCAAATGCACAGAAAAGCTCATGTGCCGGTAGAACTTCATCTTTATGCGTATGCGACGCATGCTTTCAATATGGGCCACAGGTCAGACCTGATCAGTATTCACAACTGGCCACAAAGGCTCACGGACTGGCTGGAGGATTCTAAAATTATTCCTGGAACAGCTATTAAAAAATAAAGAAATTATCGGCCACCGATGGTTTAAGAGAGGGGGCCTGAACAGTACTAACAGTTACGTATAGACGATTATTAATCAGAAAACTTTCTTTCTAAAAGATATAAAAAAATGGTAGCTCTTTCAAATAAGAGCTACCATTTTTATTTACAGATAAAAGCAATTTTTAAGAAAATCTTTTTTTAAGATCTCCGGCCGCCCCTTCAATATTATCTTTCAGGTCGCCTGCTTTTTCTTTGTATTCAGAAGCTTTGTCTTCAATATTCTTTTTATATTTTTTTGCTTTTTTAAGCCATTTTTTACGGGTTTTAGTTCCTTCTTCAGGCGCCATCAAAAGGCCTGCAATTGTACCAATAGCGATGCCCGTAAGTAGTAATACAGCAGCGTTTTTAATTTTCATATAAATGTGTTTTAGAAAATGAAATGATTGTTTTACAAATTTATGTATTCAAAAACACTGCCAGTAAATTGATCTTTGTTAATAAAAGTCATAAATATTCATTTTGTCCTTATCAATAAGTTCTACGTAGTCATTTATTTACCATTTAAGTTATTGGTTGATAACAAGCGCTTTATCCCAAAACCTGTTCTTAAATATTATTTTCATGAATTTTCCGTTATTAAATAAGGTCAACTTAAACATCTTGAAAAAAATTATACTCGTTTTTACTACTTTCCTGCTCGTAAAATACGCAAGTGCTCAGCCTGTAAACAATAATGCCAAAAATGCTGACACGATCGGATTGAAAGCACAGGAAAATAACTTCATCACCCCGGAAACGGTAATCAAGATTGAAAATATTGGCCCCGATATTAATACAAGCTACCCGGAACTCCGGCCTACAATTTCTTCAGATGGGAAGCTTTTGTTTTTTATCCGTCAAAATCATCCTTATAACACGAAGTATAATGTAGTTCCTAATTCGCAGGATATCTGGTTTTCAGAAAAAGACAGTTCAGGTAAATGGAATAAAGCTGTACATCTTGGCTATCCTTTGAATACATCAGAATACAATGCCGTTTTTTGGATATCGCCGGATAATAACAGGATACTTATCAGGAATGCTTTTATCAATGGTGACTATTTCGGCAATGGCGTTAGTATGTGCTACCTAACCAAATATGGTAACTGGAGCAAGCCTGAAATGTTGCAGATAAAAAATTATGATAAATATGATAAGGGAAACCAATATGGCGCTACAATGGCCAGCGATGGTCAAACATTATTATTGTATATGTCAGAAAAAGAAGGAAGTTTTAATAATGATATCTATGTGTGTTTTTTACAAGCAGATGGAACATGGAGCGAACCAAAAAGTCTTGGCAAAAAAATAAATTTGACAAAATACAATCAGATGACTCCTTATTTGGCTTCTGATGGCGAGACGTTATATTTCAGCAGCGACCGCCCCGGCGGCCTGGGAGATAATGACATCTGGAAAAGTAAACGACTTGATAAATCATGGCAAAAATGGAGTGATCCTGTTAACCTGGGAAGTCCTATTAACACTTCGGGCTGGGATGCTTTTTTTACGCTCGACGCAGGTGGAGAGTATGCATATATGACCACTGATGTGGACACTTATGGCGAATCTGATATTGTGAAAATAAAGTTGTTAGAAAAAGAAAAACCAAATCCCGTGGTGTTGGTAAGCGGCAATGTCTACAATGCAAAAACAAAGGAACCGTTAAGTGCTTCCCTGATTTATGAAACACTGCCAGACGGCGAAGAAGCAGGCAATGGCATTTCCAACCCGGTGGATGGCGCATTTAAAATGGTACTTCCTTACAACAAGAATTATAGCATAAGAGCAACTGCTGATCACTTTTTTGCTATTTCAGAAAACTTAAATCTGGACTCATTAATTAAAGCTGGCTACAAAGAGATACACAAAGATTTATACCTGGTTCCGATTGAGATCGGGCAGGTCGTCCGATTAAATAATGTCTTTTTTGATTTTGATAAATGGGATCTTCGTGCCGAATCGTATATTGAATTGAACAGGGTAGTGAAACTTCTTACTGACAATCCTGCCATTGAAATAGAAATGAGTGCACATACGGATGGCCGCGGCTCTGATGAATATAATTTTAGACTAAGTGATCAGAGGGCGAAATCTGTTATGGAATACATTATTTCGAAAGGCATTTCTCCATCAAGAATTACTTCTCACGGTTACGGCAAAACGAAGCCCGTTGCCACTAATGATACTGACGAGGGAAGACAGTTGAACCGGCGCGTGGAATTTAAAATATTAAAAAATTAATTTTCTTTCTTAAAAAATGAAGGCTCATAATAGTGACGGTTTACTTTACGTATCCAACGGTTTAATTACAGAAAATTAAGGAGGGAGGATTTTTTTTATTAATCCGGACAAGCCTTCAACCATACAGCGAAAATTGCAATGACTTTAATGGTATTGAAATATTTCCCAGACTTATGCAATGCAAGCGCTTAACTAACGCGTAAGGTCAAACGTAGTTTTTTTGTCAATGGCTTCTTAATTCTTCTTATTTTATGAAAGTGAAAATGAGGGTTTAAATAATATAACATGAAGGCCATTCTATTTTTTGCCATCCATTAAAATATTTTATCTTCATAAGATCATAAAACATAAAAATGAAATTATTTAAACTTGCTGTTGCTATCATATTCATTCAGCTATCTTGCTCCGTGGCCGTTATAGCCCAGCAAAAACAATTTAAAGCTTTATTGGTGACCACTACCCGCGGATGGCGCCATGAATCCATTGATGCCGGAGTGCTGGCCTTGCAGGATCTGGCCAGAAAAAATTATTTCGACGTAGTATTATTTGAAGATCCCAATGGCTTTAAAGATCAGTTCCTTCAACAATTCCAGGTAGTGATTTTTCTAAATACTACCGGCGATATTTTTGATTCTGCGCAGCAAAAAGTAATGGAACGTTTTATTGAATCGGGGAAAGGGTTCGTAGGAATTCATAGCGCATCAGATACTGAATACGGCTGGCCGTGGTACACGAAGCTTGTCGGCAGAATGTTTCATATTCACCCGGTCATTCAAACAGCAAAATTAAATGTAGTTGATTCTTCATTCCCGGGCTTACAAGGTTTCTCTGGTAATAAATTGTGGACAGATGAATGGTATGAATTCAGCCCGGAAACTATTACGGGGCTCAATTATATATTAGCCGTGGATGAATCGAGCTATAATCCCAAGGCAGATTGGGGAACAAAAAAAGGGGAGGGGATGGGAAAGTTTCATCCCATAGCCTGGTATCATAATTATGATGGCGGCCGTGCTTTTTATACAGCGTTAGGCCATATGCCCGGAGATTTCAGCGATGCTGCTTTTTTAAACCATGTGTACGCCGGAATTTTTTGGGCTGCTACAGGAAGGAAATAGAGTTGCTCGTATTCCAAAGTCAACAGAATTGAAAAGGTTTAGACAAAAATTAAAACTGTTCCAACTTGCTAAAGAAAAAGTCACCTTCAATTTCAGCATTTTCATCGCTATCGCTGCCATGAATGGCATTTTCACCAATAGATGATGCATACAATTTTCTTATTGTCCCTTCATCTGCCTGTGCCGGATTGGTGGCGCCGATTAACTTTCTGAATTCTTCCACCGCATTTTCTTTTTCAAGTATCGCTGCAGTAACCGGGCCACGGCTCATAAACCCGACCAATTCCCCGTAAAATGGTCTTTCCTTGTGGACTTCGTAAAACTGCCCTGCCTTGGTTTCTGAAAGATGTATCATCTTCATGGCGACAATTCTGAAACCTGCTTCGTTTATCATTTTTAAAATAGCGCCGGTATATCCTTTTTCAGTTGCATCGGGCTTGATCATTGTAAAAGTTCTTTGAGTCATCGCTTATTTTTGGGTGGCAAAGCTAATAAAATATCGTGAGAGTTTTCGATACAATAATGAGTAATGAAATGATTTTCAATTAGAATAATTTTACATCTTTACGGCGTTGCAATTTTTATAAAAAATTATTTTTTGCAATATGAAAACATCAGACGCACATTGTTAAAACAACACTGGAAAAAAAATTCTATTATTGCTCAGTAAATTACAATGAAACCTCTTTTTGAAATATTACCCGCCGGCATAGAAACTGATAAATGCATACTCGTTTGCGAAATAAATAATGAGAACTTTTCTTACGTAATAAAAGATGAAGCGCAAAACATGTATGTTGCTTTCGCTGTTTTTGAATTTGAAAAGGGAGCTGATGAAAATCAATACGGGAATATGCTTCAGGGTTTAATAGAAAGCCAGTCTCTATTACAAGGGATGTTTAAAAAAGTATGCGTGATATATGCTTACAAAGAAAGCGTGCTCATTCCGTTCACTTTGTACAGTTCATTAGAAAACGAAAATGTCCTTAACCTTGTTCACGGCAATCTGCAAAATGACAGCGTTATTCTTACTGACCTGGTTACAGAGGATGGAGTTTACAATGCCTATCGGGTTCCTTTACAAATTCAAAATATCCTTAACTCAAAGTTTCCTGGCGCAGAAAATATGCATCAATATTCAGCATTGCTTAAGCA
The DNA here is from genome assembly GCA_963823305.1 of uncultured Chitinophagaceae bacterium. Lineage (GTDB taxonomy): Bacteria > Bacteroidota > Bacteroidia > Chitinophagales > Chitinophagaceae > Ginsengibacter. Next base: position 159,846 of record CAWGLC010000008.1, read on the forward strand.
GGAGAGGGTGGCAGCGGATAAGCTATTTATTATTTTTTATCAAAACCGCATTTTGGTGAAACTAACTAAAAACGCACATGTGATGCTCGTTAATAGCTTTTTATATAATGCACCTGAAGATGTATCTTATATACTTTTAAATATCTGCAAACAGTTTGACGTAAAAAATATTCCTGTTGAAGTGAGTGGATTAATCGAGCGTGAGTCTAGCCTTTTCAAAGAGATTTATAAATATTTCGAGGTGATCGATTTCGCTTCCCTTCCTGAACGTGCAAACTATTCCGAGCAAATAAGTGAGCAGCCTGCCCATTATTTTAGCCATATTTTTGCATACAATCTATGCGAATAATTACAGGTAAATATGGCGGCAGAAGAATTAATCCTCCCGCAAACATGCCTCACACAAGGCCTACAACTGATGTGGCGAAAGAGGGTCTTTTCAATATTATTGAAAATAACATTTCGATAAATGGAATAAAGACACTTGATATTTTCGGGGGAACGGGAAGTATAAGTTATGAACTGGCTTCAAGAGGCGCCGCAGATCTTGCGATCGTCGAAAAAGATCCCAAGATGTTTGAGTTTATTCAAAAATCAATTACCGGTTTAAAGATTGATAATTGTAAAGCAATCAGGATGGATGTGTTTCGTTTCCTAGAAACCACACCAGAGAAGTATGACCTTATTTTTGCCGGACCTCCTTATGCATTGAAGAATATTGATGACCTTCCTGTTATTATCAGAGAAAAAAATTTACTTAAAGAAAATGGATGGTTTATTCTGGAGCATACGCCCGCAAACAATTATGAAAATGAACCGTTGTTTAAATCTTCCAGGAATTACGGCACTACCATTTTTTCTATTTTTGTAAACAAGTAATAATTGATGAAACCGATTTTTATAACAGGCACGGGCACGAACGTTGGTAAAACTGTTGTATCAGCCATTATAACGGAGGCCCTAAACGCAGATTACTGGAAACCCGTTCAGGCGGGTTATTCCGAAGGAACGGATTCACTGTTTGTGCAGTCGATGATATCAAACGTAAAAACAGTTATTCATCCTGAATTGTATCGGTTGAAACTGGCTGCCTCGCCGCATCTTTCGGCAAAAGCAGAAGAAAAAGAAATTAAAATAAAAGACATTTTCAATCATTTACCGAAAACAAAAAATCAATTAATTATTGAAGGAGCAGGCGGCCTGATGGTGCCTTTGAATGAGAAGAAATTTGTTCTTGATCTTATAAAGAAACTAAAGGCAAAAGTGATCATTGTAAGTAAAAATGAACTAGGCAGTATCAATCATTCATTGCTTACCGCATCTGTATTAAAGCAGCAAAATATAAATGTAGCCGGTTGGGTGTTCAATGAGGAATATATGAGCTATGAAGACGAAATTTCATCCTGGAGCGGCTTTCCGGTTATAGCATCCATTAAGCATTTGCCTGAAATTTCGAAAAAGTCGATCAGCATCGAGGCTGCGAAAATCAAAAAAGGACTTGAAAAATATTTATGACGAAAGCAGAACTTAGAAGAATTTATAAGGAAAAAAGAACACAACTCAGCCTGGGTGAAGTTGAAAAGAACAATGATCTTATTCTCATTAATTTTCAAAAAATTGATCTGCCGTTTATTTCACATCTTCATAGCTTCATCCCCTCATCAAAACTTCGGGAGCCCGATACATTGCCAATTATAAAATACCTGCAGTTTAAAAATCCAGGACTTATTGTGATGGTTCCTAAAATTGACGCGGCATCCGGGGAAATGCAGCACATTCATTTTCATGAAGACACAGAATTTGAAGATAACGTTTCCGGAATTCCCGAACCCACGTCGGGGTAGGCTTTTGAGCCAGATGAAATTGACCTTGTTTTGATTCCTTTATTGGCTTTTGATAAACATGGTTTTCGCGCCGGGTATGGCAAAGGCCATTACGATAAATTCCTGTCGATGTGCAGAAACGATATTATCAAAGCAGGTATTAGCTTTTTTGAGCCGGTAGATGAAATAGAGGACGTCGATCAATATGATATACCTTTAAACTATTGCGTAACGCCGCAGCATATATTTGAATTTTAGCCTGCCATGTTAAAAAGTTTCCGCTATATTTTATTTCCTTTTTCAATTATTTATGGTTTCATCATTTGGCTTCGCAACAAATTATTTGATAAAAATATACTGCGTTCTGCGTCGTTTAATTTCCCTTTAATTTGTGTTGGAAATATTGCTGTGGGTGGCACCGGCAAAACGCCAATGACTGAATATTTAGTCAGGCTGCTTAAAACCAAATACAACGTGGCAACTTTGAGCCGGGGTTATAAACGCAAAACAAAGGGATTTGCAATAGCCAATGAAAATACAACTGCTATTGACATTGGCGATGAGCCTATGCAATTACACAAAAAATTTCCGGATATAACTGTAGCGGTTGCAGAAGAGAGAATCGTAGGCATTCCGCAGTTGCTTCAGGAGAAGCCGCGAACACAGGTTATTATTCTTGATGATGCTTTTCAACACCGTGAAGTTAAGGCTGGCCTGAACATATTACTTACTGAATACCAGGATCTTTACACAAGAGACTTTATTTTACCTTCAGGTAATTTAAGAGATGTAAAAAGTAGCAGTAAGCGGGCGCAAATTATTATTGTAACCAAATGCAAATCACATTTAAACCAGGAAGAAAAAGAAGACATTATTCATGAGCTAGACCCGCTGGATTACCAGCAAGTCTTTTTTACTAAAATAGAATATGCCAGTCCTTATCATCTGTTTACAAAAGAAATTAAATTTCTAGAGCCTGATTGTGACATTCTGCTTATATGCGGAATAGCGAACCCGACGCCTTTACAGGAAATGCTTACCACCTACACGGATACTTATGAAATGATTTTATTTAAAGACCATCACATCTTCACTACAGATGATCTGGAAGAAATTAAAAAGAAATTTTCTGAAATGGCATCTCAAAACAAAATAATTCTCACTACGGAGAAGGATGGTGTGAGGCTGGCGAAATATGAAAGTGAGTTAAAAAATCTTCCGGTCTATATTATACCCATGCGCCACAAATTTTTATTTGAGGAAGAGGCGCAATTCGAGAGTGCTATATATTTCATTTATAGAGAGTACTGCGAAAATTGATTAAGTCCGGCTGAATTAATTATCATACAAAACCATCGCCTGAGCAAAGACCAGCGATTTTAGCACAGATGGATCAGGATCAGGTGTGGGGTTTACAACTGCAACGCCACCGAGCGGCTGCCATCCAAGACGGATATTTTCTTTTATGAGAGATTCAAGATTTTCAAATCCTTTGGAGCTTGTGATTACAACGTAATCCTGTATTCTTGCCATTTTATTTGTTGGTTGGTTTAAAAGTGTGCTTCGTAAATAATCAAAACTATAACTCACAGAGTTTTTACTTTTTGCAAAGTTAAAGTAAGAAAAACTTTGGTGGCTATAATTGTTTAAAGATTAAGGCAAAATGTTATTCTTTTACTACTGTATGACTTCCTTAATAATTATCCTGTTCTAAATTCCTATAATTTATATCATTCAAATTCTTATTTATTGTAAGGCGGATATGGTAATTTTGTTAAATCAAAAAGCAAAAATCATGATAGATATTATCAATGATTTTGAAGATCTTCAAAAGAAATTTGGATTGCTGCTCGATAAATCGGGATATAGGTTTGACTATTTAGCTAATACAATCGGTATGCAAAGGAGTAACTTTTACGTAAAAAAAAGCGTGGAAAATTTACATTAGCTGAGATGAAAAAACTTTTGAAAATTATTTGGAAACCTGAAATGGAAGATATTAATCGAAGGTAAAATTTTAAAGAAATCTGATAAAGGTGAATATGCTTCAGCAAAAGAAATTAAAGATGCTTTTGCATGAAATACTTAGTTGAGAAAAAATTCTTAAAAGATTTGCAATTGTTACCAAAAGAAGTAAAAAAATCGGTTGCAAATTTTTTTGCCCATATAGATGAAATCAAAACGTTCGCCGAAATACATACGTAGAAAAGCTATCGGGATAAAGAATATTACCGTTACCGGATTGGTCATTACCATGTTTGTTTTGCCTTTCGTGATGAAAAAATACTCCTGCGAATTCTGAATAGAAGCGAAGTTTATAAAAACTTTCCTTAAAGTGAGTGGTAGATCAGGCTGACACTTTTATAGATTTCGGAATATTTTTCCTATAATTTATATTATGTTAAGTAGAAATTCACATCAGTTGAAAAGAAGAAAAATCAGGCTCCTATTTTTAAAACCTTGTAAATTTAAAATCCCGCGTTAGTGCCCATAAAAAAAGCCCCCTGTTAGGGAGGCCCTATAGTTTCAGATGCCTGTTCATAACGCAGACACAATTAGATAACGGCACTTAAAAAAAAATATTATTTAATTCTCTAAAAAAAAGCCCGAAGAATTAATTCGGGCTTTTTCAAACGGATGTAAACGCTATAATTTTAATTTACGAATTTAGTATCGGCGGCATCGTATTTATCCTGATACGTTTTTACCTTAGCATTATCATTCATACTTTGATAAATTTTTTGCATCAGGTTCACGATGGATTTGTAACGCGATCTGTCCGACTTTTTATAACCAGAATTTTCCAATTCCGTTAGTGCCTGATCTCCAAACGGAACAGCTTTCGTAAAATTATCTTTTGATTGTGCCATCAGATCGGTTTTCTTTTTTACATCTTCCGGCTTAGTGCTTCTTATTTTCAATGCTGAATCTCTTAGATCAACTCCCTGGTTGTAGTAAAACTGTGAGTAAAGCCAATTGGTAACTACATCTTTTGGATTTATCTTATAAGCTTTTTCGAGCTGATCTTTTAATACCAGCATCAACGAATCTTTGCCAGTTACTACGACACCTTCATCACTGTTATATAAATATCCAAAAATATCATTAGCATAATTGAAATGATACATCAGGCTGTCCGGACTTTTTGCAACCAACTCATTATATTTTGCAAACAATGCCTTATTATCTTTTTTATCCCGGTAATAATCTATTAACACAAGGTCAAAATAATCGTTGTTCGGAAACAGTTGTTTGCCAAGATCTGCATATTTCAACATATTAGTTTCGTCTTTGGCATCTTTGTAATGTAAAGTAAGCCATTGATAAGGAAGTATAAATGCGGCATTTCCCGGGCCTCCATCCTTAGTACCGTTAATGTGAGCATCAGCAAGTTTCGTAAAATAAGTAAGTGCGACATCATTTTTACCAGCATTCAGCGCAGCTTTTGCGATATTTAAAACCAGTGTTGTATCTACATGCGCAATGTTTGACCATTTGTTCTCAGTTATATACTGACCGGTATTGTCCGCTTTGATGAATAAATTCATGGCATCTTCAAAGCCTGCTTTGTTTCCTGTAGGAGCTGCGGCATTAAAGGCGGCGGCGCCAGCCTCATAGTATCCGGTATATAAATTAAAAATGCCGGCATATTGATCCTTCATTATTGCCAGTTTCACTTTCATATCACTGGAGTCGGCGATAGCTTTTTTAAACGCCTCAAATGCTTCCCCACGTGCGTCGCCGGGTACAAGGCTTTTATATTGATCGCTGGCCGCAATTTCTTCATATATCCGTGCCTTCAAATAATTGGCTTCACCATCGTTCGGCGATTTTGCAAGCACGCCATCAATTTCGGTCTTGGCCTTATCGAGCTGTTTTGCATCCAGGTAAGACTTGGCTTTTTTCATGTCCTGCGCATGAATCAGCATTACGGGAAAGATAAATAATAAAGAGAAAATTAATTTTTTCATTGTTGTTTGTTTATTGATTTTCAGATTCATTTTTATTGTCTTTTGAAATTTCACTTTCATTGATTTCAGGGGATTCGCCAGCAGCGTCTGTACCAGGTAAGTCGTTATTTTCCGAAACGGAGTTATCATCAGTTGCCTCCTCATCGTGCTCGCTTAACTTTGTAATTGCAGCAATCTCATCCCTTTCATCAAGCCTGATTAGCTTTACGCCCTGGGTAGCTCTTCCTGCTTCCCGTATCGTTGCAATGGACGTACGTATCGTTACTCCCGATTTACAGGTAATCATTAAATCTTCCTTTTCATTTACATTTAAAAGCCCGATTAATGAACCCGTTTTTTCAGTAATGTTTATGGTTTTAACTCCCTTTCCTCCGCGATTGGTTATTCTATATTCCTCCACTGCGGTTCTTTTTCCAAATCCTTTGCTGCTTACCACGAGGATACTTACGTTGGGGTCTTCAGTATTTACACAAATCATACCAACTACTTCATCGTCATTTGTATCAACAGAAATACCAAAAACTCCAATAGCGCCTCTTCCCGTTGGCCGTACTTTTTCTTCAGGGAAACGAATGGCGCGACCACTTTTTACTGCCATCATTATTTCTTTTTGGCCATCAGTTAAGCAGGCTTCCAACAAGCTGGTCTCCTTCATTAATAGTAATAGCATTCACTCCATTTTGCCTTGGCCTTGAAAAATCAGCAACGCTTGTTTTTTTAATGATTCCCTTCCTGGTACAGAGCACAATATAATTATTGTTAATGTATTCTTCATCCTGCAAATCTTTAATATCGATGATCGCCCTTACTTTATCATCAGCAGGAATTTGAATAAGATTCTGTATGGCTCTGCCTTTGCTTTGTTTATCCCCTTCGGTTATTTCATAAACTTTCAGCCAAAAACATTTTCCGTTTTCTGTAAAAAATAATAAGGTATGGTGGGTAGATGCGACAAAAAGATGCATCTATATAATCTTCTTCCCTGGTGCTGCTGCCTCTTGCTCCTCTTCCGCCCCTTCGTTGCTGGCGATATTCCGTTGCCGAAGTTCTTTTAATATAGCCTAAATGAGAAATCGTTACCACCACATCTTCTTCCTCTATAAGATCCTGCATGCTTATTTCATCTGCGAGGTAAGTGATTTCCGTTTTACGGCTATCTCCAAATTTCTGTTTTATTTCATTCAGTTCATCCGTAATAATCTGGAACCGCATTCCTTCATTTGCAAGAATTTCTTTAAGCGCTTGATTAGATTCATTATTTCCTCATGCTCGTTTTTGATCTTATCCCGTTCCATTCCCGTAAGGCGTTGCAATCTTAGTTCCAGCACGGCTTTCGCCTGTATTTCGCTCATCTGGAAATTACTCATCAAGCCCTTCTTTTGCAATATCTGGTGTAGCCGAATTTCTAATAAGTGTAATTACTTCATCAAGGTGATCGAGCGCAATAAGATAACCTTCAAGGATATGCGCTCTTTCTTCTGCTTTTTTTAATTCAAATTTTGTTCTTCTTATAATAACCTCGTGGCGAAAATCAACAAACTCCCTTATAAGATCTTTGATATTCAGGATCTTTGGCCGTCCTTTTACCAGTGCAACATTATTAATACCGAACGAAGTTTGTAATTCACTATGTTTATACAAATGATTAATAACGACCTGCGCAATAGCATCTTTTTTTAGCTCAATAACTATCCTGGTACCTTCTTTGTTATTGCTTTCATTATTTACGTCGGAAACGCCATCAATAATCTTATCATTGATGAGATGCCCGATTTTTTCCGTTAGAGTATCCCGGTTCACCTGGTAAGGAACTTCCGTTATCACTATTTTTTCCCTGCCATTTTTTGCAGTTTCTACAACCACTTTTCCTCTTAGCACCACTTTTCCGCGGCCGGTATGAAAGCCGGCTTTTACGCCTTCATAACCATGAATGATACCGCCCGTAGGAAAGTCGGGAGCTTTTACAATTTTAATAAGATCATCAATGGTAATGTCTTTATTATTAATATAGGCAATACATGCATCAATCACTTCAGTTAAGTTATGAGGAAGCATGTTGGTGGCCATTCCCACAGCAATTCCGCTGGAACCATTTAGCAGTAATTGCGGAATGCGTGTCGGCAGAACGGTGGGTTCTTTTGTTGAATCATCATAGTTGGGTTGAAAATCGATGGTATCTTTTTCAATGTCATCCAGCATTGTTTCTGCAATTCTTTCCAGCCGCACTTCAGTATAACGCATGGCAGCAGGACTATCTCCATCCTGGCTTCCAAAATTTCCCTGCCCGTCTACAAGTGTATAACGCATGCTCCAATCCTGCGCCATTCGCACCATGGTATCATAAATAGAAGCGTCGCCATGAGGATGATATTTACCCATCACATCACCGACTATACGCGCAGATTTTTTATAGGCCCTGTTGTAAAAATTGCCCATTTCATACATGCCGTATAAGAATGCGCCGGTGTACCGGCTTTAAGCCGTCGCTTGCATCCGGCAAGGCACGGCCAACAATTACGCTCATCGAATAATCGATATAAGCGGATTTCATTTGTTCTTCTATATTTACAGGAATTATTCTGCCTCTTTCGGGGGCCGTTATCAGGCAATTGATCTTCTGTTATATCCATATTTTTTAACTATTGGCAAATATACTTTTTAAAGGGGATTTTTCCCGATAAAACATACTAAAGCAGCCCTTTTTTTTCACCAATTTTTTTAAAAAATTGTGGAAAAGAAAACCGTGGTTGAATAAGGTATGCTGCGTTCGAAATTTTATTCTCTTTTTTACATTTATTGCTATCTCTACCGCAACCTGCGCTCTTCGATTGTAACTAAGAAGCGGAAGCGTTGTAGAATTTGTGATTTATTTTTGAGAGCATCTACAATAAAAAACAAAGATGAAAAAAATCTTAATTTTTGGCGCCGGAAAATCCGCGACCTGTCTCATTGATTATTTATGCAGACAATGTGAAGAAAATAACTGGATGCTGGTAGTTTGCGATTCTGATCTGTTGCTCGCGCAATCAAAGATCGAACATTGGAAGAACGCAAAAGCAATTTCAATTGATGTGAGCGATGATGTTAAAAGAATGGAGCTAATTCGCGATGCTGATATCGTTATTTCTATGTTACCACATCATTTGCATTTTTTGGTAGCAACTGATTGCGTTGATAATGCCAAACATCTTTTAACAGCTTCTTATATTGACGACAAGATAAAGCAACTTGACGCCCAGATTAATCAGAAGAAATTACTCTTTTTATGTGAGATGGGCCTGGACCCTGGTATTGATCACATGAGCGCTATGAAAATGATTGATAATATAAAGAACAGCGGCGGAACAATTGAATCTTTTAAATCACATTGCGGGGGACTGGTCTCGCCAGAAAGTGACGATAATCCCTGGCATTATAAAATTACATGGAACCCCGGAAACATAGTAATGGCAGGTGCTTCAGGAGCTGTTTATAAAATGGACGGAGCGGATAAAAGAAGTTGCCTACAGGGATGTATTTCGCAATTTTAAAACGGTAGCAGTGCCCGGGCTCTTTACACTTGCCTGGTATCCTAACCGCGATTCGCTACCCTATATTAATACTTATGGATTGAATGATATCAAAACATTTATCAGAACTACTTTAAGACATTCATCTTTTTGCAGTGGATGGAACAATATTGTCAATATTGGCCTCACGGACATTAATGATTACCAGGCTATAAAAAATTGCAAAACATATAACGATTGGTATCAGCAAAAAATAATTAGCTCAAAATTTACAATTAGATGAAAATAACTACCGAGTTTATCAGGCAGGCGGACTACCTGGGTTTGCGTAACCATAATCCGATAGAAGCTGAAATAAAAAATTCAGCACACGTTTTACAAAACAGGCTCGAAAAGAAGCTGGCAATGCAGCCTCATGATAAAGATATGGTTGTAATGCTACACGAAATACTTTATGAAATTAAAGGGAAAAAAAGAGAAATAAGAAGTTGCCTGGTAGTAAAGGGCGAAGATCAAAAACAGACCGCAATGGCGAAAACAGTTGGCTTACCGTTAGGCATAGCCGCTAAATTGATTTTGCTAAACAAAATAAAATTAACAGGGCTACATATTCCTGTTATTCCTGAAATTTATGAGCCTGTTTTATCAGAGCTTGAGGCTAATGGGATACAATTTAAGAATGAAATAATTGGCGATACCGGTCATTTGTAATCAAACGGGATGCCCGTAAGCACCCCGTTTTCTTAAACAAACAATACCAAAAACCCGATATTAAATTGTTCTATCAAAGACTCAATAGAATTCAGTTTAAAAATTCACTGCATTCTTCCAAACATTGTACCACGATTGGCTGAATAGTTTGATATACCTGGAATTACGCTGAAATAAAAAGTGTTAAAAAAAATCGAAGAATATTTTTTGCAGTTATCATTTTGTTTCAAATGAAAAAATTTTCTTCTTCAGAAAAATCTATAGCCGGATATTGACTGCAATTATTTTTATTTTTTCAAGATTTACCTTTTTAAATTTTTTATAAGCATCACCCTCTTCATGAAACGGTTTATGATTTATTGCTGCAATAATTGTTTTTATTTCCTCCATTAGCTTTACATCAGCATCATTAATGAATGCTTTACAGAAATTTTCAAAAACAAAAGCAATAGCTGATGCAGTAGGATGCACATGATCTTCTTTATAAAAACGATAGTCACGTAATACATCTATCACCAGTTCATACGCAGGAAAATAAAATACATTAGCTGAATGTTCTCTCATAAAATGAACTGCTTCAATTAGCCTGGCTTTACTCCTGTTATTTTCGATTACGCCATCTCTTACATGCCTAACAGGGCTTATCGTAAAAATTATTTTAAGGTCCGGATTAAACGATTGGAGGTCAGAGATAAGGGTTGATAACTCTGAAATAATTAATTCCGTTGGCAACAGCTTTTTTTGAAATAAATGAGAGGGCGCTTTATGGCAGTTAGCTACAGGCTGACCCAGACTCATTAAGAAAATATTTATAAGAAGATCCTAATGTTATGATCAGCCAGGATGCATCTTTTAAATATTGATGTGCATGTGATTGCGAACGATTAATATTTTGCAAAACCCAATCTTTGCTTTGCCCGGAAAATAAGGAATGGTGGTTCCAGCTATGCCACAGCTCATTCAGATAAATTAAATCGTCTTCACGATATTTTTTATTTGCGATATACGACCTTAATGCAAATGCGATGCTAAGCGGGTCATACAAAATTCCATTTGGATTTTGAAGCACCTTATATTTTAAGCTACTCATTTCTTTACCTATCTCTTCAGTAAAACATGAGCCCATAAAGAAAAGCTTATCGGTGTAGGAAATTTTAACCGCTGAAGGCATGATGTGAAATGGCAGAAGCAATTCCATCGTAAATGTTATTTATAATGTAACAGACATTTTTTAAACAAATATTTCTTCAGCCATCAAAATACTATGCTCTAATTCACTTGTATTAATTTCCCCGCAATACCCGAGCTCTTTAAAGTGTGTGATCATCAACCCGGAATCTATATTTCCTACAAGTTCATCACCAGCCATGGGGCAGCCGCCAATCCCCTTCAAAGCCCCGTCGAAGCGCTGACAACCCTGTTGCAAGGCAGCATTAATTTTTTCTTTCCATTTCTGTTGGGTTGAATGCAGATGTACGCCCGTTTCAATCGCAGGAAAAGAAGTAATGACTTTTTCTGTAAGTGAAGCAACCTGCTGCCGGTTTGTGCGACACCGGTAGTATCTGCCAGTGAAATAATTTGAATCCCCTCTCCTGCCAATTTTGCAATCCATTCTAAAACAATATCTTCATGGTATTCATCGCCGTACGGATTTCCAAAGGCCATTGAAATATAAATTACCGGTTGCTTTTGATTTTTATCACAAATATTTTTTATTCCCACTACAGAATTCAATGACTGTTCAATCGTGCTGTTAGTGTTTTTCATTTGAAATGTTGGTGAAATTGAAAACGGAAAGCCCAGATAAGTAATTGCATCATAATGCAGCAGCTTCTTGCGCGCCTCTGACATTGGCAACAATGGCCAGCAACTTTGTTTTGGTATCATTCATCGATAGATTGGTCTATAACTTCTTTAGTGTCTGCCATCTGCGGAATTGCTTTATGAGAAACAAAACTTCCAAAGTCAATCGTATCAAATCCAACTTTCAATAACTGGTTGATGTAAGTCGATTTTTTTTTCAGTAGGAATAAAATTTTTCCAGCCCTGCATGGCATCGCGTGGACATTCAATCAATTTTATTTTACGTTGATGTACTTTCATCATTGATAAAAGATTTTACCAATATTGGCTCTTTGCCTCATTACTTCATATAAGATCATGCCGGCAGCCACCGAAACATTTAAGGATTCAAAATCTTTTTGCATAGGAATTTTAAACTGATCATCACAGGCTTTATATAAGGACAGGTTGAATTCCTTTATCCTCACTGCCCATTATAATTGCACATGGTTCATTAAAATTTGATATCAAAAATATTTCATTCGCTTTCATATCACTTGCAAAAACTTTGATACCATTTAAATGCATTTCGTCTATTGCACTGTATAAGACTTTTTACTCTGCAAACAGAAATATGTTTCAAGCGCGCCGGAAGAAGTAGCAATAGCATCTTCATTTAAAGCCCCAACCCCTTTTTCAGGAATAACAATTGCGTGTACGCCGCAGCAATAAGCAGTTCTGGCGAGCGCGCCAATATTGCGTATATCAGTAATCCCATCAAGCATATCAGCAGTAAGGGCGACTCACCATTTTCAACAACAAATGAAATTACATCCTGCAGTTCCTGGTATTTTATCTTTGATTTTAAAGCGATACATCCGTGATGATTTTCAATATTGAAATTTCTTAATTTTTCAAAAGGAACTTTATTTACCGGTATGCCGTATTTTTCAGCAACAAGTTTTAATTGTTCGGTGTCGGGAGAATTCAATGTTGATTAGCAGGTATATTCTTTCCAGTTGCTGCCCCGATTCATTGCTTCAATAACGGCAGGTATACCTGCAATGAGAAGACTTTTTTTAGGACGATGTTGTTGTATAAAAGGTTTATTATATTGTCTCACATTTCAAATTTACCTGTTTAATTAGCTAAAACAAAAAGCCCTCAATTATTGAGGGCCCGGCAATGTTTTGTGTAAAGTTATTTTAAACCAAATGCCTTCTTTACTTTATCTACATAATCTAATTTTTCCCATGTAAATAATTCCACCTTTACTTTTTTAGGAGTACCGTTAGGAAGATTAAAAGTTTTTTCTACCATTTCATTTTTGCGGCCCATGTGTCCATACGAAGCCGTTTCCTGGTAAATAGGATTGCGCAGCTTCAAGCGTTTTTCAATAAAGTAAGGTCGCATATCAAATAATCGTTCGAGCTTTTTGGCAATTTCTCCGTCATTGATTTTTACTTTGGAAGTGCCAAAAGTATTTACATAAATGCTGGTAGGTTGAGCCACTCCTATTGCATAAGAAACCTGCACCAGCACCTCATCACAAACGCCTGCGGCAACAAGGTTTTTTGCAATGTGTCTGGTTGCATAAGCAGCGCTTCTGTCAACTTTGCTAGGATCTTTTCCGCTAAATGCCCCGCCGCCATGCGCGCCTTTACCGCCATAAGTATCTACTATAATTTTTCTTCCCGTCAAGCCTGTATCGCCATGAGGGCCACCAATTACAAATTTGCCGGTAGGGTTAATATGATATTTTATTTTGTCATTAAAAAAATGTGCGTACTGGGGATATTTTTTTTTCACCCGTGGGATCAGGATCTTCTTAATATCTGAAGAAATTTTCTTCAGCATTTTTTCTTCCGAATCAAACTCATCATGTTGTGTTGAAACAACAATAGCTTCAATTCTTTGCGGTTTACCATCATCACCATATTCCAGCGTAACCTGGCTTTTCGCATCCGGACGCAGGTATTTTATTTCTTTATTTTCTCTTCGCAAAGCAGCAAGTTCAATTAACAAACTGTGTGCAATATCAAGCGCCAACGGCATATAATTTTCTGTTTCATTGGTTGCATAGCCAAACATCATTCCCTGGTCTCCGGCGCCTTGCTCTTCTTTATTTTGCCTGTCAACGCCCTGGTTAATATCGGCTGATTGTTCATGTATGGCAGAAAATATACCGCAGGAATTTGCCTCGAACATGTATTCACTTTTTGTGTAACCGATTTTCCTGATTACATCTCTTGCAATTTCCTGCACATCCAGGTACGCTTTTGATTTTACTTCGCCTGCAAGTACAACCTGGCCTGTCGTCACCAAGTGTTTCACAGGCAACTTTACTTTGAGGATCAAAAGCTAAAAAATTATCGATAAGGGCATCGCTTATTTGGTCAGCTACTTTATCAGGATGGCCTTCGCTCACAGATTCAGAAGTAAATAAATAGGGCATAATTTTTTTTTAAGTGCCGCAAAATTATGGTTTCACATTGATTGAACAAAATGCAATATTTCTTCTTTACATAAAACGCAATAAACTTTAAATGTCACGTTCAGTTTGCTTATCAAAAATTTATAAATCCTGTGCAAGAAATATATTTTTCAGAAAGATCAGTATACAATTGCAGATAGTCTGTTAAGTCAGATTCTGCATTGTATTTCAAAATTTTTTTGCCTCTTACTTTACTAAATTCTTCAGTAAGTTTTTTATCAACTTTATCCGCACCAAAAGTAATGGCATCAGCAAAAGTGGCGCCGCCTCTGAACATGGCGGTATTATTACCTTCTTTAAAAGGCTCAAGATCTTTTTCTTTCACATTGGAATTTATAGCGGCAAGCTTTAGAAAATCAGCGCCCATTTTTTCCTTAAAAGTATTTTGCCCTATTGTGTAGATGACTTTACAATTGCTGAAAACAGGTTCTTTTTTATATGCAGTTTTAATATACATAGGAATCAGACCTGTCATCCATCCGCTGCAATGAATGATATCCGGAGGCCAGCCAAATTTCTTTACCGTTTCGAGAGCGCCTTTGCAAAATAAAACAGTTCTCAAGCGCATTATCAGCAAACCATTTTTCCTTTTCATCATGAAAAATGGTTTTTCTTTTAAAAAGATCTTCATTATCCAGGAAATAAATCTGTAACCGGGCGTTGGGAAGAGAAGCAACTTTAATAACCAACGGATAATCATCACCGTCTATTGACACATTAATACCCGAAAGTCTTACAACTTCGTGTAGCCGGTGTCTTCGTTCATTTATAATACCAAACCGCGGCATGATACAGCGAACTTCCATTCCGTTTTCATTCGCTTTAACTGCAAGCCTGTTTACTATTTCAGCAAATTCTGTCATTTCCAGATAAGGTGACATTTCGTTTGCAATAAATAAAATTCTTTTCTTTGTTGCCATTTGCGATTAGTTAAATTAGCTTTAACGTTTTTTTAACTGGCGGCGAAGTTACAATATTTTTTTCGTTTAATCACCTTAAACGCAATGTTGAGCGATATTCTAACGAAATCATGATACTATTTAAACATTCTAAAGATTTACAATCTTACCTTCAGAAGATAAAGCAAAACGAATGCCAGTATCGGTTTTATTCCAACAATGGGCGCTTTGCACAAAGGACATCTATCGTTAATTAGACGAAGTATAAAAGAATGACTGATCTTACTATTTGCAGCATTTTTGTAAATCCGGTTCAGTTTAATAATAAAGAAGATTTTAAAAAATATCCGGCAACAATTGAGAAACGATATTTTATTGCTTGAAGAAAGCGGCTGTGATGTGTTGTTTATGCCTGTGTGTTAGTGAAATGTATCCTGATGACGCATGCCAGATAAATAAGCATTTTGAATTGGATATCTTGAAAACATTCTGGAAGGTAAATACCGTCCCGGTCATTTCCAGGGCGTTTGTCTGGTTGTTGAAAAATTATTAAACATTG
Organism: uncultured Chitinophagaceae bacterium; assembly: GCA_963823305.1. Classification (GTDB taxonomy): domain Bacteria; phylum Bacteroidota; class Bacteroidia; order Chitinophagales; family Chitinophagaceae; genus Ginsengibacter. The sequence goes on from CAWGLC010000008.1 coordinate 175,594, forward strand.
TGCATCCCGATTATTTATATCTTGGCCAAAAAGATTATCAGCAATGCCTTGTGATAAAAAAGCTTGATCAGCCTTATGAACAAATTGATATCGAAGATATTGATTTGCCCTATCGTTCGGGAAGCAACGGGCTTGCAATGAGTAGCAGGAATTTAAGATTAAATGAAGATGAAAAAAAATGCGCCTCGTTTCTGCATAAAACGTTGAGAAGATATTAAAGAACAATATTTTACCTGAGACAATTTTTTAAAATTAAAAAATACCGCAATTGCTAATCTTGAAAAAAAAGGATTTAAATTAGACTATCTTGAGCTCGCTGACCGCTAAAATCTTCAATATTATTGACGGATTGCAAACAACCTGCAATCATGCATTCTTTTAATTGCCGCATATTTAAAAAATGTAAGATTAATAGATAACTTATACCTTAAAGAATGATATTAAATTCTCTCTTTATTATCTTGTACACATTTATGAGAAAAAAAATTTTTGCAGTTTTAAAGTACCTCATTTTCCTTGGTATAGGAATTTTTTTGACGTGGTGGCAGTTGAGAAAAATGACTCCTTAGCAAAGGCTGCAGTTCAGAGAATCATTGCGGCATGCGAAATATATTTTCATTTTTCCGATCGCGTTCATTGCCATATTAAGCCACATAAGCAGGGCAATGCGCTGGAAAATTATGATGGAGCCAATGGGCTATTACCCTTCTACTGCCAATACTTTTTATTCAACATTGTGTGGCTACCTTGCAAATACCTTTATTCCCCGGGCAGGCGAAATTTTCAGATGTACTTTACTTGGCCGGTATGAAAAAATTCCTGTAAATAAATTGATAGGTACTATTTTAATAGAACGGGTATTTGATCTCTTTTGCTATTTTCTCATAATCGTTTTTACAATTTGCATCCAGATAGATACGGTAAGTGATTTTGTAGAAAATAAAGTTTTACAGATAACAAATAAACAATGCGCATTTTCCGCTGGTTGACAAATATTAGCGATAATAGCTGCGTAGTGCGATATCGTATTTTTTTTTTCATAAAATGGATATTGAAAAATTATGCGAACCACCGGCATGTCGTAAAGTTGAAAGGTATTCACATTAGGATTAAAAGAAGGTTTTATTCTATCATGAAATTAAAAAAAAGAAGATCGTTTATTCTTCATTCCATATTCATCTGGACGATGTATCTTTTAGAAATTTATATTGGTTTCGGCGCGCTGTCTGCAACTTCGGGACTTGGTACTGGGCGCAGCTTTCAGCGTACTATCGCTTGCAACGCTTGCGATGATAGTTGCGCCGGGCGGTATCGGCGCATTTCCTGTAGCTGTGCAGCAGGTATTGCTTATTTATTCAATATGATAACATTTCTTTTGGCTGGCTTATGTGGGCGTAACGACAGGTATTATTATTGTTTCAGGCTCAATAGCTTTTGGTTTATTAATTTATACTAATAAAAGAAAGGATGAAACAAAGCGTAAAATCAGTGAACGGATTTTTCTATCCGATCCTTTACAATCGCAAATAAAGTGGTGGAGACTTATCAATAAAACAATTGCTTTTACAAACGGGGTTTTTGATATTTTACATGAAGGGCATATAAAAGTTTTATCACAGGCGGCTTCATTGGCTGATGTGTTGATAGTAGGGGTTAACAGTGATGCTTCTGTAAAAAGATTAAAGGGAGACAAAGGCCTATAAACAGTGAACACTCAAGATGCCTGGTTCTTGCCTCTTTAATAATGGTAGATGCGGTAATAATTTTTGATGAAGATACGCCCTTAAACTTATCAAAAACATTAATGCCGGATGTATTGATAAAAGGCGGTGATTATACCATGGAGACAATAGTAGGCGCCAGAGAGGTAATTGCAAATGGAGGCAAAGTGTGAAATTATACCGCTTGAAGAAGGATTTTCAACAACCGGGATAATTGAAAAAATTAAGAAATATAATAAATAACTAGCTAATGGATAAACGAAAAATAATAGTAAGGGATATAAGCTGGCTGGCATTTAACGGCCGGGTATTGCAGGAGGCGGGTGATGAAACAGTACCATTGAGTGAACGAATTCGATTTCTTGGAATTTTTTCCAGCAATCTGGATGAATTCTTCAGGGTGCGTGTGGCTACATTAAAAAGAATGATAGAACTTGGAAACAAAGCCAATATGCACCTGGAGCAAACTCCGGAAAAGATACTTGAAGAAATAATTTTAACGTATTACGCAACCAGCAAAACCAGTTTAACCGTACCTGGTCAAACATTTTGCAGAGCTTAAAAATGAAAAAATATTTTTAGTAAATGAAAACCACTTAACTAAGAACAGCAAAAATTTGTGCTTTCCTATTTTAATGAAATTGTAAGAAGCAATATTGTTCCGTTGATGATAGAAAGCATACAAGTGTTTCCTACACTGAATGATAAATCTATTTATCTGGCTTGTAAGCTTTCTGCAGGATGGCAGCAGTGCCGCAAAAGTTTGCTTTGGTTTCGGTGCCGTCGAGGTTACCAAGGTTTGTAATTCTTCCTTCCCGCGAAGGCAATTATATTATTTTACTGGAAGATATTATCCGTTTTTGCCTTCCAAATATTTTTCCTTATTTCAATTACGATACCTTTTCCTCTAACATTATTAAAGTAACCCGTGATGCAGAAATGGATATTGACAATGATGTATCCACTTCACTTATACAAAAGATAGAGAAGGGACTAAAGAACAGAAAAAAAGGAAAACCGGTGCGTTTTATATTTGACAAAGATATTGATAGTCGGCTTTTAAATTACCTTATTAAAAGGATTCGGATAACAAATAAAGATAACATTCAATCTGGCGGTCGAATTCACAATTTTAAAGATTTTATCAATTTCCCTGAGATTGTTTTTGAAAGAAAAAATACCAGAAAAAAACCTTTTATTCATCCTTTGTTACAAAATGCAACAAGCGTAACGAAGTAATATTGAAAAGAGATGTGCTGCTTAATTTCCCTTATCATTCTTTCGATTCAATAATTGATATTTTGCATAGAAGCCGCTATTGCTCCCGATGTAGTAAGCATTAAGATCACCTGTTACCGGCTTGCAGAAGAATCTAATATGATCAACGCGCTTACCAATGCTGTACGAAATGGAAAATCGGTTACCGTAATTCTTGGAATTAAGAGCAAGATTTGATGAAGAAGCCAACCTTGAATGGAAAGAACGACTTGAAGAAGCAGGAGTAAAAGTTTTTATTCGGGTTGCCGGATTTAAAAGTACATGCAAAACTGTGTTTGATTAAAAAAAGAATACATAACCATACCATTCAATATGGTTTTGTAAGTACCGGAAATCTCAATGAAAAAACGGCGCGGCTGTATGGTGATCATTGTCTGCTAACCAGCGACAGCGAAAATAATGGCTGATGTCAACAGGATGTTTACTTATCTTGAAAATCCTAAAAATATTCAGGTTTGAAAGACCTGTAGAACCCTATTGGTAAGCCCAGTTAATATGCGAAGGCAATTGCAATCGCTGATCAATAAAGAAATAAAAAATGCAAAAGAAGACAAAGCATGCATCTATTACTTTAAAATTAAATTCGTTTAAGTGATGAAGATCTGATAGTGAAATTGTACGAAGCGGCAAGAGCGGGTGTAAAAATAAGAATGGTCATCCGAGGAATTTGCTGTATGTATACTGAAAATAAAAAATTTAAAAAAAAAATAAAAGCAATAAGCATCGTCGATGAATATCTGGAACATGCACGGGTTATGATTTTTCATCATGAGGGAAAAGAAAAAGTTTTTATTTCTTCCGCAGATTGGATGGTAAGAAACATTGATCATCGTATGGAAGCAGCTTGTCCTATTTTTGATAAAGGACATTCAAAAGGAATTAAAAGAAATTCTGGAAATTCAACTTAGCGGATAATGTAAAAGCAAGAATACTGGATAATGAACTTTCCAATAAATACGTGCAAAATAATAGTGCAAAAAAGATGCGTTCGCAGATAGAAACATACAATTATCTTTTAAAGAAAAAATATAACCCTGTTGAAACTGGCAGCAATTGATATTGGAAGTAATGCGGCACGGTTACTAATCTCAGAAGCAAGAGTAGATGAAAAAAATAAGGCATCTTTAATAAAATATCTCTTATAAGAGTTCCGCTGCGCCTTGGTTTTGATGTATTTGAAACTGGCAAAATCTCTGAACAAAAAACAGAACTTTTATTACATACTATGAAGGCATATCATGAACATGCTGCAGGCTTACGAAGTAAAATATTTAAAAGTTTGCGCTACTTCCGCAATGCGAGATGCAACCAACAGCGCGGAAATAATTAGCTCTGATAAAAAATGAAACCGGCATTGAAATAGAAGTTATTTCCGGAAGTGATGAAGCTTCATTTATTTATGAAAATCACATAGCTGAAAATTTGGACACCCAACATTCTTATTTATATATTGACGTGGGCGGCGGCAGCACAGAGCTTACTTTTTTCAACAACGGAGCCTTGTTTTTAAAGATTCATTTAACATCGGAACCATACGGCTTTTAAAAAATAAAGTGCAGAAGCAACTGGGATGAAATGAAGGAAGCTATCAAAGAAAAAACAAAAGGACATAAAGAAGTAATTGCCATCGGTTCCGGCGGAAATATTAATAAAGTATATTCATTAAGTAAGAGAAAAGATACCAAGCCTCTTCCACTCGATCTTTTTCGCGATTTTTATAAAGAGCTCAGTAATGTTTCCGTTGAAGACAGGATAAAAGTATACAATCTTCGCGAGGACCGGGCAGATGTAATAGTGCCGGCATTGCAGATATACGTTAACGTTATGAAGTGGGCAGGCGCTACAGAAATTTATGTTCCTAAAATAGGCCTGGCCGATGGACTCGTGCAACATTTATGGCAAGAGATAAAGCCTACTCTTTGAAGAGGAGACAGAAATAGAGCGAGCAAGTAGAAATATCAGATAAAAGCACCAAAAACTTTTACAAATGCTTTTTTTATTCTATTTGATAATTGTAGCTCATATCTGACACCAAAAATTAACTTTACATTTACAAAAGCGAATGCTCCAAAGGATTTGTTTTATTCTAATGCAGAGCCATTTCCCTCCTGTCGCTTCTTTAAAAAAATTAATGCCATGTCAGTTACTAAAGAAGTTAAAAAAATAACCACCAACACATTATTAAAAATGAAACAGGTCGGTGAAAAGATATCAATGATCACGGCTTATGATTTTTCATTTGCAAAAATATTTGATGCTGCAGGTATTGATATTATTTTGGTGGGCGATAGTGCAAGCAACGTAATGGCAGGCCATGAAACCACTTTGCCTATTACGCTTGAACAAATGATTTATCATGCATCTTCCGTTGTGCGTGGCTGCAACCGGTCATTAATTGTTGTGGATTTACCTTTTGGAAGTTACCAGGGAAATAGTAAAGAAGCGTTAAATTCTACCATAAGAATCATGAAGGAAACCGGGGCTCATGCAATAAAACTGGAAGGTGGCGAAGAAATACTGGAATCAGTAAAACGTATTCTTAGCTGCCGGCGTTCCGGTTATGGGACACCTTGGGCTTAACACCACAATCTATTTATAAATTTGGAACCTACACCGTAAGAGCAAAGAGGAAGAAGAAGCGGAAAAATTAAAGAAAGATGCAATGCTTTTGCAGGAAGCGGGATGCTTCGGTATCGTGCTTGAAAAGATTCCGGCTACACTTGCAAAAGAAGTCGCAGAAAATTTATCAATCCCCACAATCGGCATTGGCGCCGGACGGCAAATTGCGACGGCCAGGTGCTTGTAATGCATGATATGCTTGGTATTAACACAGAATTCAGGCCGCGTTTTTTAAGAACCTATTTAAACCTTCATAAAGAAATTACACAGGCTGTTCAGCAATATATAGATGATATAAAATCAAGAGATTTTCCAAATGAGAATGAGCAATATTGATTTTCATTCGATAATAACTTTCACCTTTCGACTATTGATTGGATTTGCGTTTTCTTCCCAACTGCGTTTTTGAAAAAAGATAATATTTACAATTCCTTTTTCAATTGCCTGTTATGGTAAAAACTTCATCAGCACTTGCGCCACATTCTTTTGAGTTAAATTTCCGGGTAAAATAAAATCTTTTGAAACGCGTTACAATATTTTTATTTTCAGCAATGGTATAATCCCATTGATAGCCTGCGGTGCCCAGTCCTTTCAGCTTTATTTCGGCAGATTCGCCTTTTTTCAATTTTAATTTCTTCAATGTTTTCTTCTAGCCATTTTGATAATAGTTTACTTAACACAATGTATTAAAAAAAAAAGAACCCCTGCAAAGCAGAGGTTCTGTTTTATAAATGATTTATTCAGGCAAATTTATACAATTCTTATTGTCCAGAAGTCATCGCATAAATGGCTACTGGTTATATAACCATAAGGCATATAAAAGTATCCCTTGACACCCCAGTCTTTTCCCCATGAATTTCTTATGATCGCCGCCTGCTTGCTATCATCATAACCCACAGCCATTACTGCATGTCCGCCAACAACTTTTTCTTTTGGCTTAGGCATGGGCACCATTCCTGTGTTGGCAACCTGCTGCGATTCGAAACTTTCATAAACGGTAAATCCGAATACAAAAGGAAATCCTTCTGAAAGGCAGGACTGCAATTGTGACAAGTTGGTATTGTTTAAGCTTTGATAACTTTTGATAGTACATTTTAACGCATCCGTCATAACATTTCTGCGGAGGCTTTTGGGCAAATTTGTTTGTGTCATATGGCCATTCTTTTTCAGGACAAATTCCATTTACATTTAATGTTTTTATACCATCACGTATAAATGCTCCGCTGTCAGAATTAACCGTATTCTGCAATGCCCTTTCATTATAATAAAGAAATAATCTCGAAGGCATAAAATCTTGTAATCTTTTGTTTCTTTCTGTCAAATTCAAAAGCGGCTGAAAGGGCATTGGCGGTACAACTGCCTAATCTGGCCCTGGTTATATACAGGCGGGCACTTTGAATTCAGATCAATTTTTGCCGGAATTTTTTCATTACCATCATCGGCGCTGAATACATCAGATCTCTTTGGTCGGGAAGATCAGGCATCCATCCATAAGCAAATGAGTTGTTTTTGGCGGAGAAGACTTTGTTGCTTTACTCATAAAATAAAATTAAACGTTTAAAATAAAATTGAATTTTTATAAGTGTATTTAAAGGATAGCGTGAGAGCGGTAGTGTATTAATCAATTAAAGCCAGGCTGTATAATCTTTGGATTTTATAAAAGTAAGAAGAATAAAAATGAAAAACAATAGCCTCCTTCGATATCGCATTGTAAATGTTATAAACATGCATAGTTTTGCGTAAAAAGCAAAATATGGATTTTTTAAAAAGATTGCAGGTCAGCCCGGAATAACAGAGGCATATCAACCGGTACGAAATGGATTGCCGCATCACGGGAAAAAATACAATCGTTCTTCTCCCGTTGATGGAAAACAAATTGCTACTGTTAGCATTTGTGATAAGAAAAGTTATGATGCACGTAATTAAAACAGCGCAAAATGCATTTAAAGAATGGCGCTTGTGGCCTGCGCCAAAAAGAGGTGAAATAGTAAGACAGATCGGGAATGAATTAAGAAAAAATAAAAATGATTTAGGAAGATTGGTTAGTTATGAAATGGGAAAAAGCCTACAGGAAGGAATGGGCGAAGTACAGGAAATGATCGACATCTGCGATTTCGCCGTTGGCTTATCGCGACAGTTGTATGGTCTTACCATGCATAGCGAACGCCCGGGCCACAGGATGTATGAGCAATATCATCCGCTTGGGCATTGTCGGCATTATTTCAGCATTCAATTTTCCCGTTGCCGTGTGGAGCTGGAACAGCATGCTGGCAATGGTTTGCGGCGATGTGTGCATTTGGAAGCCTTCAGAAAAAACACCACTTTGCGCCATAGCCTGCCAGCAAATTATTGCAAAGGTGTTTAAAGAAAATAAAGTTCCTGAAGGTGTCTGCAATTTAATAACCGGTGCAAGAGAAGCCGGCGAATGGTTGAGTGCAGATGAACGAATTGCGCTCGTTTCTGCAACAGGTTCCACGCGAATGGGTAAAGCAATAGGCGCGGCTGTTGGCGCACGACTGGGCAAATGTTTGTTGGAACTTGGTGGCAACAATGCCATCATTATTTCGAAAGATGCAGACCTTGATATTGCATTGGTTGGATGCCTTTTTGGCGCAGTAGGTACTGCCGGCCAAAGATGCACGACCACCAGAAGACTTATTATTCATGAAGATGTTTACGACAATTTTAAAAAGAAATTAGTAGCTGCATACAAACAACTTAAAATCGGCAATCCGTTAAATGAAGGAAACCACGTTGGGCCGTTGATTGATAAAGATGCAGTTGAGTTGTACCTAACGGCTATCGCATACCTGCAAAAAACAAGGCGGTAAATTTGTTGTGGAAGGCGGAGTGCTCGAAGGCAAAGATTTTGAAAGCGGTTGTTATGTAAAGCCTTGCATTGCCGAAGTGACCAACGAAATGGCAATTGTGCAGCACGAAACTTTTGCTCCTATTTTATATCTTATGAAATATAAAACGATTAGAAGAAGCCATCGCATATCAGAACGATGTGCCGCAGGGCTTATCCAGCGCCATATTTACATTGAATTTGCGTGAAGCAGAAATGTTTCTTTCACAGGCAGGAAGCGATTGCGGCATTGCGAATGTAAACATTGGAACTTCAGGGTGCCGAGATAGGCGGCGCCTTTGGCGGTGAAAAAGAAACCGGCGGTGGCCGCGAAAGCGGCAGCGATGCCTGGAAAGCCTATATGCGCAGGCAAACCAACACCATTAATTATACAGATAAACTTCCGCTTGGCGCAGGGAATAAAGTTTACGGTGTAAAATTGGAGAGTGGAATAATCTCTCCTTCATTGCCGGTAGTTCATTGTTTTGCTTCTAACGTATCAATCTTGTTATAAAGTCTGTTAATTTCCTCATCATTATTAAAAAAATTATCTCAATAAAATTTATAAACGTAAGATGTATGTCCTGCTGCATACTTCTGCTCGGCATCGTTACCTGGCCATATATTGGTGCTAACCGATGGGTTACGGTAGTTAAGAGTTAGTGTAAAGCTGTTTATAAAAAAGTAATCTTGTGCGCCTCCGTCTATGTTCTGAAAAGAATAATCAAAAACGAATTTGAGACTACCTCCTTTTTTCAAAGTACCAAAAGAAGAAACATCTTTTGTGTTTTCAATTTCCATTGGTAGCTGGACATGGAAGTATCCATCATTCGCTGCATTTAAATCCTGAGTAACATTTGGTCTATTTGGGTTAAAGTTCCACCGGCCTATTTCAAGATTATTTCCGTTCAGCAAAAAGAGTTGAAGGTGGTACCTTCCAAGTACATCATACACCCCATAAGCACTGTTAAACCCTATGTCCACAACAGCGCCACTCATTTGTGCATTTGCAGTATCCACCGGAATCAGTAAGGTCCGGTTAGCTGTTTCCTGTTTTTGTATTAATGGTTGTTTTACTAAGCCCGCATCAACCATACGAGTTTTCACTTCAGTTGAAACTGGCTTTTTTAATGGCGCCTGAGACAAAGAATTAATCGCTGTCAGCAGAAGTATGGTGACCATTGAAATATTTGCTTTCATACTAATTTATTTAGATATAGGTTGAAAAAGATTTGTTTGTATAATTATTTATTCACCTTAATAGCTTTTTTGCATCGCTATCTGCATTTCTGTTTTCCGGAGTATTTTTCCATATTTTTTTTGGATTGTTGGCAATGATTATAATATTTCTAATTTCTATTTTTTAGAATACGACGAGTATGGAATATCAAATTTTCCATCGGTAACAGGAACATCTCTTTCAGTTTTTGGCTCAATAAGGGTTCCTGAAAATTTGCCCGTTACCCTTGAGCTCTGAAGAAATTGACATTTACAGTCATTTCTTTACAACCGTAATCATTATCAATTGTATTGGATCCGGTGTAACGAACAGAATAACTTGGATTATCTGTCCGTGAATTGTTGTCGTTCCTTTATCGGCAACATGAAAAGAAAGTTGGGCGGGGATTCCTTTTTGCCCGGCAACAATGGGTACCAAAACAAAATTTATAATGCCGGGAGAAGTAACGAAAGCTGCGTTTCCCATTTGATCTGTTCCCTGTCCCGAAAAATCTTTACCATCTATTTTACACGAAAAACTAGCCTCGCTTTTGGCATCATTTACCTTTGAAGAATTATCAGGGGCAGAACTTTTATCTTTTGCCCCATTTGCACTGATATTACCCGAGCATGAGTATAGTAAAAATGAGGAGAAAAGAATTACGGAGCATAATTTTAAATATTGCATACATTCATTTTTATTTAGAATAGAAATTCTGTTTAAAAGTATGTTGCTGTAACCATATCTTTAAAAATAACCGATAAACGTATTTTTAAAATCGTCGAACATTTTGCAGAGGAAAGATTTTATTTAAAATGTGGGTTCTTATCCACCTTTTGCACATAAAGTAAAATTAATATTGTTTTCGATAGAGAGCCCGCCAGACAGGAAAAAAGTATAACCTGTCCGATATGATAATTTTTTACCAAGAAAAATTTTATTTTTTTATTCCTTATGCCCTTAACTATTGGTATCCTTTAAGTATTAATGCACAAATCGGTAGTTTGCGAAGATCATTGCAGTAAACGAATTTTTTTTCTTGTATAAAAAATAGCCTGCACTTATCGCAATTCATGTTAAAAAGTTCTCTCTTATTCCAAAATATGAAAAAGCCAGCCTCCGCATAAAGCGGGACTGGCTCTACCCGGGCTATTATTGATTGACCACATCAAGAATTGTAAAGACTTTTTTACCTGCAGGCATCATCCAGCTTACGCTTTGGCCTTTTCTAAAACCGATCAATGCAGTTCCTATCGGCGCAAAAATTGAGATCATTCTCTGTTTGATATTTGCTTTGTCAGGCGTCACCACTTTCACCTGGATCTGTTTTTTTTCTTTTTCATCTTCTATGGTAACGGTAGCGTTTAGACGCACTACGTCATTAGGCAGCTCATCTTTATTCACGATCTTAGCTTTTAATATTTCCGCCTTCAGATATTCAGCTTCCCGCCTGCTAAAAGTGTTTTCAGCGGTAAGCGTTCTGCGCAGGTATGCATTGATCATTTCATAATCATCCTTCTCTATCAGCAGTTGCTGTTCTTTCTTTTTCATGTTTTTTAAAGTTTAAATTGTTTTTTGAATTATATATAACAGGCGTCGCGGTTTTCTTTTTATTGAAACGATTGCTTAGCATTTTGGTAAGGATCACTTCCCAAAGCCTGGCTTTTTGCTCCAATTCAATTACTTCGTCTATCCGGTTGTCAATATGGTTGTAAAAGGGAATGTCTGTATTGCCCGGGTGATAAAATTCTATATGCAGAACAATTTCTTCAAGATGCTTTTCCAGCTTACCTGCTTTTAAATCGCCTGCATTAATAAAGCCATATACTTTTTTTACGGAACAACTTTGTACATCATTCAGGCTTATTATAAAATCGAAGTAGTCGCCATTTTTAAAGTATGTAAGCACCAGCAGTTCGCGGCGCAGGCCGTCCAAACCAATGGCGGTGTTCTTCAATAGTTCCGTGCTGGAGAAACTTAAGTTGTTAGATGACCCAGCCTGGCTAAGGCGATTCAAAAAGAGATGCATGGCATTACGTTTTTGTTTGTTAGTAATTGAAATAAGAAGCAGGCAAATGCCGGCAACAACTGCTATCAAGGCAATCGCTATCATTATGGTTGTCATATCTATGATTTTAGGCTTTAAATATAATGGCATCATGCAGTATTACTATCATGTATATGCGCTAATAAATACAGGATGGTGGCACGAAGCGATGGAGTAAATTGCCTGGTAATTATTTGTAACTTATAATGTATGCATAAGCGCCATACTTCCAAAGATGACAAATAATAAAGCCCCCGGTTGAGGGCGAATCAGGCAAAATTAGTGGAGTCAAACTCTTTGTAACTGGAGAAATAATAAAGCCGTGAACAGAAAGGAAGAAATTCGGGAAATGACCACGTATAACAATCGCTCATATCAAGTACCAGGGGAATACCTGAGAATTGGGTGGTCTCGTATGTATTACTCGTTGCCATTATTTACAAACATATCTGATTTAATTATGTGAATTTCGGTATTTTTTGTAAAAATGAGTTAAACTATTTTTGCTCTATCCGAATTTTTCAGAATATGTGTGTGACGGAAATTTTGCGCATTTGATCTTTTCAGGATATATGTGAAAAGTTTTGTGTCTTATTGTTGATCTCAGAATGTATTCGGAATTAATTTTGGAATTCCAGGTTTTTCGGATATTTATGTTTGGAAACTATTTGCCCATAGTAAAGTTGCAAACGAGCGGTTGATTCTTTTCTTTGTTAAGTGACTTAATAATTAGAGTATAAAGGAAAAATAAGATTTTGGTTTTCGTTTATTGAAAGGTTCCAGACATGCCATCAGCCCGTTTCTGTTTAAATTAAACTAATAAATAGTTAATTAGAACCTTATGTCCTTAAAAATTGTATAATAATTACAAACGGTTCTACCCGTTTAAATTTAAAAACAAATATTTGCTGCTCTAAATTTTAAACTACAAATATGATATCAGGGATTAAACAATTTTTTTCTGCCATAATTTTTATGGCCGTAATATCCTTTACCGGTTTCGCACAAGGAAATACCGAGAAAAAGGTAGCGCCTCACAACTGGCATGAATTAGACAAAGCTACGACCGGCTACTATGGAATAAGTCTCGATAAAGCTTACCAGTTTTTGAAAAATAAAAAAAGTAAAACGGTAGTGGTTGCCGTCATCGACAGCGGTGTTGACACCACGCAGGAAGATCTAAGAGGTGTGCTATGGCACAACCCCGCTGAGATACCTGGTAATGGCATTGATGACGACCACAACGGCTATGTAGATGATGTTTATGGCTGGAATTTTATTGGCGGAAAAGATGGAAAAAATTTGCACCAGGACTCCTATGAAGGCGCCAGGGTTTACTGGAAACTTCATGCAAAATATGGTGACAGCATCCCGGATACTACGACGATGGAGCCCGCACAGAAAAAAGAAGTAGAAGAATATTTGAACGCGAAAGAAAAAGTTGTTGGTGACGTAGATCCAAAGGAACTCATGTTTATGCAGAGAATACTCCCGATGTTGCAGAGAGGAGATTCTATTATCGCCAAAGATTTGGGCAAAAAAGAATTTACCGGTAATGATTTGAAAACTTATTCATCAAACGATGTTGATGCAAAAACTGCTGCTAATATTTATCTCAACATCTGCAAGCTTAATAACGACAATGACATCACCAACAACGATATAATGGATGATCTCAAAGGACAAATCCGTAAGGCAGAATCAGCTACCACTCCACCTGAGGATTATCGTGCTGAAATTGTAAAAGACAATGAAAATGATGTCAATGAAAGGTATTATGGAAACAATGATGTAATGGCCGGAACGCCTTCTCATGGCACGCATTGTTCCGGGATAATCGGCGCCGTTAGGAACAACGGTATTGGCATGGATGGCATTGCCGATAATGTAAAAATAATGATGGTAAGGGCAGTGCCTGATGGTGATGAACACGATAAAGATATTGCCAACGCGATCCGCTATGCTGTAGATAATGGGGCGCAGGTTATCAGCATGAGTTTTGGAAAAGACTTTTCTCCCGAAAAAAGATGGGTAGATGATGCGGTTAAATATGCACAAAGTAAAGACGTTCTGTTGGTGCATGCCGCCGGTAATGATCATAAGGATATTGATACTGCGGCAAATTATCCGAATCCTGTTTTCGCCGACGGTTCAGGCAGAGCAGACAATTTTATAACGGTGGGCGCCAGCGGAGATTCTACTAACGGCGGCTTCACAGCAAGCTTTAGTAATTATGGAAAAAAAGAAGTAGATGTTTTTGCCCCCGGTGTAAATATTTATTCAACATTACCGGGCGGTAATAAGTATGGAAATTTTTCCGGAACCAGTATGGCATGTCCCGTAGTTGCAGGCGTTGCAGCGCTTATTTTGGAATACTTTCCTGAGCTAACTGCGGAACAGGTTAAATATGTAATTGATAAATCTGCAACGCCCATTACCGAAAAAGTAATTCTTCCTGGAACGCAAAAAACACCCGGGGGTGACGAGATACCGCAGATGGTAAGCCTTTCTGATATTTCAATATCCGGGGGCGAGGTAAATGCATACGAAGCCGTGAAACTGGCATCCACCTTAAAAGGTGAAAGAGATACGAAAATGGATCAGCTTCCCAAATCAAAATTAAGAAGGGACAGAAGAGGATAATTCGTTACAGAAATTGAATAATAACAGAATACCCGCTCAAATAAAAACCGGCGGGTTTTTTTATTTGAGAAAAATTAAATTTGTAATTCAATTGTATAAATTATGATGAAGCCTTCAACCCAAACCTATCCTGAATATTTCCAGAAATATATTGACGAGGTAAAAGAAGATACTTTACAAGCAGCGTTTAAAAGTCAAATGCCTGCCGCCGAAGCTTTTCTGCAAACGATAACCGAAGATTTTTCAAAAAGGAAATATGCAGAAGATAAGTGGACTATCAAAGAATTATTGCAACATATTATTGATGCAGAAAGGGTTTTTAATTATCGTGCTATGTGTTTTGCAAGAAAAGAACAACAGGCACTTCCCTCTTTTGATGAAAATAGTTATGCCTTGAACTCAAACGCTAACAGCCGTGCCTGGAATGATCTTGTTCATGAATTTGCAGCCGTTCGTAAAGGAACTGAATTTCTTTATAACAGTTTTTCTGATGAAGCGCTGGATGCAATAGGTAAGGCAAGTAATTATACAATTGGCGTAAGCGCCTTGGGCTTTGTTACCGTGGGGCATGTAAACCATCATTTAAGAATTATACAGGAGAGATATATCGGTGCATAATATTTTTTTTATTTAAAATTTATTGTGAAAATATTTTCAGCGGGTCAAATAAGACAATGGGATGCTTACACCATTCAGCACGAGCCCACAGCTTCGGTGGATCTTATGGAACGAGCTGCAAAAGCATGTGTTGAGTGGATTTTAAACAATTGCAATAACGATAATGCATTCAAAATTTTTTGTGGCAAAGGAAATAATGGTGGAGACGGACTTGCGATTGCCCGGCTTTTGATTCAAAATAAATTTCCAACAACGGTTTATATCGTTGGCGATACTTCTGCCGGATCAGATGACTTTCAAACCAATCTTAACAGGCTACAACCAATCGCTGAAATTCAATTTTTAGATTCAGTGAAATCTTTCCCTGTGCTTCAAAAAAATGATGCTCTCATTGACGCGATCTTTGGAACAGGCCTCAATAAAAAGCCTGCCGGAATTCATCAAAAGATCATTTCATATTTAAATAATACCGCAAACCAAATAATTTCCATAGACATACCAAGCGGTCTTTATACCGATAGGAGTTCCGGTGAAAATGCGGTGATCCGTAGCCGTTATACGCTCTCGTTTCAACAGCAGAAATTGGCTTTTCTCCTCGCAGAAAATGCGCCGTATTGTGGTAAGGTTGTCGTTTTAGATATAGAACTCTCAAAACAATATTATGAAAATGAAAAAACGGAATTTGAATTAACTGAACAAAACAAAATTGAAAGCATTTATATCCCCAGGAAATCATTTGCAAATAAAGGCAATTACGGTTATGCCTGTATAATTGCAGGCAGCTATGGCATGATGGGGGCTGCCATAATGAGTTCCAAAGCCTGTTTGCGGAGCGGAGTCGGCAAGCTTACTGCTTACATTTGTAAACAGGGTTATTCCGTGATGCAGACGGCAGTACCCGAAGCCATGTGTAAAATGTTTGGAAACACTTTTATTAAAGATGTAACCAATTTAAAAGGTTTCAATGTCATTGGCATCGGCCCCGGCATTGGAAAACACCCTTCTCATAAACAATTACTGCAATCGGTTTTCAGGGATTTTAAAAACCCTGTTGTTATAGATGCTGATGCTTTGAATATGCTAAGCAATTATCCCGCGATGTACAGAATGATTCCTTCTAAAAGTATTATAACTCCGCATCCGAAAGAGTTTGAGAGATTGTTTGGCAGCACGGAAAATGATTTTGACAGGATACATCTTGCGATGAAAAAGTCCAAAGAGCTTAATATTTATATTATATTGAAAGGGCACCGCACCTTAATTGCAACGCCCGAGGGAAAGGGCTTTTTTAATTCAACTGGCAATGCGGGTATGGCAACTGCTGGATCCGGCGACGTACTAACCGGTATCCTTACTGGCTTATTGGCGCAGCAATATAAGCCGCTTGACGCATGCCTGCTTGGGGTGTACATACATGGGCTTGCGGGAGATATTGCAGCCCGCAAACTTTCCATGGAAGCTATGATTGCAGGTGATATCATTAATAATTTGGGTGAAGCATTTAAGCAAATAGCGGATTGTAGTATGGCCAATAAAATATAAGGATAACAAATTATTTACTTTAAACTGTTTCTTCACAATGCACAAATTGTAATAATTTTTATGGTATACGTATAAAAAAATTTTGTTTGTAGTATAACATTCTTTAGCTTTGCATTAAAAAGGCATTATGGACAATAAAATAACTTTAAGCTTTGATGAATCAGTTATTTCCAAAGCGAAGAAATATGCCGAAAGAAATAATATTAGTGTTTCACGCCTGGTTGAATTCTTGTTAAGAAAAGTTGCTTCTAATAATTATTCTTCTTTGGAAGATTTTCCAATATCAGATTGGGTGCAGCAAGTAGCTGAAGGCGAAGCCGTTTATCAAACAAAACAGCGCAGAACAAGAAAGGTTGCGAAAGAGGAATTCTTTAAATCGAGAAAATGAAAATTTTTCTTGATGCCAATATTTTAGTTTCTGTATTAAATAAGGAATATCCTTTGTTTACCTATACGTCAAGGATATTAAGCCTGGCTGATAAGCCTAAGTTTACAATCTATACAACTCCGGTGTGTCTTGCAATTGCTTTTTATTTTGCAGAAAAAAAATATAAAAGTATTTCTGCAAAAAATAAGGTTCGGGTTTTATGTGAACATATAAATATTTTGACTGTAAATAAACGTATCGTTTTAGAAGCGCTGCAAAACCCTGCGGTTAATGATTTTGAAGACGGCCTTGAATATTATGCAGCTTTAGAAAGCAATTGCGACTGCATTATCACAGAAGACACGAATGATTTTTATTTCTCTGAGATCGAAGTAATAAGAAGTGAGGAATTTTTCGAAAAATATTTGGGTAACCGACGCCATAAACAATAACTTCCTAATTAGCTAATTAATCGTTTTTCCCCTATTTTTGCCACCCAAAAATTAAGTAATATTTAAAATATGGATAATTTGATCTATGTAATTCCTGCGATGGGAATTGTTGGCTTGCTATACACTTTTATAAAATTTGCGTTGGGTAAATAAGCAAGATGCCGGCAATGAAAGAATGAAAGAGATAAGCACCTATATTGCTGATGGCGCTATGGCTTTTTTAAAAGCTGAATATAAGATCCTTTCTTATTTTGTAATAATAGCCGCTCTTCTTTTGGGTATTATGGGCTATAGCAGCGCAAACAGCAGTTGGAGCGATTGCTATTTCATTTATTTGCGGAGCGATACTTGAGCGCCTGCGCAGGCTTTATAGGAATGAAGGTGGCCACAAAAGCCAACGTTCGTACGGCACAAGCTGCCCGTTCAAGCCTTGCAAAAGCCTTACAGGTTTCTTTTACCGGCGGTAGCGTTATGGGTCTTGGAGTTGCGGGTTTGGCTGTGTTGGGACTAGGCGGTTTATTTATTATATTGAAAGCAATTTTTGCTCCGCATGCAAGTGTCGACAGCATCGAAATGGAGCGGACGATTGAAATACTTACCGGCTTTAGTCTTGGTGCTGAAAGCATTGCATTATTTGCAAGAGTTGGCGGTGGTATTTATACAAAAGCTGCGGACGTAGGCGCAGATCTCGTTGGAAAAGTAGAAGCCGGCATCCCGGAAGATGATCCCCGCAATCCCGCTACCATTGCGGATAATGTGGGTGATAATGTGGGTGACGTGGCAGGTATGGGTGCGGATCTTTTTGGTTCTTATGTAGCCACCGTTTTGGCAACAATGGTGTTGGGAAGAGAAACATTTTCAACGGATAGATTTTGGCGGAATGGCTCCTATTTTATTACCCATGCTGATCGCTTCCATGGGCATTCTTTTTTCAATCATCGGTACTTTCTTTGTAAAAATTTCTGAAAATGCAGGACTTCATACATCTGTGGTTCAAAAGGCGCTTAACCTTGGTAACTGGGGATCAATCGTTTTTACGGCTATCGCTTCTTATTTTTTGGTGATGTGGCTCATGCCGGATACAGATATGGTCTTAAGAAATTATCATTTTACAAAGTATGGTGTTTACGGAGCTATTTTCGTTGGGCTGGTGGTTGGAACGTTGATGAGCCTTATAACCGAGTATTATACGGCTATGGGTAAACGACCGGTAATGAGCATTGTTCGACAATCTTCAACAGGTCATGCAACCAATATTATCGGCGGCCTTGCAGTTGGTATGGAAAGTACTTTGCTTCCTATTTTGGTTCTGGCTGCGGGCATTTATATGTCTTATTGGTGCGCAGGATTGTATGGCGTTGCTATTGCAGCGGCAGGAATGATGGCTACAACAGCGATGCAACTGGCGATCGATGCTTTCGGCCCCATTGCAGACAACGCAGGCGGCATTGCAGAAATGTGCGAATTGCCAAAAGATGTCCGTGAAAAAACGGACATCCTCGATGCAGTGGGAAATACTACAGCAGCTACTGGAAAAGGTTTTGCTATTGCTTCTGCAGCGCTGACATCTCTCGCTCTATTTGCAGCGTTTGTTGGTATTGCAAAAATCGATGGTATTGATATTTATCGTGCGGATGTTTTGGCAGGATTATTTGTGGGCGCCATGATTCCGTTTATATTTTCATCTCTTGCTATCCGGGCTGTTGGTGAAGCTGCAATGGCGATGGTGGAAGAAGTTCGCAGGCAGTTTCGCACTATTCCGGGGATCATGGAAGGCACGGGCAAACCGGAATATGAAAAATGCGTAGCCATTTCTACAGATGCTTCTATTAAAAAAATGATGCTTCCTGGTTCTATCGCTTTAATTTCTCCGTTAATTATTGGGTTTATTTTTGGTCCCGAAGTGCTGGGCGGTTTTCTGGCTGGCGCTACCGTTAGTGGTGTATTAATGGGAATGTTTCAAAACAATGCCGGCGGCGCATGGGACAATGCTAAAAAATCTTTTGAAAAAGGAGCGGTGATAAACAATGAAACTTATTTCAAAGGATCGGAACCGCATAAAGCTTCGGTAACGGGAGATACTGTGGGTGATCCTTTTAAAGATACCTGCGGCCCGAGCATGAATATTCTGATTAAACTAATGAGCATTATTTCTTTGGTAATTGCCCCTACCCTTGCGAAAATTCATGAAACCAGCATTGCGAAAAACCGGGAATTAAAAATGGAAAACCTTATCATGCTTAACAACAGTACCACGGTAAAAACAAATTTTGCTGGCGCAAAAACATGGAAACTTGAAGCTGGTAATTCTGCGAACAAAGATGCGATTGAGCAGAATGTAAATAACTTACTCGATGCCCTGTCAGCAGATGGGATAATTAATAAAGCTACATTTTTTGTAGCGAGCTATAAGAACTGGTTATACATTGATGGGGTAAAAGAATCTGAGGAAATTAATGATAAGTATAAAAAATATTTTGACGGCAAGGGCGACTTCGTTACAAAAAATAATGGTGGAAAACGATAGAGAAGAACGATAATTTTTTTAAGAGGCCGGAAACTGAATGTTTCCGGCTTTTTTTACTGGCGGTTGAGTGCTTTGTTTCAAAGAAAATGAAATTTATGAATGATGAAGCTTTTATTTTTTTACCTAAAAAGTAATTCCACCCCCGAAAAAAGTTCATTTGAAAGGCGTGCAGGGAGCGAAAGATTGCGAAATTTCCATTTGGTGGTATATTCCAGAATGGTGAGAGAAACAGAACTTAATCTTTTGCGTTTAATGGTCTACGTTAGGAATTATTGCAGATGCTTTTCCAGACACAATTTTCTTATCAGCATTTCCAGCAGCTTCAGGCAGCGAGAAATAAAAAGAGGTGCCACCTTTTTCACTTTCAACCCATATTTTACCATTATGGCGTGCCATTATATCCCTGCAAATGTAAAGGCCAAGACCAAAGCCTGAAATAAGAATTGAATTTGCTTTCGTTCGATAAAAGCGTTCGAAAATTTTTGCATGCTCTTCTTTATCTATGCCGATGCCAAAATCTCTTACCCTGACAACCAGGTCCGGTCCCCTTTTCTCTGCGTAAACATATATTTTATCTGACCCTGGCGAATATTTCGCCGCATTAGAAAGAAGGTTCATCAACACCTGCTCAATTCTTTGCCGGTCTGCGTTCACAATTTGATCCAGAGGATTTCCCAGCCTTATAATTTGATGATCAGGAGAAACGTTTTGAAATGAAGTTATCGTTTCCTTAATAAATTCATCGATGTTAAAATGGCTGATATTAAGATGCAACTGGCCGCTTTGAATTTTTGATACATCCAAAAGATCATAAACAAGCTGCTGCAGTTTATTCAGGTTGTCAAGTGTTTTTTGAATATATTGTTTTTGGGGTTGTTCTGTTTCTATCGCATCCAGTATTTGTAAATAAGCTTTTACGCTTGTTAGTGGCGTTTTTAGTTCATGACTCGCAATGCCAATAAACTCATCTTTTTTCTTCTGGCTTTCCAACACCTGCTCCATTAAATTATTAAAAACAACTGCCAGGGAACTTATTTCGTCTTTGCCTCCTGGCTTTACGCGTTTCGTATATTCGCCGGTTTTACCAACTTGTTTCATAACATTTACCAGGTCCAAAATAGGTTTTGAGATATATCCCTGAACGAATACCGCAATGATAAAAGCAAGGCCAAGGCCTACGATCAATATGACCAAAGTGATGCGGTATTGCGTATCCTTTATATTGTCGAGCTCTGTTAAAACTACCCTCAGACCAACCGCGCCAATTACTTCATTATTGCTTATAATATTATTATAGACCAATAAATAATGGTGGGCGTAGATGAAGTCACTTCCGTTTAGGTGAGGCGCGGAGAAAACGAAAGTGTCCGCGCCAGGCTTTTTAAAACTGGCAAAAATATTTCCTTTCTTGTCAAAAATACCGGCATTTTCTACTTCAGGTGCGCCCCTTTGCAGATCTGCCAAAATCTTTTTCGCCCCGTCGTTATCCTGGAATTCTAAAGCCGAAACGCTGTTAGAGCCTATTACTTGTGCGAGGCTGATCATACTATCAGCTTTTCGTTGCTTATAATCTTTGATATCAGAATACACAAAGGCTGCAAAGCACAATCCCAACACCACAATGCTGGTAAAGACCTGCATGAGTATCAGTTTATTTTTGATCGATATGTCCCTTAGATTCAGCAATTATAAATGGATATTGCATCCCTGCATTTTAATCTACAATCCTTGCGAGCTTCAATAGTTGTGAGCTTGCCTTAAGGCCAGCGGCTATTATGGATTTTACATTGGCTTCAAATTTAAGTTTATCGTTTACTACTACAAAATTAAATGCGGTTCCCTGTTCAGCATAGCCCTCCTGTTCGCTGATCGTAAGCGTTCCTTTGCCAACCTTAGATAAAACGGATGGCAGGGAAAACGGGCTGTTTAAGGAGATAAAAAGAACGTTACAAAACGTAATTTCATCCGGATTATTAAAATGTTTAAGAACAATCTTTTTATTATTGACAGTTTTTGTGGCTACTATCTCTTTTAAAGATTCATAGATCGGTGACGATCCAAGAACTCCTATAGAAAACTCATTCGCGCTATCAGCATCCCAATCAATATATTTTGTAAAATTGTAAACAAAGGCCGCCTTGAGACTCGATTCTTCTATCCCCTTCTGAGCTTTTACCGTTAACCCCCCACATGAACTGATCAAAAAAATGACCAGGAAATTTCTCAGCATATTGTGATGATTACACTTAATTATAAAGAATTATTTTAGATTTACGCCGACTTTAATCAAACCATTAATTCCCGGCTGTTCGAGCACGGTTGAATATAAAAATCCATCGGCGGTTCGAAACCCGGGATCAAGCCATTTTGTATTAAAAAGATTATGGACGCTAAAACTCACAGTCACCTTGCTATCAAATAATTTTGTAGTACTAATAACCAGGTTCGAGAGCAAATATCCCTTAACAGGCCCATAAGGATCCGTACGCGGAACCTGTCGTGTACCAATACAATTTTCAATAAAATTTATGTTCAAAAGATCTTCCACATGAAAAGTGATACCAGCATTTCCTTTAATATTTGCTACTCCCGGAAGTCTCCCGGAAACGTGTGTTACAAGATTTTTCCCATCCGCGTCCTGCAATGTAAAATTTGCAAAACCGGAAATATTTTTTGAAAAAAGAAAATCTGCGATCCCTTCTACACCGCTTATATTAATTACTCCAGGATTTTTATCAGGAATAAGGCCTGCTAAATTTCCAAGGAAAATCACGTCAGTCAGCTCGTTTCGAAATCCATTTAACTGCAGTCTTATATTTTCAGATGGTGAATAAATGGCGTTAAGCTCGTAGGTTCTAATTTTTTCCTTTTTTAATTGAAAGTTACTGCCGGCGGGTACCTGGTATATTTCAAGATTGGTTGGCGCACGAAACGCATTTCCATATTGCAATTTAAATGTGAGCCGTTGATTGGGTTGATTTACGATGGCAATTCTCGGGCTTATTGCATCTCCAAAATAGCTGTTATGGTCATAGCGCCCGCCAAAGGTAAAGCTTGTTTTTGTGAGCAGATTAGTGTTTAAAATATATTGCAAATAGCTTCCAACGTTATTCCTGATATCATAAACGCGCGGCAAAAAAGTAGCGTGAATATTAGTGACCGTATCGCGGCCATCAATAAGATAAATGGTATTAAGATCCAGGGTCGTTCTCCTGGCGCCCGCTTCAACATTATCCCTGTAAAAATCTATTCCCGCTGTAAATCTGTTTTTTTGATCGGGCGCATAATTGACGGAAACTGCACCCGAAAAACGATTGGAATAAGTCGTTATAGGTACGCGGATCAACTTTGTTCCATTGGTAGTAACATAGATATAGGAGTCATCGGCTGTACCTGTTTCCCGGTAAATTAGTTGGGTGGAAAAGCTGAGTTTGTCGGTCGGTTTAAACTCATTTTTGACAAACAGCGTCCGCAGATAAGAATCGTCCAATCCGGGACTTTCGCCCCTGATATTGCTTTGGATAATTCCCAATTGACCTTGATTATCGTAACCCTGGGATGGAAGGCTCAAATAATTGGTAGGACTGTTGGCGTAGGTGCCCCATCCCATTGGTGTTTTATATGTGCGATATCCTAACGTAGTTTTTGAATATTTTGAATAATAACTTATAGAGCCATTAAAAGCATAGGCATTATGTACATAAGACGCTGAATAGTCGGGATCCCTGTTGGTAAATTTCGGTCCATCGGTATTATATAGGGTTCCGGCCATGTTAAATTCAAACTTCGATTTTTTTACACCAACATCAATATTTTCAAACCGTGTATTAAATGTTCCAAAGCCTTGCTGAACGTGCAATCCATTTATATCCGAACCCTTTTTAGTAATAATATTGATAACGCCGCCGAATGCATTGGATCCATAAAGCGCTGAAACCGGTCCCCAGATAATTTCAATTCGTTGCGCATTGTGAAGGTTGTAGGCAGGTCCGGCAAAATCGTTGCTGCCAAGAATATTATTTTCAACGATTCCATCGATCATGAGTAAGGCGCGGAGATTTTCTGCTCCATACATGCCACGAAAATAAATGAGTGTAGGCGCATAGCCGTTGATATGTATCAGATCAATACCCGGTATATCTCTCAATGCATCTTCGAGTTGCTCGTATCCCCTTTCAGCAATTTGCTGCGCTGTAATTACGGTAATCGTCGAGGGAGCTTCAGACGTGGTTTGCAGGTATCCTGAAGCCGTCACTACTTTAATATTCATCAATTGTTCAAGAGAAAGATTCAGGAGATTTGCAACAGCCGGAACAGTATCATTCTGGGCTTTGGTTGCGTAGGTGGCGGTTAAAAAAATGAATATCAGCAAAGCCTTTGGCATAAACATACATTTTTGGTTAAGAGTCTTGCCGTTGGATTACAGCAATTACAGCATCATTTAGAATTTTAATTAAAGATAGATTTACAGTTAATAATTGGTGTTTGCACTTAGAGTCTAAATAAAAGCGTTTATTAAACTTCCACAAAACGCAGATTTTAATACACATTTAATTAGAATGCACTATATTTTTGCGTATGGTTTCTAATAAGTAGGACGTTTCAAACGGCTTTGTAACCAAGCCGTCTGCCATGCAGCCCTGGATATTATTTACCAAATCATAATGGGCAGAGAACAGGATCACTGGAATGTGCCTGGTATCATCTGATTTTTTTAATCGCTTACAGATTTCCCGCCCATCTGCACCGCCAAGTGCCACGTCAAGCAATATTAAATCGGGAGAAAAATCTTCTATCTCATGGTTGATATATTCCCATTTGGACGTGGTTCTGACAGCGAAATTATTCAAATTCAAAAGGATCTTTACAACGGAAAGGATGTCGTGGTCATCATCGACGACAAGAATTTTACTCATTTACAAGTTTATAGTTGCTTAAACAAAGATTTTCATCACTACAACAATCACACCAAGGTTACTAATAAAAACAATTTGTTTTCATCATGTCAACCCTGCAATTCACTCCTCTGTTGGTTGAATGCGAAGTAAAACCGAATATGATTGTAAACCATTCATTATTCACTTCCAAAGTCAGCAGGAATTAACCACGTTGGTTAAAATTTCAATTGTTGTGAAGCGTTCCTATTCCGGGCTGGTGTATTTTTGGATATAACTTATTTTCTATGTTGAAGGACTAATGGGCTATACAAAATGAAAGAGAATGGTTTGTTTATTAACTCGAATAATATTAGCACATTTGCCGGAATAAATTTATTAGAATGAAAGTATTTGCGTTCGGGATCGTGAAGGAAATTTTTGATGCGCCGGTTATAGATATTGACATTGAAGAAGGAGAAAATATCGGGTCGCTGAAAAATTTTTTAGAAAAAAAATACCCAGATCTCAACGCTTTGGGTTCTTATATGATAGCGTTGAACAATGAATATGCAGATTCCGATATGCTTATATACTCAGGAGATGAACTTGCAATTATTCCTCCCGTTAGCGGCGGATAGAATATCATTTAAAGAATATTTGTTTGAATACGGATATAAAATTATCAGGTGAAGTTTTAAATATCGCTGATTGTATCAATTGGGTAATGAGCGAAGTATGCGGCGGTATTAATGTATTTATAGGAACTGTAAGAAAACAAACAAAAGAAAAGACCGTTATGCGGCTTGAATTTGAAGCTTATGAAACGATGGCTGTAAGTGAAATGCATAAAATCGCGAAGAACGCTTTTGAATTATATAAAGTCGATAAAATATTGATTCATCACCGTACGGGCATTTTATTTCCCGGAGATATTCCTGTCATTATCGTGGTGGGCGCTGCCCATCGTGATGCTGCGTTTATGGCATGCCGTTATATTATTGATACATTAAAGGAAACTGTTCCTATTTGGAAGAAAGAAGTTTTTGAAGATGGCGCCGTTTGGGTAGCGGCGCATCCTTAATGGTGATAAGACCAGGTAAATAAAAATGATAAGACGATATGATCAGCCAGCTTTAATACATTTTAATAGTTTGCTTCCATGATCGTAAACCTCCTTCCAGGGAGACAATATTTTTTCCGGGAAATTTAGACCTGATAAACGTAACCGCTGCGCTGCTTCGTTTGCCTGTGGAGCAATAGAGAACAATTGATTTATTTGCTTCCCATGCAGAAACACTTTTTTCAATTTCTTCCATCGGAATATTTTTCCCGCCGATGTTGAACTGCTCGTGTTCAACAGCCGTTCTCACATCTATGAGCTCAAAGGTGTCTGTGTGTAACAGACTTTTTAAGTCAATGGCTGTGATAATTGGTTCAATTACTGTTTTGCGCAAGCCGGTAATGTTTGTTTTGGTAGTATGCCCCGTTTTAATAATCCTGCTTTGCATAGTTCGAACATCAATCATCATCAGCTTGCCTGAAAGGATATCACCATCATTGCTAAAATATTTTATAGCCTCATTTGCTTGTATGCAACCAACAATGCCTGCAAGTGTTGGCATTACGCCACCATCTGCACAGTTGGGTATCATCATGAGATTTACGTCAGGAAAAATATCCCGGTAATTTGGCGAGCGGGTACCGTCTTTATTTATCATATTCCAAACCGCCGCCTGGCCTTCGTATTGATAAATAGCTCCATAAACAAGTGGCTTTGCCTGCATAACACAAGCATCATTCAGTAAATATTTGGTTTCAAAATTATCCGTGCAATCGAGAACTATATCATAAGGCCTGATAAGGGCCATAACATTTTCTGAATTGATTTTTATATCATGAGATATAAGGGAAATACCCGGATTCTGCTGTTGTAATTTCGAAGTGGCAACTACTGTTTTTTTGAATCCAACATCAGCATGGGTGTATAACACCTGCCGGTGAAGATTGCTTATCGAAACGGTGTCGTAATCGGCAATACCAATAACGCCTATCCCTGCAGCGGCGAGATATAACGATGACGGACAACCTAAACCGCCTGCTCCGGCAATTAATATTTTTGCGTTTTGCAATCGTTGCTGAATTGCTTCATCAAAACCCGGCAAAGCCAGTTGGCAACTATATCGTGTGAAATCAAAAGGCATGATCTTCGTACAAATGATTTTGTATATACTGCTGCGCTTTTGCAAATTCTTCCGTTGTATTTACATTCGTAAGTTTTGTGGCATCCTGGATTTGTAGGATCGTGGTATCCATATTCCGCAAAGCTTTTACAGGACAATTATAACCCTGCGATAAAAACGAAAGCAAAACCGCGTAGCTTTTCGGCTCCCAGATAGCAACCAGCGGTTCAGGAAAATGATTATACGGGCTTTCAAAAGAAGTGGCCATGGAAGAAGTGTTGCGATGATTTTTCAAATATTGTAAAGTGCCTGCATCCAGTAAGGGAAGATCGCAGGCAATAACCATCCATGCAACATCAGGCGCTTCGCGAAATGCCGAAAGAATTGCACCGAAAGGCCCCAGCCCTGTGAAAGTATCAGGTAACGAAGGATAGCCCTCTTGAATTTGTTGCGTCGGCTGACATGAAATGTAAACCTCATTACATACATTTTTCATGAGATCGGCAAGATAATATTGTTGTTCCTTTTTGTGCCATTTGATCATTCCCTTATCACGTCCCATTCGGGTACTTTTCCCTCCGGCCAGTACCAGGCCATTTAAAACCGGGATAGATAATTTCATTTTATCTTCAAAGAATTGAACAATCTTATCTGTTTCATTTAGATTATAAACAGGTATTTTGTTGCAGGCCGGAACAGTTTTTTTTACAAAATCAAATATGTCAACGGAGTTACCGGCAAGCAAAATCAGTTGAACATTTGTTAATTGAGAAAGTCTTTTTTGGAGTGATCTTTTTTTAGTTTCATCAATTATAACCACCTGCGTCTGTGCTTCAAAATGATTGCCATTTATGAGTACTCCATCGGCCACATTAAATATCTGCCTGTATTGAAAAGGGTTCAATTCATTTAAAAAATTAAATTGATGGAAATTAATCTTCCCGGTATATGATATTGCGGGGGAACCTTTTTTCGGTTCAGCTTCAGCGCTATCTTCATCAATGTGGTGGTCTGCATCCACATACGCGAATTGATAATTGCGAGACAAAGCGTTAATAATAATATTTGTCAAAGACTTTATATCAGTACATTGACCACCAACAAAAGCCCATTCCTTGCGGCCTAAAAATCCATAGGACGGCCTCGGTATATCGGTATGCTTTTTATGTTCTTTTGAAATCATTTTTACCTCCTGTTTTTTCGATCAGCTTTATTTCTTTAATCACAATATCATGACTCAGCGATTTGCACATATCATACACCGTTAGTGCAGCCATAGTGGCTCCCGTAAGTGCTTCCATTTCTACTCCCGTTTTGCCAGTAGTGGTTGCTGTGCAGTCGATTATTAAATTTTCGTTATCAATATTAATATCAATCTTACAATCATCAAGACCCAACGGATGGCACAGAGGAATTAATTCGCCGGTCTTTTTTGCAGCCATTATTCCCGCAACAATAGCTGTTTGAAATACCGATCCCTTTTTTGTAACGATATTATTTCCACTTAAATTTTTAGCCACTTCTGCCGGCAACGCTACGATGCTTCTTGCGATGGCTCTTCTAAGTGAATTTTTTTTTTCACTGATATCTACCATAGCTGGATTTCCTTTCCTGTCAATGTGAGTAAAGTCATTCATAATTTTAAATAAACATTTATGCGAAGGGCCATATCCGGTACACCTCACCTTTTGTAAAGTTATTTTGTTCCAACGGAAGTTCCATAAAGGCATCCGTGTCCTGCAGATTTGCAAAATCTCCTGAGCCATTTCCCTCAACGGGTTCTGCCAGCAATTGACCCTCATTGCTTAGGTGTAATTTTACCTGCAGGAAATATTGTAATGGCTGCATAAAAGAAAAATCTTTATTCAATACTGCGTACTTATTATTGTTAACATCAGCGTCCAGAGAGGTTTTTAGCCATGGTATTACATACCGGTACAAACACATAAATGTGGATACAGGATTACCTGGCAATGCAAAAACCGCGACACCATTATTAGCCACACCAAACCAAAAAGGTTTCCCCGGCCGTTGTTGAACTTTGTGAAATAATTTATGCACTGATAATGCTTCCAGCGCCTTCGGTATGTAATCAAATTTGCCCATTGAGATTCCACCCGTTAAAATGACCACGTCGAAATTTTGTAAGCACTCCCTTATCTTTTGCCTGGTGATTTCCGGATCATCAGGAATGTGCACCATGTTAGCGTCGATTTTAAAAGTCTTTAAAGCAGCAGCAATTGTATAGCCATTCGATCTTCGGATCTGGAAGGGTGATGGTTTTTCATCTACAGGAACCAACTCGTTGCCTGAAGAAATTACTACAACCTTTGGAAGCTTTTTTACCAGCAACACCGATTTCCCAATGGACGCTGCCACGCTTATCAAGGCTGGCGTTATAATACGACTTTTTTCCGTAATCATTTCACTCTCTGACCTGTCTTTTCCTTTTTCGTGTACGCCTTGCCGTTTGGTTACCCATTCTTTTATTACAAAAGCATTTCCATTATCTATATTCAGATCTTCATAGCCTATGACGGTATCTGTTGAGTCCGGCAACGCTGCGCCAGTCATTATTTCAACACATTCATCGACAGTATCAATGTCAACAGGAGTATCTCCTGCGGCCAGCGTCAATTTGATGTGAAATGAACGGATGCCTTTTTCAAATGAATCATATTTAATAGCAATGCCATCCAGGGTTGCCCTGTTAAAAGGCGGTAATTCCCTGTCCGAAAAAAGATCTTCGGCTAACACCCGGCCTAAAGAATTCTCAAATGAAACACTTTCTACGCCGAAATCTTTTACGTTTGATTGAATAATATTTTCCGCATCTTTTACTGATATCATCAACGGTGTATTTATAAAAAAGTTTATGTAAGCTGATCACCCTCCAATGGTGGCCATAGATTCATGAACCGGATTTTTTGCCCTGCGCAATTGCTCTGCTTCAAATCCATCCTTAGCCCTGTGTCCAATGGTGTTGAGCAGCATTGTTCTTATTTCATCATCCGGCAAGCCTTGTCTTAATAAATTTTTTATGTTTAAAACGCCATCATCATAAAGACACGTTTTTAGTTCGCCCAAAGGGGTAATTCTGATCCTGTTGCAGGTACCACAAAAGGTGCGGGAATATGCGGCGATGATCCCGATCGTTCCTTTATGACCCGGGATCTCATAATTGTAAGAGGTAGAGAAGGGCGGATCGGGAACCTTGCTGATGTTTGGATATTCTTCCTTAAGCTTATCCAGTATTCGTACATGATTCCATAATATTCCGGGATGATGTGTAACGTCGCCATTGAACGGCATCTCCTCAATAAAGCGAACACTTACCGGCATATCTTTTGAAAGTCCTGCTAAAGGAATAATGTCTTCTGTATTTTTTCCCTCCATCACAACTGCGTTTATCTTTGTTTCAATATTATGATGCAATAGCTCATGCAAGGTTTTTAGCACTGCATGCAATTCATCCCGCCGGGTGATGGATAAAAAGCGATCGCGATCCAAAGTATCGAGACTAAGATTGACAGAAGCAATTCCAATTTTTTTCAAATTTGGGATATGCGGCTCCGTTAGTACACCGTTAGTAGTGAGATGGATCTGTTTAAGCCCATTCAAATTTGACAAAGCAAACAGGAATTTCATAAGATCTTTTCGTATAAATGGCTCCCCGCCGGTCAATCTTATTTTTTCGACACCCAAATGCACAAGGATTGAACAAATACGCAGCATTTCATCATAGCTCATCATTTCTTTTTTGTCTATCCACTTAAGCCCTTCTGCAGGCATACAATAAAAACAACGCAGATTGCATTTATCGGTAATTGCAAGCCGCAGATAATTAACTATTCGTCCGTGATTATCTCTCAATAAAAAAGGTTTTTAAAAGATGAAATTGCTGCAAAGATCGTGCACTATAAACAAAATAAAAGGACAATTGCCGGTGTGAACGTTAGGGTACAATTTTCTACGAATTTTTTTCGCATCTTCAAAAAATGTCCTGTTCACATGGCAAACGGTTTCAAGTGTTTTTTGGCATGTTTTTTAAATTGTAAAACTATAATTCTTTCTGTGTTAAAGATAAATGCCATTACATGAACAAAGAACAAAGTGAATCCGGTGAAATAAAAAACAACGGATCCACCCGCCGTGAGTTTTTATTACAGGCAACAGCCCTAAGCGCCGGGATGGCGATCACAACAACTGCAAAAGCAAAAGGAATCCCTGTTGACAAGTTGAAGTTTTCCGAACCCGGCTCAGTTGTAGTGAGACTGATTGTTAATGGAAAAAGCAAAACCCTTGAGATAGATCCCAGGTCAACACTGCTCGATATACTTCGGGAAAAATTGAAGCTTACGGGAACCAAGAAGGGTTGCGATCGCGGGCAATGCGGCGCATGCACTGTATTAGTTGCAGGAAGGAGAGTTAATTCCTGCCTGACATTGGCGGCCACATGCGACGGTGAAAAAGTAACAACCATTGAGGGCCTCGGAACGCCTGAAAAATTGCATCCTATGCAGGAAGCATTTTTAAAGCATGATGCGTTTCAATGTGGCTATTGTACACCCGGCCAGATATGTTCTGCAGTTGCGCTTATTAAAGAAGGACATGCGAACTCGGATGACGAGATAAGAGAATTAATGAGTGGAAATATCTGCCGCTGCGGCGCATACCAGAATATCCTCGATGCAATTAAGGAAGTACAACATACTGTTTAATTTTTATTTTAAAAGCTATGGTTCCGTTCACATTTATAAAGGCCAAAAATAAGCGGGAAGCAATCAGCGCTTCGGCAGATCATACGGTACCGAGTTGTGTCACCGATGTGTCATCGAGCGGCAGCGCCTGGCAAACCGTCACGTCAGCAGCTCGCCAGCGGGCTTGCGCGGAGAAACAACCCGATCCAAACTCGCCCCGGCCGCCTTCAGCGCAGCTAATGGGAGTGGGCGTACAGCTTCATCGTGAGCCTCGCGTCTTTATGCCCTATCCACGCCGCGATCACCGCCACCGGCACACCCCGACAAGTGCATCAGTGTGGCGCAGGTGTGCCGTGCTGCGTGCAGCTTGATGTGCCGCAACCGGCCGCCTTGACGGCTTCGCGCCAGTACCGCGACAGCACCGCCGGCGAGTAGGGGTCGCCGATCTCGTTGACACCACGTAGGACCCGGACCGGTAGGCCGCGCCCAGCGCCAGCCGTTCGGCCACCTGCCGCTTGTTGGCCGCCTTCAGCACCGATCACCAGCCGGTCGGGCAGCGGCAGCGTCCGGCGCGACGTCGCCGACTTCGGATCGTTCTCGACGGTCTTGCCGCCGGCCGAACCCGGTTGTTCACGATGGACAACGTCCTGGCTTCCAGATCGACGTCGGCCCACCGCAGGCCGGCGATCTCGCCGCGGCGCAGCCCGGACAGCGCCAGCTCCCACGCGTGCCCGAGCCGGTCGTCGGCCAGCGCAGCGAGGAGCTGCTGAACCTCGTCCTCGGTGTAGGTCTTGACCACCTTGTGCGGCCGGTTGACGCGGTCGACATGCTCGGCGACGTTGCGGGCCACCAGGCCCTTGACGCTGCGCATCGGCCAGCACCTGGGCGACGGTTGGATGACCTTGTTCACCGCGTCGGCTCCCCACGGTCGCCGGGTCCGGCCCTTCGCCGTCTTGGTGCCGCCGGTGAGCAGATCGGCCACCAGCTCGTCGATGTGACGCTTGGTGAGCCGCTGCACCGGCATGTCGCCGTGCCGCTCCCGCAGCGGCGCCAGGTCGTAGGCCGCCTTGGACGCGAGCTGGCCCGCAGGTTGTGGCGCCCGGCCAGGTACTGCTCGCACACCTGCTCGACGGTGACCGTCTCGCGGGCGACGAACCGGCCGGTGATTGCCTCGTCGGCGATTCCGGCCAGCGCCCGGCGGGCCTCGGCTCGGTGTTGTAGCGCCGCCGGACCTGTCGGCGCGCACCGGTTTCCGGGTTGACGCCGCCATCTACCCGAACCTGGTAGCGCACAACGGTTTTCCCGGTCTTGCGGTCGGTCGTCTCGATCTTCGTGATCTGCGCCGGCAGCTGCGTCTGCTCATCGTCCCCCCTCGTCGCTGTAGTGGCTGCGCACGGGGAGACCCATCGCCCGCATCCGTCTAATTGCTTGTTAGCCACACGGTAACCCATTTCACCGCTGGCGTCGATTGGACAGCCCACTCAGTGTATTCTTCGCTGTCCACCGTCCGCCCGCGCCCGCATCAGCCTCCCGCCGAGCCATCAGCCCGTTAGCCTGCTCTAGTCCCGTCTCGGCGTCTAAGAGCTCGCGCGACAGATTAGCGGTTCCGCGGCATCGACGACATCTTGTGGGACATGCCGAACCGTTCGGTCATCCGGAACGCCAGTTGGGGCTGTCGCCGGCAAACCATTCAAGGGCTCTGCTGAGTCGAGCTCAAGCCGAGGCAGCGCTTCGACGGGGCCGTCGACAATCGGGGTAGATCAGCATGATCGGCGGTATCCCCAGCGCGCCAGCCAGCACCAGCAGCTCGCCGAGGTCGAGCTTGCCTTCCCGCTGGCCGTTCTCGATTTTCCCGACAGCGACGCGGCTGATCGGGTAGCCCAGTTCGCGGGTGCGTTTGGACAGCTGGTCCGCGGTGATTTTCAGTGTGCGCCGGCGTTCGCGCACGGCGGCGCCAACCCTGGTGGCTAGGTTTTCTGCCACTGCTTAGCGGACTCCTCGACTCTCGGCAAAGCGGACACCCTCCTCGTATGTGTGTGTATTGCAGCGGACGCTGGTACTCTCCTGAACAGCGACAACTATACGCTAAATGTCGCATTACGGAACATATTAGGGGATGCGATGCCAACCGACTAACAACTCCGCGACGAGTTCGCCCGCCTGGTGGCCGACGCGGTGGCTGACGCGATGGCCGACGACGCCCGGCCGGCCAAACTAAGCGAAGTCTCCGCCGCCATGGAAAAGCTTGGCGTAGGCCGGTCCACAGTGTTCGCCCTGATGGCATCCGGGCAGCTACGTTCCGTGAAAATCGGCCGGCGCCGACTAATTCCAGAAAAGGCAATCGCCGACTTCATCGCCAGCCTCGACGACGCATGACCGCGACCGCCTATAGCCGACTCGTCGAAGCGCTGCGCGCCGCCGGCAAAACTGTCACCGAGCGCGGCGACAAAGCCACAGCCCAGTGCCCCGCCCACGACGACCAAAACCCGTCGCTGTCGATCAAGCCGCGTGACGACGGCAAGGCGTCATCATCAAATGTCACGCGGGTTGTGACTACGCGGCGGTCCTCGGCGCTCTCGACCTGGCACCGCGCGACCGTCGACAATCGTTGAAGCGCGCCGCGTACTCCGACCGCACCACTTACTCGTATCCGGACGGTCGCGAGGTGCATCGAGGCCGCAACGGCGACGACAAGAAAACGTTCCCGCAATCAGGCAACCCCAAAAGCAACACGCTCTTTCACGCCGACAAGATCGCCGCCGACACGACGCGGGTGTATGTCCCCGAAGGGGAGAAGACGTGCAGGTCATCGAGTCCGAGGGCGCGGTGGCGGTGTGCTCGGCGATGGGGGCGGGCAAGGCGCAAGGTCGACTGGTGCCGTTGACGGACAAGCAGGTGGTCATCGTCGCCGAAAGGACGAGCCGGGCCGCAAGCATGCCCGCGACGTCGACGACATGTGGCCCCGTCGCGGCGTCGGTGAAAATGGTCGAGTCGGCTATCGGCAAGGACGCTGCCGATCACATCGCTGCGGGCCGCGGTCTCGACGAGTTCGTCGATGCCGCCAGCGACGACGACGGCGCGGCGCTGCTCGACGAACTACGCGATGCCCTCACACGTTTCGTGGCCTTCCCTAGCGCGCACGCCGCCGCAGCGGTGACGCTGTGGATCGCCGTCACCCACGCACTCCCAGCGTTTGAATGCGCCCCCCGCCTGGTCTTCACCTCGCCGCAGAAGCGATGCGGCAAGACCCGCGCACTCGATGTCGTCCAGGCCCTCTCGCACAACCCGCTGGCCACAGCTGATGCAACCGTGGCAGCCATTTTCCGTTCCATCGGCGATGGGCATCCCCCCACTTTGTTCATCGACGAAGCCGACGCGATTTGGGGATCGAAGAAACTGGCCGAGCAGCACGAGGACCTACGGAAACTGCTCAACGCCGGCCACCAGCGCGGACGGCCCGCGTTGCGTTGCGTCGGACCCTCACAAATCCCAACGCCGTTCGCGACGTTCGCAATGGTGGCGCTCGCCGGCATCGGCGACTGCATACCCGACACCATCACCGACCGCGCCATCAACATCATGCTCCGCCGGCGAAGCAGCGCGGAGAGGTAGCGGCTTACCGCTCTCGACGCGACGCACCACAGCTTGAGGGCCTCGGCAAGCGGCTGGGGGAGTGGGCAGTCAAACAGATACAGCAGCTGCAAGGCGCCGAGCCCAGCATGCCGGTAGAGGACCGGGCCGCTGACACCTGGGAACCGCTGATCGCCGTCGCCGACGCGGCCGGCGGCCACTGGCCGGCTACGGCGCGCGCGGCGTGCATAGCTCTGGTCGGTGAAGCCGATTCGGCCGACGAGGACCGCTCCTACGGTATGCGGCTGCTTGCTGACATCAAGGCGATTTTCGAGGAGCACGGCGGTTCGTTCCTACCCTCGCAGGAGCTCGTCAACAAATTGCGCGCCATTGACGAATCGCCGTGGAGCGATTTCGAGTTGACGCGCAGCAAACTCGCGTATCGGCTCCGTGAGTACGGGATCAAGACTGGGCACAACCCATCGGGGAGCGCGCATGGATCTTCGTCTGGAGTGCTTCAGGGACACTTTCGAGCGGTATACCCGTCAGGAATCGTCAGAACCGTCTGATTGCGCCAGCTCACACCTACTTTTTCGTCTGACGGTTCCAAACCTTCTGACGGTTCAACCCGTCAGACGAAAACAACCCGTCAGACGAAAAATAGCCCTCCATCAGGCAATCTGACGGTTCTGACGGTTCCTGACGGGGGTACGGCTCAAAACGTGCAACCGGACCCGATTCCCGGCGCTCTCACGCCAGACAGTCCCGGCCAAACAGACCGCATGAAACAGGCGCACGCCAAGGCAACAGCAAACACGCAACGTGCGTGCTCTGTGTGCGGCGAGCCTTTGTGGGCGCCGGCGTCCATCG
>CAWGLC010000009.1:0-47909 GCA_963823305.1 uncultured Chitinophagaceae bacterium
TTATCACTAACCGGAGTTACAGCTGCAGATTGGGTATCTGACGGCGTTGTACCAGGCGAAGAAGGAGTCGTTCCTGATTGGAAAATATTATCTATTGCGCCGCCAACCATTGGAAACTTTTCTTTTACGAAGTTAGTGATCGTGTTCAAAATTCCATGTGATTGGTCTGCACTTAAGCCATGCACATCCTGCAATTTTTGAATTAGTTCTTCCATAAATAATGTTTAAAACTTTACTGATTTATTTAAACACAAAATAGTCAATTTGATCTAATAATGTTTTAATAAAATTACTTTTGCGTTTTAGATAAAATGCTAAAATTTTTCACGCTGTTTATGTTTACGGCGATCCTTCAATTAAAAACTTTCGTATGAAGAAAAAATGTGCTTACTATTTGAGCAAGATCGTTTGTGTTTCTTTAGTATTTATCATTTCCAACAAGGCGCTGGCACAAGATCAAAGTGTAAAAGCAATGCAGGCAGATGCCACAAAAGAAATTAAAAAAGTGCCCATTGATAGCGGTAAAATCTGGAAAACGGGCGGTCTTTTCAATTTGAACCTGGGACAAGGAAGCCAAAGTAATTGGGCAGCCGGCGGGGATGATTTTTCTTTATCAATAGCATCTTATCTCGGGTTCTATGCGTTTTATAAAAAAGGCCGCTATAGCTGGGATAATACGGTTGATTTCAATTACGGTCTCGTAAATACCTCCAGCCTTGGGACAAGAAAAAATGATGATCGTATCGATTTGCTGTCTAAAGTTGGCTATTCGCTTTCTCCTAAATTGGATCTTGCCGGGTTATTCAATTTTCATTCTCAATTTTCAAAAGGATATAATTATAACGGCGATGGCAGCAAGCAACTTTTGTCAGATTTTCTGGCGCCTGCTTATGTAATATTGAGCCTTGGATTGGATTATAAGCCGGCAAAAGGGTTAGCTATTTTTGTATCGCCCATTACCTCGCGGTGGACTATTGTAAATAACGATAGCTTAACCGCCAAATACGGCCTGAATCCCGGGCAGAAATCTAAAAATGAAATAGGGGCTTTTGCCAGCATCACCTATATTACTGATTTTAATAAAACAATTGGTTATAACGGCAGGCTTGACTTGTTTTCAAACTATGAAAACAATCCTCAAAATGTAGATGTGATGATGAATAATATGTTTACCGCAAAATTCTCAAAGTTGCTTACCGCGAGCCTGGGCCTTAATTTAATATATGATAATGAAGTAAAGGCTTTTGGACCAAATCATGATTCTCCCGGCCTGCAGTTAAAATCGCTGATTGCTGTTGGGTTGAGTGTGAAATTATAAAAATAAATAAGCCTCCGGATTTCTTCAATCGGGAGGCTATCTTTCCAGGAACTTATCCGTTTATTTTTTAATTAATTTGGCAAAATAATTTACGGTACGTACCAACTGCGATACATAACTCATTTCATTATCGTACCAGCTTACTGTTTTTACCAATTGATCATCACCCACTGTCATCACCTTCGTTTGTGTTGCATCAAATAGAGAACCGAAGTGAATGCCGATAACATCTGAACTTACAATTTCATCTTCATTGTAGCCAAAACTTTCATTGGCAGCGGCCTTCATGGCAGCGTTTACTTCGTCAACAGATGTCTTTTTATTTAAGATCGTTGTTAATTCGGTAAGAGAACCGGTAATCACGGGCACTCTTTGTGCGCCGCCGTCCAGCTTGCCTTTCAATTCCGGCAATACCAGCCCGATAGCTTTAGCAGCGCCCGTACTGTTAGGAACAATATTTGCCGCCGCAGCTCTTGCCCTTCTCAAATCACCCTTTGGATGTGGTGCGTCCAAAGTGTTCTGATCGTTCGTGTAGGCGTGTATGGTAGTCATGAAACCAACTTTAATTCCGAAAGAATCGTTCATAACCTTTGCCATCGGCGCAAGGCAATTCGTGGTGCAGGAAGCGCATGAAATAATAGTTTCGCTGCCATCGAGTATATCGTGATTAACATTGAAAACAATTGTTTTTAAATCGCCGGTTGCCGGTGCGGAGATCACAACTTTTTTTGCTCCTGCCTTAATGTGGGCTTCAGCTTTTTCTTTGTCTGTAAAAAAGCCCGTGCTTTCAATTACCACATCTACGTCATCACTTCCCCACGGAATTTGCGCGGGATCTTTTTGTGCATATATTTTTATTTCTTCACCATTTACTATTATCGCGTTATCAGTACTTTTTACTTCACCATCAAACCGTCCCTGCGCACTATCATATTTTAATAAATGTGCCAATACTTTAGGGCTCGTTAAATCATTTATTGCCACAACATCAATCCCCTCCATATTATATATTTGCCTGAAAACAAGGCGACCGATTCTGCCGAAACCATTAATAGCAACTTTAACTGTGCTCATAATTATTTATTTTATTTTAAAAATTGATTTGCAAAATTAAGCTTTTACCCGTGATAATCCGCCGAAATTTGAGGTGAATAATTCACGCAAGAGACAATCCGGATATATAATTTTTTTAACGCTATTTATTTTTTCCACTCACGTATTTATTGCCTTTCACATAGAACCTGTAAGGCAATAAAGCATCCTGTCCGGCGCTTTCCACTCCTATTCTTGCACTAACACCCATATTTTCAGCCGGAATTTTTACCATATCTTCTTCAAGAAAAATCTCATGTCCCGATAAATGACTTCCTGAATGATGTTTAAAGATTCCGAGTGCTTTTCCTACATTTCCAGGTCCGCGGGTGAGCGTTTTATCCAAAACTTTTTTACCGGTTCTTTGCAGCATCACATCGATTCCGCGGATCGGTTCTACTGCTCTTATCAATACCGCGTCGGGAATATTTTTTCTATTGGTTACAATATTCATCATGTGATGCAATCCATAACAGATATAGACATACGCTGTGCCCGCAGGCGCATACATGTGTTCGTTTCGCGCAGTTCTTTTTCCGCCAAAGGAATGCGAAGCCCTGTCAGTGATCGCAACATACGCTTCCGTTTCCACGATTCTGCCGGATGTTACAACTCCATCAAAATTGGTAACGAGGAGTTTGCCTATTAATTCCCTGGCAATCACAACCACATCTTTTCTTGCATAAAATGAAAGGGGTATTTTTTTCATAATTCATCTAAGGCGGCCTTAAATATAAACTTCTATAGCAAACTAAATTATATTATCTAAGTTTGAAATCATTTATAAGATAAAGATCGTTGCTTGAAGAAATTATCATAGCTATCCGGGCCTATTTACAAGCGCACAAAATTATTGTAAAATATAAATTGTGGAAATGGATACTAATTCCCGGGACCGTGTACGCCATTCTGTTTTTTTTCGGGATGTATTTTTTTGGAAAATCTTCAGCGCATGTTATCGATTATTTCTTTTCAAAAACAGGGTTAAAAGCCTGGTTGCAAAAAGAGCAAAACGGCTGGCTTCGCTTTACTTTTATTTTCACCCAGCTTATTCTGCAGATCATACTGATTATTTTTTACTATTCATGGTTTAAATATTTATTTCTGATTTTTGGTTCACCGGTTTTTGCATGGTTAAGCAAAAAAACACAAGCGATAATTCTTGAGGACGAGCATCCTGTTTTTAATAATTTTTTAAAAGATGTTTTGCGTGGAATTAAGATCGCTTTGCGAAATAGTTTGGTGGCAAACTGTTTATATGTTTTCTATCTTAATTATTTGTTTAATTCCTGTCATCGGCTGGGCATCTCCGGTGCTGGCTGTTTTTGTTGAGTGTTATTATTTTGGTTTCTCCATGCTGGATTATACCAGCGAAAGAAGAAGCCTCTCAAGTGCTGAAAGTATTGATTTCATAGAGCGTTATAAAGGACTGGCCATAGGTAACGGAATCATTTTTTATTTAATGCATATATTACCGGTTATTGGCTGGATGCTGGCGCCGGGTTATGCAATTATCGCCGCAACCATCAGCTTTCAGCAAAAGGAAATTATTAAAGCAACAAACTAATGGTATATCTCATTCCCTCTTTTCTTGCTGCAGAAGCAACTGAAACGATTCCGGCTTATGTATTGGAAGCAGTAAAAAACTGCCAGGTAATATTTGCTGAAAATGACAGAACCGCGCGTCGTTTTTTAAAAAGCATGTCTAAAGAAATTGTTATTGATGATTTTGAATGGTACGAGATTCATAAAGCGGAAAAGGAGCAAATACAATCGTTTATTCAAAAAATTAAAGAAGAAAAAAATATTGCTATAATAAGCGAAGCGGGTTGCCCCGGCATTGCAGATCCCGGGCAAATATTTATTAGTGAAGCACAAAAGTTGAATGTGAAAATAAAGCCTTTGGTGGG
The DNA here is from genome assembly GCA_963823305.1 of uncultured Chitinophagaceae bacterium. Taxonomy (GTDB): domain Bacteria; phylum Bacteroidota; class Bacteroidia; order Chitinophagales; family Chitinophagaceae; genus Ginsengibacter. The sequence goes on from CAWGLC010000009.1 coordinate 4,321, forward strand.
GCCGAGTTCGATTTTACTTGCTTTGATGGCAAGCGGCTTAAATGGGCAGCAATTTACATTCAATGGATATTTGCCTATTGATAATTTTGAAAGAAATAAAAAGATCAGGCAACTGGAAGAAGAATCAGGAAAACAAGATTGCACCCAAATTTTCATTGAAACACCTTATCGCAATAATAAGCTATTTGAAAATATTTTGCAACAATGTCAAGCCTTTAACCAGGCTTTGCATTGCCGCCGAAATTACTTCAACAGCAGAATGGATCAAAAACAAAATCTATTGGGGAATGGAAAAAAGAAAAAATCGACCTGCACAAAAAGCCGGTCATATTTCTTTTGTTAGCAAAATAAAAACAAGGTATTTTATCAGAAAATCAGATGTGGCAGGGTTAGCGCCTATAATTGTCAAATAAATCGGGCCCTTTTGAATTTCTAAAAGGTGTTTACCCAAATGTTTATAAGCTTTTTCGTAGCTTCTCTTCCTCGTGGCGTGCGCATAATAAAACCTTCCTGAATTAAAAAAGGTTCATACACTTCTTCAAGCGTTCCGGATTCTTCGCCAACAGCAGTGGCAATGGTAGTAATACCAACAGGGCCACCTTTAAATTTTTCAATAATGCAATTAAGAATCCGGTTGTCCATTTCATCCAAGGCCATATTCATCTACATTCAGTGCTTTTAAAGCATGTTCCGTAATCGCCATGTCAATAACGCCGTTGGATAAGACCTGTGCAAAATCACGTACCCGCCGCAACAAACCATTGGCAATCCTTGGCGTGCCCCGGCTTCTTCCGGCAATTTCTGTAGCTGCATCCGAAGTAATTTTTGTATTTAAAATAGAACAGGAGCGCAAAATTATTTTTTGCAACGTTTCTGCATTATAATATTCCAGTCTTGATTTAATACCAAAACGGGAAAGCAACGGCGCAGTAAGCAAGCCGCTGCGTGTAGTGGCGCCAATCAAAGTAAAAGGATTGAGATTGATTTGAACGCTTCTTGCATTTGGTCCCGTGTCAATCATAATATCAATGCGGTAATCTTCCATAGCCGCATATAAATATTCTTCTACCACATTGCTTAGCCGATGAATTTCATCAATAAACAAAACATCATTTGTTTCCAGATTGGTAAGCAAGCCGGCAAGATCGCCTGGCTTTTCAATTACGGGCCGCTGGTTTCTTTAATATTCACACCAAGTTCATTGGCAACAATCCGGCTTAAAGTTGTTTTCCCAAGTCCCGGTGGCCCATGAAAAAGAATATGATCCAGCGCTTCGCCGCGCATTTTTGCCGCTTTAATAAAAATGCGTAAGTTTTCAATGATTTGGCCTGCCCGCTAAATTCTTCAATTACTGACGGGCCGAATATTGTTTTCAAATTCTTTCTCGGCAGGAGATAAGATTTCTTTTTCTGTATTTAAATTTTGATTCTGCATTGTTTCAATATCAGCGTTGTAAAACTAAACTTTTATAACGATTGTGTGCGGAAAAAATTTTAAAATGACAATGATAATGCCTGTTTTCAATACAAAATTCCCGAATAACTGATTGAGCAACAACAACCTTTCACCACTTCATTTCGCCATTAATAAAATGATTTCTTAGAACTTTTGAAAGCTTTAGCTTTGCAAATGCATAAAACAACTTCTCGTTATTGGATTTGCCAGGTTTTGGCTGGGGCGGATGGACATCTATTAAATCTTTTCTTTATTTATCTTTTCGCGCATGATGTATTTTAAACCGGCTGAAAAGAGAAATATTTTTTTTGCAATCTTTTCATAGAATTTTTCTGGAACATATTGGCTACTCATATATTAAGATTTTTTCTTAAAAAAAACCGGTTGGATACAATTTTCACTTAAAAAAGGTAATTGTGCTTTTTATCGTTAGCGTAATACTTACAGGCCTTTTGAGTTATTATGGTGCAAAAACAACTGCTGTGGTTACCGGTTATTCATTAGTTGCATATGAAAAAACACAGGAGCTTACAAACTGCGATGACAAAGGAAAAATCACTTGAACCTTACCGGAACAAATTATTTTATCTAGCCGATAAAATCAACCCGAAAGATTCACTTGACTACGCGTCCGCTCAAAATATTAAAAAAAATACGGGCTGGTACAGGGATAAAAAGGGAACTGGCAATATGAAGATCAGCACCAGGCAAGATTTTGGTGGGAAATTATTTTACGTTTTCATCCTTATTGCCTTGTGGCTTTTAATTTATATGGTCTGGCATTACCTGGAACGAAACCGGAAAGATGAGGTGGACAAGCTAAGCCTGGAAAAAACGGTGAAAGAACTGGAATTGAATACGATAAAATCGCATATCAATCCGCATTTTATTTTTAACTCCTTAAACAGTATCCGGGCGCTTGTAGATGAAAATCCGCAACGTGCAAGAACGGCGATTACAGAACTTTCAAACATTTTGCGCAGCAGCATGCAGGTAGAAAAAATGGAAACAGTTCCCCTGCACAAAGAGCTTGACATTGTAAAGGATTATCTTGCCCTGGAGCACATGCGTTTTGAAGAAAGATTAAAATGGAAATGGATATTGATGAAGATACGCTGGAGCAGCCTGTGCCGCCAATGATGCTGCAAACGCTGGTAGAAAATGCAATAAAACATGGCATCAGCAAAAGAATTAAAGGCGGAACGGTAAAGGTAATTTCACAGATTTATGGATAATCATTTTGAACTTATTGTTCGAAAACAGCGGCTCACTTGACGGGGAAATGTACCTGAAGGATTTGGATTAAAAAGTACGCGTGACCGGCTTGAAATTTTTTGTCATGGAAAGGCAGATTTCAAATTAGACAAAATAAACGGTAGTGAAGTGCAGGCAAAAATAGTAATGCCAGTTACTTATTAATGGTTAAAATGTTTTAGTATTAAAAAATTCGTTATATTACCAGAATAATAGAAAAATTCATTAAACTTTAAACCATTAATTATGCAAAAAGTAATTATAATAGATGATGAACGCCTTGCCAGGAACGAGTTAAAAAATTGTTACAGGAGTTTCCTGACGTAGAAGTAATAGGTGAAGCGGCCAATGCAAATGAAGGAATTGAAAAAATTGAAAGCCTCAACCCCGATCTTATTTTCTTGGATATACAAATGCCCGGAAAAACCGGTTTTGATATGCTACAGCAAATGGAAAAAGCGCCACATGTGATTTTTGTAACAGCTTATGATGAATATGCACTGAAAGCTTTTGAAGTAAATGCGCTTGATTATTTAATGAAGCCGGTAGAGCCGAAAAGCCTTGCCGATGCCTTATTGAAAGTGAAACAAAAAGATGAAGAAGAATTGCTCTCATACAATAACCGCGGCATCTTACATGAATATGACCAGGTGTTTGTAAAAGATGGCGAACGCTGCTGGTTTGTGAAGATTGTCTGACGTTCGTCTTTTTGAAAGTGTAGGCAATTATGCAAAAGTTTTTTTTGGAAACAATAAACCACTTATTTTAAAATCATTGAATGCTTTGGAAGAAAGGCTGGATGATAAAGTTTTTTTTCGCGCAAACAGGAAACATATTATCAACCTTCGGATGATTGATAAGATAGAGCCTTATTTTAATGGCGGTTTACTTGCTGGATTTGATCGGCGGGGAAAAAATTGAAGTAAGCCGCAGGCAAGCTGTAAAATTTAAAGAAATGATGAGCTTGTGATAATATCGCAGCGCTGATAAACGAGTTTTATAAATAAGATGTATTTATTTTAAATATTTTTTATGAAACAAATTCCGGCAATTGTTGTGATGCTTTTCTTTTGTTCCTGCCATAGTAATAACCAGGAAAATCCTACCACGATTTCTGCTGACAGCCTTCATAAAATGATGGCACCTTATGCGCCGGGCCTTGGCGAAATTATGGGCGGCATTCAAATCCACCATGCAAAGCTTTGGTATGCCGGCATTAATGATAACTGGAAACTTGCTCAATACGAATCTGATGAATTAAAAGAAAGATTCGAACAGGCGAGAACGGTAGAAAGCGACAGACCGGAAGTAAAAATGATTCCTATGATGTATCCCGCTATCGATAGCATCAATAATGCTATCAGCCGGAAAAATAGCGAAGAGTTTAAAGCCGGATTTACATTGCTCACAGCTTCCTGCAATAGCTGTCACCAGGCAAACAATTTCTCTTTCAATGTAATAACAATTCCCACGGCGCCGCCTGTAAGCAACCAGGATTTTAAGGTACATTAAGATGAAAAAAAGCCTAAGAATTTCAATTGATTTAAACAACTTTTACGGGCACTGAATGTACCGCAGAGGCAATTTCCATGATAAGTTTTTCGTCTTTTTCAATAGCATTACCTACCACAATTACATCGGCGCCGGCTTTACAATTCAGATAAGCTTTTTCAGGATCTGTAATGCCGCCGCCTATTATTAAAGGAACGGAAATGCACCTGGAAACTTTTTCAATCATGCTTTCTGTGATTGCTCTTTTTGCACCACTTCCTGCATCCATATAAATTAATTTCATACCCAGCATTTCGCCCGCCATAGCAGTGCACATCGCAATTTCATTTTTATCAGCCGGAAGCGGCGCCGCGTTGGAAATGTAAGAAACTGTAGTAGGAGCGCCGCCGTCAATAACCATATAGCCCGTGCTCATGATCTCAAGCCCGCTTTGCTTCACAACGGGCGCGCTTACAACGTGTTGGCCTATCAACAAGTCTGCATTTCTGCCGCTTATTAATGAAAGATATAGCAGCGCATCCGCGTTTTTTGAGAGCTGGTTTGGGCTTCCGGGGAAAAGTATAACAGGTATTTCGGAATATTTTTTAATTAGTTGAACGCAATCATCAATATAGTTAGATACAACAAGGCTTCCACCCACTAAAAAATAATCAATGTTGGCAGCTTTTCCCAATTGAATGATGCGGTGCATTTTTTCATCGTCCACTTTATCGGGATCAATTAATACTGCAAATGATTTTTTGCCGGAAAATTTTCTTTCACAAAGCGAACTGTATATCCCTTTTAACTTCATTTGCTGTTTCTTGTGTGCAAAAATGTCAATTTTTTTGTTCTTATAAAAATTAAGGTTTAACAAATTACGTATTAATTCTTTGTAACGTTCAATCGTGCAGGCAACTCTTTTTAATTTTGTAATTTTAATGATGATAAATGTTTTAAAAGAAATAGTGTTTAAAACAGCCCGCAGCGGCGGCAAAGGCGGCCAAAATGTAAATAAAGTTGAGACCATGGTAGAAGGCTGGTTTCATATAAGCACTTCGGAGATTTTAAGCGAAGAGCAAAAAGAAATGATTCTGAATAAACTTGCTAATAAAGTCACAGATGAAGGGTATTTACTCGTAAAGAGCCGCACGGAGAGAACCCAGTTAGGCAATAAAAGTGAAGTGATCAAAAAAATACACTCGTTATTAAATAACGCTTTGATAAAAAGAAAAAAAAGAAAGCCTACAAAACCTACCAAAGCGTCCAAAGCCAGCCGGCTGAAAGTAAAAAAAGAGAAGGGAATAATAAAGGAAGGACGAAAAAAAATTAAGAATTATGATGAATAAATTCTCTGTTTATTACCTCTGTTTAACAGCGATTATTTTGCAAGTGTTTTGTTCTTTCAGTTCAAACGGAGTTTTTTTGAAAGCCGATGCCGTTTCGGTACAAATTATTTTTATGAACGAGGTGAAAGGAAATAAAATTGTTTTAGATGATTCAGTATATACCAATCCTTTTGGAGAAAAATACACCATTACAAAACTGCGGTATTATGTTTCAAATATATCCCTGCAAAGACCGGATAAAAATTTCATCGAAAAAAATAGCTATCATTTAATTGATGAAAGCAAACCGGAATCGCAAAAAATAGACCTTTCAATTCCTGCGGGAAATTATTCTTCACTTCATTTTTTACTCGGCGTAGATAGTTTGCACAATGTTTCCGGTGCGCAAACAGGCGATCTCGATCCTGCAAATGATATGTTCTGGACGTGGAATAGTGGCTATGTAATGGCGAAAATGGAAGGCAATTCTCCCGCGTCAAAGCAAGTAAATAACAAGATTGAATATCATATTGGCGGTTTTTCCGGATTGTATAATGTACTGCAGGAAATCCGGCTTAACCTTCCGGAAAATTCAACACATTTTGAGGCCGGTAAAACCTATGAAATTTTTATAGATGCTGATATAAATACGTGGTGGCAGTATCCGCATGAAATGAAAATTGCAGAGCATGCCAATATTACATCACCGGGTATCAATGCCAAAAATATGAGTGAGAATTATGCAAACATGTTTCATATTGAAAAAATTATTTGCTCAATAAAATTGAAAAAATTAATTTCTATATCAATCATATTTTTTATTGCATCCTTTGCCCTGCTGCTCGAATCAGGCAAACTGAAGGACAGCGATGCCGTTTTTAAGGTGACCCCTTTGAAATTAAAAATTCCCGCTGGCTGGCCAAAACCGAAGTCTAATATTTTTGCAAACAATCCTTTAACGGAGCAAGGATTTCAACTGGGAAGAAAATTATTTTATGATGGCAGGCTTAGCAAAGATGGCAATTTTGCCTGCGCTTCCTGTCATGAACAGTTTGCTGCCTTTGCTACCTACGATCACGATTTCAGCCATGGCTTTCATGACCAGTTTACCGTACGCAATGCACCGCCATTGTTCAACCTCGCGTGGTCTCCCTCTTTTCACTGGGATGGCGGCGTAAATCATATTGAATTGCAGGCGTTGTCGCCGATGACGGCTGCGAATGAAATGGCAGAAAATATAGATTCAGTTTTATTTAAGTTAAGAAAAGATACCACTTACCAACGCATGTTCAGAGCTGCTTTTGGAACGCCCCAGATTAACAGCCAACGAATGTTGAAAGCCCTTGCACAATTTACAGGTTCATTGGTTTCTTCCGATTCAAAATATGACCGCGTGAAACGGGGCGAAGAAAAATTTAACCCGACGGAGGAAAGAGGCTATGAACTTTTTAAAGAAAGATGCAATACCTGCCATAAGGAACCTTTGTTTACCGATTATTCTTATCGTAATAACGGTTTGGCCGTAAACGATTTTTTGAAAGATTATGGAAGAATGAAAATAACGGGCAATCCTGCGGATTCGTTAAAATTTAAAGTTCCGAGCCTGCGGAATGTTTCTGTTACTTTTCCATACATGCACGACGGAAGATTGTATTCTTTATACAATGTGATTGACCATTATAGCCATGGAATTGTAGAAAGTGCAACATTAGATTCTTCTTTGCGAAAAGGCATTCCGTTTACAAATGCAGAAAAAACAGATATCGTTTATTTTTTACATACCTTAAATGATACTACGTTTGAAAAAAATAAAAGATTTTCGCAACCATAATATTTGTTCGCTTCTTCAGTTATTAATTTATACAACTAAATTTGCCCTTTTTTAAACCCCCGATTTTTGAGTAACATAAAAAAATTAGCCGGACAAACGATGTGGTATGGTGTAAGTTCCATTGCAGCACGGTTCCTGTTTTATTTGTTAACGCCTTACTTTACGAACAAGCTTTCAGTTGTCGGTTATGGTGACATGAGCATTTTGTATGCAGCCATTCCATTCCTGAACGTAATATTTACTTATGGAATTGAAACCGCTTTTTTTCGATTTGCGACAAAGGATGAATATAAAAATGATATTTACAGTACGGCTACTATTTCCATTGTATGCAGCACTTTTTTCCTTACATCCATCCTGATCTTTTTCCGTTCTTCAATTGCTCATTTATTACGATTGGATAATCATCCGGAATTTATTACTTTTTCAGCGTTCATTATTGGTCTTGATGCCTTATCTACTTTGCCATTTGCAAAATTGCGCCTGGACCAGAGGCCAAGAAAATATGCATTGATAAGGCTTTCGACAATTATTCTGCAGATTGTTATTATCTATTTTTTAGTGTCCGTTTGTCCCAGGCTGGCAGCTAAAAATCCCAATGGTTTTATTGCAACATTTTATAAACCAGGCTATGGCGTTGGATATATCATCATTGCGAATTTGTGTGCGTCGCTTTTTGCGTTGCTTCTTTTATATAAAGAATTCTTCGCGCTGAAATTTAAATTCAGTATAAAAGTATGGGCCGTCATGATCGTATATTCTTTGCCGTTAGTCATCGCTGGTTTTGGGGGAATGATCAATGAAACTTTTGATCGCATTATGCTTTCATGGCTGGCTCCCGTTACCAACATTAATGAGGCCAAAGACCAGGTGGCTATTTATTCGGCCTGTTATAAATTATCTATTTTGATTACGCTTTTTATACAGGCGTTCAGAATGGGGGCTGAGCCATTTTTCTTCAAGCAGGCAGAAGGACAAAACCCGCAAAAAGTATATGCAAGGGTGATGAAATTTTTTGTGATAACAATTACCGTTATGTTTCTTGTGGTGGCATTGTATATTGATACATGGAAATACTTTTTAAGTACAGATCCGGCCAAATTAAAAATTTATTGGACAGGCCTGAAAGTCGTTCCTATCTTGCTTTTGGCAAATATGTTTCTCGGTATTTATTATAACTTATCAATATGGTACAAGCTTACGCATAAAACTATTGCCGGGGCATACATAACACTTATAGGAGCTGCGCTTACACTAATTATCAATTTTATTTTTATTCCCTATTTTGGGTATATGGCATGCGCATGGGCAACTTTTTTTTGCTATGGAAGTATGATGGTTATTTCCTTTTTATGGGGGCAAAAAGATTATCGTATTCCGTATGCCTGGAAAAAACTTTGCACTTATATTTTAATTGTTGTTCTGCTATTTTTTATTCACGAAGCCATTGTATATTTCTTTAAAGGAACGATCGTTAACTTCGGCACTGCCACCTTGCTGCTGCTAATATATTTATGGTTTCTTATGACGGTAGAAAAAAATGAATTGCAGCGAATACCAATATTGAAAAAATTTTTACCGGCAAAGTAAAAGGTCTGTTAAATTCACGAGTACTATCGGAAACGCGTATGCGAATAATTAAAGATACTGCTGACGTTTAATCATCATCGTCTTTTGTTTTATTAACCTGGATAAAAGCCGCTCTTTTGGGAGAAGGAACTGGCTTGTTAATTCCCTTTATACCTTCCCAGATCACTTCATTAAATTCACTTTCAGGAACGGCATCTTCCCTGGAAAAATTAAATGTCTCACTCTTTTTTGATAATCTGTTTGTAACGTTATTTTTATCGTTAAGGTTAACGCTTTCGGGTAAATAATTGAATACACTTTCATCAGGCTTTTCCGTAAAACAGCGCCACATGGGAGTCGCAGCGGCATCATACTGGCTCATTGGCGGTAAGCCCAGTATCAGTTCAATAGTGCGCAACACGCCTGAAGTTGTATAAGGAGTATGATCTACGAAATTTCTTTTTACAAAGGGTCCCGCAACATAAACAGGGCTCCTGTGCGCATCTACGTGATCCGGGCCATCCTGGGCGTCGTCTTCCAATATAAAAACGACGCTTTGTTTCCAAACAGGGCTTTTGCTTAAATGGTCTAAAAACATTCCTACCGCGAGATCGTTGTCAGCCGCAAACGCAAACGGTGTTGGTTTTCCCCTGCTCATCCCTTCCGTATGGTCGTTTGGAAAACGTAAGGTGTTTAAATGAGGTAAAGCGTTTATGCTTACCAGTGAGTCAAAGTCTTTTTTCCACTCATTAAATCTTATGGTATCACGAACGCCCAAATTCCATCCTGTGAAATAAGTGCATAGATGATTTTTCAATATGGGAATGTTTGGCTTGTAGTCATCTGCAAATTCGCCGTAAGTCCGGTAGCTTACACCTCCGCGCTGGCAATCGTTCCAAAGAAAACCATTTTTATTGTTCGCTATTTTACTGGTCCCTTCACCTGCATAGGTACCTCCACGGCCGCCATAATTGGTCGGCCAGTTTTTTTCTAAATAATCGGTTGCATAAGCGCCGAGACTCCAGTTGTGGCCATCTTCGCTTACTTCTGCATCTACATAAAAATTATCCAGTAACACAAAGTCATTTACAATTTTATGTTGGTTCGGTGTAATATTTTCTCCAAATAAGACGAGGCTCGTATCGCCGTTACCGTTAGTAACGTCTCCTAATACCTGGTCGTAAGTCCGGTTTTCTTTCACTATGTAAAAGACATATTTTATAGGCGAAGGATCTCCCACTTTTTGAGGAATGGGGTTATTGTTTTCACCTTGCGCGATGGTTTCTCTTTGCTTCGTATACGGGGTGTTGTTATAAACCTGTTGTGAATAGGTAGCAAGTTGCCTGCTATCGGGAACATTTATAATGCTCATTGTTCCTATAAAAAGGCCGGCGATATATTGGGTAGTTTTAATGTGTGAGGTATCACCCTGTCTGTAAGTTATTGTTTCAGTTTTTTTATAAGGATTAGGCCCTTGCGGATTGGCAAATGATGAAAAGCCTTTACCGTTTGTTACAAATATTTTTTTGCCAATTGCCTTTACACACGTAGGATACCAGCCCGTTGGAATGAACCCCTTTGATTTACTGTTTCCTGGTTTACTTACATCAAATACTGCCAGGCAATTATTGTCTGCATTCGCGATGTACAAAGTCTTTTCATCCGGGCTTAATGCTACACCGTTTGTCGTGGAACCCTGCGGTGCGTTGGGATAGAGTGAAGAAGTTAATGTTTCAATTACTTTTTTTGCATCGGTATTAATTACCGAAACTGAATTATCGTTTGAATTGGCAACAAATAGAAACTTGCCGTTTTTTGATATGCAAATGTCATTGGGATTATCGCCGATAGCTATGGTGTCTGTAAAAGTTTTTGTGGCAGTATTGAAGATATATAATTTATCACAGCCCCAGCAACTGATATATAATTTTCTTTTATCTGGCGAAAGCAGGCATGTGTAAGCTTCGGCTCCAAGTTTATATTGCCCAACGATTTTTTTTGTAACAGTATTAAGAATGTACAATGAATTGTCTTCTTTCGTTACCACGTACAAAAGATTTTTTTTATCATCAATATCAATACCGGCAGGTGATATTTTGTTGGGCCATTTTGCACCCAGCTTTAATGAATCTTTTAAAATAAGCTTGTTGTTTTTAATTGCATACTTCAAGATCCAATTATCATTTCCGCCGGAGGCATATAAATATTTTTCATCACTGCTAAATTTTAGGCCCATCCAGCTCTTAGCAATAACTACATTGTCAAGAATATTTCCTGAAGACACATCTATAAGCTGAATGCTTTGTGTACTTTGGCCGTTGTTGGTAACAGCCATCAATTTTTTTGAACTGCTTACAGCGATATTTAAGGGAAGATCCCCTAACAAATATCCGCGTCCTGCGGGGCTGAGGCTCCATCCGTTGGGCAATGTAATGCGTGTTGAAGGATCGGTTTTGGTTTGCGCCGACGCGGTGAAAGCCAGGAAGAAAAAGAGAAAAAAGAAACTAATATTTTTCATTCACGTGCAAGTTGTCGCGTGAAATTACAATGATTATCAATCAGGCAGCTCACGTTACCAACAGCCAAAAATATTGTTGAATCTTAGTTGCTTTTTGCGCTGTAACCCTTACCTTTGCCGCCAAATTTAAAAAGGACGTTTTAATACGATTTTATGGCAAACATTGGAAAAATAAAACAGATTATCGGCGCTGTCGTAGATGTGCAGTTTGGCGGAGAAAACAAACTTCCGGAAATTTTTCATGCATTGGAAATTAAAAAGCCAAATGGAGATAAATTAATCCTGGAAGTGCAGCAGCACCTGGGTGAAGATAGTGTGCGCTGCATCGCTATGGACGGAACTGAAGGCCTCACCAGGGGAATTGAAGCGGTTGACCTCGGTACTCCGATTCTGATGCCGATAGGTGATAAAATTAACGGACGTCTTTTTAATGTAACCGGTGACGCCATTGATGGCTTGCCCCAGGTTGATAAAACGAACGGAAGGCCAATACACAATAAGCCCCCATTGTTCGAAAACCTGAGCACCACTTCCGAAATATTATTTACCGGCATTAAAGTTATTGATCTTATTGAGCCTTATGCGAAAGGCGGTAAAATCGGTTTGTTTGGCGGCGCGGGTGTTGGAAAAACAGTTTTGATACAGGAACTGATTAATAATATTGCGAAAGCTTATAGTGGCTTATCTGTTTTTGCTGGTGTGGGAGAAAGAACAAGGGAAGGAAACGATCTTATGCGTGAAATGATTGAAGCGGGAATTATGAATTACGGCAAAAAGTTTATTCATAGTATGGAAGAAGGTGGTTGGGATCTGGATTCGGTGAATATGGAAGACCTAAAAGAATCTAAGGCAACTTTTGTATTTGGACAAATGAATGAACCACCGGGTGCGAGAGCGAGGGTGGCGTTAAGCGGATTGACCGTTGCGGAATATTTTCGCGATGGCGATGGCACCGGAAAAGGAAAAGATATTTTATTCTTCGTGGATAATATATTCCGCTTTACACAGGCAGGTTCCGAAGTGTCGGCTTTGCTCGGGCGTATGCCGAGCGCAGTGGGTTATCAGCCAACATTAGCAACTGAAATGGGATTGATGCAGGAAAGAATTACTTCAACGCGCAACGGCTCTATTACTTCTGTGCAGGCAGTATATGTTCCCGCGGATGACCTTACCGATCCTGCGCCTGCTACAACTTTCGCTCATCTCGATGCAACAACAGTGTTAAGCCGTAAAATTGCTGATCTTGGCATTTATCCCGCAGTGGATCCTTTGGATTCTACTTCAAGAATTTTAACCCCGGCTATAGTTGGTGACGAACATTACGATTGTGCAAACAGGGTAAAATTAACATTACAACGTTATAAAGAATTACAGGATATCATTGCTATTCTCGGACTTGATGAATTAAGCGATGAAGATAAACTAACGGTTAGCCGTGCACGAAGGGTTCAGCGTTTTCTTTCACAGCCGTTCCATGTCGCTGAACAATTTACTGGTTTAAAAGGTGTGCTGGTTTCAATTGAAGATACTATTCGTGGATTTAATGCGATTATGGATGGCGAGGTTGATGAATATCCTGAAGCAGCGTTCAACCTTGTGGGCAACCTGGAAGATGCTATTGCCAAGGGCAAAAAAATGATGGAAGCCGCAAGTGCTTAGGATAAATAGGGATTGTCTTTTGGATTATTGAATGGTTTGTAAAAAAAATAAGATCGGCAGGTTATACTTGCTATTTTATACTAAAATCTGGCTAAATGACTTTAGAAATACTTACACCGGAAAGGAAAATATTTAGCGGCGATGTATATGGCGTACAACTTCCGGGAATTGACGGTATGTTTGAAATTCTTGAAAAACATGCTCCCTTGGTAAGCGCTTTGAAAGAAGGAAAATTAAAGGTTTTAAAAGATAAAAGCTCATTTTCTTTATACACCATTCAAAGCGGCTTTGTTGAGGTTTTGAACAACCGGGCAACTGTGTTAGTAGAAGGAGCGAGGGAGATTTAACCAGCACATTAAAATATTTTTAACCCTGCAGTTCTTGCGGGGTTTTTTGTTATTATTTTTCGATGCTGCTATTCTTTTTTGAAGTGCAACACGCTTAAAGCGGTCACTGGAATTACTATCAATAATAAAAATGTAAGAGGATTATAAGTAATAAGAAACGCAGTGATAGTAAGTAACAGCAAGTAAAAAGGATATATAAAAAAAAGCAATCCAACCATTAAAGAATCATAATGATCTTGTGCTTTTTGTTTTATAGCAACATGAATTGCATAATATAATGGCGCATGTATAATATATCCTGCCGTTGCAGGAATAAAAAGAATTATTTTTTTTAAAAGCGAGGTGCGGGCTGGAAAATAGGTTTGAAGTTTTTGCCGTTCCCCCTCATCAATTTCATAAACAAGAGTCTGTAATTGTTCTTTGAGTGTTTCATTAAATTCATTTATTGCTTTGCCCGATAAAAGGCTGCTGTTCATTTGCTGTCTTGAAACCGCCGTTCCAAAATTTAAAACCAACCGTTTCCCAAACTTTCTGAAAGCGCTATAGTTGATTCCCAAAGGCAAAACCTGCAATGGTATGTCCTGTTGCCACGCTGCGAAAGTAAGCCGCGCCGTGCCTTTTCTTAGTGGCCTCAGGTGCCATTCATTAATACATCTTCCTTCGCTAAATATTAATACAATTCCGTTCTTTTTAAATATGTGCAGGCAGGCTTCAAAGGTGAAATAATTATTTTCAAGATTTTCAACGCCTTCGCTGATCCGATAGACAGGTAGCATATTCAAAGATGAAAGGACTTTTGAGGTTAGTTTCCCTACAAAAGCGTCTCCGCGTGCCAGTGAGTATATTGGTTTTTTAAAAAGTGAAGCTAAAATAATCGCGTCTAAAAATGAATTAGGGTGATTAGACGCAATAAGTAAGGGTCCGGATTTATCCAGATATTTTTTTTTATTAATAAAGATGCTCCGGCAATAGAAATGAATAAAAATCCGGGCGGGAAATGATAGGAGTTTATAAAGCAAAATCTGCTATTGATGTATAATAGACTTTTTTTAAGGAGAAATAGTTTCTAAACGCTCCTAATTTTTATTTTTATGGCTAATGTAAACTTTGCGGTCATTTTTAAAATAATACTTTCCACCATTTGAGCCAATGATTACCGGTTCACCATGCGGTCCGGTCGATTCAGGATCCAAAACCCGTTTCTTCTTTTTTTTCTTAGTATCTTTTTCTAAAAGCATTGTAAAAATACCTAATCCTAATACGCAACAAAGAACAGCGAGTTTTTTCATATCAAGTGTTTGGATAAAATTACAAGTATTAATTCAATTGGGGATCAGTAGGAAAATTGATCATCATTTCATAGTTGCCACCCAAATGCTTTAATGCATTTTTCCAGATATCTTCCGGCTTTGTGTCAAAAATTAATTTTCGGGTGGCCTTTACTGTTAGCCAGCTTTCTTCTTTAAGCTCGTTCTCAAGTTGTCCTTCGCTCCAACCGCTGTATCCTATAAAAAAGCGAATGCGCCCATTATCTATATCATTATTTTTCAGGTTGCTTAAAAGGCTTTCGAAATTGCCTCCCCAAAAAACATTGTTTAATACTTCTTCCCCACCACTTATCAATTCCGGATATTCATGCAAAAAATGCAGGGCATCCTTCTGAACGGGGCCACCCTGGAAAACGGGGAACTTACTTATAGTTATCTCCGGTATTAATTCTTCCAGATTTTTTGAAAATTTTTTGTTCAATATAAAGCCAAAGCTGCCTTCGTTCGTATGATCGCAAAGAAAAATAACGGTGCGACTGAAGTTCGGATCTTTTAAAAAGGGATTCGCGATTAATAATATGCCTCTCGACGGTGAAATCATAATTCTAAATTATATTTATTTGTTGAATAGAGGCGATCTTTGATAGCCCTTTTTTTTATTAAAATTATAAACGATAAGAGTTAGTTAAAATTTCACGTATGCCCGTTTCCCCATCATTTTAGCCATTGCTAAGGTTAAATTTGCGATGCATGAAAAGAATTTTCCCTATTATTACCATACTGATTTTTATTTCCTTACTGGGTCTTATTTTTTTTCAATATATATGGATAAAACAAGCCCTGCAGGATAAAGAGCAGGAATTTGAAAGTGATATTTCCAGGGTAACGGCCACTGCAGCGACTGAGCTCGCCGAAGAAAAAGGTAACCTTTCACCTTTCGATAACAGGAAAAACAATGATCTGCTTTTTCCCTTAAATGCTTTTCCGGCCACTATCGTGCACAGATTTACCCGTGAAGAAATCAGGGCCAGGATCAGGCAGGCTTTCGAAAAAAATAAGGTCAAGTTTGTTGATTTTGAATTTGCCATCACTAACACATCGATGATGGGAGATGATCTGCAATCAAAAAAATATGTAGAAGCCTACTTTGATACCGTGCACAATCTCTCTTTGGTGTCTCCGATATTATCTCCCGGCGGTGGTCTTTCGGAAGGTCTTGCTCCGCAGGAATTATTAGTAATTGTGGTGCCTCATGTAAGCAATATAATCTGGAAGCAGATGTTGTGGATGGTAATTGGGTCAGTCACCTTTACGTGCATCATTTTTGCGGCTTTCTACATTACATTAAGAGCATTGTTTAATCAAAAGAAATTAAGCGAAATCAAATCGGATTTTATCAACAACATGACGCATGAATTTAAAACTCCGCTGGCCACCATTTCTCTTGCTGTTGATGCTTTGAAAAACGAAAAAGTTATCAACGACCGCACTAAAATGGATTATTTTTCTGGAATTATTAAGGACGAGAACAAAAGAATGAATAAGCAAGTGGAAACCATATTGCAGGCAGCTTTGCTTGATAAACAGGAAATTCAACTCAATGAAAAACCGGTGCATGCACACGAATTAATTCATGCAGCTATCAATAACATCAGGCTTCCGCTTGCCGAAAAAAATGGCATTTTGGAAACGCACTTTGATGCGATGAATGATTTAATAATGGCCGATGAAGTGCACCTGATAAATATAATTAATAACCTGTTGGATAATGCGATAAAGTACTCGAAGGAAAATCTCAAAATAAAATTAACGACTAACAA
Source organism: uncultured Chitinophagaceae bacterium (assembly GCA_963823305.1). Classification (GTDB taxonomy): domain Bacteria; phylum Bacteroidota; class Bacteroidia; order Chitinophagales; family Chitinophagaceae; genus Ginsengibacter. The sequence goes on from CAWGLC010000009.1 coordinate 20,861, forward strand.
TATTAACGGCTCGTTTCCGTATTAAAATAGAAGATAACGGTATCGGAATGACGAAAGAGACCTTACACCGGATTTTTGAAAAATTTTACCGTGCTCATACCGGAAACATCCATAACGTGAAAGGCTTTGGGCTTGGCCTTAGTTACGTAAAATCAATTGTTGATGCCCATAAAGGAAAAATAAAAGCAGAAAGCGCGCTTGGAAAAGGGAGCTGCTTTATCATTGATTTTAATGTTTTGAAAGAAACACTCGCCTGATATTTTCACTCAATTTTATACAAAAAAATTTCTTAAGGAGGAATTTTTTGCTAAATTTTAATAAAGAAATTTTCCAGATTTTTTTATTACTTCAATTCTCATTTTTATAGCCGCCACTTATCCATCATAATTTTTATTAATATTTTCTGCACATTCTATTAACAACTTTTACACGTATTTATTGAGCTAATACGGGTAAAAACCTGTCCAGCACAGGTTTTTGCTATGGTGAATAAAAAAGTTTTTCTTAAAAATGCTAGGAGAGTGGTAAAAAGTGTTATTTTGTGTAAATTTATTAGTAAAAAAATCTAATCGGTTCATAATGACAGGCTTTATAGGCGAATACGAAGCTACATTAGACGCAAAAGGGCGGTTTCTGTTACCCGCAGGTTTTAAAAAGCAGTTGCCTGAAAGTGGGGCTGAACCGTTCGTTTTAAATCGCGGATTTGAGAAATGCCTGAGCTTATACACATCTAAGAGCTGGAAACCGCTATTTTCTGATTTAAGCAATCTGAATGATTTCGATCCTAAAGTAAGAAAATTCAAGCGTTATTTTTTAAACGGAGCTACGCAGGTTGAACTTGATAGTGCAGGCCGGCTTCTTTTGCCTAAAAACCTGATGGAATATGCAGGCCTTGAAAAGGATATCGTATTGGTTTCGGCTATCGACAAAATTGAGATTTGGGATAAAATAAAATACCAGGAGTTCTTTGAAACTTTTTCACCCGAAGCGTTTAGCGATTTGGCAAAAGAAGTAATGGCGGCTGACAAAATCACAAAATCATAAAATGCACGAAGGCATTTATCATATGCCGGTTTTATTGCATGAAGTGATTACCGGCCTTCAAATTGATCCGGCCGGAATTTATGTGGATTGCACTTTTGGCGGCGGCGGTCACAGCAAGGCAATACTTGAGCAATTAAATGGTAGTGGAAAATTAATTGCTTTTGACCAGGATGCAGATGCGGCCAGTAACCTGCCCGAAGACCAGCGGATAATTTTCGTACCTCATAATTTCAGGCACCTTCAGCGATTTCTCCGCTTTCATAAGATCTTAAAAGTAAATGGGATTCTGGCAGATCTGGGTGTATCGAGCCACCAGTTTGATGTTGCAGAGAGAGGATTTTCCACCCGCTTTAATGCGCCGATGGATATGCGCATGAACAGGTCTGAAAAACAGGATGCAGCCAATGTGATCAATAACTATTCAGAAGAAAAATTGCATAGTCTTTTTGAGAAAAATGGGGAAGTCACAAATTCAAAGACACTTGCAAAATTAATAGTTGAGTTAAGGAGGTTGCAATCATTGAATACTGTAAATGAATTTAAGAACGCGCTTTACCCGGTAGTAAAAGGAAATCCTGAAAAGTACTTTGCACAAGTATTCCAGGCATTAAGGATAGAAGTAAATAATGAACTGGAATCATTGAAGCAGTTGTTGGAACAAACACCTGATGTTCTTTGTGAAGGCGGCCGGATCGCTGTAATAACTTTTCATTCACTTGAAGACCGGTTGGTAAAAAACTTTTTTAAAAGTGGAAATTTTGATAATGAGCCGCAAGCCGATTTTTATGGAAATCTCGATAAAACTTATTTGAAAGTAATAACAAAAAAGCCGGTTACCGCGTCAGCACAGGAGCTAAAAAAGAATCCAAGGTCACGAAGCGCAAAATTACGGATTGCAGAAAAGAAAGAAGTTTCAAAACATAATAAACACTGAATTAATTAAAAATACGCAACTATGGCTGACGAGGAACACAGCGACAATGAAAGCAACAAAAAACCAAGACGTAAAAAGAAAAGCAGATTTTTCCTGTATAATAAATGGCTTGTCAGGAATATTCCCTTTTATCTTTTTGCAGCAGTGCTTGCGATAATTTATATAGCCAATGGCCATTATGCAGATAAAACAATGAGAGAAATAAATGCCACGGCAAAGCATTTGAAAGAAATGGAATACGAATTTAAAACGGTGAAACGCGATGTAATATTCAGAAGCAAAGAAAGTGAGCTTGCAAAAGCCGTTGAACCATTAGGATTAAAGGAATTGTTGGTGCCACCGGTGAGACTTATTAACAACACGGAACAAAATAAATAAAACAACATAAAGCCTTGGATGTAAAAAAAGACATATTATGGCGCATCTACCTTTGCTTCCTTGGCATTATTATGCTGGGTGCGATAGTGATAGGACGTGCCGTTTACATTCAAAGAGTTCAGGGAAATTATTGGAAACAAATGGCCAATGCACAGCATCTGAAATATATGGATGTAGATGCGGAGCGCGGCACCATTTACAGTGAAGATGGCAATATGCTTAGCACTTCTATCCCGGTTTTTGATATCTATATTGATTTTGGCGCTGATGGCCTGCGCGAAAAAAATGGAAAAAGATTTTATGATAATGTTGACTCATTAAGTATTTCTTTATCCAAATTATTTAAAGACGCTTCCGTATCATCCTACAGGAAACTTTTGATTGCAGGTTACAAAGACCAGGACAGGTATTATGCCCTTAAAAAGAAAATTTCATTTGAACAATATACCGCCCTGAGAGATTTCCCTTTAGTGAGACAAGGGCGCAATAAAAGTGGGTTTATAATGGATGTAAGGGACAACAGGGTTAATCCGTATGTGTTGCTTGCCAACAGAACCGTTGGCCTCTCACGCGGCGACACGAGCAGAAATGTTGGACTGGAAAGATCTTATGATAGTGTGTTGAAAGGGCAGACCGGTAGCAGGCTCATGCGATATATGGCCGGAGCATATGTCCCTGTTGACGGTGCAGAAATAGAGCCTGAGAATGGTAAAGATATTATCACAACCATCGACACTTACATGCAGGATGTTGCCGAAAATGCGCTCATGAAAATGATGGTTGCTAATAATTCTCTGCATGGAACCTGCATTGTTATGGAAACAAAAACAGGTAAAATAAAAGCGATCGCTAACCTGGGAAGAAGGCCAGACGGAGATTATATAGAAGATTATAATTATGGACTCGGCCGAAGAACAGAGCCCGGTTCTGTTTTTAAAATTGCGACATTAATATCTCTTCTTGAAGATAAATATGTTGACACAGGCAGTATTGTAGATTGTGAAGGTGGCCAAAAACTTTTTTACGGACTTCGAATTACAGACTCGCACCTTGGCATACACGAAATAACAGTTAAAGAAGCATTTGCACGCTCGTCAAATGTTGCTTTTGCAAAAATGGGTGATGAATATTATCATAATCAGCCAATGCGTTTCTACAATCATCTTCACGATCTTCATTTAGATATGGGCAGTGGAATTGATATTGTGGGAGCCGCGCGGCCTTACATAAAAAAGCCCGGGAGTAAATACTGGACCAAAACCACGTTGCCTTTTATGGCTCACGGATATGAAGAATTGGTAACGCCGCTGCAGCTATTAATGGTTTACAATGCAGTTGCCAACAACGGCACCATGATGCAACCTTATTTGGTGAATTCAATAAACGAAATGGGAGTGGAGGTTAAATCATTTAATCCAAAAGTATTGGTTGAAAAAATTTGTAGCGACGCAACATTAGGTAAATTAAAAGCTTGTTTGATGTCTGTGGTTGAATTTGAACATGGTACCGCCCATGCGCTTAAAACCAATGTATATAGTTTTGCAGGCAAAACCGGAACCGCAGTAACGGCAATGGATAATCGAGGATATAACAAAGGCGCTAAAATTTATCAATCTGCATTTATGGGATATTTTCCCGCTGATAATCCTCAATATACCATCGCTGTTGTTATACAGAATGGAAGCGAGTCCAAACTGGCTTATGGCGGCGTCGTGTCTGGTCCCGTTTTCAGGGAAGTGGCTGATAAGATTTATGCTGAAAAAATTGGAAGCGAAACGATAAGTCAATTGCCAAATGGTGCAGATAGCAATGCGTTAAAATTTTATGGATTAAAAACAGATCTGAATAAAATATTAAACACATTTAATTATACATCTTCAGATTCTGCGGCTTCAGGTTCGTGGAGATCAACAGTTCTTAACGAGGATCATGCTGAATTGCATGAAATATATAATCAGCCGGCTGTTCCTATCGTTCCCGATGTTACCGGGATGGGTTTAAAAGATGCAATATACCTGCTTGAAAACTTGGGTTTGAAGGTGCAGGCCAAAGGAAGAGGAAAAGTGGTTTATCAATCAATTGCGCAGAACACAGGATTTCATAAAGGGCAATCAATAAATCTTCAATTGAACTAATGGCATCATTGCAGCAAATATTGTATAAAGTAAATATTCAATCAGCTGTTGGGCAAATCTGATACCGAAATAGCCGATTTGCAAACGGATTCAAGACAGGTGAAAACGGGCACATGTTTCATTGCAGTTAAGGGGACACTTACTGACGGCCATTCTTTTATTGACAAGGCAATTGACAATGGCGCTTCTGTAATCATTTGCGAGAATTTGCCAGATGCCTTAAATGACACCGTTCAATACGTCAGGGTTGAAAACAGCGCGGTAGCTGCCGGCATAATGGCGCATAATTTTTATGGACGGTTATCTGAAAAAATTAAATTGGTGGGAGTAACCGGAACTAATGGCAAAACAACTATCGCAACTTTATTATTTAAATTATTTTCTGCATTAGGTTATAAATGCGGGCTTCTAAGTACGGTGCAAAACCAGGTTGCAGATAAAATATTGGCTGCTACGCACACAACCCCCGATGCAATTACGCTGAATAAATTAATTGCAGAAATGGTTGCCTCGGGTTGTTCGCATGTGTTTATGGAAGTAAGTTCTCATGCTATTGATCAGCACCGCATTGCAGGTTTGCAGTTTGCGGGTGGTATTTTCAGCAACATTACTCACGATCATTTAGACTATCATAAAACATTTGATGAATATATAAGAGTGAAAAAACAGTTTTTCGATTCATTGCCATCAACGGCTTTTGCATTGAGTAATGCTGATGATAAACGAGGTGCGGTAATGCTTCAAAACACAAAAGCAAAAAAATATTTATACAGCTTAAAAACGATGGCCGATTTTAAGGGAAAGATCATTGAAAATTCTCTGTCGGGCCTGGTGCTGATGATCAATGATATAGAAGTGCATTTCAGGTTAATAGGAGCTTTTAATGCCTACAACCTGCTTGCCGTATATGGCGCGGCTGTTTGTTTAAAGGAGGAGAAGCAACATGTGTTGCAATTACTCAGCAATACCTCAGGTGCAGAAGGACGATTTGATTACATGATTTCATCACATGATAAAATTATTGGTATAGTTGATTATGCACATACACCTGATGCGTTGTTGAATGTGCTTGCAACCATAAAGAACTTGAGGGAGGGCAAAGAAAAAATTATAACGGTAGTTGGCTGCGGTGGCAACCGTGATAAAACAAAGCGCCCGATAATGGCGGAAGTAGCTTGCGAGTATAGCGATAAAATAATTTTCACATCAGACAATCCACGGAATGAAGATGCTGAAGAAATTATTAAAGAAATGGAAGCCGGCGTCCCGGTCATTGCAAGAAAAAAATTTATATCAATAACGGATAGGAAGGAAGCAATTAAAACAGCGGTAAATCTTGCACAGCAACAGGATATCGTTTTAGTGGCTGGTAAAGGACATGAGAAGTACCAGGAGATTAAAGGGATCAAATACAATTTTGATGATAAACAGGTTTTGAAAGAGATGTTTGAACTAAACGGAAAATAAAGTAGCAATTAGTAAAAGCAATAATAAATGCTCTATCACTTATTTGAATGGTTTGCAAAGAACGGGATAAAATTCCCCGGCAGCGGACTATTTCATTTTATCACTTTCAGAGTGTTGATAGCAGTTCTCTTATCGCTTTTTATTACAACTTTTTATGGTAAAAGACTTATCAATATTTTAAAAAGAAAACAGATTGGAGAGTCGGTGCGCGAGTTGGGTTTGGCTGGTGAAAAGATGAAGTCTGGTACGCCAACAATGGGCGGAATTATAATTTTATTAGGGATATTAATTCCAACATTGTTACTCGCCAATCTTGATAAAGTGTATGTGAGGCTCATGCTGCTTTGTACGGTTTGGCTTGGTGTTATTGGTTTTATCGACGATTATTTAAAAATAAAAGCAAGACGCATCGCAAAGGCGAAAGGAGAAAACTATAAAAAAAATGATGCCGATGGACTTGCCGGTAAATTTAAAATATTCGGGCAGGTAATGCTTGGAATTATTATCGGATCTACTTTATATTTTAATCAAAATGTAGTGGTAAAACGGGAAATAATAATTGATAACTCCGGAATGCAGGGCGCACTTCAACGAGGTGAACACAAGCTTGGCAATGAAGATACACTGGTCATAGATGGAAGAATACATCGGTTTGTGACAGTTAAAACACCTATCACAACTATTCCATTTGTGAAAACACATGAGTTCAATTATGCAAAATTACTTCCTGAAAGCCTGGAAAATTATACTTACATATTATACATACTTATTGTAATATTTATTGTTACGGCAGTATCTAACGGTGCCAACATCACGGATGGTCTTGACGGCCTGGCAACAGGAGTAAGTGCAATTATCGGTTTGTGCCTGGGAGTATTTGTTTTTGTAAGCGGCGATGTACGCATTGCAGAATACCTGAATATTATGTACATCCCCAACTTAAGCGAACTTGCAATTTTCATTGCTGCCTTTGTTGGCGCATGCGTAGGATTTCTTTGGTACAACGCTTACCCGGCACAGGTTTTCATGGGCGATACCGGAAGCCTGGCATTAGGAGGCATCATCGCTTCACTGGCCATTATTGTAAGAAAAGAATTATTAATCCCCATATTTTGTTTTGTGTTTTTAGTAGAGCTTTTAAGTGTAATGATACAGGTTACCTATTTCAAATACACTAAAAAGAAGTATGGAGAAGGAAAAAGAATTTTTTTAATGAGCCCGTTGCATCACCATTATCAAAAACTGGGATACCACGAAAGTAAGATTGCAGTAAGGTTTTGGGTGGTCACTATTTTGTCGGTAGTGTTTGCGGTGGTTACATTAAAATTAAGATAATCGATATGAGAACCATGGGTGTTATTTTTTGTCTCTGTGAAACATTTTTTTTAAGAAGTTAATCCATTCCAATTCCAATGATGACAGTTCTTCTGACCTGTTAAATTCATGCCGTTGAAAAACCTTTTTTAATTGATCATCCAATTAAACGGAATGAAGAAAAGGATCGTAATACTTGGCGCCGGCGAAAGTGGTGTGGGTGCGGCTTTACTGGCGAAGCGGCAGGGGTATGATGTTTTTGTGAGTGATGCTTCCGCAATAAATCCTGTTTATAAAAAAGAGCTTATTGCAAATGAGATTGAATTTGAAGAAGGACATCACACCGATAGAAAAAATATTGAGCGCTCCGATTGTAATGAAAAGCCCGGGAATGCCGGAGAAAAATGAATTGATAAAAGAAATTAAGAGAAAAAGAAATTGAAATTATTAGTGAAATAGAATTTGCTTATTGGTTTAAGGAAGACAGCAAGATTATAGCAATAACAGGCAGCAATGGAAAAACAACCACAACGGCAATGATTTATCACATCTGCAAAGAAGCGTGGATTGGATTGTGCAATGGTTGGAAACATAGGATATTCATTTGCAAGGCAAGTGGCAACGGAACCTAAAGAAATTTATGTGATTGAAGTCAGTTCTTTCCAGCTTGATGATATAAAAACTTTCAAACCCGATGTGGCAATAATTACGAATATAACAGAAGATCATTTGGACAGGTATGATTACAATTTTGAAAATTATATAAAAAGCAAATTCAGAATAATAGAAAATCAAACTGAAGAAGATGTATTTATTTACAATGCAGATGATGAAGTAACCAATAAAATATTTAAATAAATTTTTAAACAGGACTAAAGCATTACCAATCAGCATGAAAAATCATTACCTGAAGGCGCTTACATAACAAATGCAGAAATGCATATAAAATGGCAAGAAAGAAGAAATGAAGATGAGTGTGGAAGATTTTGCGGTAAAAGGAAAACACAATCAATACAACACAATGGCAGCAGGACTTTCAGCGTTGTAATGGATATAAGAAAAGAAAAAATCAGGGATGCTGTTCAGACCTTTCAAAGCCTTGAACACCGAATGGAAACTGTGGCCACTATTAAGGGAGTGGAGTTTATCAATGACAGCAAAGCGACCAATACAAACAGTACCTGGTATGCACTAGAGAGCTATGACAAAGCCGACCATTCTGATTCTTGGGGGCGTAGATAAAGGAAATGATTATTCTTTTATTAAAAGAACTGGTAAAAGAAAAAGTAAAAGCAATTGTGTGTATGGGCAAGGACAACAGGAAAATTCATGAAGCTTTTGGAAATGAAGTGGAGCTAATGGTAAATACTGAAAGTGCGAAAGATGCAGTGCAGGCGGCATTTCATTTTGCAGAAAAAGGCGATGTGGTTTTGTTATCGCCTGCCTGCGCAAGTTTTGATCTCTTTAAAAATTATGAAGACCGAGGAAGAAATTTAAAGAAGCTGTAAAAGATTCTAATAAAGAAGAATAAAATAAATGAGTGAAGCAAAGCAAATAAAAGTCCAATTCATTTTCATCTTCAGCGCAGGAAGTTACCGGTAATCTTTTAAACCGTACGAAAGGTGATAAAGTAATATGGGCTATTGTAATAATGCTTACAATGGTAAGCATTTTGGTTGTTTACAGCAGCATTGGCTCGCTTGCCTATAAAATGAATAAAAGCACCGAAAGTTATTTCTTCAAGCAAATTGGTTTTATATGCTTGGTGTTTATCATTTATTTTGCCCACAGGGTTAATTATACAATTTATTCAAGGGTTGCTACCATTTTATTTTTGATTTCAATTCCGCTTATTGCTTTATACTTTAAAATATGGAAGCCATATTAATGATGCAAACCGTTGGATAAAGCTACCGGTTATTAATATGACTTTTCAAACATCGGACCTGGCAAAGCTTGCTTTATTTATGTATATGAGCAGGCAGTTAAGCCGGCGGCAAAATGTGATCAAGGATTTCAAGAAAGGGATTTCTTCCACTAATCGTTCCCGTTATAATTATATGTATGCTTATTGCTCCGGCTAATTTATCAACCGCATTATTGATCGGTGGCATTGCAATGATGCTAATGTTTATTGGAAGGGTAAGCTTGAAGCATATATTTCTTGTGGTGGTTTCGGCATTGATTCCTTTGCTTATTGTTAATTCTTATTGCAACACATTATTATAATAAGGAAGATCATACATCAAAAGATTTGCCTGCGGTGTTAACTTTTGGACGAATGTCCACATGGATTAAAAGAGTGCAGGATTTCATGTATAGTGATAAATCTGACGCATCTTATCAGATTCAGCAGGCAAAAATTGCTATCGCCCAGGGCGGCTGGTTCGGTAAAGGACCCGGTAAAAGTGAACAGCGAAATTTTCTGCCGCATCCTTACAGTGATTTTATTTATGCAATAATTATTGAAGAATATGGATTGTTGGGTGGAACGGTTATTGTTTTAATCTATCTCTTGTTTTTATTCCGAAGTATAAGAATTTACCAGAGATGTCCTTATGCATTCGGCGCCTTTCTGGCGGTAGCACTAAGTTTTACACTGGTGATACAGGCAATGGTAAATATGGCTGTGAACGTTAATCTTTTTCCAACTACCGGTGTTACGCTTCCACTTGTAAGTATGGGTGGAAGCAGTCTTTGGTTTACATGTTTTGCAATAGGAATTATTTTAAGCGTGGCACGAAACGTAGAGCAAATGGAAGGAAACGGGCCTTGCAATTGAAGAATTTGAAGAAACAAGAGCCGGAAAATAAAATGATGTATGATGGAAAGATGAAAATATTATAAAAATATTAAGGATATAAAATGTCTTGCAGAAAAATGTAAGGATCATAATTGCAGGAGGTGGTACAGGTGGACATATATTTCCGGCATTGGCAATTGCAGCCGCTTTAAAAAATCAGGTACCGTCAGTTGAAATTTTATTTGTCGGCGCAAAAGGAAAAATGGAAATGGAAAAAATTCCTGAAGCAGGTTTTAAAATTATCGGTCTCACGATAGCCGGTTATAACAGAAGTTCTTTGATGAAAAATATTGCTTTGCCGTTTAAGTTGATGCAAAGCTTTTTACAGGTAAACGGATATTAAATGTCATTTAAACCCAATGCAGTGATAGGAGTTGGGGGCTATTCAAGCTTTCCTGTTTTAAGAGTTGCCAGTCAAGAAAAATCCCAACTTTTATTCATGAAAGCAATTCCCTTGCGGGCAGAAGCAATATTATGCTGGCTAAAAGAGCGATGAAAATTTTTGTGGCTTCGCGAGGGAATGGAAAAATATTTTCCCGCAAAAAAGATAGTTATAACGGGCAACCCTGTTCGAAAATATTTTCTAAAACAATTGAAAAGTACGAAGCAATTGCATTTTTTGGATTGGACCAAAAGTAAAAACCGTGTTTGTAATGGGCGGAAGCTTGGGAGCTACAAGCATAAACGAAACCATTGACACAAACATCGATGTGTTTAAAAAAAACGATTTGCAGCTCATATGGCAAACAGGTAAGCTATATGCGGCGCAGGCTGCAAAGGTTGAAGAAGAGAGAAATAATATTTGGACAAATGCATTTATTAACAGGATGGAATATGCCTATGCAGCAGCAGATGTAGTGGTGGCAAGATCCGGAGCAATGACAATAGCGGAATTGTCGGTTGTAGGTAAAGCGTCGGTTTTTGTTCCTTATCCTTTTGCAGCAGAAGATCACCAGGCTATGAATGCAATGGCCCTCGTAAAACAGAATGCAGCGCTAATGGTAAGGGATGCAGATGTGCATTCATAATTTAATGGAAACAGTTCTTGCATTAATAAAAGATGATAAAAAGAATTCAGGAGTTGCAAATAAATATTTTAAAAAATGGAAATATAAAAGCTGATGAAACAATAGCAAGCGAAATTTTAAAGGAAATGAAAGAATGAAAAACTAAAATTAAAAAAAAGAAGTGATATAGACAGTTACCTCTTGTAAGGAGGATACCTGCAAATATGAAAGATTATACAACCATATCAAACGTTTATTTTATCGGCATTGGCGGCATAGGTATGAGTGCCCTGGCGAAATACTATCTGAGTAAAGATGCCACCGTAAGCGGATATGATAAAACTATCACGCCGTTAACGAAGCAAATGGAAAGTGAGGGAATTCATATTCATTATGAAGATAATATTGATCTGCTTGAATAAAAAAGCACAGTTGGTAGTTTACACTCCCGCTGTTCCTAAAGATCACAAAGAACTCCAATATTATTTGCATAATAATTATGAGGTAGTGAAACGAAGCAGGTTGGTAGGAGAAATAACAAAATCATCATTCAATATTTGCATTGCAGGCACGCATGGTAAAACAACGATCAGCACCATGGTGGCTCATATATTAAGAGATTCCGGTTTTGGTTGCAATGCTTTTCTGGGGGAATATCAGGTAATTATAATACAAATTTCTGGAGTAGTGACAACAACGTTTCGGTGGTGGAAGCGGATGAATACGACAGAAGTTTTTTGCAATTATCGCCGGATATTGCTGTAATCTCAGCAATGGACGCCGATCACCTGGACATTTATGGCACAAAGGAAAACATGGACAACGCCTTTGTTGAATTCTCGAAAAGAGTAAAACCCGGAGGGCTGTTATTAATTAATTATGAATTGCCTTTTGATAAATTTTCTTCGGATAACCTTGTACGTTATAGTATAAAAAAAGATGCTGATGCTTATGCTGACAATATCATTTTAAACAATGGAGGTTACCTGTTCGATGTGATTACAAAAAGCTGGGCGCTGAAAAAGTTGCAGCTTAATATGGGCGGCGCTGCACAATATTGAGAATGCCGTTGCGGCCATTGTTATCGCGCATCATCTTAAAATAGATCCCGAAAAAATAAAACAAGCTGTCGAAGATTTCAAAGGAGTTAAAAGAAGATTTGAATACATAATTGCGCCAACTGTCAGAAAAAGTGCCTTTGATGTGTCGGGCCCGGTAATTTACATTGATGACTATGCGCATCATCCGCAGGAATTAAACGCATTAATATCCGGCGCCAAAAGTTTATTTCCGGATAAAAGATGCACAATCATTTTTCAACCCCATCTATTTTCAAGGACAAAAGACTTTGCAAAACAATTTGCTGAAAGCCTTGATAAAGCTGATGAAATTTTTATTCTTCCTGTCTATCCGGCACGGGAATCGCCGATGGCAGGCGTGACAAGTGGGTTAATTATGGAGCAGATGAAGAACCGCAAGGTAAGGCTTGTTACAAAAAATGATTTAATGCTTATCATAAAAGATGAGTTTACAAATAAGAACGATACAAATGCGCCTGGCAGATTATTGATTACCGCAGGCGCAGGAGATATCGATAAACTTGTGGACCCAATTAAAGATATTTTATTAAAGAACATTAGATAAAATATGGCAATTATTAGTAAATACACTTTCAATAAAATCCTGGTAATCACGGGTTGGATAGTGCTCATATCAGGCACAGTTGTATTGCTTATAGCCGCTGTTACGCGAAGAAACAACGAACGGGTTTCTTCTATAAATATCACTATAAGTGGTGTACAAAATAATTTCTTTATAGATAAAAAAGATGTTATAGCAATAATCGAGAAAACTAACGGTGGCGTACTCGGGAAAAAGCCATTGCATTCTGTAGACCTCGCGGCCATGGAAAATGCATTGCAACAAACACAATGGATCAGAAGAGCAGAACTATTCTTCGATAACAATAATGTACTGCAGGTGAGAATAATGGAAAGAGAACCAATTGCAAGGATTTTTTTGACAACAGGAGTGTCATTTTACCTAGATAGTTCTTTAACTATGCTTCCATTAAGTGATAAGTTTTCCGCCAGGCTCCCGGTATTTTCTGATTTCCCAACTGATGGGAAGCATTGTCAAAGGAAGATAGCAATCTGATAAGTGACATAAGAACACTGGCAGAATTTATAGGAAGCAATCCTTTCTGGATGGCGCAGATTGACCAGGTTGATATAACTTCTGAAAATACTTTTGACTTAATTCCAAAATTAGGAACCCAGGTTATTCATTTTGGAACAGCGGAAAATTATCAGGAAAAGTTCGGCAACCTTCTTTGCTTTTATAAGCAGGTCTTAACAAAATTGGGATGGACGCATTATGCATCGATAAGCGTGCAGTTCAAAGGCCAGGTGGTAGGAGTCAGGCGGGGCGCAAATGAGATTAAAATGGATTCACTTCGTTCCATCCAAATTATGAAAGACTTAATAGCCGACGCTCAAAAGCATACGAATGATTCCACGACAATGCAGTTGCCACAGCCCGATGACGATAACAACAGTCTTAATTCATCCGGTGAGCCAGAAAAAAAAGCCACTAACGACAACAAAAAAGATAAGAATACTATTAAAGATTTTACCCCGGTAGCTCCGCCTCATCTTCCTTTGAAAACAACAACCAATAATCCTGTTTCAACAAAAAGCAAGCCTCTAACCAATCATTCATCATCCATTGGAAAACCAGGTCCTGCCCCTTTAAAAGCCAAAGTTAATAAGCCACCGGATTTAAAACCGGAAGAGAAAATCGTAAAAATGCCAAAGGCAGTAATGCCTCCAAAAACCGATTACTAAATGATTTAATGATTTGCAACAATAATTAAAAACAAATAACACAGTACGGCCTTTTATAAAGGCTCATAAAAAAACAAAATATGAACAGCGAACAACCCATCATCGTAGGCCTTGATATCGGCACTACAAAAATTGCCGCCATTGCCGGCAGAAAAAATGAATTCGGAAAGCTTGAGATTCTGGGCTTTGGCCGTGCAAACAGTAACGGTGTTCAACACGGAATGGTGTTGAACATTGACCAAACCATCAAAGCAATTCAAACAGCTTTGGAAAATTGTTATGCGAGCAATCCGAACCTTCCTATAAGTGAAGTGTATGTTGGTATTGCGGGACATCACATAAAAAGCCTTCAAACAAGAGGCGATATTGTGCGTCAAAACACGGATGAGGAGATAAAGCAATCTGAGATTGATCAATTAATTAATGATCAATATAAAACTTACATACCAGCGGGTGACCAGATTATTGATGTGATTCCCCAGGAATTTACCGTTGATAATTTTCAGAATATTCCTGATCCAATTGGATACAGTGGCGTAAAAGTAGGAGCCAACTTTCACATTATCACCGGCGATAAAAATGCGATACGAAATATTAACCGGAGCGTAGAAAAAGCTGGACTGATAACGAAGGATCTTGTGTTGCAGCCTTTAGCTTCTGCGGCTGCCGTTATGTGCGATCATGATTTGGAAGCCGGCGTTGCCATCGTAGATATTGGCGGCGGAACTACCGACCTTGCAGTTTTTTATGAAGGAATTTTAAAACATACCGCAGTAATTCCTTTCGGTGGCGAAAATATTACCAACGATATAAAAACCGGACTTGGTGTTTTAAAAACTCAGGCGGAGCAAATGAAAGTGCAGTTTGGAAGCGCGCTTGCAGATGAAGCAAAATCAAATGCATTCATTACAATCCCTGGCTTACGTGGCATGGCGCCAAAAGAGATAAGCGTAAAAAATCTTGCAGGAATTATTCAGGCACGCATGAGCGAAATAATGGATTTTGTTTCCTATCATTTAAAACAGGTTGGCCTTGATAACAGGTTGCTTAATGGTGGCGTAATCCTTACGGGCGGAGGTTCTCAGTTAAAACATCTCATCCAGTTAACTGAATATGTAACCGGGTTGAATGCAAGAATCGGTTATCCAAATGAACACCTGGCTTCTGGCCATATTGAAGAATTGGCCAAACCAATGTATTCAACTTGTCTTGGCTTAATATTAAAAGGATATAATGATTATGAGAATAAACGAAAGCAGTTTGAATTGAAATATGCAAAAGTTAATATTCCTGCAACATTACAACAGCCAAGCGTAAACGAAGTTGAGGCAGACGTTTCTAATCATAAAAATATTGTGGTTAAGCCCACGAAAAACTTTGAAAGGTTTCATGGATTCGTTCAAGAATGGATTGATAGAAATGTTCAAAGAAGAAGGCGATTCCGAATTGTAAAAATCTATTTTATTCTTTTGTAAAAGTATGTCAACAAATAATTCAACTACTAACCAATTTTAATTCTAACACATGATACATTTTGATTTGCCAAAAGAACAATCATCTATCCTAAAGGTGATTGGCGTAGGCGGCGGTGGCAGCAACGCAGTTAACCACATGTTCAGCCAGAATATTGAAGGTGTAAACTTTATAATCTGCAATACAGATGCACAGGCTATTGCTACAAGCCTGGTCCCAAATAAAGTTCAGTTGGGGCCACATCTTACACAAGGGCTTGGAGCAGGAGCCAATCCTGCGATAGGCCGCGAGGCAACAGAAGAAAGCCTTGAAGAAATAAAGCGCATACTCGAAGTAAATACTAAAATGGCATTTATAACCGCAGGAATGGGGGGTGGCACTGGCACTGGCGGTGCTCCCATCATTGCAAAAATTTGTAAAGATCTTGGCATACTAACGGTAGGCATCGTAACAACGCCTTTTGCCTATGAAGGTAAAAAAAGAATTGCGCAGGCGGAAGATGGCATCAGTAAATTGAAAGATCATGTAGATACACTTCTCGTTATCAGTAATGATAAAATGCGGCATCAGTTTGGAAACCTCACTATGAAGGCTGCCTTTGCAAAGGCAGACAATGTATTGGCAACTGCCGCGAAATGCATAACGGATGTAATAAACAGTACCGGCCAGATAAATGTTGACTTTGCGGATGTATGCACCGTTATGAGAAAAGGTGGTGTAGCTATTCTTGGAAGTGCAGCATGTGAAGGGGAAAACAGGGCACAACTGGCAATTGAACAGGCATTAAATTCGCCTTTATTAAATGATAATGATATCAGCGGTGCCAAATGGATTTTAATCAACATCAATTCTGCCGAAGGCGATAATGAGTTTACAATGGATGAAGTTGAAACCATACAAAATCATTTGCTGAGCCAGGCTGGTGAAAACACAGATGTAATACTTGGTCTTGGTTACGACAATGCGCTTGGAAAATAAAATTGGTATTACTTTAATAGCAACCGGCTTTGAACATAAGGATCCATTTGATAAAAAAGAAGTACCCAAAGCCGAAGTAAAACAGGTTGAAAAAATCGTAATGGAATTGAAACAGCCTGATGATGAAAAAAAGAAATACAAACAGCCTGTTTTTGTTTTTGATGATAAGAAAGAAAACGCCGAGATAACTAAGGAAACGGTTGAGAACGATATAACAGAACATAAAGGATTTACATCTGTTAAGGATGAAGAAATATTGCTTCCGACTCTTAAAGAAGAAACGTTGAACGAAATGGAACCTACAATAGTAGAAACACCAGAATCCATTGACGTAGAACTACAAAAAACAGAAGAGATAATTACTGTTGATAAATCATCTGAAACTATTATACATTTCACATTATCTTCGGACTCCAATCTAATAACTGCTGAAGCAAACCAACCAGAAGAAAACAAAACTGAAACGCCGGTAACTGTTCATCAATTAAATAATATTAAAGAAGCTAGCACCGTCCAAACGTCAGGCGGTTATTTGGCCAAGCCTTCGCAGAATTTATGCAGGAGGCTAAAGCCAAAACACGAATCCAAAACCATAGATGAGCCAACTCCATTGCCAATTTCAAAACAGGAAGACGAGCCTGTGGTTGAAATGCGATTGGTAGTTAAAAATTCCCATGAAGCGGAGGAGGAAAAGGAAGAACCGAAAGTACACCAAACGATGCCTATCATGATGCCTTCTGTTGAGGAACTGCCGCAGGTGGACGAAGCAGAAGATCTAAAGCGCCGGGCTATGGAACGTATTGCTAAGTTGAGAAATCTATCTTTCAATGTTAATGCTACGGATCCTAACAATGAGTTTGAGTCGGTTCCAGCTTACCTCCGCCGCAATATGGAATTTCACAATTCTATTGCAGATGTAGAAAGCTTTTACAGCAATTATACCGTTAAATCCGATGAAAATAATAAAGCGGAAATCAGCACTATAAATACATTTTTGGAAGGCAAAAAGCCTGATTAAATTTCGTTGTTGTGTGTACTGTTATTTAGTTTGCCCCGGAGACGTTGAGTTAGCCGGGGTTTTTTATAATAAGGATTTTCCTATGCAAATTACTAATCAGCAACTTTTCAAATTGGCTTATGCGATATTATTATTAATTTCAAAATTAAATTAATGCTTTGCAAATACATGATAAAAATAATTTCCGTAACAAAATTTGGAATAGAATACTGTTAACAGGGTTTATTGCAGGAACGCTCGATGCAACGGCAGCCATTCTTCAGTTTTATATAAAGACAGGCAAAAGTCCCGTGATTATATTCATTTACATTGCATCTGCGGTGTTTGGTAAAGATGCTTTTTCAATGAGCCAGTTCATTGCATTTGCAGGATTGTTGTTTCATTATTTAATTGCCATCAATTTTTTCCGCCTTCTATTTTTTAATCTACCCTAAAATAAAACTTCTTCAGAAAAATAAAATCGTTGATGCAATAATCTATGGCATCTTTGTCTGGCTGGTAATGAATCTTATAGTAATTCCATTAAGTCATGTCCAGGCGTCTCATTTTAATTTATTAAACGCTCTTGTGGCTGCGGTTATTTTAATTTTGTGCATAGGGGTTCCTGTTAGTTTCATTGCCTTTTCTTTTTATAAAAACAGGCCTGATATAAGTAGATGATTTTTTTTAGTTTTTTTATTTCATTGAAGAAAAAAGTTGCTTTCATTAGAAGTGTTTTTTAAATACATAAATCCTGCAGGTCTAACAGAATGGTATTTTAAAACTTAGGAATTGCTTTCGATGCTCATGGATATAAGTTTTCAGCGGACTGATGAAGCTAACTTAAACGGTTAGACGCAAATGACCGGTTTCGAAAATGAAACAAAATATTAAACTTCATCAAAAGTGGTTGTGATCAATTAAAAGGTTGCAAACATTGAGAATACTTCTTGAAAAATTAGAGGACAATCGAATTGACATTCCCGACGAAATTTCGGCCTGCGAATACGGTAAATTTGTTCATATTCACGATCCAAAAAATAATAAAATCTAATTGTAGGGATAGCTGTGTATCTAAAAGGGAAATTGGTTTCTGCAATTGCAAAACGTAATTTAAAAACTATGTCAAAATCCATTAAGGCTTGGTTGTTTTTAATCGGCTGCTTTTGTTTTTCATGCCATGCAAAAAAAGTTTATAAAGAGCCAACGGTAAAAATAGAAACTAACTTCGGTGATATCATTGTAGAGTTGTACCCTGAAAAAGCTCCGCAAACCGTTAAGGCATTTTTGTCTTATGTAGATTCCGGGTATTATAAAAATGGTTCATTTTATCGCGTACTAAAAGCAGAAGATGAGCCTTCAAGTGCATTTAAATCTGATTTGATACAAGGTGGAATCTGGCAAACAAAAAATAGCTTTCAAATAAAGTTGCCTGGCATTCCACATGAGACCACAAAACAGACTGGCATACTTCATAAGGATGGAACGATCTCGCTAGCGCGCCTGGCGCCTGGCACAGCAAGCACCGAATTTTTTATCGTCATTGGGGATCAGCCTTCTTATGATTATGGGGGCGATGCCAACGCAGACGGGCAGGGTTTTGCAGCTTTTGGCCGCGTAATAGAAGGGATGAAATTTGTTAAGCAGATTCATGATCAGCCTGATAATGAAAGCAATTTCACCCCTCCGATTGCAATAAAGGATATTGTAAGATTGTAGGTAAAGACTACACCAGCTTCCCCTAATTGGACCGATCCCTGCATAAAAACCGTGCCAATTTACAACGTTAGTTTAACAATACTTTAACGATTATAAATTTTAGATGTATAATTAGCTTTCTCAAATCCCTAATTGATTCATTTATAATGTTTGTTAATTGTTTTTGCTTCATGCTTAGATCCATTTAAGAAATAAATGTTGATAACATTTTTATTAAGATTGTGAGCCATAAATTGCACGCATTTTTGGTGTCAAATTTGATTTTGTCGGATGCTTAATTTTCCCCGAAGGGAGAAATTATGAGAAAATTTAAAATGAAAATCAAAAATTTTATTGATAAAATAGGCTGCTAAAATTTTCTTGACCAATTTTTATCGAATTACTAATGTGTTTATTTTATCATTTTTTCAAAAAATTTATGGGACCTTATCAATCACAATAAAACGATCACTATTTTATGAAAAAAATCTTCACCCTGCTATCATTTTTGTTGACTCTTGCTTACGTATCCAATGCAACAACTTATTATGTTTCTTCCAGCCAGGGGAACGACGGCAACAATGGAACTTCGTCTTCATCGCCCTGGCAAAGTCTTTCTAAAATCAATTCTTTTACAAAATTTGCACCGGGAGATAATATTTTATTTAATAGAGGCGATGTATTTTATGGGAAAATCGTTGTTAACCAAAGTGGTAACGCCGGTAATCCAATAACTTATGGTGCCTATCGTTCGGGGGCAAATCCTGTTATATCGGGCTTTACAAGTGTTATTTCCTGGACAAATTTGGGCGGCAATATCTGGGAAAGTTCAAGTGCTGTTTCAAGTTTGTCAACTTGCAATATGGTGGTTATTAATGGCGTAAACACTGCGATGGGACGCTATCCTAATTCCGGGTACCTCACTTATCAAAGTTTTTCAGGGAATTCTTCTATCACCAGTAGCAGCCTCACTGGTTCTCCCGACTCGACGGGAGCAGAAGTGGTGATCAGGAAGCAGCGATTCATTATTGACAGGAATTTTATAACCTCTCAATCGGGACCGACGATTTATTATAATTCCGCATCAAGCTATGCCGGACAAAGTGGCTATGGGTTTTTTATTCAAAATGATCCCCGAACTTTAGATCAGCAGAATGAGTGGTATTATAATCCAAGCACACAAAAAATAAGGATTTATAGTACAAATATACCCTCAAACGTGCAATTGACAACAGTGGATACTTTAGTAAACATTTCTTTCAAGGGCAATATTACATTTTCAAATCTTGCATTCCAGGGGTCAAACCAGGATGCATTTACCATATTAAGTTCACCGAACATTACCATAACGAATTGCAGTATTGATTACTCCGGGAAAGACGCTATATGGGGTGCAAAAAATGGAGGAGGTTCTTCGGATTCGTTTATATTTCAAAGTTCGACTATAAATCACACTAACAACAACAGCATCACGCTGAAATCCGAATTTACAAATGCTCTGGTATCTAATAACACCATAAAAAACACGGGATTGAACGCGGGGCTGGGGGGTAACGGATCTTCAAACTACGGCACCCTTCAAGGCGTACAAGTACTAGCAATCAACTCTACAATAAAGTATAATGTTATTGACAGCGTCGGTTTCAACGTAATTTATACAAATCAGAGTAATGTGTTAATCGCAAATAATTTAATCACTAATTTTTGCACGGTAAAACTTGATGGTGGAGGCGTATATAGCTATATCGGTACAGGTACCACCACCACAGGCTTGCAAGTGCTGAATAATATTATTTTAAACGGTATTGGAAATGGTGACGGCACAAACGCCCCCTCCAACGTAATTGCTCACGGTATTTATTTAGATGGCGGTACCACCGGCGCAGTAATCACAGGAAATACGACTGCTAATTGCGCGCATTCTGGTCTATATGTTCATGATTCTTACAATTTGAATATTCAGAATAATACGAGCTATAATAATGGTATCGACCAGGTATTATTTGCTTCAGATAATCAACAGACTCCTATTCGCAATGTAACTTTTCAAAACAATATTTTAGTAGCTAAATCAGTTCCGCAAGCGACAGGAAGCTTTCAAAGTGCCGTAAACGACATAGGTAGTTTTGGAGCTATTGATTATAATATTTATGCAAGACCAGTAAGTGACTCTTTATCCATGGCTTATTGTATCAACGAGTATACTACCTGCGGTCAGCTCTCTTTTGCGCAATGGCAACAGTTCGCCAATCTCGATGCCCATTCTAAAACTTCACCAAGATCTATACCCGATACTTCATATCTGCTTTTCAAGTATAACGCCACTTCATCGAGTGTCACCATACCATTAAATTCGACCTACATAGATATGAAAAACGTTACTTATAATGGAAGTATTACTTTGGCGCCTTTTACTTCTGCTGTATTGTTAAGAACGGGTTCAATAACGAATTCGGCCCCGGTCGCAAACGCTGGCACTAATCAAACGATAACTTTGCCTGTAAATGCTGTTACACTTTCAGGAAGCGGCACAGATGCATCTGGAACCATAACTTCTTACAATTGGTCGCTAATTAGCGGACCAAGCGCGCCCTCACTAACCAATGCCAATACTACGTTGCCGTCAGTTTCTGGATTATCAGTCGGAACATATGTATTTCAACTGACAGTCTCCGATAATAATGGTGCATCTGGATCGGCTCAGGTAACTGTGAACGTACAGCCGGCGACCACTATTTCCACCCCGGTCGCAAATGCAGGGCCCGATCAAACGATTACGGCCCCGGCGAGTTCTGTAACACTTTCAGGAAGTGGAACCGATGTAAATGGAACGATAACCTTATACAATTGGTCTTTGATAAGCGGCCCGAATGCGCCGTCAATAAACGGTTCGGGTAACGCTTCTACTTCTGCATCTGGACTAGTAGCGGGAACGTATGTGTTCCAACTTACCGTTTCGGATAACAATGGCTCGTCGGCCACAGACCAAATGATCGTAAACGTATTACCGGCTAATTCAATATCTACACCTGCAGCGAATGCCGTCCAGCCAAACAATAAGCTCTCCGACAAGCTCCGTAACGCTCTCAGGAAGCGGTACAGATGTCAATGGAACGATAACCTTATACAATTGGTCTTTGATAAGCGGCCCAAATGCGCCGTCAATAAATGGTTCGGGTAACGCTTCCACTTCTGCATCTGGATTAATAGTTGGAACTTACGTCTTCCAGCTTACCGTTTCGGATAACAATGGCTCGTCGGCCACAGACCAAATGATCGTAAACGTGTTACCGGCTAATTCAATATCTACACCTGCAGCGAATGCCGGTCCAGACCAAACGATAAGCTCTCCGACAAGTTCTGTAACGCTCTCAGGAAGCGGTACGGATGTAAATGGGACAATAACTTTATACAATTGGTCTCAAATTAGCGGCCCAAATTCGCCATCAATAAATAGTCCAAATAACACTTCAACTTCTGTATCCGGATTATTGGTCGGAACATACGTCTTCCAGCTTACGGTATCAGATAACAACGGTGTCTGGGCAATAAACCAAATGACGGTTAATGTGCTACCGTCTACTTCAATATCAACGCCCGCGGCTATTGCGGGGCCAGGTCAAACCATCACTTATCCGAAAAATTCTGTAACCCTTTCAGGAGGAGGAACCGATATAAATGGTACGATAACCCTTTACAACTGGTCATTAATTAGCGGCCCAAATAACCCCACAATAAACGATCCACATAACACTGCAACTGGTGTATCTGGATTGATGGTTGGAACATACGTTTTTCAGCTTACGGTTTCAGATAATAATGGTGTTTGGGCGATAGATCAGACGACAGTAACCGTTTACCTTCTAGTTCAGTTTCCACGCCGGTTGCCAATGCAGGGCCTAATCAGACGATAACATTGCCGACAAATTCCGCAACCCTCTCTGGCAGTGGTACCGATGTGAACGGTACTATTACTTCCTATTATTGGTCGGTAATTAATGGGCCAAGCGGTCCGCCGATAAGCAATAACAGTAACTCTTCAGCTTACGTTTCGGGTCTGCTTACAGGAGTATATGTTTTCCAACTGACCGTTGTAGACAATACCGGAGCATGGGCAGTGGATCAGGTAACTGTAACGGTTTTACCTGCGGGTCAAGGATTTTCAACCTCTATGTCATCTCCAGATATAATTTCCAACCAGGCTTCACTGGCCCCGCCATTGGGCTTAAACGTATATCCTAATCCTTTTGTCAGTAACATAAACATAACAATTACAGGCGGAGTTGCGGGAACCTATCAACTCAAACTAGTTGATGCGTCTGGAAAAGTTGTTCTTGTAAGTTCAGGAACGAAAACTTCCGGCAATGCGATACAAACGTTAAATGCATCATCATTACCTAACGGAATTTATTTCTTAACTGTAATTCAAAACAATACAACCGCTGTCACCAAGTTGATAAAATAGCTGTTGGGTAAAATAGATATCGTAAGGGTGGATCTTTTGATCCACCCTTTCTCGTGTGTAAGGCATCTATGTATAAGCGATCCCGAACACCTTTAAAGTAGGGGAGTGTTAGCGCATAGAAAGCGTGTGTCTATCTTCGGGTAGGTCTGAAGAAGGCTACCGGAGAAGCGTACACCGGGCAATCACAAACCTTACGAAACGGTATTATGCAATGCGTGTTGCATAAATTACAGCGTGTATGCTTCACCGATATATACGGTTGAAGCTGGCGTCGGCCAGTGAGATGCCAAAAAGGAACGAACTGATTCAAATTCACAATAGGTGGCCTTCTAGAAGGGATACATTAACATCGATGCATGAAAAGAACATTTTATTAAGATGTCTTTATTTTTTTGCGTCAAAACTTGTTTCGATATTTAAAAGTAGCATGCCTGCCGATATTATTTATACTTGATTTTCTTACTTCCCAATTGAACCTACTGCAAGTCTTCAAATGGTGTTAGCGCTGCTAAAATTATCCCAACATTATTTAAACTGCGGCTATATGCTTTGGATTCAAATCCATGAGGCTAGCGCTGTCGTGAATAGAATACATTAACACCGGTGCATGAAAAAAACATTTTATTAAGATGTCTTTATTTTTTGCGCCGAAACTTGTTTCGATATTTAAAAGTATTGTGCATGCCAGCATTATTCACAGACTTGATTTCCTTACTTCCCATTCGATCTTTCTCAAGTGGTCAAACAGACCACGAAATGGTTTTTTGAATTAATCCTAAGCAAAAAATGAATTGGACCACAAAGTTTTCATGGGATAGCAGACAACGTAATACTACGAATGGAAAGTAAAAATTCCTTAGAAAAAAAGTAGTAATACCCTAAATCAAATTCCCCGGCAATAACGGCATAGGGTGGTCGTTTTATTTTCGGTTATTGCATTAATCCTAACAGTGTATTTCAAATCTGAATCTAAATGCTGATTAGGATTTATGAAATAAAAAGTATAAAACCCTATCCGTAACCTAAATGAAAAACTGTGATTTTTTCAATACATTTCTATTTTTTGCCTTCTTATCCTGCCCAACCTTTCCAAGTATTACCAGATACTTCTTCTGATCTGTAAGGATGGCTAATCTTCCAATAGATATGACTTAATACAAGGCTTTTGGAGGTGGCAACAAATATAAAAGGGAAATAATCTATCAGTGCTTCAGGAAATTAAATAGTATATCCTTCAACGTTGAAAGGATATCCGATAAACTATGAAAACTATTTTTCTATTTCCAATTATTTTTTTGGCTATGGCTTCGAATGCCACTAACTATTATTTTTCTTCAGGTGGCAACGATGGAAATGTGGGAACATCAGCATCCAGCCCATGGCAGACTTTAAATAAATTGAGCCAATACTCCAGTGCATTGAACCCAGGTGACAGCGTACTGTTTAAAAGAGGAGAAGTGTTCTATGGAAATATAGTTATAAATAAAAGTGGCAAGGCGGGTCAATCAATAATATTCTCGGCGTATGGAACGGGCACTCAGCCTTTGATAACGGGTTTCACCAGCGTCACTTCATGGACAAATTTAGGTTCCAATATTTGGGAAAGCTCAAACGCCGTTAGTACGCTTTCATCTTGTAATATGGTAGTAATGAATGGTATCAATACCCCCATGGGTCGCTATCCAAATACGGGTTATTTATCCTATCAATCTTTTAATACAAATACTTCTATAACATCAAATCAATTAAACAGCGCTGTTACAAATTGGACAGGTGCGCAAATGGTAATCAGGAAAAATAATTTTGTCACTGACAGATGTTTAATAACTTCTCAATCTGGTGGTACAGTCAATTATAATTCTACTGACGCAAATAATTACAACGGAACAAGTGGCTATGGTTTTTATATTCAAAATGATATAAGAACATTAGATACAACAAATGAATGGTACTACAATCCTTCAACAAAAAAACTTCGCATATACTCCACAGTTAGCCCAACCAATGTACAGCTAACAACGATAGACACCATAGTGTATACTAAGCAGTATGATTACCTGACATTTCAAAATATTGATTTCACAGGCTCAAATAATAAGAGTTTTGCGATAGCAGGTTCCAGGAGTTTAATTATTCAAAATTGCAATATAACCTTTGCAGGACGGGATGGCATTTCCGGCTTACAAAATTATGGTTCGAGCTGCACCGGATTTGTTTTTCAAAATAATGCAGTTAATCATGTTAATAACAATTGCATATCACTGGAAAGCGAATTTACGAATGCACTTATAACAAATAACAGTATTAACAACGTTGGCAATTGCGACGGCTTGGGCGGAGATGGTTCAGGAAATTATGGTACGCTAATGGGTATAATGATAGAAGCTGACAGCGCAACCTACACCTATAACACCATAGATAGTGTGGGATTCAATGCAATTTGGTTTTGGGGTAATAAAACGAATGTTTCTTTTAATACCATATCAAACCACTGCCTGCAAAAAATGGATGGTGGAGCGATATACACAGGGCAGCAAAACACCGCTGTAGGAAACAAGGTACACGATAATATAATTTTAAACGGCCTTGGTCAAATAGCTGGCACAGCCGGTCAACCCAAGGCACTGGTGGAAGGCATTTATATGGATGACAGAACGAATGCAGTTGAAATTTACAATAACACTGTTTCCGGTTGCGCATATAGCGGCCTGCTCATTCACAATTCATTTAATATAAACGCTCATGATAATACCTTTTATGATAATGCTTATTGTCAAATTTTATTTCTGGGCGATGATCCCAGCAATTTGATCCGGGGAAGTTCCATTAAGCATAATGTGCTGATGGCGAAATCAGCAACGTCCACAACATTAAATGCAGAATCTTTCGGAGCGCAAAGTGAGATTAAACAGTACGGTACAATCGACAGTAATTATTTAGCCAGACCTATAAATGATAGCCTGTCGATTTATGTAATTACCAATGGTTATACCGGGTTCAACTATTATACTTTGTCCGGCTGGGGATCTTACTCCGGCTTTGATATACACTCTCAAAAATCGCCCAAAACGATTAACGACACCAATAACTTAGTGTTTGACTACAATGCGCTGACTTCCATTGCAAGAGTTCAATTAAATGCCAGTTACATTGACGTCAGGAACATCCCTTATAATGGTATGATTACACTTGCTCCGTATTCCTCCGCCGCCCTTATAAGAAACGGTGCGATAACCAATTCACCGCCTGTGGCAAACGCAGGCTCTGACCAGGTGATAATATTGCCGGCAAACTCTGTTAATCTTACTGGTGGTGGTAACGATTCAAGTGGAACTATAGTATCTTATAAATGGATAAAAATTTCTGGACCTTCTGGATATGCAATAACGAATGATACGTCAGCATCCACAGCACTAACAAATCTCGTTAGAGGTATTTATAAATTTCAATTAACTGTTACTGATAACAACGGTGCATCAGGCATGGACACGATGATGGTAACTGTCAACG
>CAWGLC010000010.1:0-158092 GCA_963823305.1 uncultured Chitinophagaceae bacterium
TCTTTTTTTCGAAATGAACCAACCAACAAAATAAAATAGCCAGCAATAACCTACCATATCGGCATAGCCAAACCAGCCATCATTAGATATATGACACAAGCTCAGCAAAAACAGGATCATCATCAACATTACTGTCAATGAAAAACCTATAACGACGGCTTCGAATTGCACACGTTGCTTCACTTCATCCATTATTGAAAAGGCCTTAATTAATTTCAGGATAAAAATGGAGAATGTAATAATTGGCACTATCGCGATAATTATCGAAACAGGCTGGCCAAATACCTGATGTTTTAATAGCCATGCGACCGGCAAATAAGTGGCTCCATAGATGATAGCGAAAACAATTGAATTCCGGTTCACGTTTTTTTTAGTCTGTTCCATAGTTTTAAGTTGTTTAATTGCATTCAAAGATAAGTAAACATTTCAAAATGACAAACAAACTTTACAAATAGTATACAAAAAGCGACTTAATTCGTAAAGTTTAGTTAGTTATAGTGCTAATAAATAAAGTTCTTGAGTTCCTTTACAGATAAAGCGGCATACAACGACCACCCCATCCCTGGCGGTTTTCTCACCCAACATTTCCTGAATAAATATTATCTTAGTTCAATATGGCAGATGCTTTTACATGTGCAGGTGAAAGAAAAAGTCATCAATCATTAAATCAGATCTATTTCCGGAAATCAATAATAAAAGACTGGAAACATTTGCTCAGTACTGACGAAGTGAAGATGATCATCATTGCGAATTTTCAATGGCTGATGCAGCATGAACTGGTTGTAACAACGCGGCCCTAAAAGGGTTAATGCATAAACAAATTCAACAGGCGCATACATTTATACCAAATAAAAATCAAACTATGACTGCTAAAGCAAAAGAGAGAATTATCCGCATCATTATTTACATCGTTATGGGGTTTGCTGTTGCATTTATCTGGCATCAAATGAAAAAGCCTAATCAATGAATGGACAAGAAATAGGACCAAGTCAGGAAGATAGTAAGCGGGTAAGTCCGAAAGAAGTAAGTGAAACCAATTCACCTGAGCCTGTTATTAAACATACTGAACCGTCAACGATAACCGAGCAAGTGTCAACGAAACAAATGGAAGTACATCATCACCCGCACGTTGAGAAAAAAGCTTCAAAGAATATTTTTTGGAATTCTTAATGATATTTCTTGCCGTAACCCTTGGCTTTTTTGCTGAGAATATAAGGGAACGTATAAGCGATCATTCAAGGGAAAAAGATTATATCGTTTCCATTATTCAGGACATGTAAAAAGATTCTGCAAGCCTTACAAATTATATTTATAAGAATATTCCCTATCACAGCAAATGGCTTGATTCAGAAATAAATCTATTACAACAGCCTATACCTGAAGGCAAAGACAAAGAAATTTACGACCCAATGACCCAATGACCCAATGACCCAATGACCCATGCAGCCTGCGCCGCAAGGCGTGAAAATAACCTTATGACTAATACACTAAACCAAACCAACGACAGAGCATGAATATAATATCGATGAGCACATTGATCATTATGCAGCGTGGACGGCCGTACGTGCTGGTCTGGAATGTTCAAACAATGAAATAATCCAACTGCGACATTTTGCAACGTTTAAATAATTAGGGAGCGCTATCCTTAGTTTGCAAAGGATTATAATCCATTTTTATTAAAAAAGAAATTATGGGGCAAAGGCGGTTAAAAATATTTGAAGAGGAAGGTTTGTATTATTTAAGTTTTGCGGTATTAGCGTGGATAGATGTTTTTTACAAGAAAGGAATATTAGAAATGTGCTAATAGAGAGTTTGCAATACGCCGAATGGAAAAGGCTTAATAGTCTGTCGGCGAAAAATAAGTCTGGTTCTAACCTTTTCTTAACAAATATGACGAAGACACTGACTTAGGCAAATTGCGTTGCAATGCAAAAAAGAATAATTTGTACAAAACTTATCAAGCATGAAAAAATTACTACAAAAATTAGCGCTTCCCATTCTTGTGGCAATCGTTATCGCCAGTTGTTCCAAAACGAAAATTCAGCAAAGTACTACCGATACTCAAACGGGTATTAGCCCTCATGTGTATGGATTACTTCCTGCATCGGATGCTGAGGTGTCCCAGCTACCGGTTTTCTCGCCCTCAATATTTCATAAGGGCATTACCCCGGATAATTTAACTTATCCCGGCACGCTCCCATCAAGCTTTCTCATTACCACACCGGCAATCAGGGACCAGGGGCAAATAGGGTCGTGTACCGGCTTTTGTGGTACGGAAGCCAACGAGATTTTAAAATATTATACGGCAGGAGGAACTACTGCGAGCCAGCCAGTTATAACGAGCACCTCGTCTGCGATGGCTGCAATCGTGTCCAACAAGTTTTCTGCTCCTTCTGATTATTTCGGTACAGATGGGGCGTTGGCCCCGCTTTTTTTGTACTATGTTGAAAGAGTGAAAATTGAAAAAAATTCCATTTCTTCAGACCCCGGGGCAAATATGGTTAATATTGGAGAGGCCTTGCAGGGGCTAACAAGTAATTCAGGAAGCGGCACTGCCATTACGCCGGACGGAGAAAGCACAGAAGACCTGTACCCCTATCCGGTAACTCTTAATTCACAGGGATACAATATACAACGTCGTCTTCTTCGCAATTCACCACGGCTCCCGGCTCAGGCGCTGTCGCCAGTGCAGCTAAATTCGTAATTGGAGCACAAAGCGGCTCTACCGGAACATCAGGAACTACCAATGCCGGATATTACTACATTCCCGGAACCGGAAATGTGGCAGAAGTGAATAATTGTAAATACGCTATTTTAAATAACAAGCCCGTGCTTATGGGTTTTACAGTTTATGATAATCGTAATTATACCGTTTTTGAAGGACTTAGTACATCCAGCTATATTTATAACCCGCTTACCAACGGCTCCTTAACCAGGGGAGTGCACGCACTTGGCGGGCATGCTGTTCCGCTGGTAGGCTATTTTGATGATGGCACCTCCTCAACCAGTGCCACCGGTGGCGGCTACTTTATCGTCCAAAACTCATGGGGCGCACCCTGGGGCTATCATGGCCATTTTTTACTACCATATTCTGTTTTAAAAAACAGCCAGGTTGTGGGTAATAATAATCTTTTTGTTTTGGTACAATAGATGGTAAATTGTAATTAATGTTTCTAAAAGTTTTGAAAACCTTCCGTACAGGGAGGTTTTTTATTTCAGCCTCCGTAGGGTGTGTCACGAATGAATAGAATAGATAGTTCTTTTCAATGCTGTATAAAAGATGGTAGCAGGTCTACCGCATACGCTGTGCAGACGGAGTATGCAAACCACCTGAAGGTGCTGCAATCAAAAGTTGCGGTGCTGAACGTTCAGGCAAAAGGTGTCTGCAAAGGCATCAGGTACGTGTAAAGAAGCTGAACGAAAGTAAACCGACCGAAGACATGTCGAAAAGGCACCTCGTTGTTAAAAGTATTGATACCCTACGATTGATACGATTATTGTAGCAGTTATCTGTTTACGGGCTACAGAACAACCGGCATTAAGGCGGCAGGAGCTTTACACAGGCTTTTATACGGAACGTGAGAGGCTTCCCGGTTGATGTGCTAACAGGCTTTGCAGGAAGTTTTTTTTATCTCAAAGGCATTCCTTTGGGGAAAGCGACTGTTCAATAAATATTCTATAGTTCATACTGCAACTCAATCTTGCCACAGGCAGGAGAAGCAACCGGAAGCGTCGGACGAAGCCATAGTAGTGAAGAAGTTTCTGTAATGGAAACGGAGCGAAGGGCTTCGGTTATCTAAGTCGAATTATTTTTAAACAACTCTTAATTAAAAAGAGGATGATGAAAGAAGAAAAGACAAAATCATTGCCGGTAAGTAAGCGGATGGTGTATGATAGCTATTTAAAAACGGTGTCAAAGAAAGGTGGTGCAGGGGTAGACCGTGAAAGCATTGAAATGTTCAATGCCAACATGAGTAAGAATCTGTACAAGATTTACAACCGGATGGCATCGGGTAGTTATTTTCCACCGCCTGTACGAACGGTATTTATTCCAAAGAAACAAGGCGGATTAAGACCATTGGGCATACCAACGGTTGGAGACCGCATAGCGCAGGGAGTAGTAAAAGATTATCTCGAACCATCAGTAGATACAGTCTTCCACAACAGCTCATTTGGGTACAGACCCGGCAGAAGTGCGCATGATGCGCTTGCTCAATGCCAAACTAATTGTATTCAGAAAGCGTGGGTGTTGGATGTAGATATAAAAGGGTTCTTTGATAACATCAGTCACAGTATATTGTTAGGATTGCTTGGGCAGCATACGCAGGAGAAGTGGTTATTGATGTATGTAGAGAGATGGTTGAAAGCAGGAGTAGAACAGGAAGATGGAAGCATAATAGCAAGGACGAAAGGTACGCCGCAAGGTGGAGTCATTAGTCCATTGCTGGCTAATATTTACCTGCATCATGCTTTTGACAAGTGGATGGATGAAACACATCAGCAGTGTCCTTTTGAACGCTATGCAGACGACATCGTTATCCATTGTGGCAACAAAGAAGAAGCTGAAACGGTGCTGGAAGAATTAAAAGTAAGGATGGAATCGTTTGAATTAACGTTGCATCCGGAAAAGACGAAGATTGTGTATTGCAAAAATTATCAGCGCCATGAAAAGCATGATAATGAGAGTTTTACTTTTCTAAGTTATAGCTTTCAGCCAAGAACAGTTAAGAGTAAATTTGGCAGCGCAAAACGCCTGTTGGTATTTGGTGCAGCCATCTGCAATAATGCAAAAACGAGTATCAAAGCAGCAATCAAAGAAGTGTTGCCTACGCAGCGGAGTACACAAACCTTAGAATGGTTTGCAGAAAAGCTAAATCCAAAAATACGAGGCTGGATCAATTACTACACGAGGTTTAACAGGGATGAGGCACATGGCGTATTTTATTATCTGAATGAACGAATCTGTAAGTGGATAAAGAACACATATAAGATACGGGGCAAAAAGCGATTGTATAAGAAATATCAGTTGATACAAGCCGAAAATCCATCGTTATTTTATCACTGGAAGATTGGAATAAAATCTTGATTTAGATAACACGAGCCGTATGAAGGGAGACTTTCACGTACGGTTCCTTGAGCGGCTTGGGCTGTAATGCTCTTGCCTACTCGACTACATTCATCTTTCAAAAGCCCAAGCTATCCACTCGTGCAAGCCGCCGCTTGGCTCCTGACCAGCGGCCCAACTAATATTTTACCACTAATTTAAAAAAACCGTTTTCGTTTACGCCAGTCCGTTATTTTGGCGGCCCAACTAATATTTCACCACCAATTTAAAAAAACCGTTTTCGTTTACGCCAGCCCGTTATTTTGTTGCTTTCATGTAAAGCAAGCAAAAGCTAAGGCACTACCTCCAGACCAGCGGCTTAACTAATATTTTACCACTAATTTAAAAAAACCGTTTTCGTTTACACCAGTACGTTATTTTGTTGCTTTCATGTAAAGCTGGCAAAAGCTAGGGTACTACCTACCTGGCGGGAGTCCTTCGCGGCAGGTAGGTTTACAAATTTGTAGCAGGGATACCCACAGTCGCTGAAAATATCTTCATGAGTATTATTTATTCTTTTTTCTCCGGAATACAATCCCGGCATTTGTTTGTAAATCAGCAGTAAAGCGAACCTCGTACCTCTTGTCACCATCATTCACGATCAGCAGGCCCGTGTTAGGTGGTATGGAGCCAAGATTTTCGGCATACATCACCAGGTTTACAGAATCCATATCAGGCGTGATGTAAATAGTTTTGCTATTTGCTACTGTACTAAGTCCCGCTTTGGAAAAAATAACATTGCCGTTCATTACTACCGTTACCGTATCGCCATCCACTACACCATTATCATACAACGTGAGCAACAAACTGTCGGATTGAAAATAAAGTGACTGATCAGATTTTGTAACACGTTTATCTATTTCAGCAGCACCCTTTGCAACAGACGGTGCTACTATCGCTACGGGCGTAGGCTTAGGTGGTGGCTGAATAGCAACTTCCACGGGTTTTTTCTCCGGTTTTGGTGCTGCTGCAATAACTACTACCGGTGCGGGTTTCGGGGGTATAGCTGCAGCTTTCAGAAATGCCTCCAATTTCGACTTTATCAAAGGATTTTCCTGCAATGGCTTTAGCAGGGGAGATATTTTAGCTGTTGATGGTTGCGTTCTTTTTGTTGCTGCCAATAATCCGGGAGCTGCTTTTTCAATTGGAGTGATTATCAAAACAGTTTCCGGCACCGGTACGGGGTTAGCAGGGACCGGTACGGGGTAGGTAACGGTTCCGGCTTCTTTTCAACGGGGGCGGCGACAGTAACAACGGCCGCCGTTTCCGGCCTGTTCAGAAAAGATAACATGGAAAGCAGCTTTAATGTATCCAGGCTTTTAAACAGATCCAGTTTTTTGAAAGCAATCTTTCTTTTAAGCGAAACAACACCTTTATATTTCCGGTAGATGCGGGTGCTGTTGGTACTCCATGAACCTTCCAGTGTCATTTCGTTAACTGTAGTGGTAAGTTCAACACTCATTGTTTTCTTTACCTGGCTTGGGAGGCTTGATCGAAAAATTATAATCGATAAAACCTTCATCTTCCATGATGACCTTGTTACCCTTGCGCCTGATGCTGATATTTTGCACGCCTGCTTCATCTTTGCCATTAGCATGAAAAACAATTCTTGAATATCCAAACAATTTTCCGTTTTCTTCGCTTACTGCAATCTCGTAAGGAAGATTGACTGTTTCTGCCTCTGTAATAGTTATTTCCCCATACCACATCCCCGTAATATCTTCCTGCTGGGCAAACGATCTTACCGGTAACAGCCAGCATAGCATGAATAAATATGTACAAATATTTTTTCATGGTTGTTATATCATGTTGATTGAGCAGTTATTGTAAACTATTGTTTGGTTTGCCTGGTTCCGTGAGCTGGAAATCAGTTATTGGATTTGTATTTACTTTTGTGTAAGATACTTTATTTAATAATTCGCCGGTAATTTCCGCATACTTTGTTGAGAATATTCAAATAAACCAGCACTCTTCCTGTTCGGGGATTAATAACCGGTATGGGTTTGTTTAATTAATAAAGTTTATTGAAATTTGATAACATTACATGATTGCTCCGGTAAAACTTATTCAACTAATTTACTTATGGATAGGAAACGATTCCTGCGAACAACATCTGCCATTGCAGGCGGCCTCATATTACCAGATTTTATAGCTTGCAACTCTTCAATAAAAGCGGAAATGAAAAACGAACATCTTTCAAACTGGGCCGGCAATTTACATTATGCAACAGGCAATGTATATTATCCTAAATCAGTGGAGGAAGTGCAGGAAGTTGTGAAGCAATGCAGCAAAGTAAAAGCATTAGGTTCAAGACATTCATTCAATACAATTGCTAACAGTACGTACAATCAATTATCATTAAGCAAACTTAACAAAGTTGTATCACTTGATACCAGCAACCATACAATCACAGTTGAAGCAGGAACACGTTATGGAGACTTTGCTCCTTATCTTGATCAGCATGGTTATGCGTTGGAAAATCTTGCCTCGCTGCCACACATAACTGTTGCCGGTGCCTGTGCCACAGGCACGCATGGGTCAGGCGTGCGGCATGGAAATTTATCAACCCAGGTGGCTGCGATAGAATTTATAAATGCAAAAGGTGACGTTGTAAATCTTTCAAAAAAAGATGGTGACAAATTTTATGGCGTCGTTGTAAATCTTGGTGCGATTGGTATTGTTACCAAAGTGACGCTTGATGTACTTCCCACATTTAAGATGAAGCAAGTTGTATATCGAAACATGCCGATGGATGCATTGAAAGATCATTTTGCAGATGTGGAATCGAAAGGTTACAGCGTAAGTTTATTTACCAATTGGGCCAATAAAAATATTAATGAAGTTTGGGTAAAAAGTATTGCAAATGATAATGAAGTACCCGCCGGACAAGATTTATATGGTGGAACATTAGCGACAAAAAATATGCATCCGGTAGAAGATCAGTCAGCAGAAAATACAACCGATCAAATGGGCGTGCCGGGAACATGGTATGAACGAATGCCGCATTTTAAAATGGGTTTTAAACCAAGTACCGGCAAGGAACTGCAGGCGGAATTTTTTGTGCCGGTTGAACATGCATACGATGCAATCATGGCTGTGGAAACATTACATGAAAAAATTACACCACATCTTTTTATAACGGAAATAAGAACGATTAAAGCAGATAACCTTTGGATGAGCCCATGTTATAAGCAAACCTCTGTTGCTATACATTTTACATTGAAACAGGAAACAGATGCAGTGATGCAACTACTTCCATTAATTGAACAGCAATTGATGCCTTTCAATGTAAAACCACACTGGGCAAAATTGTTTACGTTATCACCAAAGATTTTGCAATCAAGATATGAACGCTTAAAAGATTTTAAAGATCTGATTACATCAAATGACCCTGATGGAAAATTCAGGAATGCATTTTTAGATAGGAATTTATATAGTTAAGCTGAACATCTCAATAAAAGAACATCCAGGCGAAAGCCGGAGAGAGTGCATATTAAACATATTTAAAGATGCCGGAGAGCAAAATAGCAGGAACGATTCATACCAGTTTTAGATACAGGATAATCAACCCAAAGTAATTTATACAGAACGATTCACGCAAAATCAGAATACATTCACAGCACACAAACGAACGCCTGCACTAAAACAGGGCCAATTAATCTGGCAATATTTCGCTATTTTTAATTCCAACTGTCGAAATAATTTACAATGAATAAATTGATCCTACGCCTGCAAAAAATTTTGCTGGTAACGATTTCCCTTGCCCCTTGTGTATTGTTCGCACAGGTGATACAAACAACCGGTAATAATAGTACCATTAATTATGAGCGGTTAGCAAAGATTGATGGGATGATCAACAGTTATATAAATAAAGAATGGATCAGGGGAGCGGTAACAATCATTATAAAAGATAACCAGGTAATCCAATACAAGGGATATGGTTTTACAGATGCCGCTGCAAAAAAACCGGTGCCAAATGATGAATTATTTCGCATTGCCTCGCAAACAAAAGCTTTCACCGCCGTTGGAATTATGATATTGTATGAGAGAGGAAAGCTTTTGCTGGATGAGCCAGTAGCCGATTTTATACCTGAGTTTAAAAACCCTGTTGTCCTGGATAAATTTAATGCAGCAGATTCAAGTTATACAACAGTGCCTGCTAAAAGGGACATAACCATACGCGATTTACTTACGCACACTTCCGGACTGGATTATCCCGGCATAGGCAGCGATAATATGAAAGCCATTTATGCCAAAGCAGGGGTATCAACAGGGTTTAACCTTACAAAACGAGGACAGTCCCTCGCCAGGACCATGAAGATAGTTGCCAAATTACCGTTGGTACATCAGCCTGGAGAAAAATGGACCTATGGTTTAAACTATGACTTGCTTGGTGACCTTATCGAAGTAATAAGCGGCGAGAGCCTTGAGAAGTTTTTTACCAATAATATTTTTGAGCCGATGGGATTAAAAGATACTTATTTCAATGTGCCGGCAGACAAAGCAGGCAGGCTTGCATTGGTTTATACGGAAGACTCATTACATAACGTTACCAAATGGGATAAAGCTAAAAAAGGATTTGATGCGGATTATCCGTTGGTAAAAAAAACCTATTTTTCCGGAGGAGCCGATCTTACATCAACAGCTCTCGACTATGCTGCTTTTTTACAAATGCTATTAAACGGAGGTACCTACAACGGCCATCAAATATTGTCGCCCCGATCTGTTGACATGATGACAACTAATCAATTGGACCTAAAATTTGATGGTGTAAATGATTTCGGACTCGGCTTCGCAATTGTTTCTGAAAAGGGTGCTGCGAAAGGCCCCAGGAATAAAGCATCTTTTGGCTGGGGTGGCTTTTGGGGATCTACCTACTGGGCCGATCCGAAAGCACATTTGATTTGCCTGTTTATAACGCAACAGGTTCCCAACAGTCATAGTGAGGTGGAAGCAAAATTTGAGAACATGGTGTATGCCAGTTTCAAATAATCCCCGATCGTAATTGCCATTAGTTCAATTTAAAAAAAACGTTTTCGTTTATGCCAGCCCGTTATTTTGTTGCTTTCATATAATTCCATCTTTGGCGCAAGAATCTTCGCTCCCGTTCAGTTATAAGAAAGTTTGCGTTGGGCCAAAAATTAGATACATACATAAAGCGGGTACATGTAGGTTGTAATAAAGCCGGAAGACTGGAAGTATAACAGCGCAAAAGATTTCTGCGGGACGGAGGGCTTGAAAGAATTAAGTTAGAGTTAGTATTGGTAATAATAAACGGTTCCTTTGTCAAAGTAATCCTGGGCGAATCAGGGGATACGCCAACAAAGATTTTTAAAAAAGGGTTCATTAACTTCGTTATTCTTTCATTTTTAAATTAATACTTAATATGAGAAAATTATTCGCGCAACTTCTTTTTGTTATGCTGACGGGTTCTGCACTTTATGCGCAAAGAAGCAATGAGCCGCCCATTGTAAAAACGCTAAACGGATCACTCGAAGGAGTAAATGTATCAGGAATTTCAGAATTCAAAGGCGTTCCTTTTGCAGCACCGCCGGTTGGCGAGCTTCGGTGGAAAGAACCACAACCAGTAAAGAACTGGACCGGCACTCGCAATGCAGATAAATTTGGGCCACGCGCCATGCAATTGAACGTCTTTGGCGATATGAATTTTCGTTCTAACGGAATGAGTGAAGATTGCCTTTACCTTAATATATGGACACCCTCAAAAACATTTAAGGACAAGCTTCCCGTACTCGTTTATTTTTATGGGGGCGGCTATATTGCGGGAGACGGATCGGAACCGAGGTATGATGGTGAAAGCATGTCACGGCGCGGCATTGTGGCTATAACCGTAAATTATAGATTGGGTGTATTTGGATTTTTTGCTTACCCGGATCTGACGAAAGAGTCGCCTCATCGTGCCTCGGGCAATTATGGTTTACTCGACCAGGCTGCTGCAATCAAATGGGTAAAAGAAAATATCGCCGCATTTGGCGGCGACCCGAACAAGATAACAATAGCGGGTGAATCGGCAGGATCGTTTTCTGTTAGTGCGCAAATGGCTTCGCCTTTATCGCGCAACATGATTGCCGGCGCTATCGGTGAAAGTGGCTCGTTGCTCGGTTTTCAGGCAACAGCTTCATTAAAGGGTGCAGAAAATTCCGGAACTGGTTTTGCAAAAAAAATCAACAAAAATTCTTTGGAAGAACTGCGTGCCGTGCCGGCTGATGAGCTGTTGAAATCTACAGCCAATATGGGATACGGAACTTTCCCGGTAGATGTGGATGGTTATTTCTTTCCAAAATCACCCACTGAAATTTTTGAAAAAGGTGAACAGGCTCACGTCCCCCTGCTAGTTGGATGGAATTCAGCCGAAATGGACTATCATATGATATTAAGTGGAAATGCACCGACCGTTGACAATTATACCAATGCTGTAAAAAAACTATACGGCGACCATGCAGACGAAGCGTTGAAAGTGTATAATGCCGATAATGATGCTGATGTGATCCCTGTAGCCACAGCTCTTGCCAGCGACAGGTTTATTGCTTTCAGCACCTGGAGGTGGAGTGACCTGCAAAGTAAAACAGGCGTTAAACCCGTATATCGTTATTGGTTTATACGTCCGCGGCCGAAGATGCGGTCTGAAATGGGAAATGCCGTGGCAAATCTTGCAGGCGGCGTGTCAAAAGATACCACTGGTAAAATTGCAACCCCCGCCCCACCACCCGTGGGTGCAGTCCATTCAGCCGAGATTGAATATGCAATGGGCAATCTTCCAACGAATCGTGTGTATGACTGGCAACCTGAGGATTATGAAGTTTCGTTGGTCATGCAAAACTTTTTTGCCAACTTTATTAAAACAGGAAGTCCAAACGGTTTAGGAGTACCGTTTTGGCCCGTAATAAATAATACTAAAGGCGTTGAAGTAATGCATATTGGCGTGGAAACAAAGGCCTATCCTGAAGAGCATCACGAAAGGTATCTTTTTATGGAGAAAATGGTTAAAAAGTAGGTTGGAGTTTCCCCCATGTGCTGGGAATATTCAAATAATAAAATCCTTCACGTGCGATATCTCGCCCAACGTTTAAACAATCACGGGTTGTTCCTTGGTTTGCAAAGGATTTCATAATCCATTGTATTAAAAAGAAATTATGAGGAAAGATGGTTATAGAATATTTGAAGAGGAAGGTTTGTATCATGTAAGATTAAAGCGATAGCGTGTGTAGATATGTTGTTGCAAGAAAAAAAATTAGAGATATGCTAAGGCCAGACAGTTTGCAATATTGCCGGGAAGCAAAAAGAATTACTAGTTTGCCGGGGGAAACGGGTGCCGCAAAAGGTCCCAGGAATAAAGCATCTTTTGGGTGGGGTGGCTTTTGGGGATCTACCTACTGGGCCGATCCGAAAGCACATTGATTTGCCTCTTTATAACGCAACAAGTTTTCAACAATCATAGTGAAGTGAAATCGAAATTTGAGAACACGGTTTATACTAGTTTATTTCTGCCAATTCCGGTAGTTGGCTGTAACGATCTTATTCTTTACGCAGAAACCATGTTTCAAAAATTGTAAAATAACAATGTAGAAAATAAAGGCAGCGCAATAAATTCGCCGTGTGGTTGTCAATAAAAGCATTCAGCAGAGATGGAGTTATAAAATAATGCTAAATACGGTAACAAGTTACTTATTGAACACCCTTACCTGCGCGGCATATACAACGATCATTATTCAACGTTTAAGCCGGGTACAGGAATGCTCGAAAAAATTACCAAGGAAGAATACGATGGCAAGCTTTACGCTTATTGCTATTATCTCATTAACAATTTTGAAGTGATTTTTAAATACTCTAAAAAAGGTTCTTCCAACAGAATTTCGTGGGAAAATTATATGATACATC
This sequence comes from uncultured Chitinophagaceae bacterium, assembly GCA_963823305.1. GTDB lineage: Bacteria > Bacteroidota > Bacteroidia > Chitinophagales > Chitinophagaceae > Ginsengibacter. The sequence continues at coordinate 13,004 of CAWGLC010000010.1, forward strand.
TAATGAAGGAATCTGATTTATTTAAAGACAAAGTGAACGATGCCAGTATCAATTCTATATTTGATACTACTTATCAGGAAGAATTAAAAAGATTGTTAGCTGTTGCTTAATAATGATTTTGTTTAAATGAACAACTGGAAAAATTATAAAGTTCATGAACTATGCATTAAGATTGGTAGTGGTACAACCCCATGTTGCGCTGAGAATATTTAAATAAAAATTATCTTATTACGCCATCCCAGGGCAACGTTTAAATAATCAGGAATTGCTGTCCTCAGGCCTAAGAACAGCACAGCTAAGGTTGCGGTTATACTCAATGAATGGATTCGTAAGAGAAAGGGCAAGTGGAAAATATCCACGAGGCTAAATATCGAAGCCGGTAAGGATTGGTGGATAATACTGTAGTAAACATAAAAACTTCCACATTTTTATTTTGCTACATTCGTTGTGTGTATATTTATGTCGGTTTTAGGCATCTTTTTGTCGATAACTGCTCCTGGCTTTTTTTCTCTGCGCTAACTTACACTAACGCTTATCCCGTTCGTCGTTAAACCCAATTCCCTGGAAATTGAATAGCCATCTCTGTTTTCTACTGGGCCTTTATATTAAATTTAATTTATGAACCTCCATTTTCTACCGAATCAATCATTATTAAAAAAGTTTACACGCATTTATGTATATAAAAAGCAAATGATGCTCTGGGCAATCCTGCTGGCTTTTTCCTGTAATTCTTCAGCACAGCAAACTGCTGAAAATGTAAGTGATAAAACTATTGCGCTTTTCCAGGCAATACGGTCAGGAAGTACAGTGGCACTCGAGAAACAATTAGCCATTGGAGCAAGTGCCAATGATTCGCTAAATAGCTATTCCGCTTTAATGGCCGCTACCTTAAATGGCTCTGCAGAGCAAATGAAAATACTTATCTCGCATGGGGCTGATGTAAATTATCATTCAACAGATGGCACTACCGCTCTATGGCTCGCTGTACCGGATTGGGCTAAAACAAAGCTGCTGCTTGACAAGGGTGCAGACCCAAACCATACGATATATGGCTACGGCCTTTTGGTAAAGCTGGCGGCTATGCCCGGCACAATGAAGATTTTTCATTTATTGATTGATAAAGGAGCCGATCTTAAAAAAGCTGCCCGGGATAACTATCTTGTTTATAATGCCGCATCATCAGGAGATACAGCTATACTCGGCTTTCTGCTGAGAAATGGTTTCAAAGCAAACGATACGGTATCTTTTGGCGATTATCCTATTGATGCGGCCCTTGCGTTTCGCTCTTTCGGCACATTAAAAATGCTGATTGATAGTGGCGCAAATGTAAATGTAGGCCCTGTTCTTAACGGAGGGCTGGATGCGGTTCAGGGTTTCACTCCTTTAATGAATGCGGCATTAGCCCATGATAAAAATTCGTTCATGTACCTGCTCGAGCATGGAGCGAATCCCAATGCTACGTGTAAACATGGTTATACGGCGCTAATGGTATTGCAGCAATCTGAAACGGACGACCCTGAAATGACCATGGCGCTTATTAAAGACGGAGCCACTGTGTCGGCAAAGGCGCCTGATGGAACGGATGCCTTATATTACGCAAAACAAAAAGGAAACGTTCCGTCGGTTGCTATACTGGAAAAATATTCAAGTAAATAATTACACTTTAATCATAATGATATGAAAATCAGTATCAATGTTCGCTCTGCTGTCATCATTCTTTCATGCGGTATCTTCTTGCTAAGCACGCTTCAAGGATGGATGTACACTCCTAAAGAAATAAATGATACAGTAATACAACAGGCCGCTTCTAAAGGATTACAGCTTCTGCAAAAAAGCGGTTATGCTTTCACTAACAATAGCCGTCTGAAATGTGCTTCGTGCCATCACAATACTTTAACCGCAATGGCTGAAGGTATCGCAATGGCAAAAGGTGTTCCAGTAATAGATTCATTTGCAGCACGCAGTAAAACAGCTATGGAAAATGATGTGGCCGGCGGGTGCAATCCTAACCTTATACCTCAGTTTCTTCCATTAAGTTTCCCTATACCATATTTACTAATAGGTATGCACGCACAAAAGTATCCTGCAAATATGTACACTGATATTGCAGTTGATTATATTATGGGCCAGGCAAAACCTGATGGTTCCTTTCTTGCCGAGTCAGGCCGGGTGCCGCTGGAAACCGGCGATGTACATCTTACGGCAATGGCTATCCGGGCGATTGAATTGTATGCGTCCGCTGCAAAGAAACAACAGGTAGATGCCCTGGTAACAAAAACAAGACACTGGCTCGAAAATACACAAACCAGTCAGCAGCAGGAACTGGCTTTCCAATTGCTTGGCATGCAATGGTGCGGCAGCGGTGCAAGCTATAAAATGAAAATTGCGGCAAAGCTAAGGGCTATGCAAAATAAAGATGGCGGCTGGTCGCAATTACCTACCCTTGCCAGCGATGCTTATGCCACGGGGCAGGTTTTGTATGCATTATATGAAAGCGGGATGGATAAGCCGGAAGATGCAGTATACCAGGCAGGCCTTCAATATTTATTAAAAACCCAGGATGACAAAGGCGCGTGGTTTGTGGCAACGAGGTCGTTTGCTATTCAGCCATTTGTAAGCAGCGAGTTTCCACCTTACGATGATAACCAGTTTATATCCGCAGCAGGAAGTAACTGGGCTGTGATGGCATTATTAAACGCCCTGCCTGATAAAAAGGGATAAATGGAGTTTTGTGTGCGTAGAGTTGATGTTCGGTCACTTTTGAAAATGGTTCTGACATCTTTAAAGCCTTCCTGGTATCGAAACAAAAACCTCCAAATCAATAGACTTCGAAACCGGTGGATAACATTGATAACACATAATTCAGCAGGAATTTATGGTATGGTTTTTTCTGCATTTATATAAAAAGATTTTATGCATCTCCTAACAACATTATCCATTTTAGGAACCACAGTGGCACTGGCGGCCTTTGCCCACTACCCAAATTTGAAAATTACCAGTACGGCTTTTGTAAACAATGGTACTATCCCTGCAAAATACTCATGCGAAGGTCAGGAGGTAAGCCCTCCACTATCCATTTCTGGTATTCCCGCTGGTACAAAATCAATCGCCATTATTGTACATGATCCTGATGCTCCGAAGGAAGGAGGTTTTACTCATTGGGTAGTGTGGAATATTGATCCGGGGAATGATAATATTCCTGAAAATTTTAAAGGCGCAGAGCAGGGTTTGAATGGAGCAGGTCAGGCCGGTTATAAGGGAATGTGCCCTCCATCGGGAACACACCACTATCATTTTATGGTATATGCACTGGATGCCAGACTGAGCATGGACATAAAAACGGATAAGGCCGGGCTGGAAAAAAGTATGCAAGGACATATTCTTGCACAGGGTGACCTTGTAGGTCTATATAAAAAAAATAAACAATAGACGTTTTCTTTAAAATAAAGCCGGCCTGACCCGCGGGAAGATTCTGTAAACCTGCAGTTGGGTTGCGCTAATGAACTTTCTGCTTATCGATGTTGTGCAACAATTGTACATATACCACATGAGCGGTAAATATAAATTTCACGATAATAATGAAATTTGTCTCATCTCTTTTGCTGCAGTTTGCTGTATAGATATTTTCATAAGAGGGGGTATAGAAGGTTAATAATTGATTCATGGAAATACCTACGCCTTAGTTTGTGCGCCACGAAGCTAAGGACAGATAGCGCAACTAACGGTTATAAGCAAGCTAAGTATAGCAAAGGATAGGGCAACCAAAAACCGTGATTCGTGTCTTTTAGAATCACCAATAATTCCTTTTCGTGAAGACATGAACCGGGGTGCGGTCAACCATGAGGCAAAAAAAATGAAATGCTTTTGTTAGCTTTACCATGGCAAGCATTTTTGCCTGATTATTGCATTCAAAGAAAAATTTATGAAGACAGCGTTTTTGGCAATAATTTTTATTGCTGCTTTAAGTTCGTGCAAAATGATCTCCGGAAATGGGAACGTGAAAAAAGAAACACGCAATCCGGGAACATTTACAAAAGTTCATTCTTCAGGCTCCGCGGATGTGGTAGTCACCACCGGAAGCAATTGCTCTGTAACCGTAGAAGACGATGACAACTTATTACCTTACCTGGAAACAAATGTTGAAAACGGGACTTTACAAATTCATTACAAGGATGGAGTATCTGTAAATAATGATCATGCGAAAATTTATATTACGGCTCCCACATTGTCTGACGTAACTACCTCCGGCGCTTCTAATATAACAGTGTCCGGTGTTTTGCAGAGCCCCGGTAAAATTTCATTCAACACAAGCGGCGTCGGAAATATTGAGGGCGAAGTGAATGCTCCGGCGGTGTCGGTCACTATATCCGGCACAGGTACCATAAAGCTTCACGGCCATACGAAAGATTTTGATTGCGACCTCTCTGGTGTTGGTCACGCAGACTGCGGAAACCTGCAAAGTGAAAACACTACAGTGAGTATTTCGGGTGTTGGTGTTGCACATGTATTTGCCAGTGTTCACCTGAGTGCAACGGTTAGCGGCGCGGGAAGTGTGCATTATCGTGGCAGCCCGCCAAACCCGGAAATTCATACATCCGGTGTAGGTAGTGTAACACCTGAAAATTGAAAGATTGAAGAATATATTTATAAACTTTCAGACTGGCAATTCATCCAGGCCCGATGCGCTGAAGCCAGCCAGCTCCTATCTGATACTCATTTTGCATAAACAATTTTCCCGTTTATGATTGTTGCTGAAATATTAATGTTGTCGTCAAAGATTACAATATCTGCATCTTTGCCTGGTGTAATCGAACCTTTCTTATCTTCTATTTTCAAAATTCGTGCAGGCGTAGCCGTTATCATCTTTATGGCATCCATCATAGAAACCTCAGCCATGTATACCATCGTTCTCACCAGCCGGTCTGCCGTGGCCACGCTTCCCGCAAAACTGCTCCTGTCGGGCAACTTTGCCACACCATCTTCTACAATTACTTTCAAACCATCCTGAAGACTGCCCAGGATACTTTCACCTGCATTCGTTCCTGCGGCACGCATAGCATCGGTTATCAAAGCAATTCTATCCGCACTTTTAATTTTATAGATAAGCTTTAGCAATGGTGCAGGAAGGTGAGTACCATCTGCTATAATTTCAACATCCATGTCATCAATAATATAAGCACTTTCAATTACACCTGCATAACGGTAAGCGTTTCTTCTTGTAACGCCCGACATAGCAGAATATAAATGCGTAATTAATGTATAACCATTTTTAAAAGCTTCAAGCACTTCCTCATAAACAGCATCGGTGTGCGCTATCGCAGGCAATACATTTTTTGATCTTACATAACGTCCAAATTCAATAGCGCCTTTCAGTTCCGGTGCTGCGCTCCACCGTTTAATGCAGGAATATGTTGAAAGAATTTCTTTGTATTCATCAGGGTTCGGCTCTCTTATAAAACGCGGATCTTGTGCACCTCTTTGATTTAACGAAATATAGGGACCTTCCAAATGCATTCCCAGGAACTGTGCGCCATTTATATTTTTTTTATTTGCAGATTCATACACATCGAGTGTTTGCAACAATACTTCTTTGGTGGAGGTTAATGTTGTTGGCAGCATGGCTGTTGTTCCATATTGTGCATGTGTTTCAGCAATTGCAAGGAACGCATTTTCATTGGCATCCATAAAGTCGTGGCCACCACCACCGTGAATATGTATATCGATAAAACCGGGTGAAACATATTTACCTTCCGCATTTATTTTCACCACATTTCCTGCTTCAATATTCGTTTCACTTACTTCCGCTATAATGCCATCTTTCACAACTACACAACCTCCTTCAATAATTTTAGAAGGCGTTATAATTCTACCATTATATATTTTGAGTGTTTTAGCTGACATTAATTACATTCATTTCACCAGGTAATAAGATGCGGAATCTTTATCAAGATAGACAATACATTTTTTATGAGTCTGTAATATGCTTGCCGGAAAAAGATTGCTTACATGTAGCGTGAGGCAATTTTTTACTGCCATTGCTTTTCTTTTGTCCGGTACAGAACAAATAATATTTTTCGATCTTACGATTTGCCTTACGGACATACTGATTGCTTTTCGGGGAACTTCATCTATTGTTTTAAACCAACCTTCACCCATTTGTTGTTTTCTGCATGCGTCATCTAATTCAACTATAATATAAGGTTCTTCTGTTTCAAAATCTGCTGGCGGATCATTAAACGCAAGATGCCCGTTTTCTCCAATGCCAATCAGCGCAACATCAACAGGGTATTGCCTAATCAGCTTACCTAATCTTTCACATTCCTGCTTAGGATTGAGCTCACCATTAATTAAATGTGCTGCTTTTAATGAAAAAATTTTTGAGATAAACCTGTCATGTAAATATTTCCTGAAACTTGCAGGATGCGCAGAGGATAATCCGATATATTCATCAAGGTGAAACATAGTTACTTTAGTCCAATCCACATCTTCTCTTACAAGTTGTTTCAAGGTTTCAAGCTGGCTTGTTCCTGTGGCAAGAATAAGATTGGCAGTTCCATTTGTTTCAATAGCATCTCGTAATAACCGTGCGGCATCTGCCGCTGCGGCTTTACCAAGTTCAGCATTTGTATTATGAATTTCAATTTGCATAATCCTTTTATGAAAGTAAAAGTATTTATTCTGCAATGATAAGCAAATGCTGCGGTTTGATGGGGCGAAGGTTATTCATCCCAGGCGGTGTCCCGACTGCTGGCCTTGAAGAAATGCTGACACGGCAGAGCAAACTAAAATGAATTTGCCTGTCTTAGATTGAGGGCCAATTTAAAAAAACCGTTTTCGTTTATCCCAGCCCGTTATTTTGTTGCTTTCATATAGATCCATTATCCTTACAATGTTCAAAATAATGAAATACACCAACTGCGATAGCTCTTACAACCGTTAAATAATCAGGGAGTGTTGAGCTTGGTTTTAACTAAGTAAATTTTGTACAAAATATTTATATCAGAGCAATAAATTATTACTTTTGAAAGCAATGCGGCTTGATTGAAATTGAGTTTTTGTTATAGATTTAATGTTCATGAATTCTTAGTTGCAGGCTAATGATAGCGTGGTCAAAAAATCGTATTTTAAATTGGCTATAATATTTATCTTCAACATTATATCTTTAAAGCTGTTTTAAAAAACTAACGATTCCCTTATTGAAAAATATACAAAATTCTATGAGCAAAATGCCGGGATACATTGAATCAAAAAACCATTATGAAATCCTGGATGGCCTTCGGGGCGTAGCTTCTATCATTGTGGTAGCTTTTCATGTTTTGGAGAGCTACACTAACGGCGACCGTTTTGCTCAGGTTATTAACCACGGCTACCTGGCGGTAGATTTCTTTTTTCTTTTATCGGGTTTTGTAGTGGCTTATGCCTACGATGACCGCTGGGGAAAAATGACGCTTTGGGATTTTTGTAAACGCAGACTTATCCGTTTACAGCCGATGATAATAATGGGTTCCATCATTGGCGCTGCCCTTTTTTATTTGCAGGTTTCCGGCATTTTTCCACTCATTAGCCAAACCCCGGTTTGGAAAATGCTGCTGGTGATGGTGGTAGGCTTTACACTGATACCGTTGCCCATATCAATGGATATCCGTGGCTGGCAGGAAATGCATCCGCTGAATGGTCCTGCATGGTCACTTTTCTTCGAATACATTGCCAATCTTCTTTATGCACTTGTCATCCGTAAGCTGTCTAAAAAAGTGTTAGCTGTCATTGTGTTTCTTTTTGCATGTCATTCTTATTCATTATTTATTAATGGGCCCAACCGGGGATTTAATTGGCGGATGGTCTCTCAATGAAGAGCAACTCAACGTGGGTTTTACGCGTTTGCTTTTCCCGTTTTTTGCGGGTGTGCTGCTTTGCCGCATGGGGAAATTAATTAGAGTCAATGGTGCTTTTTGGCTATGTAGCCTTTTGATAGTTATTATTCTTTCTGTTCCAAGGATCGGAGGCAGCGCGCACCTTTGGATGAATGGATTGTATGAGTCGTTTGCGATCATCATTCTTTTCCCTTTGGTCATTTCGATTGGCGCGGGCAGTAAAATAAAAAACAGTAAATCTATAAAGGCCTGTAAGTTTCTAGGCGATATTTCTTACCCACTTTATATTACACATTACCCTTTGATTTATATTTATACCGCCTGGGTGGCTGATAATAAAATTCCTTTGGGATGGCACGGACTTTTTAGTTGGCCTGATTATTACTCATTGGCAGCGTTTGTATTGCGTATGCCTTCTTTAAGCTTTATGATGAGCCGGTTGGAATTATCTTAAACAACGTTTTCTGCGAAAAAGGGTAATAAGTGGAAATTGAAAAATTTCCCGTGCTGTTCTTAGAATGTTTCAAATAATGAAATACTCTGGGTTAGCTCTTACAACATTTAAATAATCAGTGATCGCTGCACTAATTGAAAAAAACGTTTTGGTTTATGCCAGGCCACTATTTTGTTGCTTTGATGTAAATGCGCCTCCTCTGTGCGAATCAAAATATTTGCCATCTTGAAAAGCCATTTTCTATGTTGATGTCGTGGCGGGTTTTGCACAGAACAATATTTCCATCATTATCATAGTACCTGTGTAAACCCCGACTGAAAGTTAAAGCTCCGGAGCATATCTACGTCAGTTGAATTCGCTTACTTCTCGAGCAATGCCTTTAAATTTTGCAACCCCTGTTCTATTTGTTTTCCAAGCATCTTTTTAAAAATTGGTGCAAACAGAGACATTGGAAATTTGGTCGGAGATGCAAATGTCCATGTTACAGAAGTTTCATTGTTTTTAACTTTATCGGTTATAAAGCTGGACTGCGCTGTGTTTCGCATTGGGCGCTCAAATCTTAACTCATAATCTATCCGGTTGTCTTCGCTCATGCTTTTTATTTCCTGCTGGCCGGCGCCTACATTTTTATCTTTACTGTCCCAGGAGTATGTAAATCCGGGCATACCATCTTCTCCTGCATAGTTTTTTTTCATTGCCGGATCCTTCATATTCCATACACTAAACTTATCCTGGTTTTTGGTATACTTTAAAAATTCATATACTTTATGTACATCACTGTTAATGAGTATTGTTTTTTGAATAAGCATTTCTTTGGCCATAATAAATAATTGTAATATTAAAAATAAGAAAAGTTATGCATTCAAAAATAACTTTAAGGTCGCAGTCTCAAGAAGCATTAGTATCCGTGCGGGTTCTTTATGCCTCCCGTATAACCCCGACGGATAAACGAACTTCAAATGAAGTGAAGTCCACGCTTCGAATAGATGGAAGTTGTTTGGCATCGGGGTTCCCGGAAATTGCTTTTATCTAGAAAGCTTATTAACGGGGAACTCCGCTGGGACATTAATCAATTTGTGACTAAACTATATTTTGAATGTTTTTATTTATTGATAATTAATTTTCAAACAGTTTTGACAGCATCCAAATTACATCGCCTGTAGTACGCGTCCATATTTCTTTGTAGGTAGCATTTACCTGCATGGGCATATACGGTTCATCATCGTTTTCGAAAGTTTCTATTCCTACCGGCACCGCGCCTACAACATCTCCTGCGTAAGCCGCATACAAAGGCGGATAATCATATCCATCTCCGTAAATAGTGCTCATTGCAAAAGGATTATAGCCAACAATATATTCAAGTTGCCTTGTTGCCAATATCTTTTAACGAGTTATCTTTTAGTAAATCTGAAAGAATCAATGCGGCCTTTGCTTTTGCCATCAGTACATCATAAAATCCCCTAAACTGGTAGGCTACAGGATAACGGCGCAGGTAAAAATCGCCGCCAAGATGTATCCCGTTTTTTACCTCTGCATTGTATTCTTCCATAGAAGGCATGCCCACTCTTTCTCCTTCATGATAGATGCCCGAAAAATCTGCGTTGTTCAATTCATATACGGCTGATGGTAAAATCCCGTAAGGCTTCATCACGTTTGCAATATCATGCAGATAGTCTGCATAAGCCTGGCAGGATGCTTTCCAAAGGGAAGCATCCGGGTTTGAAGGAGCATCTGTAAGCAACATGCTCAATCCTTCTATCATCATTTGTTCATCGCTTTTGTGAAAGTAGGCGAGTATTCTTTTTTTCTTTCTTGATTCATAAAAAAACCCATGCAGCGGGATTGACCAATCGGTGCGCCTTTTTATTTGCTGGCAATCCATTACCACACGTGCATATTTAACTGCTGAATCCAGGTAAGATGCGTTCTTTAGTAAGCCGGTAGAGGTTCATGGCAGCAACTACGGCGAGTGCATGCAGGTCCACTTCGTTATGTTCGTTTACAGAAGAGTCCAGCCGCTGCGTTGCAAATGCAAAATCTTCCACGGCGCTTCTGTTGCACCAATGTGAAAAGACAGCGTCATCTTTATAAAAAGGAACCGCTATTGCGCAATAAGAAGCCGCAATAAAATTGTCCGCAGGGTTGTTGGAAGCTTTCCCCCGCATATCATCTTTAGTACCTATAACATTATCACTCCAGATGCCCATAATAACTCCTCCATCCCTGTAGCCATCGCCAAACCTGGTTCGCATCGTCCAGCTAAGTCCCCAGCGGGCTTCTTCGAGTAAGCGATTATACAAGGCTTTATTTTTATTTTTTACTGACCTGGCGAGGTCCAGCATGGCTATTCCGGCACGCGAAGTATTGTCCACTCCCTGCGTAACATCGGCGGCATCATGCCATCCGCCACTTACACTTATTTTCCTGCCATCAGGGTGTACGCTTACTGCATCCTGGTGACATAGCTCGTGAATGCCAGGCTGATCGTATCCACACCTTTCTGCATAGAAAAAATTGAGTGTATGCCATGCCGTAGCGAGGTAAGCATCATCACCTATCGCAAAGGGTTTTGTTGCTCTATCTCCGATTTTGAGTTGGTAATATCCGGGCTTATTAAAGCTGCTGAAATCCATCTGAACAAAACCACTATCCATTCTTTTGCCGTTGCCGGTAAATACGATTTTGTTGTCTGCATTTATCAACCGGAATTTTGTATCCGTCACGTTTTGCACTAACGCCTGTTTCACCGCTCCTGTTTTATAACCGCTATTGCTATACGCAATGGCATCCTGCCTCAGATTAAAGCCCCTGGTGTTTTCAGCTTTTACTTTTTCAATGCGCATATCATCAATGTATAGCTTCATACTATCAGCCGCGCCCTGTGGCGAACCGGTCAGCATGATACTTACAGAAAACCCGGTTACGGAGTCGCGGTACAGGTCGGGCATTTCCCAAATGATGTGCTGCCATTTGTCAGGATATACATTAACAAAATGCTGTCCCTCAAATCTGCCCGGTGTGGGCATTATGTGTTTGCCGCCGTTATATAAAGTGCATCCGACAAAAAAAGAATAAAAACCCGGACCATCTGCGTAAACCCACACAGAAAAGCGGTTATAACCGCGCAGGTCTTCCCCCTTCAAAGGCTTTATCACTTCTGCAAATGCATAAGCCCTGTTGGTCGGATTTTTTTTGGTAAGAGAGGTTGGCGTTTCCAGCAGAATGCTGCCCTCACCCGAAATGGTGTTGTTATGGTCAATTTGTATGGTGCCCGGCCCTGTATGTTTTAATGAATTGAAGTCAGTAGCCAAAGGCAGGGTCCGGGTTTTTTCTACCGGTTTTTTCAACCATCTTGTTATGCCCATATTGGCAGAATCAGCCTTCATGGTTACTCGCAGATAATTGCTTTGCTCAAGCTGCTTTATCAAATGTGCATCCTGTGCCTTAAGAGGGCTTGCCCACCAGGTTGCAACAACTATCAACAGCGATGTAAGACATATGCGTGCGTTTATATTCATTCTGAAAATATTAATCATCAAAGTAAATTGTAGAAAGTATCACTAAGGTTTGTAAATCATTTGATTTTGCATCATAGCATGACTTATCTTCCGAAACATCTCATTCTTTAAAAACCTTATGTTGCAAAGAAACAGAATACAGGGTAAATTGATAAAGAAAAAGATATGGCGTATCATCATAGCCTCCGGTAGTTCGCATTGTAAATGCATTTTTACAACTGCAAAAAGGTCAGTTCAATATTTCTACAAAGTGTTATATAATTAGCGGGATGAGTTGCATGATTCACCTATTTTGATTAAATATAGTTGACTTGTTATTTGAAAATACTGTTGTTAATTGCATAGCTTAATTACGATTAAAATGAGAAATTGCCTTATTCCATTACTAATAGCAATTATATTTTCAGGTCACATATATGCTCAAATGGATAACAGGTTCTACCACCCGGGTAAAACATTTCAGCCGATGAGTAATGTAAAATATGAAGATGTATTGCTTAATACGGATAGTATCCAGTTAACAGGTATTTTCTTAAAACCAGTCGCGAAGCCAAAAGCTACCATTTTCTTTTTACATGGGGATAGTGGAAACGTTTCTAAATACCTGTTTATGGTGAAGCCGCTTGTTAAGGATGGCTTCCAGGTGTTCATGATTGATTTCCGGGGCTATGGAAAATCTACCGGCCATCCTACTCATTTAAACATCGCACAGGACGGGCAATTTGTTTTCAACTACTTACTGCAACGAAAGGATGTAAAAAACACAAAAGTAATAATATATGGAGCGTCTATCGGCACCGCGGAGGCGGTACATTTAGCTAAAAACAACCAACATTCGATTGTTGCTTTAATATTAGATGGAACCGTTAGTTCGTTTACCGATATTGCAGCAGACCAGTCTCCGCTGGCCAGCAGAGATATGATAAAGCAACATCTTATCTCGCCTTATTCAGCAAAGGAAGATATCAAATCAATAAAAAATATACCGAAGCTTTTTATACATAGCAAAGAGGATGAACAAATACCTTTTAAAGAGGCAGAATTAGTTTATAAAAATGCCCTGGATCCTAAGACTTTTTTTATGTATAAAGGGAAACATCTGCAGGCAATGAGGGTTGATCCTGTTGGGGTGCTCAAAGCAATTGATAAATTGATCGACTAAGGAATACTCACGTTGGCAAAAAATTCATATGCAATGTATTTAGATATTTATCGGTTCGTTTTCTTGATTAAATATAAAAGTTTTAATAACTTTCATTTCTGAAGATTGGTTTATTTAAATATAGACTTAAATATTGCTCCTCCACTGACATCACATTCCAAAATAATATCCTTTTGAAATGTCACACCTCTAAAGCCTCGTGCTACTAAATGAATACTTGTTTATTCATGCTTTGATTACGCCAATTTATTCGCAAAATTTTGTAGCAATAATTGCTGTTGAAACCTATACAAGACAAGAGTTTAATTCAACATTAATATTTTGAAGCATGAAAAAAAGTCTACTATTAAGTGCATTGATTGCCGTGGGTACTTTAAGTGCAAAAGCACAGGTTACTGAGATTAATAATAACAATAGCCTTGAGGTTCTCGTTCCATTAAGTAACGGGAAAACAATTCTTTATTCAGATATTGACAGTTCTATTTGGGCAACAGATGGAACGCCCGGAGGTACCATTCAAATCTCTTCCACCATTAAATATGGCGACAATTTTGGAATATTGAACGGTAAATTTATCTTCAATGGTATAACCACTACTGCGGGAACTGAATTATATACATCCGATGGCACTGCAGGCGGGACAACTTTAATTAAAGACATAAATCCCGGTGCTGTAAGTTCTACGCCTGGCTCAATGGTTGTTTTAAAAGGCTACCTTTATTTTTCTGCCGCAACTGCTAATGAAGGCCGGGAATTATGGCGATCAGACGGCACTCTTGCGGGAACCACGCTTGTAAAAGACATCGTCTCAGGCCCTGCAAGCAGTAACTCAATCGATAGCTTCAACTTATTTTCAAACGGAACCTTTTTGTTATTCGCCGCAGAAGCCACTGGCGCAGGTGTGGAGCTTTGGAAATCCGACGGTTCGGCGGCAGGTACGGTTTTATTAAAAGATATAAACCTTGCCGGCGGCGGTCTTGATTCGTCTAATCCACGTGAGTTTTCTGTGTTAAACAGCACCATCTTATTTTTGGCAAACGATGGTGTACATGGTGAGGAACTTTGGAAAACGGACGGCACATCAGGTGGTACCGTGTTGGTCAAGGACATTAATCCGGGAATTGCGAGTTCTACGGGCTTTGAGATAATTCCCGGATTAATGTATCCACTATTTACAGGTTTTCATGTTTTTAACAACCATGCCTTTTTTAATGCATATGACGGTACAAGTACCGGAGAGATATGGACAACCGACGGAACCGCAGGTAACACTACGCTTTTAAAAAATATAATTCAGGGAACATCGTTTTCCAATATTTTTATTATTGATGCCATAAACCTTACCAGTTCATTTATTTTTCCAGTTTCCGATGGTATGAGCCGGTCAGAACTTTGGCAATCGGATGGAACTCCCGCAGGAACGGTATTATTCAAAGCTTTCACCCCCACAGGCACCAATAACACCGTACCATTCATTTTCCTTCCCTATAATATCAATTTCATAAATGGTACCTATACGCAGCCTTTATTTCAGGGCAATAAATTTTTCTTTGGTGCATCTACCGCAGCAGCAGGATATGAATTATGGGTTTCCGATGGAACTTCAGGCGGAACTTCAATGGTAAAAGATATCAGGCCCGGGACCGGCGACGGGATCGATATATCGAATAACCTTTCATATTTGTACACTTCTTCGGCTTTATATTTCGCAGCAAATAATGGCATAACGGGAAATGAATTGTGGGTAACCGATGGAACGGCTGCCAATACTTCTATTGTTTATGATATCAATCCAAATGCCGCAGATGCTGATCCACAACTTACCTACGTTTGTAACGGAAAAATAATATTTACTGCAACGGACGGCAATAGTCCTACTGCTACTGATCTGTTTGTTGTAAATGGAACTTTTAATGCATTACCTGTAAAGCTTACCGACTTTACGGTAACGCCAAAAGGTAACGATGCCATATTACAGTGGAGTACACAGCAGGAGATAAACAGTAAGAGCTTTACGGTTCAGCGAAGCGATGACGGGCAGCATTTTGAAAATATTGGAAGCGTAGACGCAAATGGCACCACCTATTCGATCAGTAGATATTCATTTATAGATCCGGGCATAATTGCATCGGGCAAGACTGTTGTCTACTACAGGTTACAGGCAATTGATATAGATGATAAGTCCGCGTTAACGAATATTATTTCTTTGCGTATGACAGCAACTAGTCAATGGAATATTCGGTTACTTTCAAACCCGGTGCAGGATAATGTGAGTATTTTGGTCAATGGTGTTACCGGGAAGTTGCAACTTTCTATACGCGACATTAGCGGGAGAATTATCTATACGAAAACAATGGAAAATACAAATGGGGAGGTTACATTACCCGTTACACTACATAGTGGAATTTACCTGCTTGAATCAGAAAATAATAACGAACGCAAAGTAATTAAGTTTATAAAATAAGATCAACAGGTTTGCAAGGCGGTCATCATGTACTCCCTTGCAGACCTTAGAATGTAAAATAATTAAGTAGGCAATCAGACCGGTATAAAGTTTTGGCTCAAGGCTTGAATGAGGGAAGGCTGAAGGCTAAAAAAGTGAGGGAAAAAGAGCCGTCTTTAAAACACTAAATAACTATAATCCGCTCTGTTACGTTTAGCTATCATAGTGCCTTTCAAACGAACATTTATTACCTGTCATTTTAATTTTATCCTCATTTTCGCAAACGCATAACGCATGAATGATCCTTCTCAAATAAAACGAAAGAAATTTCGGAGATGATTGCAATCAACGAGCGTCAGCAGCAGATTTCATCATTCTTTGTTCATCAAAACAATCTTGCCAATGTGCCGGCTGCTTTCCATTAATTCATGTGCTTTGCATGCATCCTGTAGTGGAAAGACCTCGTAAATAACGGGCTTGAATTGTCCTGAATCTATAAGAGGCCACACATGCGTTTCCACTTCTTTTGCCAACGCGGCTTTAAAAGAAACCTGCCTGCTTCGAAGTGTACTTCCGGTAATGGTGAGTCTTTTTTGCATGATGGTCATAATATTCAGTTCCATCAAATTTCCTTTCATTGAATTGATAAATACCATCCGGCCATCGGGCCGTAACAACCGGATATTTTTTGGCACATAATCGCCACCAATCATATCCAGTATCACGTCTATTCCTTCTTGCTGCAGAGGCATTTCAAAATCTACTTCCCTGTAATTAAAACACGCATCTGCGCCAAATGATACACAGGCACTGCATTTTTCCGGTGAGCCTGCCGTAGCAAAAACAACAGCGCCAAAAGCCTTCGCCAATTGAATAGCAGTAATGCCTATGCCACTGCTGCCACCGTGAATAAGGAAATGTTCGCCGGATTTCAGCAAGCCTCTTTGAAATACATTATGCCACACAGTAAAAACCGTTTCGGGCAATGAAGCCGCCTCTATATAAGTTAATTTTTTTGGAAGCGGGAGACACTGTCCCGCATCTACGGTTGCAAAATCAGCGTAGCCACCACCTGCAAGTAACGCAACAACTTTATCACCTTTGGCCCAACGCTGTACCTCGTCACCGCATTCTTCAATAATCCCGGCAACTTCCAGGCCCGGGATATCTGCGGGCGCTCCGGGCGGTGCAGGGTAAAGTCCTTTCCGCTGGGCTATATCAGGGCGGTTTACTCCTGCTGCTTTTATTTGTATCAGTACTTCATTTTTGCCTGGAACCGGAACCGGCCTTTCCTGCATTTTAAGTACATCAGGCGGTCCCGGGTTTGTTATTAGGATTGCTTTCATTGTTATTATTGAATGACAAATCTAAAATAGAAATCCTGATTATTTATGCAAGGATGTTTAATTACGTAACCCTGAGTTTTTCATAAATAGCGTTTATTCTTTCGCGTTAGTTATGATATTTTAGAATGCCTGTGACAGTAAAAATTACCTTTATCCATTAGTTTGTTTATTGCATTGATCAGTGCTCATCAATTTATTTTTGGTAAAAAAATTGTGAGTAAATTACTATCGAAAGCAAATACTGATTTAATAAAGACTGAATATTTACCAGGGTTTTTTGTTAACTTTCATTAAGGAGGCTTTTATCGTTTAGCCTTATGCGTTAGCTATGAAAAAGCCTGTCAAAAGTCTTAACTTGCGGCAAAATAAAATGGTTCTACATTTAATAAAATGAAACGCAACTTGCTGCACATAACTTTAATAAAAAGAAGGATGAAAAAAATAACGCTGATAGGATTTGTTTTGATGATGCTGACTTGTATGAAGAGCTTTTGCCAGCTACCGAAAATTATAGAAAAGGAGGCCGGCATGGCTTACTGGTAGACGGAAAGCCATTCTTCATTCTTGGCGGCCAGGCACATAACTCAAGCGGCTGGCCGGGTATGCTTCCCAATGTATGGGAGGCTATCACAGCTATGCACGCCAACACGCTGGAAGTGCCTATTTATTGGGAACAGATCGAACCCGTAGAAGGCAGGTTTGATTTCTCCCTGGTTGATACTTTGCTTGTACAGGCAAGGCAACACAATAAACATTTAATATTGCTTTGGTTTGCCACATGGAAAAACGGCAGTAATCATTACATGCCCTTATGGATGAAAAAGGATGCCGCTAAATATCCCAACATAACGGGTAAAACAGGTAAAGCCTGTTGATTCGCCGTCTCCCAATTTTATAGCTACGCTGGATGCAGATATAAAGGCATTTTCAGCGGTGATGAAGTATTTAAAGAATGCGGATGCGCAGCATACCGTGATTATGATTCAGGTAGAAAACGAATCCGGCGCGTGGGGAAGCGTAAGGGATTATTCACCTTCGGCTCAAAAATTATTTGAAGGCGATGTACCTTCCGAATTGCTAAAGCCTTCGGTACTTAAAGAACTAAACGTTTCACCGGGAACTTCGGGTAGCTGGCAAAAAGTTTTTAGAGAGCGGGCCGACGAATATTTCCAGGCGTGGTCGGTAGCCCGGTTTATTGGGCAGGTAGCGGTAGCGGGTAAAGCGGAGTATGCGCTGCCGATGTATGTGAATGCAGCGCTTCGTGACCCGCTTACAAACCCGATGGCGAACACGTACGAAAGCGGGGGACCAACTGACAATGTAATTCCAATCTGGAAAGCTGCGGCGCCTGCTATTGATTTGCTTGCACCGGATATTTACATTACAGGAAGTGAAAAAATATTGAAGGTAATCGATCTGTATAGCCGTCCTGATAATGCACTCTTTGTACCTGAAGCTGCTTTAAGTATGGATAAGGTGAAATATCTGTATGAAGTGATTGCCCGCGGTGGCATCGGTTTCTCACCGTTTGGCATAGACGATAATGGTGAGGCAGACCGTGATGAACAAATCAGCAAAAGACTTGCTCCTTTTGCACAGGAATATGCAATGATAGAACCCATGATGAGGGAGCTTGCGCAATGGAGTCTTGATGGGAAAATAAAAGCAGTTGTGGAGCGCGAAGATTTTGCGCAGCAGGTAATAAATGCAGGGGCTTGGAAGGTGATAGTGACCTTCGGCGGAAATGGAAGGGACAATGCTGCACCGGTAAATACGCTGTCAACCGGAAAAATAATGCTGGTACAATTGGAAGAAAATAAATTTATAGTTATGGGAACCGGCTGTCACATTACCTTTGAACCGGTTGGCAAAAATGCAGGCAGGACATGGCAATACGGAAAAGTGGAAGAGGGAAAATATGAAGATGGTAAATTCAAGCTCCTTCGCATTCAAAATGGCGATGAGACAGACTGGGGCGGCCCCGGTTTTGGCGATTCACCAACTGTGTTGCAAATAACACTCGTTGTGCGTTGAGTTATTGAAGGGATAGATTTTGCCGATTGATATTTACTTACAATAAAGAGAACACGTCATGCAGAAAGAAAATAATGAGACCTCAGGCAGGGAACAAAGAACATCCCTTTTGCTGGATGATTATGATGGGGACGGGGGCTGCTGAAATATTAGTAGCGAGTCCCTGGGGCATTGGCATATTAAAACAGGCGGCAGCAACCATGAATCCATTAATGATGTCTCCAAACGGGACCCGTTTTGGCGGATGGTTGCTTAACACGGGTGATAACAGTTTTGGCGATGCCGGGAGATTTTGACGGCGACGGCCATGATGAGTTTATCGTAACAAGTCCGTGGGGTATTAGCATCCTTAAGCTTTCCGGGGCCACCCTTACCGCACCCATGATGCAACCTAACGGTAGCCGGTTTGGTGGCTGGTTGTTAAACACTGCTGACAATCAATTTGGTTCGGTTGGCAAATATATTCAGGGCAGAATAATCCGGAAACGGCCGAGTGTAAATCTTGTAGACATCTTTGTTACGAGTCCATGGGGCGTTGGCATTCTTCAATTGTCGGGCACTACCTTAAGCGCTCCTATGATGCAGCCAAATGGGACAAGGTTTGGCGGATGGTTGTTAAATACGGCTGATAATGTATTTTAAAATTGAGTATCACAAGATAAACATCCGTCGAAATATCGCCGTATTTCTTCTTTCACTTAATACAAAATTATTGGCAATGTGGTTAAAAATAGTTGCGGTTTTACTTGGGTTTTCTGACACTACCTTGCGACAGCCCTACACGGCAATAAATATGCGGTTGTGGCAACAGCTAAAAAGATCGCTGCTATTTATTACACAATGATTCGCTACAAAAACGAATGTAACCTTGATTAATAGAAGGAGAATCCATTTAGAATGAATGAATTATTTTAGGATATTTGAAGAGACATAGTGAAGAGATAAGAGTGAAAACTAAAGAAGGAGAATGCAGCGGGTTTACTATTATGTTACATTTAACCAATTGATTTTTTTGTAAAAGCTTTTTCTTGAAAGATGATTACAAATAAAGAAGAAGCTGATTTTGTCCTCTTTTCAAACTTAATAAATAAATGAAACCTATTTACGATAGCCTACATAAATAGAGGCATCAACTTCAGTGGTGTTCGGTTTTTTCCCATAGTCGCTGTATATTTCATTTACAAAATGATTGATATCATTTTCTTTATGATGGCTTTTCTTATATTGAAAATATTGAAGAATAGAGAGCTTGCCATGATAATTAATTATATTTCGAAAACTGTAGGAGTCGTTCCAGGTTGTTAGCCGCTGTTCACAATTATTATTGTTCTTATTCAAGCACAGGTTCCAATAGTTCATGTAATAAACATTGAAATTTTGCCATGCAAAATTACCGGGATTATATTCTATGAGCTTTACCGATGGATTATTACCATGCCCGGGCGCAACACCGGCAACAGATATAAGCAAGGCATCAACGTTGCCGGCGCGTGTAGTTAACAAACGAATGCCATCCATGTGCGTATGGCCTGCCAGTAGCCCAATTATATTTTGTTGATATTTCTTAATTGCTTTCAAAAAAGCATTTTCTATACTCTTATCATACCACATGGGTTTTAATGAAAATCCATCAATGCCCGGTGGTACATGCATAGCCAGTAAAACTTTTTCGCCATTTCGTGCAGCATGATCCAATTGCCGCAACAACCAATTTATTTGTTTAGTGGCGTCAGCAAATTGTTGCAGGGTATCATGCGAATAGGGGAAACCGTTAGATTTATTAAATAAGACTGTATTTAATACGATCAGCTTTAATTTATTTTTTTTACCCAATGGATATATGGAAAAACAGCCAATGCTTCTCAGCAAGCTATCATTTGCAACACATGCATGATCAGATGCCATCTTAGAATCAACGTGTATAAAAGGATAACCATACACTTTATAAACAGAATCCGGGAGTGTAAAGGCGCTATAATCTCCATTCCAGGAATCATTATTGCCCGGGACATATATCAGCGGAACTCCTGCAGGTATTTTGGCGCTATCTTTAAAATAGGTTATTACCTGCTCAATATTCTGCCTCACTTTCATTGAATCTTTTTTTGTTGAATTGTCATGTCTCGGAAGGTCTCCTAATACAATTATAAACCGGGGATTCTTAACTGCAATAAGGGTATTGATTTCCTTTTTCGCTGCCAGCCACAGGCTGTCCCCGGTATCACCATGAGCGTCATTTTGAGAAGCGCTGCTGTTTAAATGGATATCGGATATTACCAGAAACGAGGAGAGCGGGCGACTCGTGTCATGCCGGATTAACTCATTATTTTTTATAACTTTTTTCGAGTAGCCATGACCGGTATGCTTAACCCCTGCAAAAGTTACCAGGAAAATGCTATAAGCTATTGTTAGTTGTAAGAAGTATTTTCTGGTCATGATAAATTATAAGTACTCATTTTACGATTTGATAAACCGGCTGTTGCAACCTGATGAATTTTATTTGTAGGCTTAGAGTCTGGATGTGAAGATAAATAGTTTGGATCACCGTACAAAAGAGTCAACAATTTTTTCAGAATCGGGGTTTGAAGCATTAGCACGTGGAAGGCGGCCTTCTGCTACCGTAATCATATCTGCTAAAGTTATCGTACCGAAAGATTCAATGTTTTGGTTTCCGCAGGTACCGTGTTTTTTTCAAAGAGCGGTGAAATATAAAAGGAATACAGATAAGTCATCCTCTTGCCACTCTGGGCCTTGCTGTTTCAAATTGTTTGAGCTTTTGAAACATGCAAGATACCCTGCCTTGGCTAAGCAATTTATCTGGGAAATTGAGGTCTTTACGAGTCAGAAACCACCTGGGGGTTTAATGAGAAACTAGTGATCTAAAGAAAAATACAATCGCCTATGCCCATGGATCAAGAACCACCTTTACACAATTATCCTCTTTCTTTTTAAAGATGCTATATCCATGCGCGATCTGTGACAGGGGCAGTCTGTGTGTTATAATGTCGTCAAGTTTTACTTTGCCTTCAGACACATAATCCAATAATTTATCAATATGTTTTTGGGCAGGCGCCTGGCCGCCTTTTATAATAAGTCCCTTATCAAAAAACTGACCGATTGGAAAGTTATCATACGTTGTGGGGTAGACGCCAAGGACTGAAACTATTCCGCCTCTTCGTACTGCACTCATACATGTTTCCAAAACCTTTACTGATCCCTTCTCGAAATTGATAACAGCCTTTGCACGATCCAGTATATTCCTGTCAGGCTCAAAACCAACTGCGTCTACGCAAACATCTGCACCACGATTATTGGTTATGGAACGCAAAAATTCTACAACGTTTTTTCCATCACCTTCCCATAAAATAGTTTCCGACTTTGCTGATTCTTTTGCTTTATCTAAGCGGTATTGAAGAGTATCTACATTTATTACTCTTCCCGCGCCACGAAGCCAGGCACTCTTGGCAGCCATAATTCCTACAGGCCCTGATCCAAAAATTGCCACAGTCTCACCACCTTTCACTTCGCCCCAATCAATACCTGTATAACCTGTAGGAAAAATGTCGGTTAAAAATAAAACCTGCTCATCAGTGAGAGAGTCTGGCACAAGCCTCGGCCCGAAGTCTGCATATGGTACTCGGACATATTGTGCCTGTCCGCCATCATAGCCGCCGTATAAGTCGGTGTACCCAAACAGTGCCCCGCCTTTTTCTATAAGCAGTCCGCCTTCCGGGCCATAATGTTCGGGATTACTATTTTCACAATGCCCAGGCAGTTCGTGATTGCAAAAAAAACAGTGACCACAGGCAATCGGAAAAGGCACAACCACTCTATCTCCGCGTTTCAGATTTTTTACGGAAGTTCCCACTTCTTCTACAATACCCATAAACTCATGACCCAGCACCATAGGCCGTGGCTGCGGAATACCACCGGAATAAATGTGCAGATCAGAACCGCATATAGCCGTTGCCGTTACCTTTAATATTATGTCAAGGCCATCTTTAATTTTCGGGTCGTCCACGGTGTCATATTGCACTTTGCCGGGGCCGTGTATCACTGCTGCTTTCATAGATTTTCTTTTATAGTTTAAATTATTTTTTAGCCTCTGATACCGGCTGCTGTTGCTTCCGGACATTATCTGCCACCAGGCTATCCGGCAAAATGTTGCTCAGGGCCACTTGCACTTTATTTTTAAATCCTGATACTACCATATCATGATTATTCATCAGCGCTTCATAACCATCTTTGGCAACGGCTGCAGCATCGGCAAGCTTGCCATCCTGTACAATTTTTGAATTCTGCATTTCCGCTTTATTAAAAAAGTCTGTGTCTGTCGCACCTGGCAATAAGGCTGTAATCACCACCCCACTATCTTTTACTTCGTTGCGTATGGCTTCAGTGAATGATTGTACAAATGCTTTGGTTCCATGATACACTGACTGGTAGGGGCCGGGAATCTTACTGGCTACCGAAGAAAGATTTAAAATCTTTCCTTCGCGTCTTTTTATCATGTCTTGTAGAAAAAGTTTTGTAAGAACCACCAGGCTCGAAATATTAAGTTGAATGATTGACAACTCTCTTGTAATATCCGTATCAACGAACTTGCCATAGAGACCTTGCCCTGCATCGTTGACAAGCACATCGGGTTGTATGCCAGCGGATGCTGCTTCTTCATAAAGTTCGAATGCGCCCTGGGGTTCGGATAAATCCTTCGAAATAGACAAGACTTGAATACCATAAGTGTTTGTCAATTCCGTTTCTGTATTTCTTAGCTCCTCTTCATCTCTTGCCACTATTATAAGATTGTAGCCATCTTTTGCAAAAAGCTTTGCGAGTTCAAACCCAATACCACTTGTTGCACCTGTAATGAGAGCATATTTTTTATTTTCCATAAAATATAATATTGATTATTTAGAAATATAATATTGATACTAAAAAAATATTTTAAGACAAAAACAAAGCCATCTTGCTTTTGCCCGGCATAACTTCATATAAATGGTCACTGTTTATAATTTTTCACTGCCCGCTGTGACGATAATTATGTTGCGGCCTGAACTTATAAAGTGTTGGCATAGTTTACTCGGGCATGTGGTCAATATTTTCACAAGTCTCATGAATTGTGTATATAAATCAGCGTTTCGCCAAACCATCTGTGTATTGTAGGTTACAGTTTGAGTATCGAATAAACTATTGAAAAGTAACATTTAGAATTGTAATATCTCTTGCTGGGTTTAGACGATTTAAAATCAGATATGCAAAAGTTATTTTGCTATAATTGGCGTGTGGTACTTTCAATTTTTTATAATAAACGAAGCCAAATTACTTTTACGACGCTATTAGTCAGTTGTATAAAAAGATGGCACACATTTGTATCATAATAGAATATTATTTAATTAAAAATATTTTTACAATGAATACAAAAGCAGCTTCCGGTAACGGAAAACAAAAATCCCAAAAAAAAGATTCAAAAATTGAAGATTCAATGCTCGAAGATTTTTTTATTGATGAACTCAAGGACATTTATTGGGCAGAGAAACACCTGGTAAAAACCTTGCCTAAAATGCAGAAGGCTTCTACTACTGAAGAATTGCAAAAAGCATTTGGCGATCATCTTGAAACTACCAAGGAGCATGTCAGCAGGCTTGAGGAGATATTTGACTTGCTGGACGAAAAGGCGGTAGCCAAGAAGTGTGAGGCTATGGCAGGAATTACAAAAGAAGGCGAGGATATCATCAGTGAAACAGATGAGAATACATCAACAAGAGATGTAGGTCTGATCCTCGCCGGCCAAAAAGTGGAACATTATGAAATTGCTACGTATGGCGGACTTGCGCAACTTGCAAGAACCTTATCCCACAATGATGTTGCAGAGCTCCTGGAACAAACGTTATCAGAAGAGAAAGAAGCTGACGAGTTATTAAGCTCTATTGCTGAAAATAATGTGAATTATGCCGCTAACCAGGAAGAAGCGTAAGATATCCCTGTGAAAACAACTTTTAAACCAGGTAAAGCCTGGTTTTTTTATACTAACGAAAACTGAAAAATATTTTTAGATAGTTGAATGTTTGTTTTTAAATGAAACATTAATTAGCCGGGCTTAATTAATTTAACGCCGTATCGTATTTCTTAAACTTATGTATGAGATTTTAATTGGGATTGGATTGCCTGATGTTATAGGTATTATTGCCGGGGTTTTAACAGCAACGTCAATGTTGCCTCAGCTAATAAAAACAATAAAGAAAAAGCAATCAGAAGAAATAGCGGTGGGAATGTTACTGGTATTGGATGCAGGAATTGCATTATGGATTTGGTACGGCATTCTGCAGCACGATTATCCCATTATCATAACGAATGCTTTTTCTTTATTGGTAAATATTTTTATGCTGATAGCCCATTTTAAGTATAAGGATAAAGGTTATTAGTCATTGACAGTGTTTCACCCAAAATTTTCAGGAGGTCAAACTATCAACAAGACGGGCATAAATACAATAACATGTCTCTGCTTGAAAAGCATAAAATCTAAGGTTCTAAATATTTATCAGCCAAATAATAGAATGAGTTTCTCTGCTAGAAGCACTATGGTTGCCCGGTTCCGCCGGAAGACCCGTAAACCTGGCCATTAGCATAGCTCGCGTCATCTGCTGCAAGTTGTACATAGATTGAGGCTAATTCTGCAGGCTGTCCCGGCCGGCCAAGAGGTGTTTGCCCACCGAAAGTTTTTAGTTTTTCCTGTGTAGCGCCTCCGCTTACCTGCAGCGGTGTCCATATAGGTCCCGGAGCGACGCCGTTTACGCGTATTCCTTTAGGTCCAAGCTGCTTTGCAAGTGATTTTATATAATTCATCGTAGCAGCTTTTGTTTGCGCATAATCATACAGATCAGGAGAGGGGTCGTAAGCTTGCTCGGACGTTGTACCTATAATTACCGAACCAGGTTTCAAATGAGATAATGCAGCCTTTATAATCCAGAATGGCGCATAAATATTGGTTCTCATGGTCCAATCAAATTGCTCGGTTGAAATATCAAGTATGGAAGCGTGCGACTGCTGACGTCCGGCATTGCTTACAACAATATCGAGTCCGCCTAATTCATTAACCGCAGTTTCAACTAGTTTTTTGCAAAACTCCTCGTTTCTTAAATCTCCGGGAATGGCTACGGCTTTTCTTCCTTCGGCCTTAATAAGTTCTATTACCTCGCGTGCGTCGGGTTCTTCCGTGGGGAAATAATTGATGGCAACATCCGCGCCCTCCCGGGCATAAGCGATCGCAGCCGCGCGTCCCATACCTGAATCTCCGCCGGTTATTAATGCCTTTCTGCCCTTTAGCCGCCCGGAACCTTTGTAGCTTTTTTCACCATGATCGGGTTTCGGATCCATTTTGCCCGCAAGACCGGGCCATGGCTGTGACTGACCGTTAAAAGGAGGTTTTGGATATTTCGTTGTCGGATCTTCTAATGCCTTGTCGCCGGGCATGTCTTCATCGACTTTTTCTTTGCCGGCGAAAACAGGATTAATTGCCATCGCAGCTAAACCGACGCCAATTCCACCGATCACTTCGCGACGGGTAACTTTATTTTGTTCGTTCATGGGAAACATTTTTTTGGCGAGATAATGGTTAACATTTACAAACAGCGTTCCGTTTAGACATTCGTTAAAATCCGATTCAAGTGGGGTAATAACTGTGTCTTTTAATACCCAACTTCAACCTGTTCAGTTGAAAAGAGAAAACAATGTATTTTTTTTTACCCAAAAATTGTCTCTACTTTCACTTATATAGAGGATTTCGATTACTGAATCAATTAAGAAAAATCAAAATGGCACACATTTTTCTTGATTTATGGTAAAAATGGCCTATGAGCAAAAAGTTATACTCGCAAAAAATTAAAGAAGCCCACGATAGTTCGGTTGGTGCGGTACAAAGAGTTTGTTCATTTGAAGAAAAACCACCAGGTTCGCGTTTTGAAGACGCCGGTTGTGCAAGGAAAGGTGAGACTCTAAAAGCTCACGAACTGTTTTCAATATTCACGGCTGACATTATTAAGCAGGAAATAGTATTTACCCGCTGAGATAGCAGGCGTTTCTTCAAATGACAGGTCCGCACTTACATTTTCCTTTTCAATAAAGTCATGGATAAAGTCATGGATAAAATTTTGGTCTTAAATAACGATCCCGACACAATGGATCTTTTAAAATTATGGCTCGAGAAAAAGGGTTACCAGGTAAAATTTAGTGCTAAGAAAAAAGAGGCCGTTCAACTGGTCGGAAGTTTTAAGCCATCTCTTGTAATTATCGACATTTTACAGCATGAAACCTTGTTGGCAATCAAAAACACTGCTGAATTTAAAAGACTGCCAGTGCTCCTGATGACAGGCCATGTCTCCCGGAATTTCAATAGAACTTTGCCGGTTAACGATTCTATTGAAAAACCATTTGATATGAATTTATTTGAAGAGAAGATCAGAAATCTTTTGGAGGATAACGTCCAGGCATAAACGAGGGCGACAGGTTATTACCAATTTTGAAAAATAAGCCCATAGCTTTCTTCCGTGATAATACCCTGCCATTGTTGAATGAGGGTTTTATAAGCTTCACCAACAGGCATAATTTTTCGCTCAAGATCGTATAATCCTAATTCATTGATGTTGCCATGATCATTTCTGAGCGCTGAGTCCCAGTCAACCTGGTGGGTAAGGCTATACCACGTGAATCCTACCACCGGAATGCCGTCGTGCTTTAGCCTGTGTACATTAGCCCACTGTTTTAACAGCCATTCTTTACAAGCCGGCATCTTAATGTTAGTTTCCGTATGCATGATCGGCAGCTTGTAACGACGATAATACTGACTTGTAATTACATAATAACCAAAAATTTCACCAGCAGCCTGCGTATGCCCGTCCGGATGAACAATATGTTCATTCGTTACATAATAATCATTGCCCATTAT
This sequence comes from uncultured Chitinophagaceae bacterium, assembly GCA_963823305.1. Taxonomy (GTDB): domain Bacteria; phylum Bacteroidota; class Bacteroidia; order Chitinophagales; family Chitinophagaceae; genus Ginsengibacter. The sequence goes on from CAWGLC010000010.1 coordinate 40,773, forward strand.
GCATCTTCCCTTTACCTGGTTGTCTGTAAACCATTGATATTCCTGCGGCGTCATTCCGTTACTTAAAAGGTATTCGTACATCGTAACATTTAGGGGATAACCGTAAGTAAGGTCCAGGGAAAGAAAACGCTTTTGGTTCAGAAAGCGTGCAAGTGGAAGCGCTTGCGGATCCATTGCATGAAAATATTCTGAAGATTCGCTTTGAATAAATGTCGCCTCCGGCTGAACCTTCAGAATGGCATGCATGGCCATAACATTGGCTTTACATAAATGCTTTAGCGCTGTTACAAAAGCGGTATCTGAGGTCAATCTTTCATTCCACCAGCCATACTGTGCAGAAAACATGGCTGCGATAAAAATTTCGTTAATAGGCGTATATAACTGCAGGCGGGGAAAGCGTCTTGCAAAAGCTTCTGCATATTCAGCAAAATAGTGCGGGAATTCTGGATTCTGAAAATTGCCCATCCAATCAGGAATTCCAAAGTGACACAAATCTACAATAGGATTAATTCCTGCTTTTTCTAAATATGAAAAGGTTTCATCCGCAAAATTCCAATCATATTTCCCCGGAGCAGTGTGGGTCTTGTAATATGCAGGCCCATACCTTAAAAACTCAATGCCAAGTTCCTTCACTAAATCAAAATCCGTTTTCCAATATTTATAATGAAACGCTTTTTCCATTTCATCCACTCTTTTTACGTTACCATCAGGTAGCAATATCGTGGGATAACTGTTTTCAATTCCTGTTGAAAACATAAATTTTGTTCCGGGCATAATCAGTGCAGATTTTTAAAAATGAGTTCTGCTTATAACGTGTACCAGGCTATTTTATTCTTTCTTGATTTGAAAGTTGCGGAGAAATATTATATTATTAATTTCAATTTACCGATAATTCCATGTCGTTACTATTTTCTACGAACCGTCTGGCTTCAATGTTTTGATATCGCACCAACATGCCATTGCTGCTAAATCTCCATAAGCCCGCCTCTTCGTCAATTAAAAGATCAAGGGATCTGTTTATAAATGTCCAAATGTCAAATTCAGTTTTTTCCAATGTTTCCGGGTCAACGATCAGAGCTTCCGGATAATTTTCTCTTAATTTGAAGACACTTCTTCCCGTAATGATTAATATCCGTACACGATGATTGACAAAATGCATCCCCGTATAAGTTCCAGCAATTACGACAGACCAGGGATTGTATGTCTGAATGATTTCATTTATGTTTTTTTGATCCGAAATATCGGAGTCAGATTTTGGAAACAAGCAATAATCTATGCGGCGCCTTTTGCAGATTTCTGTAATTATTTTCCCTATTATTGGATCCTCTTCCACGATGAGTAGTGGCTGAGAAAAGTTGTTGCGGCAGTTTCCTCTTTCTTTTTGATCTTTCCGCCACCAACCTTTCCTGAAAAGAATAGGATGCTCGTAGCTTCCGGTAGTAGCTAATGACCTTATTAATTTAGCCATAGCAGTAGCTCTTAGCGAACCTTCATTTATTTCAAAAACGCCGGTTTCGTAATTTTTATCCTCTTTCGTAAGAAGACTGTTCCAGTCGTATGCACCAAATATCGACCATGCCGTTATCGCTTTTACGTTAATATTTTCTTTTAGTAATTCGCAGCAAATGTCCCACGAGTCTTTAAACCATCTTAGCTGTTCTTCACGGGTGCAGTTTAAATGCACTTCTGTGAGCGCCATTGGCAAATGGTATCGCTGCCAGGCTTCCTTTAATAGCGTTGCTAGTCCGCTGCATTCCGTGCACCTTACCGCGGCAACATCTACATAGCTTTGTTGCCCGTTGCCTCCATGTGATTCATTGGGATAAAGATTGATTTTTTCATCAAGAAACCGTTCGGAAGTAACATAATAATTAAACCCGGCTATATCCGGCGGGGAAGGGTGATCTAAAAAAAATTCCAACCTGATTTCCAGAATGCCGAGAGAAATTAAGTAGTGCCAGAAAAAATGGTTTCTATTTACTTTGCCACAAAGAAAATCATAAGTAAGCCATCTTCTCTGATTTTCAAAATCGGCCTGGTATTGCAAAAGAGGCGTACTGTGTATCCTGGCAAGATCTTCCGTTTGTACTAATTTAGCATTTGAATTTATTTTTCTTATTGCCTCCATGGAAAGTACAATAGCCTTTAATTCATTGAGAAACATTGAAAAAAAATTCAATTCATTTTTTTCATGTGGATACCATAAGCCATAAAGCCCGCTAAACCGCGCAGTGGTTAGCGGTTCATTGACAGGTGTATAATAATTGATCCACGGAAATTTTTCCGCCACTTTTGTTGCATAGGCAGCGAGCAGCTCAGGAAACTCCTCATGAAGTAATCCGGTAAAGGAAGGGCCACCGCCATGATGAAGAAGTCCTGCAATCGGCTCAATGTGGAGAGAGCGGATTTTTTGAAGCCTTCTTTCCGTATAGCTCCAATTGATCTTTTCTTCCGGTGAATTAAATTGGTGAGCCTCCCATAAAACGGGATAACGCAATTTTCGAATTCTTAACTGAGCTATTTTATCAATGTCGTCTTCCCGTTCGTAATGTCCGGTATATTTTAACTGATCACGGAAGCTATCCCCAATCCTGTTGATGGTGCATTCAATGCCACCCCACATCTCAGGATTGTATAAGTCGTAATTCATGTCCGTTTAAATGGCTTTCTGACCGGTTAGAAGCTTCGATCTTGCTATAAAGCGTAAGTGCCTGGGCGACTACCTGATCCATGTTATAATATTTGTAGGTGGCCAATCTCCCGCTGAAGTATACATTGTCTTCCTGCAAAGCAAGCGATTGATATTTTTTATATAGTAATGCATTTTCCGCCCTGGGGACTGGATAATACGGGTCGCCGCTATCTTTCGGGTATTCATAAACGATAGACGTCTTCGGATGTTGCTGGCCTGTCAAGTATTTAAATTCGGTAATTCTCGTGTACAGGTGCTCGTTAGGATAGTTAACGGTTCCTGTTTTTTGAAAAAATTCCTGGTCTAATGTCTCAAATTTAAATTCAATAGAACGGTAGGGTAATTTACCAAAACGGTAATCGTAAAAGAAATCAATGGGACCCGTATAGATCATTTTTCTATATGGAATTACATGTTGTACTTCTTTGTAATCCGTATTAAGTAAAATTTTGATATTGGGATTAGAAAGAATATTATTAAACATGGAGGTATATCCATTTTTTGGAATTGCCTGGAAAGTATCCGTAAAATAACGGTCGTCCTTATTGTTACGCGTCGGTATCCGGGAAGTTACTGATGCATCAAGCTCTGAAGGATCAAGGTTCCATTGCTTTTTGGTATAACCTTTAAAAAATTTTTCATAAAGTTGTCGCCCTACTTTGTTTACTACTACATCTTCTGAAGTTTGTATCCTGTCTTTTTTCTCTGCCTTCGAGTGCAAAAAAGCGTCGACTTCATCGCAATTTAAATTTAATCCGTATAACTGATTAATTGTATTTAAATTGATTGGTATGGGAACTAAAAGCCCATCAACACTGGCTAATACCCTGTGTTCATAAGATCGCCATTGCGTAAATTTTGAAAGATAACTGAAGACTTCAGGGCTGTTGGTATGAAAAATATGCGGGCCGTACTTATGAATTAAAATGCCGTCTTCATTATAATAATCAAACGTATTACCCCCAATATGATTTCTTTTTTCAACCAGTAATATTTTTTTGCCGGATTTGGAAGCGAGCCGCTCTGCAAGCACAGCTCCGGAAAGTCCTGCGCCGACGATCATATAATCAAACATATGCTGAAACTTTTTTGACGCTTTTTATTTTATTTTCAAGTGCCTCCTCTATCAGGGCTGTCATATTGTGCCAGGTTTTATTCCAGGAGAGGCCATCAAGGTATTTATCAACTTTTGCTCTCCACTTGGTTTTATCTTTTTCATAAAAAATTCTCTCAGCCGCATCTATAAATTCCCCGGCCGTATCAGCAATTTGGACCAGGCCCATATCTCCATAAGGAGAAACAACATCGCGTATAGAAGTGGATATAACAGGTTTACCACCAGCAAGATATTCAGGTGTTTTTGTAGGGCTGATATATCTTGTGGATTCATTCAGTTCAAAAGGAAGAATGGCTACATCCCATCCTGAAAGGTATATGGGAAGTTCCTGGTAAGTTTTGCTGCCGAGGTAGTGAACATTTTCTTTAACCGGCAGCGTTGCAGGATCAATTTTTATTATGGGTCCAATAAAAATAAATTGCCATTCGGGACGCAAAGAAGATAATTGGTCTATTAATGAGATATGAAACCTTTCATCAATTACTCCGTAAAATCCAAAACGCGGATGAGGAATATTGAATTGATCTGCAGGCTCTGTTTCTTTAATTCTTGCGGATTGAAAGTGCGCCTTATCGATGCTGCTTGGAAAGGGATGAATATTTTTATGTAAATTTTTCTTAGCCTCGTAAAGACTGTGGCCGCCGGTAAACACTAGATCCGCGCATTCGAACAACTCCATCTCTAACTTTCTTAATTCAGGAGGCGCAAATCTAAAGGCCGACAATTCATCCATACAATCATACACAATTAAAGAGGAATGAAGGTGATCAGAATAGGCCAATGCCATAGGAGTGTAGTACCACGCGATATAATTTTTAATATCATTTGCATACACCAGAGAATCAAGTAACGCCTTTAAAGTATTATTTCTTTTTACGGATGAATTTTCTTGTGACAGAGATAGGTTAACAACCCACAAATTAGAAACTGCTGGATCCTTTTTTATTTCATAAAAATCTTTGTCTCCTGAAACTTGTGGTTCTTCAATAATAAATACCCTGTTATACACGGCAAACCTGGACATTAAATGTTGGGGACGTTGGTAAACAAAGTTCCACCTGATGTGACTAAAGCATATCAAATCCATAAAGTCGTAAATTAAGTTTTCAGAAAAAGATTGAAGAATCATATTTTCTTCTCTACATGTCATGCTATTCGTATGCCATAATTTTGTAACCTGTAACAATCGAAAATTCAACTTTCAAAACCGTTTCCTGAGTAAAAGATACCTCACTGGCTGCGCCTGTGTGGAATTTTAGCACTAATTCGTGCTTTTTGTTAGTAAGTAAGTGGTATAAGAAATTATCGACTTATGATCTCGCTCATACTTTGCCAAGGCAGCGCTGGCCAATCAAAACAAGTATTTATTTAATTACAAAAAAAAACAACGGAATTCCTGATTTGTTCTCTGGATATCAAATGTCAAAACTTCCCAGGTTATAAAAATGTATTTCACTTTCGGTAAAAAAAGACATGTAAAAATGAAAAATTGGCATTAAAGAAATTGATAATTCCCCTTGGTGTGTTTTTTGAAAAAACAGTTTTTGCAAGTATCAATCTTAATTGTTTTTGCTGAATCTTTTTTTCAGCGCTGATTATTCGTACAGAAAATTTCTAAGAGCCAAAACAAATGAATTTCTTATTTATTTACATTTTGTTTACTCAAGATTATCATGATTTTTAATCAATTTATTTATCCTAAGATTCAATTCAAAAAAATGAATATTATGAAAAATAGAATGAACCCTCCAACGAAAAATATGATCAAACAACTTTACTGTGCCCGTGCAAAAGAATTGGAAGTACAACGAAAGAGTCCTATTACAGCAAATGATTTTAAAGGCACATTGAGCGGCCTGTATAAAAGAGGTTTTCTGAATTTCAAAAAAACTTACGTAGCAGGGAAACAGCTGGATGAGGTGTATATAACGCCGGCCGGTGTTAGCTTCCTAAGAAAACATACGGAAAAAATTGCCGGAAGCCACATTTGAAGTTTCTTTTAATTCTTCACCTTTAAACGAATATTTTAATGATAGGTCTCCATCTCAAATTCTGAACGGAGCCGCCACGGGCCGGCGTGCTCAAATTTTGGATCTGCAAAATTTAAGACGCCAATACCAGAAGATATCACATGTCATGCAGGCACCTTGCTCATCGCTTCTCTTTCCCGGAAACGGTGTTGTGCAATTGCATTAATAAACGACGTAGCGATCTTAGATGTATAATTTACTTCCGTTATAATTCCATGAGAAGTAACATCGTTATTATTTGCAGCATTAACTTTTTCTCCCACGAAGGTTGATGATAAAAGGTCGACGCCTTCGCCCACCGCACACAACTTGGTTTATTTTTTCACATTACATTACAAGGATCAAGAGGTTTCATAGTTGGAATGACTTACCCGCTTAGAACCACCTGTACAAATATTTCGTCCAAAATTTATGAACCGGATTAAATTTGTCAATAAAAAATATTGATATGCACGGATTTGAAGGCAAGGTTGGAATAATAACGGGCGCCGCTTCGGGGATAGGATTTGCGATTGCAAAAAAATTATCTTCTTACAATGTAAGGCTTGCTTTATTCGACAACAATAAAGATCTTCTTCTGAAGCTTCAGCCAGAATTTGCCCTCGATACAAGACTTTGCGTAATTGATATCACAGACGAAACGGAAGTGCGAAAAGCTATTGATGAAACAGCGGAACATTTTGGCTCTGTCGATCTTTTGGTAAACAGTGCCGGAATAACCGGAGTGACAAATATCAAATCTCATGAAGTAGAATACGTGAACCTTAAAAAAGTTTTCGATGTTAATTTCCTGGGCAGTTTCTTTACATCCAAATATGCGCTGCCATGGATGCTGAAAAATAATTATGGCCGCATATTGCATATCGCTTCTATAGCTGGAAAGGAAGGAAATGCAGGCATGCTGGCTTATTCCGCATCGAAGGCTGCCGTGATTGCGATGACTAAGGTGCAGGGAAAAGAGTATGCACAAACAAATATTACGATCAACGCATTGGCGCCTGCTGTGATAGAAACTGCACTGGTGAAAGCGATGCCGCCGGAGCAGGTAACGTATATGACTGATAAAATCCCAATGAAAAGGTGTGGCACCCTGGAAGAGATTGCGAACATGGCTGCTTTTATTTTATCTGCGGAAAATAGCTTTAGTACGGGATTTACTTTCGATCTTTCCGGGGGCAGGGCAACTTATTAATTTAAACCCAAAATTTTCCTGGTAGCAACTTTAATTAAATTACATGAAAGAAAATATCGCCGGTAATGATGATATAACAATAGGTGTTGTCGGGCTTGGACTGATGGGATGTAGTATATGCACTTGTCTTCTTATAGCAGGGCATAAAGTGGTTGCAGTGGCGCCAATCGAAACTGATCTTGATCACGCTGAGAAAAGAATCAAAAAACATCTCCATAAATCTTATGATGAAGGAATGGCCGCAATGAAGCCAAAGAAATATTTCAAAAACCTGGTGATAACAACAGGCTACGGCAGGCTTGCCGGCTGCATGCTGGTAATTGAATGCACGCTTGAAAATATTGAGATTAAAAAAAGCGTTTATGCCAAAATTGAATCAATAATATTGCCCGGCGCTTTGCTTGCCAGCAACACATCAGCGATACCCATAAGTATTCTTCAAAAAGAAACCATGCATCCCGAAAGATTTTTTGGATTGCATTGGGCTGAGCCTTCGCATACAACCCGTTTCCTGGAGATTATCTGTGGCGAACAGAGCAATGTGGCGCTGGGAGAAAAGCTCTATGATCTCTCTCACAAATGGGGAAAAGAACCTACACTTGTAAGAAAAGATATCCGGGGATTTATTACCAATCGCTTAATGTATTCATTATACCGTGAAGCATGTTATCTTGTTGAAAACGGGTATGCAACTATTGAAGATGTTGACAGGGCATGCCGCAATAATGCCGGTTATTGGATGACGCTCGTTGGCGCATTCCGGTGGATGGATCTAACAGGCGTGGCCGCATATCATACCGTTATGAAAGACCTGTTGCCCACGCTGAGCAATAATACTAAAATACCTAAACTCATTGATGATATCGTAAAAGCTGGCGGCAGGGGAGTTGCTAATGGAAAAGGTTTTTATAATTATACCGAAGAGGAAGCAAGATTGTGGGAAGAGACCTTCAATAACTTTAGCTACGAAATAAGGAAACTTGCTTTAAAATATCCTGCTGATGTTGTAAGCAAACAATTATGAAGTTGGTTGTAACCTTTGACAACAAATATTAATACCGATTTTTATGAAAATTTTTATCATTATGACAAGATTAACTGCATTACAATTTGACCGGTTTTCTTAACCTATGTTTCCAGTCAATGTTTTTTAAAATACTTTGTACGATAAACTTCGAGGCAGCCTCGCAAAAATCAAGTCCTGAATAGTCGGGATTATAACCTGCAATAAAAGGTACTGCCATCATGAAGATGCGCTCATTGTACGCCCCGAATTCATCCAGAACCTGGAAGTTATCATTGATCGCAATGCCGGGCACATTCAAATAATATCCGTTTTTATCTATAATCACATTTTCATTTCCCGATTCTTTTTCTTTCACGGCATTACGGGTATCACGAAATTTTATTTTCGCAGGACTAACAGTCTTTTGGTCAAGCAAACTTTTATAAGGGAAGATGGAATAGCTTAAATGAGGTTGTCCCACTGCATCGATATAAGTTTTATAAGAGATTGATTTCTTTTTAGAAAAGGCATCCGTATAATGATACACTGCCCCGCTTTCGTCGCCGGGTGCCACATAGCTATCATCTCCAACGGAGATGAGTTCGAGAAGGCCCGCATCATGCAAAGCCAACATTTCTTCTACAGAGGTTTGCGGAACATAGGCAATAACAATAGATATCAATGGTTGTAAAGTTCTATGTAGCCGCAACATATCTTCTGCTGAAAAATACTTTGCAGGATAGTTCATTGCAAAGCTTAACACACCAAGCATTTCTTTCCAATACACGGATTCTTTTCGGCTGATTGATTTTTCAGCTTCAACGTATTCGGCTTTGAAGAGATCGAATGCATTCACCGATTCGCGAAGGCTCATTATAAATCCAACAAACTCTTCCATTTTCATCAGAGCTATTCTTTTGTAAAATTCAGGGTCTTTATCCTTTATCGGCTCTTTAAAGTTCTTTTCAAATACAAAATCTAATGAAAGAAATCCTTCATTTTTTGATTTGTTGTCTTGTATTTCATCGCTGCTAAGGATGGTATTTTTCCCTAAATGAGAGTCCTCCAAATGAAATCGTACGGCAGGCAACATACCACTTCTTGAATGCAATATCATTTTAAACCCATTGCTATCGTCCGCAAGTTTAAATGAAGTTTTGCCATTTGTATCTCTTACGAATGTACCATTGTGGCGCGCAAGTGTGCGTACGGCATCTACTGCGGTAAGTGATGAGCCACGGATAGCTACCGGGTGATTAAATTTCATTGCAAGTTTTACCGGCGGATACGGAGAATCAAAATAGCCACTGACACGTCCTTCGTATAGAGCAGGCCAATGATGTCCCGTACAAACAATTACCTGGTGGAATAAGCCAGGTTCAGTATCATCGGTTATTACCTTCACGATTTTTTGTTCAGCATCATCAACAATATCTGTTACCATTGCTCCGCGGTTAACCGTTACCGTTATGCCAGCCATCTTTGCTTTTTTTGTTAGTATTTGAAACTGATCTGTTAAGTATTGTCCGAACAGAAGGCGTGGTACCACTTTGTAGTCACTAAAATTATCTTTATTGATGTTGAATCTTTTCAACGTTTCGGGCTCTGCAGTTTTTATCCAGTCTGTAAGTGACGTTTCCAACCCGGGTATTTCATTGCCCGAAACATTGGTGATATGCTCTTCACCGGCACCCTCTCTGCTATAGGGCATTCCGGCGCCAAGTTCTTTTCTTTTCAAAGATTTCTATCTCTGTATCACGAACATTGGCTTCAATAAGGCGCTTAAAATAAACAGGCCGCTTGGGCCCCCCACCAATTATGGCAATTTTCTTTATACTCAATTGATCAGATATTAATAAGGAATCAAAACTTATTTTGGATTGCAAGAATCAATGTACATGCCCCGTTGAGGCATACAACAAATAGTTACAGAAACTGTTTATTTATTTTCAAAATAATTCGCCTGAAACTAAACGAATATTTCCGGCATTACAAAATTATTCTACCCGATGCATTCCGTTTTTAATGTCATCCGTCCATTTATCAATAAGAGTTAGGTATTCCGGCAAAGCAATGTCGACTTTAGCAAGTTTTTTTCTTGTCAGCCAACGGAGTTTCGAATGCTCTTTAGAACGATTCACCGGCTTATTTCGCCAACTGGTGATTATATAGATATGGTAGATAAAAAAACCGGCTTCACTTTCATCGAAAATATGTGTCGTCGTCATCAACTCCGCATTCAGTACGCTCACTCCCGTTTCCTCATATACTTCTCTGCTCAATGTATAAAAAGGGTTTTCGTTTTTCAGGGACTTACCTCCAACTATGTCCCACATCCCGGCCGCCCACGTTTTCTTTTTGGAGCGCTTGCCGAAAAGGAACTTATTATTCTTCATAAGAAAACCACCTGCGCAAATAACTTGTTTCATACCTGATTATTAAATAAATTACTACAAAAAATATGTTGTAAAGGTTCAATCCGGTCTTGCTAAGTACAGTGGCCAAAAGTTAGCACAAACATTTCAATATTTATTCCATTGTACCAAAAGAGTAACTACCTTTTGTTTTCTTACACTTAAAATAACCTTACACCATGTAGTGAGTTCTTGTCAGAAATAACGTCACTATCACAGGCAAAGGAACAACGCCGATTTTATTCGCACATGGTTTTGGTTGCGATCAGCGTTCATGGCAATTTATGAAACATGCCTTCACTGAAGATTATAAAGTAATACTTTTTGATTACGTAGGTGCAGGTAATCTGATCTGTTTGCCTATGACATTGCTAAATATGGAAACCTGGAAATGCCGTTAAATATTCTCCCGATTCATCTTCTGTGATATTAGGAGCTTCGGTTGATACAATAACTTCAACAGCTACCATAAGTGTGCAGGATTTTGGAACGGGCATTCATCCGGAAGACCTGGAAAAAATATTTGGAAGATACTACCGCGCTTCTGCCGCGATCTCTACCAAAGGCCTGGGCTTAGGATTGTACATTACTCAAAATATTATTGCTGCTCATCATAGCCACCTAAAGGTAATCAGCACTTTTGGCGAAGGCTGGGTCTTTTCGTTTGCACTTCCTTGTATGTTCAAAGCAACGTGAGCATAGAAAGAGATTATCATGCCTAAACCAACGTCATATGTTCCACATTTTGAATAAAAATACTGCTCCTGACTTATCAAAAGTGCTAACAAATTGCTTTTAATAACGGCATGATTTAGGCAACACATCTTCAATAAAACTTTGTTTCATGCACACAACAAATACCATCAAAAAGTCATTGCGTATCTTATTAGGAGCATTTCTTGTAACAGCCGGCTGCGGGCATCTTACCTTTCAAAGAAAAGCATTTCGTGCGCAGGTACCAGACTGGGTGCCGCTGGATGTTGATGATACAGTTGTTATTTCAGGTGTTGCGGAAATAGTGTTGGGAACTTCACTTATTTTGGCAAACAAAAATAAGAAGATGGTTGGTCGGATAGCCGCAGCTTTTTTTACAGCCGTATTTCCCGGCAATATTGCACAATATAAAAACCACCGCGATGCCTTTGGCTTAGATACAGATAACAAACGCCTGGCAAGATTATTTTTTCAACCCTTGTTGATATATTGGGCGTTAAAAAGTACGAATGACCAACGCATACGGCAAGACGCTAAATGGGCAATACAGGTTGATAAATGAATTTTAATTTTTATCACTATTCGGAAACATGCTTTGTTTTGAAGAAGGGTTAGTGGTATTTCAATTTATAATTTGGCACACATTTTTAAGACATATCAGTGAACTAAAAATCTATCATTATGCTAAGATGGGCAATTATTTTTGTAGTGATTGCAATTATCGCTGCAATATTTGGTTTTACAGGAATCGCTGCCGGTGCAGCTTCTATCGCAAAGATCTTGTTCTTTATTTTCCTTGTTTTATTCCTTTTAACCATAATATTTGGGGCGAAGGTGTTTGGAAAATAAATCTCTTGTGGTGGTTTCTTGTTGTAATGTGTAAGTACCAACGATGTCTGTTTAATAATTGAACGGCTATGTGTGGAAATGCTTACACATTTTTTATTAATATCCCATAAATGTTTCATCTTTCAATTACTGAAGTTTTTTTTTCATTCTGAAACCGTATAGTATTTAATTAAAACCTGGGCATTGGCTGTGATCGCAGTCCTTAACTGATGGGAGACTAAACATCTACAAAATGGCGGGGAAATTGTGTTATCAATAATTGTTCATCTAAATCAACCCACCATGTCAGAAAAACAAAAAGATCATTCGAAAGCGCCCTCACAATCAAACGCAGGTGGAACCATATCTCAACATAAAAAATCTGTTGAGATCAGTTCTTCCAAAACCGGAAAGAAGAGCAATACGACTGATAAGAATATTGAAAAGACCGGCCTAAAACATGACGACTGGAACGATCCTACTGGAAATTCACATGTCACGTCAGGTAACAAATAAAGAAAATTTATTGATTTTGCGCTGTGCAAATTATGCACGTACGGTCACTTGTCTTACCAGCAGTTTGGAAAGCATTTGGCTCCAGTATTCTGCCTTTGCCTTTAATAGTACAAGTTCTCTTTTTGAATTGATCAGGCTATCGTAAAATATTATTGAAGCAGGCTGAATCCGGTTTTTAAATTCGAATTGAAGCTCAATTGCATGCAGGTTTTTTTCTCTCTCAAATTTTTTAAGGTTGTTTGTATTTAATGACCCGCAATTTTTTATCAATTCACAGTTTTGTACTTCATCAAGAGATATGACCGAGCAATTGTATGTCTTATTGATCTTTTCAAGGATCATGATTTTGCGGTGTATTCCATCAATACCAATTACTTTATTCTGAAGAATTTCCTGGCTGCAGAATGTGAGGTTATTCGCTGTGCCTTCATGGCTTAATCGTCTGAAAAGACTTTCTTTTTTCTTCCTGTCACTTTTATAAACAAATGAGAAAGATTTAAAAAGAAGAACAAAAAACGCGGCTAAAGCAAAAGTTAAGTAAACAGGAGACATAAGAAGAATTGGATTAAAAAATATTTTCTTAAGAACTACCTGGGTAATAACTGTCGTTTTTATAAATAATTGTATGGAAGTGCAATTATTTTTTTTTCAAACGAGATTCCTTTAAAATATCGTAGAAATACGCCGATTTGTATAGCATTTCCGCAGCAAAACCCGTTGCATAGTATAGGAAAATTCACTGTTTTGCATTTGTCTACATTTATTACTTTTACTTCAAACGCGTCAAGGCATCATTTCTTTGCGTTTAAAAATTTAGTAGGTAATAATTTACCTTTCAACATATTCATCTGAAACGTTCCAAAAATCAATGATCCTTTCAAAACAACTTTATTCCAAGATGAAAAAATATTTATGTGTTTTTTTCCTGACCGGCTTTATTATTTCCGGCGCATCAGCGCAGGTTACCACCATGCAAAATATATATGCCCGCAATACGCTAAATCTTGATGGCCGCTGGCATTATATTGTCGATCCTTATGAAACAGGTAATGGAAATTTTTACAAAAATCAATACCAGCAATCAAAATCAGACCTGGTAGAATATGATTTTTCACAATCACTCACGATAAATGTTCCGGGTGACTGGAATTCGCAAAGTGATCAATTGTTATTTTATGAAGGAACGGTTTGGTATGAACATGATTTCAATGTAACAACTGATCCCACAAAAAAATATCTTCTTTATTTCAAATCGGTAAATTATGAAGCAACAGTTTATGTAAATGGAAAAAAGGCAGGTGAACATTCAGGAGGTTTTACGCCCTTCCAGTTTGACGTAACAGACTTGTTGCACGATGGGAATAATTTTGTAGTTGTTAAGGCCAATAATACTCGTCGCAAAGAAGATGTACCCACGGAGAATTTTGACTGGTGGAATTATGGAGGTATAACCGGTGATGTGTTGCTTGCTGAAGTGCCCTCTACATTTATAGGCGACTATAAAATTCAACTGGCTAAATCTGACCAAAAACATATTCAAGGATATGTGCAGCTAAAAGGTAACGCCGCCGATCAGAAGATAACGGTAGGGATACCCGAAGCAAATATTACCGCAACAATTATGTCAAATGATAGTGGTTTTGCTAACCTGGACATAAGCGTAAAAAATTTACATTACTGGTCTCCTGAAGATCCAAAGCTTTATGATGTGACGATCATAAGCGCAGGCGATTCCATAAAAGATAAGATTGGCTTTAGAACTATTGAGACAAAAGAAAAAGATATTTTATTAAATGGAAAACCGGTTTTTTTGAGGGGCGTTTGTATGCATGACGAAGATCCTTTTATTCCCGGGCGGCCACGCAACGTAAGTGAATGCAGGATGATGCTCAATTGGGCAAAGGAACTTAATTGCAATTTCATCCGGTTGGCGCATTACCCCCACAACGAAGTGGAAGCGAAGCTGGCGGATTCCATGGGCATTTTACTTTGGGAAGAAGTGCCTGTGTATTGGAGTATCGATTGGGAAAATACAGCGACTTACGCTATTGCACAACACCAGTTATCGGAACTTATTGCGAGAGATAAAAACAGGGCAAGTGTTATCATTTGGTCAATAGGAAATGAAACTCCCGCAACTGATGCAAGGGAAAAATTTATGGAAGCACTTGCTGATCATGCGCACAATCTTGACAATACAAGACTCGTATCGGCGGCATTACTTGGCCATATCAATAATAACACATTTTATCTCGATGATCCGCTCGGTAAAAAATTAGATATGGTAAGTTTTAATGAATACATCGGCTGGTATGTGGGATTGCCGCAGGACATTGGTAAATACAGTTTTAAGATTGATTACGATAAACCAGCTATCATAACGGAGATGGGTGGGGGCGCTTTGGCAGGCTTTCATGCGGATGCTGAAACCCGCTTCAGCGAGGAGTTCCAGGAAGCAATCTATAAAAATCAATTGAAGCTAATTAAATCTATCGATGGCTTGCGCGGAATTACGCCTTGGATATTGGTTGACTTTCGTTCTCCGAAAAGAATGAATCCAACTTACCAGGATTACTGGAATCGTAAAGGTTTGATATCAGAAACCGGGCAGAAGAAGAAAGCGTTTTATGTGCTGAAAACATTTTATGATGAAATGGAAGAGAAGGATAGAAGTAAATAATTCATCAACGATTGTTTTTATGATGTAAGGTGGTAAATCTTATTAACGAAAAATAAGAAGCAATTAAATATTTTAAGTTTACCCGAAAGAAATTGATAACTTTCTGAAATATTGATTGCAAAGCCGCCTTTTGCTGGCGATGAGATCTTAATTTTTTATTCTGCAGGAATGACTTTTTTAATTATTTTTCTTTGCATTGCAGCCCTTATACTTTTAATATCGTGGGGTAAGGTAAATGCATTTCTCGCATTTTTGATTGTTTCCATTATAGCCGGACTTTTGCTGGGCATTCCGTTTAATAAAATTGTTGGTTCGGTGGAAAAGGGCCTGGGAGACACGCTGGGCTCACTGGTCATAATAATTGCTTTGGGAGCCATGCTCGGAAAGTTGGTTGCAGAAAGCGGTGCAGCGCAAAAAATCGCATCAGTAATGATGAATATTTTTGGCATAAAATATATTCAATGGGCATTGGTCGTTACTGGTTTCATCATTGGCATTCCATTATTTTATGGGGTTGGATTTGTATTACTGGTGCCGTTGATATTTTCAGTGGTGTATCAATATAAGTTGCCTGCTGTTTACATTGGTTTACCCATGCTGGCTGCGTTGTCAGTTACGTTCGGCTTTCTTCCACCGCACCCTGCGCCCACAGCTTTAGTGATCCAGTTTCATGCTAACCTCGGACTTACATTAGTATATGGACTTATGATCGCCATTCCTGCCATTATTATTGCCGGCCCTTTATTTTCAAGAACTTTAAAAAACATTCATTCGGTGCCTTTGCAGACGTTCCAGCCAAAGACATTTTCTGCAGAATTGTTGCCAGGTGCACCGGCCAGTTTTTTAACTGCATTATTGCCCGTGATCTTGCTGGTGCTTGCTACATTGATGCCTTACATAATTAATGTTCCCAACCGGATAAAACCGCTGATTGCTTTTTTCAGCAATCCTTCAATTGTTATGTTGATAGCAATTGTTGTTGCCAGCTACACGCTGGGAATAAAACAACGAATGTCCATGAAAATGATCATGGACATTTATGGAGATTCTATAAAGGACATTGCCGTTATTTTATTAATAATCGGAAGTGCGGGAGCTCTCAAGCAGGTACTGACAGATAGCGGTGTAAGCGACGAGATTGCCGCTAAATTAACTGATATCAATATTCATCCGCTTGTGCTCGCATGGCTCATGGCTTCCATCATCAGGATTTGCGTAGGTTCTGCAACAGTCGCGGGTCTTACTACGGCCGGTATTATTTCACCAATCCTCGCTCACAGCCTTGTTAATCCAAACCTCATGGTGCTTGCAATAGGAGCCGGAAGCCTGGCATGTTCTCATGTGAATGATTCAGGATTTTGGCTGTTTAAGGAATATTTTAATTTGTCAATAAAAGATACACTTCGCTCCTGGACTTTAATGGAATCTATTATTTCTGTTGTAGGATTAATTGGTGTGATACTTTTAAATCTCATTGTATAAAATAATAAACCAGTTATGGAAAAAAATACTGCTGAAGAAAGGTTTATCCAAGCCGCATTAACATTACCACCGGCACCCGCGCCGGCCGGAGTTTATAAACCATGCCTTATTGATGGAAAAACTTTATACGTTTCTGGCCATGGCCCAATGAAAATGGACGGAACCTTGATCGTTGGCCGCATTGGTAAGGATTTGGATAAAGAAGAAGGAAAGTTTGCTGCGCAACAAGTTGGCCTAACGATACTGGCTACCCTAAAAAAAAATATGGGAAGTCTTGATAAAATAAAGCGTGTGATCAAAGTATTAGGTATGGTGAATTGTGAACCTGATTTTGAAAATCATCCATACGTTATCAACGGTTGTAGTGAATTGTTCAGAACTGTTTGGGGCGATGATAATGGTGTGGGCGTGCGGAGTGCAATTGGTATGGGATCTTTGCCCGGAAATATTCCGGTTGAAATAGAAGCGATGTTTGAATTATTTTAACTCTTTTCTACATGGAAGAAAAAATAGAAACAGCTTGGTATACTATTGAAGATATCGATGCAATAGACTCGCCGGCATTGGTCATTTACCCCGGAAGAGTAAAAGAAAATATTAATACGCTTGTGTCAATGATTGACGATGTGAAAAGATTGCGCCCTCATGTTAAAACGCACAAATCGAAAGAAGCCACCGCATTGATCAGAAACGCCGGAGTAACAAAATTTAAATGCGCAACTATTGCAGAAGCAGAAATGCTTGCGATGAGTGGGGCGTCTGACATTCTTCTTGCCTACCAGCCTTCTTTACCTAGAGTACGGCGTTTTATATCTTTGATTAAACAATATCCGGCTTGTGTTTTTTCATGTCTTGTTGATAATAAAGTATCTGCGAAAATAATTGCGGATGCATCTGCGAAAAATAATTTAGAACTTCGTGTATACGTTGACGTGAATGTGGGGATGAATAGAACCGGGCTACTAATCGGCAGTGAAATTGCAGCACTGTATAAATATTGTGACGGACTGGATGGAATTACTCCTATCGGGCTTCACGTTTACGATGGTCACATCAGGGCAAGTAATTTTGAAGAACGCAAAAGTGAGTGTGACGCTGCCTTTGAGCCTGTTTTGAAAATACAAAAGCAACTCACAGAAGAAGGTTTCCCCGAACCGGTAATCGTTGCCGGCGGCTCGCCTACTTTCCCGATACATGCTAAAAGAGAAAAAGTGGAATGCAGCCCGGGAACATTTATTTTTTGGGATTATAGTTATCAGTCACAATTAGCCGAACAACCATTTCTCACGGCTGCTTTGGTAATTACAAGAGCTATTTCATTTCCTTCAGATGGAAAATTGTGTCTCGATCTGGGTCATAAATCAATTGCGTCAGAAAATGAACCCGGCAAGAGGGTGCATTTTCTAAATGCACCAGGACTGAAGTTTGTAAGCCAAAGTGAGGAGCATTTAGTAGTGGCCGCCGAAGGCGATCATCATTATAAAATCGGCGATGTCTTTTACGGATTGCCCTATCATATCTGCCCGACGGTAGCATTATATGAGCGGGCAATTACTGTCGAGAATAAAAAAATATCAGGCGAATGGAGAATTATTGCAAGAGATCGTAAGATCACAATTTAATACAGCAAAATACATGTTTACAATAGATGCACATTTAGACCTGGCTATGAATGCAATGGAATGGAACCGTGACCTTGCAAAGCCCATCTCTGAAATAAATGAAAGAGAAGCGGGACTAAAAGATAAACCAGATCGTGGAAATGCTACCGTTTCATTAGTTGAATTGAGAAAGGGAGATATCGGACTTGTTGTAGCAACGCAAATTGCACGATACGTTGGTCATGGAAGTCAGCTGCCTGGCTGGCATTCGCCACAACAGGCATGGGCGCAAACCCAGGGCCAGCTTGCATGGTATAAAGCAATGGAAGATGCGGGTGAGATGGTGCAGGTAAAAGATTTGGCATCTCTTGATAACCATATTGCATTGTGGATGAATGGCGTCAGCAACGAAAAAAAACCTGTTGGTTATATTTTGAGTCTTGAAGGTGCAGATTCGATAGTAAACGTTGGCTATTTAGAGAAAGCCTGGCAATATGGATTGCGGGCAGTTGGCCCGGCGCATTATGGGCCGGGACGCTATGCTAACGGCACCAACGCTACCGGTATTATGGGCCAGGAAGGCAAAGCTTTGCTGAAAGAAATGGAACGCCTTAAAATTATTCTCGATGCAACTCATTTGTGCGATGATAGCTTTTGGCAGGCGTTAAAATATTTTAATGGAAACATTTGGGCGAGCCATAATAACGTAAGAACGCTCGTTAATCATAACAGGCAATATAGCGATGAGCAGCTAAAAGCATTGATAGAAAGAGGCGCAGTTATTGGCGGTGTTTTGGATGCGTGGATGTTAAAGCCAGGGTGGGAAATGGGGAAGTCAACGCCAAAACAAATGGCATGTGGTCTCGAAACTTTAATAGATCACATGGATTATATTTGCCAAATCGCCGGCAACACTTTGCACGTCGGTATGGGCTCCGATCTTGACGGTGCTTTTGGAAAAGAACAATGCCCTTACGATCTTGAAACCATTGCAGATCTTCAAAAGCTTGTCCCGTTATTTCACAAACGGGGATATTCTGAAACAGATGTTGAAAATATAATGCATGGAAACTGGCTGAGATTTTTGAGGAATGCGTGGAGTTAGAAAAAATATTTCATCGTTATATTTTCTATTGTTATCAATCTTTTTAATCCTTTAATTATTTTAATCCTTTTCGGAAGTAATCGATATAATTTATCATGCGCTTTAAAATAAGATGGCATGTCAATTGCTCAATTATTAAAAAAAACAAAATGAAACCAATATTATTCGGGGCCGCGGTCGCTTCTGCGTTTATTACATATTTTCTTCTTAAACGTAGGACTTATACAGAAAATAATACATTAAATATTGCTTTGGATCCAAAACCCGTTCAGCATCATCTTACTGATGCCTTTGCGACAGCGAAAAGGCATGTGACAAATTCGTAATGCCAGCTTTGTTTAGCTTCTGTGATTGCAGATAGAACATCTATTGCAAATACGAATATTCATGCGAGAAAAAGCAATTGGCTTTTATTTTCTTGCGTGAATATTCTTTTTTATGATTATCGCTATCGATCAGTATTTATTAAAAGCTAAAATCAAGTAGGCGCTTCCGTTAGACGTCTTTTTCCAAAGAATAGATTGCTCACGGTAATTTATAAATAAGCAAAACTTAACTCTGCAGATTGGACGTCTGTAAAGTCTGTTTTGAGAGAAGTTTTAAACTTTTTCTGGGGTTCTAGTTGGGATGTATTTCGAGCCGGTCAAAAGGTATTTTTTGAAAACTTTTTGAAGATACGTCTGTAGCACACATCTTTGCACGTTAATGTCAGAATCCCGAAACAAAACTGCTCCCATAGCTACTGTAATAATTGCTTTCGCTATCGTCTATATTGTATGGGGCTCTACTTACTTTTTTATCCAGGCATCAGAGCGGGATTTTCCACCATTCATTTTGGGCGCTATTCGTTTTTTTGCCTCGGGTATTATTTTGCTGGCGTGGTGTGCAATAAAAAGATATAAACTAATATATAGCCCACAAATAAAAACATCATTCATTGTTGGAAATCTTTTATTGTTCATAGGGAATGGAGCCATTATATGGGCCGAGACAATATTGCCAAGCTCTTTCGTAGCAGTATTAGTTTCAGCAGGACCGTTATGGTTCGTACTTTTTGATGGCCAAAATCGGGTTACAAACTTCAGCAGCAAACATACTCTTATAGGTATTTTCACTGGCTTTGCGGGTGTCATACTTTTATTTAGTCAAAAGATTTTTTTTAAGCCTTCTCCTGCATCATCCACGTTGCAAATTGTTTGTTTACTTGTAATTGTTGCAGGAAATATTTCATGGTGCATCGGTTCTTTATATTCAAAATATAATGCTGAAGGAAATACAATGGTGGGTGCGGCATGGCAAATGATTTTTGCCTCGATATCGTTTTTAATTACCGCATACCTGGCGGGAGAGATCAATCATTTTAATTTTCACCATGTTCACTTACGGGCATGGCTATCCGTAATTTATTTAATTACTATGGGCTCTCTTGCAGGATATAGCGCTTACATCTGGTTATTACAGGTGAGGCCGGCTACGCAGGTGAGCACGAATGCCTATGTAAATCCCGTTGTGGCTGTTCTTTTGGGAGCCTTTTTCGGCGGCGAACTCATTGATGGGGTGCAAATAGGAGCGCTGGTTATAATTTTATCAAGCGTGTTTATTATTAATTTTGATAAGTACAAAACAAAATAAAACAGGCGCCCGGGCTGATTTTCGGCGATTGTTGCGTATTTGTCCCATGAACATGTATAACTAATACACGTAATCTTACTATCGCTACCGTACTTTCAGTAGTTTAATAATCAGGCAGTATTGCGCTATGCGGAGGAACGTGAAGGGTATATCTTTGTACCAGAAGTTGATTGATGTCTAAACAACATTAATCAAAAATCCAAATCCACCGAAAAAGCCATATCCAATTATCTTACTAAAAAATCGAAAATCTGATATCAGTCAACTTCTTTCTTTTTTATCCTATACCTACAAATAACCGAAAACCCAGGAAAATATCCAATACCGTTTAAAAACCAACCCCGGAATTAAATTTTTAAAGCCCGCATCACAATGCGGGTTTTTTATTGTGCGTGGTATATTTTGCATTCGGAATTTCTTTAATGATAATTGTTATAATTCCTTCTGCAATAAATCAATATTGAAATGATTTTTTATATTTTATATTTGAGGCAGTACTGATAAAATACTTTACTCACGACAGGATGAGAAGCCAACTGTTTTTTTTAATCGTCACTTTTGCCTTGTTTCCTTATCTCTGTTGCGCACAAACATTCTCTATTAAAAACGATTCCCGACTCCACACAATCGCGATTAGCAATGCTACAATAAAATTTATGCTGTATTATGATCATCAATGCCACATCTCAAATATGGATGTAAACGGGCAGAATGTGATTGCAGGAAACAGGGGGATATATTCTGAAATACAAATTGCCGGTAAAATTTTTTCTACGTTGCAACTTGATAATGCGCCCCGGGTGAAGATAACCGGTAATGTGGTCAGTGTACTGGGTATTAACTATGGGGCTACTAATGTACGGGTACACGAAAACTGGCTATTTTTTATTAATGACTCGGGTATAAGATTTGTTATAACAAGAACTTGCCCTAAATCATTCCAAGCTGAATCTGTTTCATTTCCTGCTATTGAATTCAATAAAATCAATACCTGGGAAGGCGCTTTCCAGGGCTTTGGTGGCATAGCCTGGTTTTATTTATTCAATGAAAAATTAATGACCTATGGTGTTCATACCAATGAAGCATCTTTCTGGAACAGCAGTAATAATAATGGTTTGCACTGTTTTGTAAATGCACCGGGCAAGCAGATCGCAATGAAATATTCCCGAACTGGTGATGATAAATTGGATTACAGTATCGCTGTTTCGCAAAAGGAAATGTTGCCGCGATATGATTCGGGCACGCATCGCCGCAGGTTTATCAGGAAGAGTACGGATGTATGGGCGCCATTCCAGGTATTGGCAGGCACTTCTACGGAGAGCAATTAGTTTCTCAGCATTTAATTATGCAAATAAATATGGTCGCGGTGAATTTAAAGGAGTGAATGGGAAACAGGTTACTTCAGTTTTAAATACCATCGCACGAATGGGTGTGATTGATGCCAATCACTTTGGTGGAAATAGCTGGCACACGCCGTATGGGCCTATTTGCTTGCATGAGCAATACATTGCGCAGCTTGGCCTTGGAATCAATGATGCACATTATCTTAATGGCTATAAACAATGCCTTGACTTATTATCGCGACAATGCTATTAAGCCTGATGGAAGAGTTTGGCCGCGATGGGCTTATACTAATGAAGATGCGATGCCCGGTCAATTTACTGATAAAGGATTTTACGAAGCCCAATGGGGATATCTGATGGATTCCAATCCTGATTTTGTGAGCAACGTATCTGACTTGTATAATCAAACAGGCGATATTGGTTGGGTAAAGAATCAACAGCAGGCCTGTGAAAAAGCATTGGATTATTTATTGAAAAGAGATTTCAATGGCAACCACCTCGTGGAAATGATGAACGATAGTCACACGCAAAAAAGAAGCAGCGACTGGATAGATATTATTTGGGCATCTTACGAAAATGCGTTTGTAAATGCGAAATTATATCACGCTTTGCGTCTGTGGTCTGACATTGAACAGCAATTGGGAAATGAAGAAAAAGCATTGTATTATTCCAACTTTGCTGATCAATTAAAAGTTAGCTTCAATAAAAGCGTTCACCACGGCGGTTTTTGGGATGAGGAAAAAGGATATTATGATTATTGGCGCGATAAGGATCAATCTATTCATGGCGATAATTTAGTGACTCCTGTAAATTTTATGGCGATTGCTTATGGTATTTGTGATGATACTATCTCGACGCAATTCCATTTTGGAAAAAGTGGAAGCAGAGATGCAAAAAGAACATTTATTTTTCTGGCCAATCAGTATGTTTCCTTATAAAACAGATGAAGGCAAAGAATACCAGTTTCCTTTTCCTTATTATGAGAATGGCGATATCTTTTTATCATGGGGAAGCGTTGCAGTGCAGGCTTATGCTTCATGGAAACCTTCGCTGGCATTGCATTACATAAAAAATATCCTGAAGCAGGATAGTATAGATGGCCTCGCTTTTCAACGATACTCACGGAAAGACCAGAGCGGGCAGGGCGATGATATACTTTCGGGAAATAGTCTTGCTATAGTTGGATTATACCAATCTGTTTATGGCTTTAATCCTTTGTATAACAGGTTTTATTTAGATCCTCATATCACCACCGAATTATCTGGCTCACGGCTTATTTATAATTATCGCGGAGAACAATTAACCATCGGCCTGGATACGAATCTTTATTCAGTTTCGAATAGCCGTTTTACCATTAGTTCAAAAAATGATTTTGGTTTTTTTAGTATAGGCGATACCGTTATATATTTTAATAAAGACAATCCTGTTTTCTCAATAAAAGCGATAGCAAATGATAGCAAGCTCTATTAATTTGAATATCATTGAATGCAATCCAAAAGACAATCGTTTGGCAACAAACTTCCCCGGGTAAATCTTTTACTATTAACTATTCATTGGGAACGTCTTTTACCAGACCAGCTCTTATTCAATTTATGCCGATGGTGTTTTATTGCGGAAAGGTAAAAGTGATGGAAAAGGAATTTGATTTTTAATCAAAATAGTAAAGTGCGACGCTTAAAAATTATTTTGGAACCTTGATGCCTCAGTTTTAGGAATCTGACAGGAATAACTAATCCGAATGCCCAGACAAGGCTTCCACATCAGAAACTTTATAAACCTTTGGACAAAATAAATATTTTTATCAAGCTAACTGATATGGTTATTCGAAAAGAAAACAACTTATTATCTTTACTCTTACAAAAAAACGAATCGTTATTTTACCTGTTTTTGCCAACGCGTTATAAAAAGTGAGCAAAGTTTTTAGATAACAAAATCTATTTAAACGGATCAACACCCATATTATACCATGCAAAAGCATATTGGTCTCTTATGTAATCAATTTCCTTTTGTGTATCCATACCTGTTCCGTGTCCCGCATTGTGCTCTATCTGTATCAGTTGAGGATTACTCCCCGCATTCTGTGCCTGCAGTGTTGCGGCAAATTTAAAAGAGTGTCCCGGAACCACCCGATCATCATGGTCTGCTGTCCAGATCAACGTTGCAGGATACTTTACGTTCTTTTTTACATTCTGCAAAGGGGAATAACTCAGCAAGTATTTAAACATCGCAATCGAATCTTCAGGCGTGCCATAATCACTGGCCCAGCCAGCTCCCGCTGTAAACTTATTATAACGCAACATGTCCAGGACGCCCACCGAAGGAAGCGCTACTTGCATTAGATCAGGACGTTGGGTCATGGTCGCCCCTACCAATAGTCCGCCATTAGAACCTCCTGAAATAGCGAGGTAATGCGAAGAAGTATATTTCTGGCTGATGAGATATTCCGCGGCAGCAATAAAATCGTTGAACACATTTTGCTTATTCATCAACGTTCCCGCAAGGTGCCATTTTTGACCATACTCGCCGCCGCCCCTTAGGTTTGGTTGCGCATAAATGCCACCATGTTCCAGCCACTCCATACGCATACTGCTGAACTGTGGCATCAGGCTTACATTGAAACCTCCATAGGCATATAGGTCTGTTGGATTTTTACCATTAAGCTCCAAACCTTTTTTATAAACAATATACATTGGTATTTTGGTGCCGTCTTTACCAGTATAAAAAACCTGTTTGGTAATGTAATCATCGGGGTTAAAGTTGAGTGATGGCTTCCAGTATAAAGTTGATTGGCCACTCTTCATATCATAATGATAAACAGCAGCCGGATACGTGAACGAAGTAAATGTATAATACAGGTCGGTCTGATTTTTATAGCCGCTAAATCCTGAAGCAGTTCCTGCAGTGGGTAATACGATTTCTCTTATTTGATGTCCATCCTGATCATATTGGAAAACTTTGTCTTTCACATCTTCAATATATTTTGCGAAAAAATATCCACCGCGCGGTACTTACTTCCAGTACATTCTTAGTTTCAGGTATTACATCTTTCCAGTTCCCGGGTGCAGGGTTGGCTGCATCTACTTTTACCAGTTTGTAATCCGGTGCATGAAGATTTGTCGAAATGAACAACGTACTGCCATTATTTGTTACCACCTGCTGTTCACTTTCATAACCTTTTACTAAAGGCACTATGGGAGCATCTTTTTTGGTTAGATCCTGGATATATAGCTCATTGCCCGTTGTAGTTTCACTGGCGGAAATCACGAGGTAATGCGCATCTTCGGTCACATAACCACCCATGTAGCGATGTGGTTGTTTTTCTCCGCCAAAAATAAATTTATCCTTAGATTGTGGAGTGCCCAACTGGTGATAATAAAGGCTGTGGTGAATAGTTTTATAGATCAGCTTGTTTTCTCCCGCAGGAATATCATAAGTACTGTAGTAAAAACCTTCATCACCTTTCCAACCAACGCCGCTGAATTTTACATTCTTAATGCTATCTCCAATCAAGTTGCCCGTTTTGGTATCTTTTATAAGAACATCCCGCCAGTCCGATCCGCCATTGGAAATCAGGTAGGCGAATAGTGATCCGTCATTGGAGAAAGAGGTTTCCTGCATGGTGACTGAGCCGTTATGTGCAAAACTGTTGGGATCAATAAATATTTCAGCCGACGCAGTGTCTGCCGGATTTTTTGTGCGATATGTGACGGATTGATTTTGGAGTCCTGTATTTTTATCGAAGTAATAATATTCCCCTTCCTTATCCAGCGCTGAGATGCGGGTATAGCTTATAAGCCCGGTTAAGTCTTTTTTGATACTATCACGAAAGGGTATTTGCGAAAGGTAATGCTCAGTAACCGAGTTCTCATCCGCTATCCATGCTTTGGTATCTGCGGCCGTATCATTTTCAAGCCACCGGTATGGATCCGCTACGGGAGTGCCGAAAAACGTATCTGCAGAATCCACCGTTTTTGTTACCGGGTAGGATAAAGCGGCCACAGATTCCCTTGTCTGAGATTGGCAACTGAATAAAAAAATTATTGCAACTGAGAGAGCATACCAAATCATTTTTTTCATAAAAGTGTATTTGAGGAGATTACAATTTACATGATTTTTATAGAATGAATATGCCACGAGTCTTTGACATAGTGTCGGAGGATTCATAATTTTCCGGTAAGTTATATGAATGAAGACATTGCATCTCTTCGTTGCCAGGGCAGAATGGCGTAATGATATTTTACAAAAGAAGTTTGTTAGCAACTGATTGTTTAATTGCTGACGGCTGCAGTAAACTATTTTATTGGCAATTACAAATAATTCCTAAAAGATCGATCCCATAGCTTTTTATCAATTGGTAGAATGAAAATAAAATAAATTATTTTTATTGAAACAAAAGAATAACTACCGTATTGCGCAAAACTTGCAAATATATCCGGCAGTTTGTCACATGGCATTTTGAAACTAGGGCATTTAGTATTTTTTAAGTGTTTTCTTAAAAAAAACGAAATTTTATAGCGGTCAGACGACTGCATGCAAAACTAAATTTATGTTATCCAAGAACGGTTGAATTGCCTTGGGGGAAATTAAAACAGAATGGAAAGTATCGATAATTTATTCCGGGAATTATATAGAAATTTCAATGACCGGGAAATTGACCGGGTAATTTCTAAAATGACGGACGACGTAAAATGGGCAAACGGAATGGAGGGCGGTTATGTTCATGGACACCATGGAGTAAAAGATTACTGGACAAGACAATTTACTTTGGTAAGCTCAAACGTGACGCCTTTAGAAATTACCGAAAAGGATGGAGTTGTGCAAATAAAGGTTCATCAGGTCGTTCATGATTTGACCGGAAAGCTGTTAGCCAATGAGATCGTATTCCATTATTTTCACTTGCAGGAGAATAAGATTGCCGTGTTTCAAATTGGAAAAAACGCAGGGAATTAAAATTGTCTGATTGCCTGTTTAAATAACATATATGCTTAACTTATCACTTCTTCTTGAAGAAAGCGCAAAGCGGCATCCTTCTAAGGCAGCTTTGATCTGCGGGAATCATACCTATTCCTACCACGAGCTGAATGACGCTGCAAATAAAGTGGCCGCCGGCCTCGCAAATATCGGTATCAGGCCCGGTGATGCAGTAGCGCTCTCCTGCCCCAATCTGCTTCAGTTCCCCATCATTTACTATGGCATTTTAAAAATAGGGGCGGTAGTAGTTCCTTTCAGTGTTTTGCTTAAAGAGGAGGAAATTTTATATCAACTAAACGATTGCGAAGCAAAAGCATATTTATGTTATGCAGGAGCGGCTGATTTGCCTATGGGCGAAATGGGCTATGCGGCCTTTAAAAACGCCCTGGAATGCGAATACTTTTTCATGATCATGCCGGTGGCACGCATGTCTTCGTCTATCCCTGGCGTTAGTACGCTGGATAGCCTCATGCAACATATGCCTTCATCCTACCCAACATACCAGTCAGGTGCTGAAGATACGTGTGTTATCATTTATACTTCAGGTACAACCGGTCATCCAAAAGGTGCGGAGCTTTCACATGCCAACTTGTTTATGAATGCGCTTATTTCGGTGAATATAACTGGTTATGAAAGCAAAGACACATTTGTAGTTGCTTTGCCGCTGTTTCACATCTTTGGAATGACCTGCCAGCTAAATTCTGGCATCTATAAAGGCTGTACACTCATCTTAATTCCAAGGTTTGACGCAGAAACTGTATTTGAAGCAATGCAAACTCACAGGGCAAGTAGTTTTTCCGGCGTGCCTACTATGTACTGGGCTTTACTCAATTGTGCCAATCCCAAGTTTGATTACGATGCGATTGCTAAAAACTTAAAACATTGTCTCTCTGGTGGTGCATCGCTTCCCGTGAAGGTGATGCAGGATTTTGAGAAACGGTTTAATGTTACCATTTTAGAAGGTTATGGCATGTCAGAAGGCTCCCCGGTAGTTACTTTTAACCAACTCAGTACCGGTAGGAAGCCTGGCTCTGTTGGAACACCTGTATGGGGTGTGGACGTAAAGCTGGTTAATGAACAGGGCAACGAGGTGGCCACAGGCGAAAAAGGCGAGTTACTGTATAGGGGACATAATGTAATGAAGGGCTATTATAACAAGCCTGATGAAACGCGGAAGGTTTTACAGGATGGCTGGATGCATTCGGGTGACATTGCGGTAAAAGACGAAGACGGCTTTTACTTTATAGTTGATCGTACCAAAGACATGGTCGTTCGCGGCGGCATGAAAGTATATCCGCGTGAAGTAGAAGAAGTAATAATGAAGCATGAAGCGGTTTCACTGGTGGCAGTAATTGGAGTGCCTGATGAGAAGCTGGGCGAAGAAGTGAAAGCATTTGTGGTACTTAAAAGCGGTGTAACAGTTACAGAGGCCGGCCTTATTGCGTGGACAAAACAACATGTAGCCTCATTCAAATATCCAAGAAATATAGAGTTTGTAAAAGCTTTACCAATGACCGCAACGGGTAAAATATTAAAGAAGGAATTAAAAAAAATGATAATGCCGTAAATGAACAAAATACATTGAGATACTTTGTGCTGCTTAACCTTTCCATAAATATAAAAAGCGGTTGCAATATTTTTGCCGGATATTTTAATTCAATCCTGCAATTACATAATTTTACCTTTAAAATCCTGAGCGGGGATTCTCCTTTTATAATTTCGCAAACAATAAATTATCATGATATGAAAAAGAAAATTTTATTATTGGTATTTTCTGCCGTTATATGCGCATCCATTGCCTGCGCCCAGGATATTACAGGTCATTGGACTGGAAAGGTTATGGACCAGTATAATGTTGCTTATGACTTCAAGGTACAGGGTGATATTCTTACAGGAAAAGACACTCATCCTGATGGCTCTGTTTCAGATATAAGTAATGGCAAAATTGCTGCAGACACGCTTTCGTTTGATGTTCCCATCCAAGCTAGCACAACGCACGTTACCGGCAAAGTTAAAGGTGATACTATAACACTATATCTTTCGGTGCAGGGCAATGATTTATCTATAGACTTAAAAAAGACTGAAGAAAAACAGTAAAATTTATTTCTATCTTTAAATTTATATGCTTTCATTGTTGCAGACTGAAGGAAAGCCAATTCGGGTAAAATTTGTCTACGATTTAGTAAGGCACAACACTATCTAACTCTAACGCCTAGACGAAATTTTGTGCCTGCGGAATTTTCTATATTCGTAGCCGAAACCTGTGTTTATAATAACTACTAAACTAAAGAGACTTTTGGCTCTTGCAGGCTGCCAGTGTTAAATTTACCGCAAAAGTCTGCTAAACCCGCACCGCATAGCCAAATACATTTAAATTAGTAAGACCAAATGATAAGGATGCACTTGATATAATGTCGTTCGCTTATGAGAAAATATTATTCCGATCTGTCTATCTTAATTATGATTTTACTGTTAAGTTCCTGTGCTACTATCTTAAACAGAAAAATTACCAACGTGCGTGTTTACACCAATATCCCTGCAACGATTGTTTTTCCGGCCACGAGGTCAAAGGGCGAAATAACCAAAGGTGATTTTGATGTTACCAGGAGTATGAAACCGTTGATCATTGAAGCTTATAATGATAGCGTCTCAAAAACTTTTAGCATTAGACCCATCAATTCCTTTGCATATTGGCTAAACCTTTGTGAACCGCCTTACTCACTGATCGGTTTTTTTATCGATAGGAAAAAAGATAAAAGATTCACCTATCCTGTTAATGTCTATTTGGATCTTACACGGAAAGACAGCACTTACTTCAGAATGATACCTGTTCCGCCGAAATACCAGAAGTACAAATTTATTGTGAGCCTTACGCCGGAAAAAGTCATCTCAGCGGTTAATCCCGTAATAGAAGTTGGCGGTGAAAAGAAACTCAATTCATCATTCTCTGCAGCAGCCATGTTTGGTTATTTGCTCCCGGGAAATTATTCAAGCAAAACTCAAGATGACCTGGCCCCAAATACAAAAGGCATTTCGGCAGGGCTGGAGGCAAAATGGTTTATACATCGTTCGGCGCCACAGGGATTCTATACAGGTCTTGGATTCAATTATCTTAATAATCGCTACCGGGCATCCGCAAGTTTCACACACGCGACGGATACTAACGCAATGCCAATGTTTTTAGATTATGTCGACACTTTCGGCATTCACAAGCAAACCTACTCGATCAACCTGCTTATCGGATACCAGAGAATCTACAAAAGACTTTCTTTTGATGTTTACGGTGGTTTAGGGCTTCGATTTAAAAATGTACAACATTTGGGCAGAAAATACCCAGGTGACTATTTTGCTCCCGGAGAAAACTTTGAGTTTGTTGACGCTGCTTATTTAAATAATCGGCCCGGTAAATATGCTGTATTAAATGTGCCGCTTAATTTCAGGATTGGCTGGACTTTCTAAAAAAACAACCTGGTCCGCAAAATTGTAAATTATCGGCAGACACTTTTACTGAATGAATTTTGTGAACGATACTGCCGGTTATGCGTGTACGAAAATAGTATACATTTACCGCTTAACTTCTTAGAGTCAACGCATAGCGCGTAAGCAGCCTTTGCAGCGTTTCTTATTTCATGACATACCTTTTACAGTTGCATTAGATTTCCCGTTTGCAAGCCAAATACAAAAGATATTTTTTGCGTTGAAAGTGTTTCGCATCGCATCGCCCTGCAGCGACATGATAAAACAATTTAGTTATCGGCCTATCAAAGCCACCTTTCAATGCAGATATTCATTTTAATTGTCAGCATTTCAATTTAAATTAGAGGGAAATTATTTTGCCATCTATTTGATAAAACTGTTTTATGAAAAAGATTTTCCTTCTCTGCATGATTACAACCGTTCATTATTTTTCTTTCTCGCAGGACGATTCAGTACCTGCATATAAAAAACCAGGTAAGGAAAGCCTGGCTTATCATGAATACAGGAATAAATTAACCGTGCCTCCTTATGGATTGCAAAAGATCCGGTCATTGATCACTAAGATAAAAAGTGACAGTGATGGTAATACCGTCCTAAATCAACGAGCCTATCTCGCTCTTACTTTGCCGGAAAAATTTACATACAACATGCTCAATGCCGAATCGTTCAGCCAGAACTGCGATGCGATGCCACCCATACAGGAAGAGCAAAAAAAAATATTTGCACAACTTCCCGATGCTTTTGGAGAATATGCATGGAGTGATCATCAATCCGCATTCTTTCTTGCCAACAGGGATTCGGTTATTAGCTTGATGCGTATATGCATTGACAAAAACAAAAGCATTGGGTTAAACTTTAAACACGTGATTGTTGATATTGATGCAAAAGAAATGATTCCTGTTATCATAAGCACATATTATGCGGAGAAAAAAGATCATGACCTGCTAACGGTGTTAATGCTTTTATTAAAAAATAATGAATACCCTGCATTTCTTCTGTCCCCATCGTATAAAAAACTGTATGCCGATAAATATGCGAGTTATACTTCTTACCTTAATTTTAGTCCTGATAATGAAGCCCTGATAATAAAACGTGCCAACGATTTCTACAATGGTTTACCCAGATAAATTATTATTGGTATTCATAGTGCTTATGACCTGCTGGATACAGTCAAACGCACAAGCAGGAAAGATCTTTGTTTTAGTCCCAAAAGGCCTCTATACGATTGGCAAAAAAGGAAACCTGCAAAATCCATTACGAACCGTAAAGGTGGATAGCTTTCGTATAGCCGTGTACGAGACTACCAACAAGGAGTTCAGTGCTTTTGTGACTGCAACCCATTATGTAACTGATGCCGAGCGAAAGCATGATGCGCTGGTATTTGAGCCCGGTTTGCCTGAGTTTAAATGGCTGATCGATTCAACGGCATGTTGGCGTTTTCCCAATGGTAAGAGCAGGGGAGGTATTGAGGATAAAATGAATCATCCCGTTACCTCTATCAGCTATCACGATATACAGGCTTATTGTAAATGGGCAGGCGTTCGCCTGCCCACCCTCGAAGAATGGGAAATTGCCTGCCGTGCCGGCTCTGCTACTGATTGGTATTTCGGCAGTGATGATAGCAAAATAGGGGAGTATGCCAATATATGGCATGGCAAAGATCATTTACTTCCGGATAGTTCCGATAACTACATGTACACTTCACCGGTAGGAAGCTTCAAGCCTAACGCCTGGGGCCTATACGATATGTATGGCAATGTCTTCGAATTTTGTTCCGGTAAGGTAATTGCTTCGGAGAGCAGTACGATTGCTCACGCCCGTGGCGGCTCCTGGTGGTGCAGTGAAAATGCGTGCCATTTTTTCAATTCTTATGATATCGGCCGTGTTAACGTCCGGGCATCATTCAGCAACCAGGGTTTCAGAGTGGTACTGTAAGAAACCTTGCTCCTGTTTATGGATCTGTTAGTGTCTTTTTGCTTGGCCTGCATTCCCCGTTTTAAACCGGTGGATTGGTATTGCCGGGCGTGCCCGTTGTATCTTTTGGTACATTGGGATTTGAAGGCGTATTTATTTTGCTTTCAAGATCTTTTTTCATGGTATTGAAGCTGTCTTTTATATTATCTGTGGGCGAGCGGAACATGTAAGCTGATAGAAGAATACCTACTGATGCCAATGCTGAAATATAAAAGCCAAAGCCAATGAATGATGCGCCCATAAAGGAACCGCTGGTATCGGAGTAGAACCAAATCATAAACAATAAGGCTACAATTCCTGCCAATAATGTGACCCCCCACATTGTTTTGTCAAGGTTCGTAGTTTGGTCTCCCAGGTATGCTATGGCGCCGGCAATAGCAAAACATAAAAAGACCAATATTCCTTTGCCATGCATGCCGTTTACCGTTTCGCTTTCGCCGAGCATTGAAACAGAAATCCATGGTAAAAACATAGAGATAACGCCAATCACTGCTGCAATCAGAATAAACTTTCTTTGCTTGTTCATTGTTTGAAAATTCATAATTGTAAATTTTAAAGGTGAAGATTTAATTACAATACAAAATGAATACGGAAGGCGTAATGCAAAGGTTGATTGTGAAATAGAAAATTGTTTGCGTCAAGTGAACAACTCACCGGTAACAACTTCCTTATTCAGGATAAATAAAATTTCTTCATCACATTAGAAGCGCTTTTTTATGATG
This sequence comes from uncultured Chitinophagaceae bacterium, assembly GCA_963823305.1. Taxonomy (GTDB): domain Bacteria; phylum Bacteroidota; class Bacteroidia; order Chitinophagales; family Chitinophagaceae; genus Ginsengibacter. The sequence continues at coordinate 74,269 of CAWGLC010000010.1, forward strand.
AATTGCTTCAATTATTTAAGGTCTTAATAATAAATGGCCGATGCCTGGAAACTAACGGAAAGCGAGAAAGGCAACTTTATTTATTCTGTGGCATCATAGCCATAACATCTTTTGGATCCATATATTCCCAATGTTCTATCGCCTTGCCGTTCTTTAATTTTACAACATCCATGCTTGTCATATCTATTTTCTTAGCAGCCGAATCTTTTGTGGTGCCCGTCACGTGAACGAGTGAAAAGATGTAATCTCCGCTTACAGCATCGGCTATAATATTGAACTTAAGGTCCGTGAAGCCATTATGCATATTGGCCAGCGATGCGAGAATACTATCGCTGCCTATGACGTCCTGACCCTGGGCGCCGCTTTCGTGGTCCACCGCATCTTTGGCAATAAAATCCCTAATGGGTGATACATCACCTGTCTCGATAGCTTTGTAAATTTTCCTGTTCGTAGCAAGCGCTTTTTCATTTTGGGAAAAGGATGCGAGGCAAATACCGAGAACAACAACCAATACTGAAATTTTTTTCATAATTGTTAATTTTTAATTTAAATGAATAAAATGGCAGAGAAGTAAGAGAGGTAATTCCAGGGATGCAGAGATTCTAAAAATATAAGACCTAATAAAACTATTACTTATTTCTCAGAAGGGGAAATTTTATAAAAATATTTTAGCCGTTGATGCTAAAAAATTATATAACCCGGCATGCTTGTGCCTTTAATAAATGCTAAGCCTAAAAGCACCCATGATTTTTTACCTTAAGGAGATTAGTACATTTATTCATAAGTCGTAGCCGCAATTATTTTCTTTGTTTTAATCTACGTTAGTCTTGAATTTCAATCTAATTTATTAATCTTACATTCAACAAAATAAAAAGGTATACATGAAAAAAAATTGGCCATTGTTTTAATTTCAGCCGGTTTTTTTATGGCTTGTAAAATGCAGCAAACATTAAAAGATAAGCAGGCAGAAATTTCCACAGGAGCGATTGACAGTAACTTTGAATATACCTGCACCGAAGTTGGATGGGAAACCCAGCTTCCTAAAGACTGGCACCTGCTAACAAAAGATGAAACAGAAAAATTGAATAAAACAGGCAAGAAAGCCATCGAAGAATCTACCGGAACATCCGTAGATATGTCATCATTAAGAGAACTTGTGAATCTGAAAAAAGATGTTTTTAATTCATTCTTATCAACAATTGAAAAATATGATGAAAGCTCATTAGGGAACTTCGATAAACATAATGAAGATGTTGACCAGTTGATGAAAGATGCTTATACCGGCAAGAAAATGAAATTTGATTCACGGGATGGCAATGAAAAGATTGATAATATTGACTTTCATACTTTTGAAATAAAAATCTATAAGCCGGAAGGCGATGACGTTTTATTAAATCAAAAAATGTATAGCGCACTTTTGAAAGGATATGATTTTTCTATGGTGATGAATTATAATAATGAGGCTGATAAGCAAACCCTTTTGAAAATAATAGAGAATTCAAAATTCAAATAGTAAAAACTTATTGTACATCAAATCCTCCCTGGTAAGTATCACTAATCATTTTTAGACTTTTTTTACGCAGAATAAATAACTTGCGTTTGCCCATTGTAGTTAGCTTACGATTGATACCCGCGAATCATTCTTAAAACATCCGAAGCGAATAAATGATACGCAATATTTTATTACATTTTCTTCTTTATTTGCAATTATTAAACCTGGTATTGGTAAAATAAAAAGCTTCTGCAGAATTTGAACAATTCAAATTTGCAGAAGCAATTTTTTTGCCTTTCTAACAGGCTCTTTGGGATAAATAAAGTGATCTTTCAGTCCAGGATAGTTAATTTACTTGTGGAATTTATTTTCGAGGCTTTCTAAAACGATATTGGAAAAAATAGAAGTTGACTGATACTGGATTTTTGATTTTTCAGGAATTTGGATAGATTCTGATTTGATTTTCGATTGGATATTTGGATATTTTAGATTAATGCTTAAATCAACATCAATCAACTTCTGATACAAAGATACTTTGCCGCATATATGTTTCCAAGAGCGTAACTGCCTAATTCTTTAAATGGAAAATTACCGTTTGAAACGTAGTTTTATCAAAGATGAGTATAGAAAAACTACTTTTTTAAAATACATGCTGAGAGTGGAATCTACAGATAAAGATGAAGTAGGATATCTGGTTTCTTAACAACCAATCCGTTACAATAGTTTGAAGTTATTTAGCCAGGCTTTGAATTATATCATATTTGGTAACGATGTGATAGTTCCCTGTTTCATCTTTGCTAAGCACTGCGCCATTTTGTTTTGAAATAAGCCTGCTTAGTTTTTCAACCGGCATATCAAACGAAACCATTGGATATTCCTGTTCCATTACCGATTCAACTATTTGATCTTTTATTTCGGGGTCTGATAAAATTTTGTTGAATAAGCCGCTTTCGCTGAGCGAGCCTACAATTCCTTCGCCATTCATCACCGGCACATTTTCAATATCATATTTTTTCATGATCTCTATAGCTTCGGCAACTTTTTGTTTTGGTGAAATGGTTACCAACTTTTGCGTACCACGTCCACTTACCAGGTCTTTAAAGGTTTTTACTTCAAGAAATCCTCTTTCCATCATCCATTGATCGTTATAAATTTTTGCGACATACCTGCTTCCATGATCGTGAAATATGCAAACGACAACATCGTCTTTTTTTAATTCACTTTTCAATTGAATTAAACCCTGAAGGCAGCTACCGGCGCTGTATCCGCAAAAAAGACCTTCTTCTTTTGCAATACGGCGCGCCATAACTGCGCCATCTTTATCAGTAACTTTTTCAAACCTGTCGATATATTTCATATCATAGTTGGCTGGAACAAAGTCCTCTCCAAAACCTTCGCTCACATAAGGATAAACTTCTTTTTCATCTATTTCTCCGGTATCAAAATATTTTTTTAATAACGAGCCATAGCTGTCAATTGCCCAAATTTTTATTTCCGGATTTTTTTCTTTTAAGAAATGGCCGGTTCCAACAATGGTGCCCCCGGTACCGGTTGCGACTACAAGGTGAGTTATTTTTCCTTCTGTTTGTTCCCATATTTCAGGGCCTGTTTGTTCGTAATGTGCAAGCCTGTTCGCCAGATTATCATATTGATTTACATACCACGAATTAGGCACTTCTGCTGCCAGTCTTTTTGATACCGAGTAATAAGAACGCGGATCTTCAGGCTCTACATTTGTGGGGCAAACAATAACTTCTGCGCCCACTGCTTTTAAGATATCTGCTTTTTCTTTCGATTGTTTGTCTGTTGTTGTAAAGATGCATTTATATCCTTTTATGCTGGCAGCAAGCGCCAGGCCCATCCCGGTATTGCCGGAGGTTCCTTCGATAATAGTTCCACCAGGCTTAATTTTTCCTTCTTTTTCTGCAACTTCAAGCATTTTTATAGCCATCCTGTCTTTGATGGAATTACCAGGATTAAAATATTCCACTTTTGCGAGTACGGTGCAAGGCAAATCTTTTGTAATCCTATTTAAACGAATCAGCGGAGTATTACCAATCGTCTCTAAAATGCTGTTCTTCCACATATAAAAATGTTTTGTGTAAAGTTAAAAAAAAATAGGGCAAACAGGTTAGTTGACCGAATGCGCAACGCTGTCACCGCTTAATACCTGTAGTGCCTTTTGTACAGTTGGGTCACCTGGATTACTCACTTCATACAATCCTTCTGTGCGCCATATCTGCCTTGCTGTAAGTATTTTGATTTGATTTTCTAATCCGGTTTTTTCTTTTGGATTGCTAACATTGAAAGTGACAGAATCTTTAGATGCATAATTCCTGAAATCGGCTATCGTAGCTGCGTCAACATTATATTTCTCCCCAAATTCTTTTGGAGATTTATAACTATTGAATTCATTTTCATGGTCCAGGTAATTGATATAAACGAAATTATTAAGCGTTCCGGTCAAATATACTTTTGCCAATTGCCTGTCGAAAGTGGTGTCAAAAGGCACAAATACGTCGGGAGTGATGCCACCTCCGCCATATACCAGTTTGCCGGATGGCGTTTTATAAACCTTTTCATTCGTATGCTTGATAGAATCTGCAAAACTCATTTCGCCATCATGAAAGCGGTTGATAAGATCCTGGTTATAGGCTTCAATCCCGCTCGTGTAAGACTTCTGAATGCTTCTTCCAAGAGGCGTATAGTATCGTGCAACCGTTAATCTGAGCCCCGAGCCATCACTTAATTGAAATTGCTCCTGAACAAGACCTTTTCCAAAACTGCGTCTACCCACTACCGTTGCCCTATCCCAATCCTGCAAAGCACCAATTAAAATTTCGCTTGCTGAGGCCGTTCCTTCATTGGCAAGTACAACCAGTTTACCCGTTTCAAATATCCCCGGTTTACTACAGAGGTATTCTTTTTTTGGAGAATGTTCTCCTTCAGTATAAGTAATTAATTTATTATCATCCAGGAACTCATCTGCAATGTTTGTTGCTTCAGTGAGAATGCCACCGCCATTATCTCTCAGGTCTAATATCATGCTTTTCATTCCCTTCGTTTTAAGGTCTTGTGTGGCATCCATAAATTCCTGGTAAGTAGTCTCAGAAAACTTATTAAGCCTGATATAACCAACCGTGTCTTCAATCATGTAGGCGGCATCAAGGCTATATAATGGTATCATACCCCTGGTTACTGCGATAGTTTGTTGCTGTCCATGCCTGAGAAGCAAAATACTAGCTTTACTTCCGCCTGCGCCGCGCAATAATTTTTTTATCTGGTCAGAAGTAATGTGCACACCGGCGACCGCTGAGTCACCGACTTTTAAGAATTTATCGCCTACGTGCAATCCGGCTTTATCAGAAGGACTATTAGGAAGTACGTTTAAAACGTTTATGGTGTCATTGAAAATATTAAACTCAATGCCGATGCCATAAAATTGTCCTTCGAGGTCTTCATTCACCGATTCCAGTTCTTGTGGCGGCAACAAAACCGAGTGTGGGTCTAGTTTAGCAAGCATTGATGTGATTGCTATATCGCTCAGCGAATCTTCATTTTCATTATCAACATATTCACGTTTAATAAGGTCTAATACCTCCTGTACAGGTCTGGGCCGGCTGGTGAAAAATATTCCTGTATTAGGCATATTTCCTCTGATGCGATACCCGACGAACATACCTGCGACCATGCAAATACTCAGTATCAAAGGAAGCCAAACCTGTAATTTTTTATTGCGCATACTATTCTTAATTATCTAATTTTAATTTTTTGAAGTGCAAATTTCCTTAATAAACACGAGATAAACATGCCAACCATCAAATTGATTGCCGATAGTGGTTCTACAAAAACAGAATGGTGCCTCCTGGACGGCAAAAAGAAGTCAATTATTAACTCACAGGGAATGAGTCCTTATTTTATCAGCGAAGCGGAAATGGTGCATATTATAACTGCGGAAGTTTTACCTTTTTTGAAAAAAGCCGTCATTGAAGAAATATACTATTATGGAACAGGATGTACCAACCCGGAAAACGGCAGAATGGTAAAAAGAGCATTGAAAAAGATTTTCCCATCGGCAAGTGTATATGTTGATAGCGATGTTGCCGGAGCCGCAAAGGCGCTTTGTGGTAACGAAAAGGGAATCGCCTGTATATTAGGAACCGGCTCCAGCTCGTGCTATTACAACGGTAAGCGAATTGCGAAAAACAATCCGGGGCTTGGCTTTATATTGGGAGATGAGGGAAGCGGCGCTTATTTTGGAAAGAAAGTAGTTCAATATTTTCTCTACAATACATTTGACGAAGACTTGCGGGCAAGATTTGATGCAAAATTTGTTACTAACGCGAATGAAATTCTTGATGCGGTTTATAAAAAACCTTTGGCTAACAGGTATCTCGCTTCCTTCGCCATTTTTCTGGCCGAAAACCGCGGTCATTATATGGTGGAAAATATTATTGAAGACGGCTTTCATGATTTTTTCTACGCTCATATTTATAAATTCCGGGAGAGCTGGAATTATCCGGTTCACTTTACCGGCGGCATTGCATTTGGTTTTAAAGATGTATTGACTGAAATGTGCAACAGTTACCAGTTAGAACTTGGAAATATTTTAAGAAACCCGATGGAAGGGCTGATTAAATATCATAGCCATTGAAAACAGCATCCCTTCAAACGAACATTTTTTAAATGTGACTGTCATAATTTCCCAATTTTCCCTATCGTCAAATTTGTTCCAATTCTCATCCAATCATTTCTTACAAACTCAATTTTTAAATTATCTATTGGAGTTTTCTCTATGGAGGTTCCTGTGTTAATTGTGCTGCAATCGGTTTTATAATTTTGCAGGCAGACACTTACCATTCCGGATAACAAATAAATTGAATTTTTGATTTGATGGTAAGCAGTTCATCTTTAAGACGCATTAACCTGTTCTAATCACTGTTTTTCGATTTACTCCATAACATTTTCCAGGTGAATCAATCGCCCGTCACTTGTCATTCCCTCAATTACTACGCGGAAAGCCTGGCTTATATCATTGTTGTAAAAGGTAACAGTTGCTTTATTATTTTCATGGCTGGTGATCACATTCGGGTTCCAGTATAGCGTAGTGCGTATATCCTTTTTATCATCATTGGCATTCACAAGAGCATAATCAGGAGAATAAAATTCCCGCATGGAAGTATAACCCCGTACAGTGTTGCTTACCAATCCTCCCTTGCCCGGTGCAGATTTTACATCATTACCGCGACGGGTATATATGGCAATAGCACCATTGGCACCATTAAAGCCACCCATAAAGGGAGGCCGTAAAACTTTTACATAAGCTATGTCGTTTACAGAAAGGGACGAGATCATATCAGGATCAGAGGGCGCTTCATCCAGGTACAGGGACGGAGTGCCCCCCCGCCACGTAAGAGAAGGCGGGTTGGAGGTGCTATTGATCTGTAGCCCTGCCACTTTGCCCTGCAGATAGGTAAATATATTGATGGAGCCGGCGGCGGTAGGATCGTCCAACAAATCAAACTGGTAGCTGTCTCCGCCACTGAACAGACCCGATGCATATTTTTCGTCCATGAGTTCAAGAGCACTTTTTGTTTTTGCTTTAATAGTAACTGTTTCCAAAACTTTCCCCTTGTATAAAGCTGCTAATCGTAATTCCTCGTCAGCGAGCTGAGAATGGCGGAAATTGCCCATTGTATCAGCTATTAAATTCGCAGATATCCCTGCCGCTGCAGTATTATAAGAAAAAGGAGGAATGCGGTTTTCCATAAACTGAACTGCTGCATCATTAAGCCCTTTCGATTTGGGAAGCTGGTAGTAAATATTCGTTGTATCAAAAAGTATTGTAGAGGGATCTGTAAAATTGCCATCAGGTTCTATAGGAACAAAGAGCATCCTGTTGGTTTCTTTCTTTTTGCTAAGAATTAAAGCAATGCTTCCTGCGTCGCGCAACTGCGAGGGTGTGGCGCCATATATTTTCCCCGACAACGTAAGGTAGGATGTGTCTTTGGGATAGATTATTTTTGGAAATTTACCTGCAACTACGTCATTCCATTTGAACCTCCGCCAGCCATGCGTGAGCATTACAAGATCCAGTTGCTGGCTTACAGAATCCGAGTTATTTGAAAAATAATATGCCGGGTTGTAAACATGCCCTCTTAAATCACCGGTTAAATAAAGATGTGAAATAATGTTATCACTACTATCAGAATCTATATTTAAATCCGTTACGGCGATAGAAAAAGTTGCAGGCAGGCTGTCCGGCACCGTTAGGGAAACTTCGTCGCGGGCTCTCTTGTTCAGTCCCCAATGCTCCACATTCATTTCCGCATGAAAAAGATATTCCTGGTTATTGATATAAGTAATTCTTTCAGCCAAAGGCATCCAATGATCGTCAAAAGCGGTTATAGTTAAAACGCCACTGGGAAGGTCAGCGGTTGGAATAATGCCTTTAATATCCCCTGCTGAGATATCTTTCGTTAATTTAAAAATCTCATGTTGGTTCATCGTACCGATGAGATGTACATTACCCATTTTGGCTGCTTCAGATGGAGCAGCAGTTACAAAAAAGTTTCTTTTATCGCCTGCAACAATTACCTGGATTGATACGCCCGTTGGTTTTACGGCGGGTAATTGCGTAATGTGTTCAGCGCCTTTGTCCTGCGGCATTTTTGATGAAGGAGTATTGTCCAGCCACCATTTCGCAGTAAAACTCTCCCCTTGTTTTGGAAGTATGTAAAAGAATCCCATGCCATCATGCATAATTCTTATGCTGTCAATTTTCACTCCCTGGTTGTCTTCTATAATTCCTTTAATTTTTATTGGCCTGCCCCATTGGTCATTGGCTTTAAAGGCAATTTTATTTGAAACACCCAATATAGCGTCACCGCCTTCGGGAAAAAATTGTATTGAAGGGATGATTGTATTTTTTACATTGGAAGATGCCGTGGATTTGGATAGAATGCGAATATCTTTATTATACAAAAATGAAGAATCAAAATTAAGCATCCATTTCGTATATGCCTTCACGTGAATATACTTACCCGCATACTCTGACGGAATATCAAACTGGCCCGCTGCGGTGGCATAAACGACAGGGATAATGCTGTGAGACAGCAATTTTCCTTTTTCATCACTTATGTCAACATAAAAACTTTTGCTGTCTTCTACCGGGAAAATGCCGTTGATAAGATATGCTTTATACCATATCGTTTCGCCGGGGGCATAAGTTGATTTATCATAATGTAAATAAACTTTTTCCTGCCCGTACCGGGTAGCATATTTTTCGATTGTGGAGTCAATATTTTGGCTCCGGGCATTTACACAAGAGAAAAAAGAAGCAAAAGCGAGCGTTATAAATCGGGTCAATTTTAAAACCATAATGTTGAGTAAAAATAATAAGTGCTGTAAATTACTGTAACAGTCCGTATCAAACAAAGCTGTTTAAAGTTTAACAACAATTTTTATTCTTTTCTTAAAAGAAAAATGAATGTTCTTCACATCAAAAAAGCAATCTTTATCGTTAATTAAAATTGTTGCAATAGTTTTGGAGTGGCAAATAAATAATTATGCTATTTAAGAAAATTACTGAAAAACCTTCTCTCTACAGGCACCTCGAAAAAATGTCGATTGGTGAAATAATTAGCAATATTAATAAAGAAGATTTCCTGGTTGCCGGTGCTGTTCAAAAAGCATTACCCCAAATTGAAAAGCTTATAACTGCAGTTTCAGAGAAAATGATAGATGGTGGCAGGTTATTTTATATCGGGGCTGGAACAAGCGGCAGATTGGGAATATTAGATGCAAGCGAGTGTCCGCCGACTTACGGCGTTCCGAAAAATCTTGTGATCGGTATTATTGCAGGTGGAAAAAATGCTATCATGAATGCTGTAGAAAATGCAGAAGATGATACCGAACAGGGATGGAAAGATCTGTCGGCGTATGATATCAGCGAATCTGATATGGTTATTGGCATTGCATCAAGCGGCACCACGCCATACGTAATTGCGGCCCTGGAAAAATGCAAAGAAAATAACATTGTTACCGGAAGTATTGCATGCAATCCCGGCTCACCTGTAAGTGAGGTGGCAGATTTTCCGGTTGAAGTAATCGTAGGTCCGGAATTTGTAACCGGGAGCACAAGAATGAAAAGCGGCACCGCTCAAAAAATGGTCTTAAATATGATTTCGACAACTGCAATGATACAATTGGGCAGGGTGGAGGATAATAAAATGGTTAATATGCAACTAACCAATCTTAAAATAATAAATCGCGGCATCAGAATGCTTATGGAGCGGTCAGGTATCAGGGACCAGGCTAAAGCAAAAAAATTATTATTGAAATATGGAAGCGTTAAGAAGGCGATCGAAAACTATAAACAATAAACAAATTAATTACAGAATTTATTTAAATTTATAGGGCAATTATTAGCAAGACCATTAAACTTAACGCTATGAAAATAAAAATTTTACTTTTTCTTTTTTTTGTTGCGACTTTTAATTCCAGCCTTTTCCCAACAAAATAATATCGCCTTTGCCATAACCGGGCAGGAAACCAGCAGCTTTAACTGGGCCGACATAAGGGCGATTGATATGAGGTCAGGAATTATAAATGCAACTCTTTTCGAAAGCGGAAAAACAAAATTTTCTTTTCTTGATGCTGAAACGATGACGAGTGTTGATCAGGTAGCCGTCGGCGGGAATCCTGCCAGCTTTCAACAAAGCGGACTTACAGCTTCTGCAAATAAAATAATTATAGCCAATCCTTCACCCACTGCATTAATGAGCGCTGCTATCGCTTATGATAAGCAACACGATAAATTGTTCTTTGCGTCAATGCATACGGGCCAGCTTATTTGGCTTGATCTCAGAAGCAGCACCAGTCAGCCGGTATTCTACACCATTCAAAAAAAATTAGTTAATAACGTTAATCTCAACGACGAATCATTTAATATAACCCGCATGACTATTGGAGCTGACGGTAACGGTTATGCGCTTACGAATGATGGCAATCATCTGATTCGTTTTACCACCGGAAGTAAAGTCATCATCACGGATCTTGGTAACCTCATTGATGATGAAAACAATAACGGAATTTCTGTACACAACCAATGCAGCAGTTGGGGCGGCGATATCGTAGGCGATGCATTTGGTAAATTATATTTGTTCAGCGCCAGCAAAAATGTTTTTGTGATCGACCCGGGAACAAGAGTAGCAACCTATAAGGGAACAATAAGCAATTTATCGCCAACCTTTAGCGTAAACGGCGCTGCTGTTATAGATGATGATAATGTAATTGTGAGCACCGCCAATAGTTTTGAAGGTTTTTATAAAGTCAATATTGATAATTTATCTGCTATAAAAATAGTTACACCCGGCAAAATATATAATGCTTCTGACCTGGCCAGTTGCAACCTTCTTCACCAGCAGGAAAAACTTTATAGCCTTGGTGAACCCCTTCTTAAAAACCCTGATGTAATTGGAAACAGATTTATTTCTGTTTATCCAAATCCTGTAACTGACGGCCAGATGAAAATTACTTTTGATGGTAATGTTTCCGGAAAGTACAAAATTTTATTGACTGACATCCAGGGCAGGTTTATAATCAGTAAAGAGGTTTACGTCAAAGGCCCGGGCCAGGTTGAAAATCTACAAACACGTACCAAGCAGGCCTCCGGAATGTACATGATTAAAATTATCGATGAAGCAGGCAAACCTGTGTTCGCTGATAAATTGTTTTTTCAATAACACTTGGATCTAATTCTTTGAGCCGTTCGATTGAACGGCTTTTTTTATTAAAATTATTTTAGGTTGCAAGTCTTTAATAACATTGCCGGATATAATATTTTTGTAACAGAATAAGACTTTTACAGAGGCGACTAATTAAATTTTAGGAATGCAAAATATAGAGCCCTACGATAACTGGCAATATTTATACACTTCAGAAAATGATGAACGATCACCATTTTATGGAAGAGAGTATAGTGAATTTGCCTTTACACAATCAGTATATAACTATTATATCCACCCGCTCTGGGACGAATTTGGAAGTTCCACACTTTATTTAAAGGTTTTGATGGCGGATTATCAGGAAAAATATATGATCATTGAATTATTAGGTGAATGGAACGATGCTATCGAAAATGATATCATGAGACTAAAACGTGACGTAATTGATGAATTTATGCTCCAGGGAATCAGTAAGTTTATTTTGATAACGGAGAACGTATTGAACTTTCACAGCAGCGATGATAGTTATTATGAAGAATGGTTTGAAGATGTCAATGAAAAAGCCGGTTGGATAGTTAGTCTGAATATGCCTCAGCAAACACAATATGATTTTATCAAAGCGAGACTTAATAATTATATTGAGCTTATTAATCTTCCTTCATGGCGCACTATGAAGCCTGATATATTATTTAACCAGATCGATAATATTTTATTGAGAAGGCTTGATTAGCTAAATAAACGCCGAACAATGAATAATGAATAACGAATGATGAACAATAAATAATCAACAATGGATAATTGTCGATTATCAATTATCAAGTATTTTTGCTCATCTGAAATTTATCAACTTTCTCATTTATGACCTGGAAACAGTTATTCACTTCCTCTATCGGCAAAAAATTTTTGATGGGCGCTACAGGTTTTTTTCTTATCATTTATTTAATAGTTCATGCATCGTTAAACGCTTTAATTTTTTATAATGACAACGGCGCCACATTTAATGCAAGCGCCTATTTTATGCTCCATAATTATTTTGTACGATTCCTCGAAGTTGGCTTGTTTGCTGTATTTGTTTTACACATAATTCAGGGTTTAATTCTTTGGCGGCAAAATAAGGGAGCGAGAAAAATTGGCTATGCTAAAACCAATTTTCCCAAACAAATAAAATGGTACAGTCGTTATATGGGCTGGCTTGGAACTTTTTTATTGCTGTTTCTTATAATGCACTTATATCATTTTTGGGCAAGTACAAAACACGAATTGTATTTCCATGGGCCTGTTGTTGATCTTTACCAGGAAATGAAAATAATATTTACCAATCCTTTGTGGTTTACATTATATATGATAGGATTGATCTCACTTTTATTTCATTTGTTGCAAGGTTTTCAAAGCGCCTTTCAAACCTTTGGGATTAACCATCGCAGATGGACACCCATTATAAAAGGAGTTGGAGTTTTTTATTCAGTTGCCATCTGCATTTTATTTGCAATGATGCCCATTTCATTTATGGCAGGATGGTTACAATAAGTTATCATAAACTGAAAAACATAATTAAGCATACAACTAATTAATACTAACGTATGGCATTAGACGCAAAAATACCGGAAGGTGATCTTGAACAAAAATGGACAAATTACAAAGATCATGTAAACCTGGTAAGCCCCACCAATAAAAGGAAGCTTGAAGTGATAGTAATAGGAACCGGTCTTGCCGGAGCTTCTGCTGCCGCAACGTTGGGTGAGCTGGGTTATAAAGTGAAAGCATTTTGTTTCCAGGATAGTGCCAGGCGGGCACATTCTATAGCAGCGCAAGGAGGTATAAACGCGGCAAAGAATTATCAGAATGACGGTGATTCTGTTTTTCGTCTTTTTTATGAAACGGTTAAGGGTGGCGACTATCGCTCCCGCGAGGCAAATGTGTATCGGCTTGCCTCGGTTAGCGGAAATATTATTGACCAGTGCGTAGCGCAGGGCGTTCCGTTCGCCCGTGAATACGGTGGGTTGTTAAGTAACCGCTCTTTCGGCGGAACACAGGTTCAGCGTACGTTTTATGCTGCCGGACAAACGGGGCAACAATTATTATTAGGAGCTTATAGTGCTTTGGAACGGCAGGTGGCTTTAGGAAATGTAACTATGTATTCACGTCACGAAATGCACGACATTGTAAAGATTGATGGAAAAGCAAGAGGTATTATTGCAAGAAATTTAGTTACCGGAAAATTAGAAAGGTATTTTGGCCATGCGGTGTTGATTTGTTCAGGAGGTTACGGGAATGTTTTTTATTTAAGTACCAATGCAATGGGAAGTAATGTTACCGCTGCCTGGAAGTCGCATAAAAAAGGCGCTTACTTTGCCAATCCATGTTTTACGCAAATACATCCAACATGCATTCCTGTTACGGGCGATCATCAGAGCAAGCTCACATTAATGAGTGAGAGTTTAAGAAATGATGGAAGGATATGGGTACCTAAAAATAAAGATGATAAAAGAAAAGCAATTGATATTCCTGCTGAAGACAGGGATTATTATTTAGAAAGAAGATACCCTGCATTTGGTAATCTTGTTCCAAGAGATGTGGCGTCAAGAGCAGCCAAAGAAAGATGTGATGCAGGTTACGGTGTCGGCACCACGAAGATGGCGGTTTATCTTGACTTTGCTGATGCTATCAAGCGTTATGGAAAAGTAGAAATTAGTAAACGGGGAATGGCAGATACAAGTGATGAAAATGTTATTCAATTAGGCAAAGAAGTAATTGCGGATAAGTACGGTAATCTTTTTGAAATGTATGAAAAGATAACCGGTGAAAATCCTTACAACGTTCCCATGCGCATTTATCCTGCAGTGCATTATACTATGGGTGGACTTTGGGTTGATTATGAATTGATGACCACAGTTCCCGGTTTATACTCTTTGGGCGAAGCTAACTTCAGCGACCATGGCGCTAACAGGCTTGGCGCTTCTGCGTTGATGCAGGGATTGGCTGATGGATATTTTGTAATTCCGTACACCTTGGGCAGTTATATGGCCGCTGAAATAAGGAACGCGGTTATTCCAACTACACATCCCGCGTTTGATGAAGCTGAGAATGCGGTGAAAGAAAGAATTGATAAGCTGATGAACATAAAAGGTAAAGAAACCGTTGAGAGCTTTCATAAAAGGCTTGGAAAAATAATGTGGGAAAAATGCGGCATGGCAAGAAATGAGCAGGGCTTACTACAGGCAATAAACGAAATTAAAGTGCTCAGACAAGAATTTTGGAACAACGTAAAAATTCCAGGAGAGATATTTGAAATGAACCCAGAGCTGGATAAAGCCGGCAGGGTTGCTGATTTCCTCGAACTGGCGGAATTAATGTGCATCGATGCGCTCAACCGTAAAGAAAGCTGTGGCGGCCATTTCAGGGAAGAAAGCCAGACAGCCGAAGGCGAGGCGCTGCGCGACGATTCACACTACAGCTATGTGGCAGCGTGGGAATTTACAGGGGATGATGAAAAGCTACACAAAGAGCAATTGCATTTTGAAATAGCTAAACCTAGCCAGAGGAGTTATAAATAGCCCGCATTGTTTAATTGATAAATTGTTTAATTGTTCTGGAAACCAATAAAAAACATTTCATTTGGCGAACTCGAAAAACTACCGAAATATATTAATTCAATAATAAAATTTACAAGAGGTAAACTGGCGATCTAAATAAAACTGAAGTGATGTTTAAATAACAATTTAACATCTAACAATAAAACGATTTAATTTATGGAACATTACAATATGAATCTCACCCTCAAAGTTTGGCGACAAAAAAACAGTGAGATCAAAAGGCCGCTTTGAAACTTATGATGTAAAAGATATTTCTTCCGAAATGTCTTTTCTTGAAATGTTTGATGTGTTGAATGAAAGACTGATTGAGGAAGGGAAAGATCCTATAACTTTTGATCATGATTGCCGTGAAGGAATTTGCGGCTCATGCAGCATGTACATTGACGGAAGAGCTCATGGTCCTTGGTTGAAAAATACCGTTTGCCAGTTACATATGCGTGCTTACAAAGATGGCGACACGATTGTTGTGGAGCCATGGAGGTCAAGTGTATTTCCTGTTATAAAAGATTTAATGGTCGACAGAAAAGCTTTTGACAGAATCATACAGGCAGGCGGATTTATTTCCGTAAATACAGGCAATGCTGCTGATGCCAATTCAATCCCTGTTGATCGTGCAAAATCAGAAGAAGCTTTTAATGCAGCGGCTTGCATTGGTTGCGGAGCTTGCGTTGCAGCATGCCCTAACGGTTCTGCTATGTTATTTGTGAGCGCAAAAGTTTCTCAACTGGCTTTATTACCGCAAGGCGAACCTGAAAAACATACGCGTGTTTTAAATATGGTAGGACAAATGGATAAAGAAGGCTTTGGTAACTGCGGCAATATTTATAACTGCGAAGCAGAATGCCCTAAAGGAATATCCGTAGAAAATATTGCAAGAATGAACAGGGAATATTTGGGAGCATCGTTGTCTTCAGAAATATAAAATTGCGTCTCTGTCTGCCACGCTATCATATCTTTTATCAGGAAATTTATTCTTATCTAACTGTGAAGCCTATACGTAGCACTTTGAAAGGGTAATTAATTGATCGTCGGTTTTATTTTTTGAAAAAATCTGCAATCAGTTCGTAAGAATGCATCTTTGCTTCGTTATCATAAATGTAAGATGCCACCATTATTTCATCAGCCTCAGTATCGTCTAAAAATTTTTGCAATTGTTCTTTTACTGTTTTGGAGCTTCCAATAAATGTATATTTCATCATTTGCATTACAGCAGTTTTTTCATATTCATCCCACGTATCTAAAAAATTTTTTACCGGCGGTTGCAACGGTTTTCTTTGATTAGTTACAATACCCGAAGCAAGTTTATAAAAAGAACTGGCAAGAAGTTGTGCTTCTTCATCTGTATCGGCGGCAATAACGTTTATAGATGTCATTGCGTATGGCTGTTGCAATTGATCCGAAGGTGTAAAACGTTGGCGATATAAATGCAATGCCTCTTGCAAATGCGCAGGTGCAAAGTGGCTTGCGAAGGCAAAAGGCAATCCAAGGACCGCTGCCAACTGTGCACTGTAGGTGCTGGAGCCGAGAAGCCATAAAGGCACTTGCGTTCCTTCACCCGGAATAGCATGCACTTTTGCATTATCGTTGCGCGGCGCTAAATAGCTTTTCAATTCCATTACGTCCTGCGGAAATTCATCAACAGAAGCACTCAAATTTCTACGTAAAGCATAAGAAGTAATTTGATCTGTGCCTGGGGCACGGCCCAATCCTAAATCAATCCTGCCGGGATATAAGGATTCCAATGTGCCAAATTGTTCGGCTATAACTAAAGGTGCATGATTCGGCAGCATAACGCCTCCGGAGCCAACCCGTATTGACGAAGTGTTTCCGGCTATATATCCTATTAATACTGATGTTGCGGAGCTTGCAATATTTGGCATGTTATGATGTTCGGCAAACCAATAACGGGTATAACCGAGTCGCTCTGCATGTTTTGCAACAGCCAGACTTTTCCTGAAAGAGTCTGCCGGCGTGTCTCCTTCAACTATTGTGGCAAGGTCAAGTATGCTTACAGGTATTTCACTTAATTCTTTTTTCATGTCCTTTTTATGTTCTTTACATGTACAAAAATGCTTCCCAAAAAGAAAACTGACAACGTTGCATACTTGCTATATGTTTTAGATACCAATTCATTATACGAACAGGCAATTTTCATCGTTTAATAATTATGCTTAATTCATCAAATTCCAAAGTGGAAATAAGACCCATTCAACTTACAGGCATAAATACTAATTTTAAGGATCCTAAAATCCGAACTAATTGAATTCCGCAAGAATATATTTTTTCTGTGTTGTATTGCTTTTTTTCCAACAGGGCTTTTCTCAAAATAATCCTGCGCCATTATCTAATCTAAGAAAAAAAATTATTTCTCTTAAAACAAATCCGGTTCATTTTGACAGCAGCAGCATAATTCCAAACACAGTTTCCGTTGCAGGAATTCCGCAAGACTCTTTTCGTGTCGATTACGTAAATGCACTGATTACTTTTACTTCCTCCCGTCTTCCGGACAGCGTTTATATAACTTATAGAATTTTTCCCTTCAGGCTCAATAATGTTGCAAGACATTTTAATTACGATAGTGTCAGGTTTAATTTTGCAAAAGAAAAGCCTTATGTCTATAAAAGTGCGCAGGCGCAAAAAAATAAAGTTATAGACTTCGGAAATATCAATTATAATGGAAGCATAGGACGAGGAATATCTTTCGGCAATAGCCAGGATGCGGTGGTCAATTCTACTTTAAACCTCCAGATAAATGGTTATATCGGTGATAGTCTTGAGCTCACTGCCGCAATAAGTGATAACAACATTCCCATTCAACCCCAAGGGAATACGCAGAAACTTAATGATTTTGACAAAATACTGATGCAGATAAAGAAGCATGGTTGGGAAGCAAATTTTGGCGATATCGACGTGAGGCAAAACCAGAATTATTTTCTTAATTTTTATAAAAGATTACAGGGCGCCTCGTTTATAAGTAACAATCGACATCGGGAAAAACACGACCAATTCTTTGTTATTCAGCGGCGCCATCGCCAAAGGAAAATTTACAAGAAATGTTATTACAGCCCTGGAGGGCAACCAGGGCCCTTACCGCTTATCGGCGCCAACGGCGAATTGTATTTTACAGTGCTCGCAGGCACGGAAAAAGTCTTTATTGATGGCCAGTTGCTTGCACGAGGAGAGGACCAGGATTATATTATTGACTATAATACTGCAGAGATAACGTTTACGGCTAAACGCCTTATTACCAAAGACAGCAGGATACAGGTAGAATTTGAATATTCTGACAGAGATTATCTTAACTCGCTGATTTATGCCAACGATGAAATCGACATTAATAAAAAACTAAAGTTTAGTATCGCCGCTTATTCCAACGTGGATGCAAAAAATTCACCCATCAATCAAACACTTACCACAGACCAAAAACAATTTCTATCCGCAGATAGGAAATAATATTGACAGCGCTACCTTTTCCAATGCTGTGCAGGATACTTTTTCTGTAAGTACAATTTTATATAAAAGAATGGATACAGTTTATAATGGAATTCACGATTCGATATATGTTTATTCTATAAATAAAACGGATACGTTATACAATCTTTCGTTTACAGATATTGGCCCGGGAAAGGGGAATTATACCCAGGTAACGGGAAACGCAAATGGACGTGTATTTATGTGGGTGGCGCCTGTCAACGGCGTTGAACAGGGCGATTGGGAACCGGTAATATTGCTGGTTACTCCCAAAAAGCAACAGCTAATATCGGCAGGAGTACAATATTTTATCAATGATAAATCATTTGTAAAAGCGGAAATGGCTATCAGCAATTATGATGTAAATACCTTTTCTCTAAAAGATAAATCTGCTGATATTGGCGCTGCCGGAAAGGTTGAATATTCAATGCAGCAAGGAGTTTTAAGGAGTTTCAAACAAGGCCTTACGCTGCATAGCGATTTGACCTATGAATATGTTGAAGACAGGTTCAGGCCAATAGAGAGATTGCGAAACGTAGAATTTAACCGCGATTGGAGTTTTCCTTTTGATGCTGCTCCCGCAACCGAAAATTTAGTTACGGGAACGCTGCAATTGAATGATACAAAAAATAATTATGTAAAATATCAGCTTACAAATTATAACCGGAGCGATAGTTTTAATGGTATCCGCAACTCGATAGAACACCAGATGATAATAGATGGTTGGAAAGTTGCAGATAAGTTTTATATAACTAATATAAACAGCAGCACGCAAAAGGGATCTTATATACGGCCTTCAATTGATATTTCTAAACTATTACCAGGCTTAAAAAATCTAACAGTTGGCGGCGGATTTTCATCTGAAAATAACCAACAATTGTTAAAGCAATATGATACACTTTCTCCGCTAAGTTTTGCATTTGATTTGTGGCAGGTTTATTTAAAATCGAATGAGAAAAAACTAAACCGGTGGGGCATTACCTATTTCACGAGGGATGATAAAATACCGTTTGAAAAAAATTTGATTACGATGGAGACAAAAGTCAGAATGTGAGCCTCATTACAGAATTTTTAAAGAATGAAAACCGCCAGTTTAAATTGAATATAACTTATCGGGAGCTTCACGTTATTAACCAGGGAACAAGTGCCTTGCAAAGTGATAAAAGTCTTTTGGGAAGAGCGGAATACGCGTTTCATGAATGGCAAGGTTTTATAAAAGGAAATGTTTTGTACGAGTTAGGTTCCGGCCAGGAGCAGAAAAGAGAATATACTTATGTGCAGGTGCCAACGGGGCAGGCTATTATACCTGGATTGATTATAATAATGACGGCATACCACAACTAAATGAATTTGAAGTTGCCATTTACCAGGATCAAAAAAACTGGATAAGAGTTTTTACACCTACCAATGATTATGTAAAAGCCAATTATCTTCAATTTAATTATAGCCTGGATATAAACCCTTCTGCGATTTTGAAAGGTAAGATAACAAGCAATACTTTAAAATTTTTAAACAGGTTTAGTACCAGTTCCGCACTGCAGATAAATAAAAAAGTTGTGGCCCAAAACAATTCGTTTGACTTCAATCCTTTCAGCACAAAACTTGTGGATAGCACCCTGATATCCTTAACTTCTTTTTTATCAAACACGCTATACTTTAACAGGAAAAGTGCGAAGTGGGGCGTTGACATTACGCACAGGCTTAACACCAGTAAAGCTCTTTTAAACTACGGCTTTGAAAGCAACAAATTACGGGATCTTACTTTAAAAGGACGATGGAATCTAAATCGCAATATAGCTACATCTTTTACCAACAAATACGGACTTAATCAATTAATAACTCCTTCATTTGCCAATAGGAATTATAATATCAACGAACTCTCGGCAGAACCTTCATTAAGTTATATTTATAAAAGTAATTTACGGGTGAGCCTTATATATACCTATGATAAAATGCAGAATACAATTGATTTTATGGAGAAATCGATCAACAATGAAATTGCGGCTGAAGTAAGATATAACGTGCTTTCTAACGGAACACTTAACGGACGTTTCTCTTATAATAATATCAGCTTCAATCCCGGTGCAGGCGGGACCGCGGAAAGTACAACAGGATATGTTTTACTCAACGGTTTATTGCCTGGCAAAAATTATTTATGGGATGTTGAACTTACAAAAAGGATTGCAGGAAGTATAGAATTAAATCTTCAGTATAACGGACGAAAACCCGCGGATGCACCTGTTGTTCACACAGGCAGAGCTTCGATAAGAGCTATTTTTTAATTAACTCGTATCCAAAAAGTTGATTAAGCTTAACCGCCATACCCCGCAATCAGATTTATGGTAAGTGCAATCATAATTGTGTTGTATCCGAATGATAACATTCCATGCCACATTGCCAATCTTCTCAAATATTTTGATGTGATCTGCACGTCAGACACCTGGAACGTCATTCCCAGCACAAAAGAGAAATACGCAAAATCAAAGTAATCGGGCATGCCATCATCAGGAAAAGCCAAACCACCTGCGTGTGTCTTAGGATTGTCTTCATCATCTCCATAAAAGATATGGGCATATCGTAAAGTAAAAATAGTATGAATTAAAAACCAGGACAAGATCATCCCGGCTATGGCTACAATGAGATGGAATGTTTCCGCACCTTTAAATTTCTCTTTGGCGACAAGCAATAGCAGAACGGCAAGAAAACTGGCAATTGTTGCTATTAAAACAATAATAAAAATAATTGCTCTGCTCGAGTCCTGAACTCTTACCTGTTCTCTTATCTGTTGCGAAGTGGTTATTGAAAATGTGGTCCAGGTTAATATGATCATGCTCAGGCAAAATGTATCCCAGCCAATAAGGACATGCGAAAGCATGTCAACATGTTTAAGGTTAACTAAAAAATAAACCAATAATCCAATGGCAAGGCAAATTAATATCTTGGCTAATGAATGAATTCTTTCAAACGAGCGCTTTAAAGAAGAAGGACCTTTTGTTGTAAGCATATTATATCTGGAATATAGTCGATGTAATTTAATTATAATCAGGGCATCACAACAACAAAAATTATTTTAGATTTTAATGCAATAAAATTTATCCATCAGGAACTATTTTTACCGGTACTGACGATGCATTTTAATGTTGGTAAACTGGTAAAAAACGCCAAGTTGAAAAACATTACTTTGAATAACGGTGCCATCTTTATCACTATTCAAATTACTTAAGCCAAAAACATATCGTGCATCTAATCCAAAACCGGATGCGCCGAGAAAGCCTACACCTAAAGGAATCGACAAAGCAGTTGTCTCAAATGAATGATTGTTCACCCTTACATCCCCTGATTTTGTCTTTGAGTTTAATAAGAAATCAATCTGTGGGCCAAATTCAAGCCTGAACCCATTTTGAAACATGTATTGAAGAAGAACAGGCACGTTGAGAAAATTTAAATTATAAATAATTTTGGTATTGCTTTTTGCTTTTGCACCTTCAAGCGAATAGAAAAGTTCCGGTTGTATGGCCCATGTTTTTGATGCGTGAATATGCGCAAGCACTCCAACATTTATACCTGCTTTGCTATTAGTCGATGTGTTGTCATTAAAATGAAGTTGCGAAATATTTACACCACCCTTGATGCCAAAATTGGCCTGCTGCGCCTGCACGCTTAGCAGTAGAAAAAGCGACGCGATAAAAATTATTGTTTTTTTCATAGTGACTGCTTCGTTATTTTATTTACTATAACTAATTCTTTTTGAAACCATTTAACAAAGGTCATACCTTTTTACGAAAAAGCTTAAATGATTAACTTTGCAAAATATCCATTGGTGCTTATTCACAAGGAGAACCATTGAATATTGCAAAAATAATTTTATTGAATTCATAACTATGGCCGTGTTACACAATCGTGTTTCTCAAAAGGAATTAAAGCAGCGTTTATACGCAGAGCAGGAGCTTAGAAAAACTGTTTCCTTTTATAAATATACTTTTATTGAAGACCCAAAATTATTTCGTGATATTCTTTATACAAACCTCGATAAGTTACAAGTCTTTGGGCGAATCTATGTTGCCCGGGAAGGTATCAATGCCCAGGTAAGTATTCCAGCCTCTGCATACGATCAATTCAGAGAATACCTGTATTCCATCCCGTTCCTTGATAATGTGAGGCTAAACGCTGCAGTGGATGATGATGGAAAAAGCTTTTGGGTTTTAAAGATTAAAGTAAGGCATAAAATAGTGGCTGATGGCATTAACGATGGAGCTTTTGATATGAGCAAAAAGGGTAAATACGTAGATGCTGAATCGTTTAACAAACTTACCGCAGATCCGGAGACGATCATAGTGGATATGAGAAATCATTATGAATTCGAAGTCGGTCATTTTGAAAATGCGATTCAAATACCTTCCGATACCTTTCGCCAGCAACTGCCCCTGGCCGTTAGTATATTGCAGGATAGCAGGGATAAAAATATTATTATGTATTGCACCGGTGGAATACGATGCGAAAAAGCAAGCGCCTGGATGCTGCATAACGGCTTTAAAAATGTTTTTCATCTCGAAGGTGGGATTATCCAGTATGCCAATAAGATAAAAGAAATGCAGCTTCCTAATAAATTTAAAGGCAAAAATTTTGTGTTTGATGGCAGGTTGGGAGAGGCCGTGGGAGAAGAGGTGATAAGCCTTTGCCATCAATGTGGCGGGCCTTGCGATATGCATACCAATTGTGCCAATGAAGGATGTCATTTACTTTTCATCCAATGCCAGTCGTGTGCTGAAAAAATGGACGCCTGTTGCTCCGAAGCGATGCAAGACTGTTTACAATTTACCTGAAGAAGAGAAAAAAAAGTTACGGAAAGGCGTGAAAAATGGCATTATGGTTTTCAATAAATCAAGACAGAGAATGATGAAGCTGAGGTCGTAAACGATATTAAGACTTTAAGTGATTACTGCTTGTAATATCCATTAGAAAATTTGCATTTTCAATTGCCGCAGTTCCCCACGTGTTATTAAAATATATCCAGGCCGCTTTTGCTTTTTGTTTTTTTATCACCTCCTTTAAGTTCTCTAAAAAAGCAAGCGTGTAGGCAGACTTATACAGAACCGGCACTCCATGAAGCCGGTAATATAGTACTGGGTTTGTTTTTATCACTTCGTCCGGCAGTTTGGGATAACTGATACCGCTGAAAGTAATGTTGTGTTTTTTTAATTGTTGGAAAACAACCGGATTCCACCAGCTTACATGCCTGAACTCAAGGACATTTTTAAAAGCCGGGTTTATGTTTGCGATTATCTTTTCCAGCAATTCGGGCGAGTATATTAATTGTGGTGGCGACTGAAATAATATGCAACCTAATTTATCCTGTAAGCCTGACTGACAGGTATTATAAAAATCGCCGAGCATTCTTTCACAATCATTAAATTTTTTAAAGTGCGTAATGGCTTTGGGAACTTTTACAGAAAACATAAAATCTCTAGGACTGTTGATAAACCATTTTTGTAAGGTTTGTTCTGTAGGAAATTTATAAAATGTGACGTTTAATTCCAGCGTATTAAAGTGTTCGCAGTAAAATTTGAACCACTTGGTTTGCGGAAGGCCTTGTGGATAAAAGACTTCTTTCCACTCTTTGTAATGAAAACCGGAGCAACCTATATATATCTTTGGTGCAATCAAAAGGTGTCTTATTATATTTGTGAAATTAGTAATTAAACCTAACTTTTTTGACCTTTGAACGTCATCGTTATTGATTAATAAAAACAATAAATGCTTTTCTAATGATTTCTTTCATGAACAAATATATTTATAGCTGTTGCATCATATTCACCGGTTGTTGTTCTATGAGCTTCGCACAAAATACTACGCCCGAATTTAAGGTGATAGCTTTCTATACAGCGAGAAATGACGACGCACATATTAGCTTTGTTCACGAAGCGAACAAATGGTTTTCAATGGCGGCAATTAAATATAATTTTGAATATGATTCAACAAATAACTGGGCAAACTTAAATTCAGGATTTCTTTCACACTACCAGGTCGTTATATTTTTAGACACCCGCCCGGATTCTTTGTCTCAAAGATTGGCGTTTAAAAAATATATGGAAAATGGTGGCGGCTGGATGGGCTTTCATTTTTCCGCATTTGCTCTAACACCTTCAGATTATCCTCAAAACTGGGATTGGTATCATAACCAATTCTTAGGATCAGGTCAATACGTGAGTAACACCTGGAGACCTGTTTCGGCCATTCTTAAAGTTGAAGACCGGTCGCATCCTGCAACCAAAAATTTACCTGAAACTTTTAAATCGTCGCCCAATGAATGGTATCGCTGGCAATATGATCTTCGCAAAAACCCGTCAATTAAAATATTGCTATCGATTGATTCCTCTAGCTTTCCCTTAGGTACGGGGCCCAAGCCTTCTGAAATCTGGTATAGCGGATATTATCCTGTTGTATGGACAAATAAAAATTATAGAATGATCTACTTCAATATGGGTCACAATGATATTGATTATGAACACAAATATGATAATAGCAACAAGACTTTATCTTATACTTTTAGTAATGAAATTCAGGACCAGCTTATTATTAATGCTTTATTATGGTTAGGGAAAAAGAAATAAGTTTCGGCTGACTATTTTTAATGAAAGCCATATTTTTTGAATATGGATCAGGGTTTGTTGCATAAAAAAAAGCGACTATAAAAGCCGCCTTTTTTATTTAAGTTTTAATGATTTTTTATTAGCTGAATAAACCGCCTTTCCTTAGTTCACGGGTTCCTTCACCAATTAAAAATCCATTTTGATATATCTCGATTTTATAACTTCCTTGTTGAAAATTGCCTGGAGCAAAAGAAAACTGGACATTTTTCTTTTTAGCAGTTTCAAAAGTTACAGGAAGTTTCGCGGTGAATTCTTTTTGACCTTCTTCGCGTGTCGTGAAGGTGCCTGAATTTAAGGCCTGGTTAGAAATAGGTTTACCATCAGGGCCGATTACGCATACAAAAACGTCTGTAGGCCCGGATTGTGCAATGCGATTGTTTACATCAAAAGATATAACGAGTTTGTCTACACGCTTTGCCTTTGTTGTAACCTTCTCTTTACCGCTGTGCCTAACGTCGATTGGCGTAATCGAAATGTTAGATGCATCCAAGGTAGATGCGATATCCACTTTTTGAGCAAGACTATCTTTAGTTGCCGTGGTCGTTGTAAGATTCTGATTCAATTGCTCTTTCTCCTGGGTTAAAGTGGCTTTATCTTGAGTAAGCGATTGGTTGTCCTGGGTTAATTGTGCAATTTGTTGCTCCATTCCTGTTATCTTATCATTAAGGCTGGCGATAAGTGTCTTTGCCCTATTTAACTCAGCAGCAGTCGCATTTTTCTTATTTAAGATACTGCGAATTTCTTTTTTCCTGTCGGCAATTTCTTTATTATCCGAGGTGAGTTTACCTTGTAAATTGGTGTTCAAAGTTGACATCGAATCAAGGCGTGCAAGGGATGCATCGAAGCTTTTTTGAATGTCACTTTTTTGATCTGTAACAGTTGCTATTTGCGTTTGTTGCTGCTGAATGGTATCATTGCTTTTGTTTTTATTAACTACCAGCCCAATGCCTGTACCGACAAGTGCGATAGCTAAAATTGCAATGATTAAATTTTTAAAATTTTTCCGCGGAGCCTGGTATTCAGTTGTCTCTGTCGGGAAATTAGTAGTGCTCATAAATTTGATTTTTTGTTTAAGAAATATTTTTTTAATTTTTTAGAATATCGGTGTTTAAAACGGGTTTTGCATGCAACGAATAGAACAATTCGATTTTTGCCATCCTAATTTCCATAATCGTGCCATAATTTTTGCTATCTGTTTTTTAAAGCAAATCAAGCGCACATAAATCATTGATCTTAATCCACTTGCACGGAAATTCTTTAGTTTGTTAATAATGAGAATACAATTTTATTAAGATAAAATCTGAATTAATTCTTTTATGAAATCAAGTAAATTTAAATTTCATAACATATTTTCATAAGATTGACATAGAACATAAGTGGGACATTGAGAGTGGAAATTTTTTGTGATAAAAAAGTGAATTCTGATAAAAAAAAATCCGTTCCCTAACATGATTAAAGAAGAAATTTTTTATACTATAAAAAGGTAACGCTTACGTCTATGCGAAAATTGAGTTGGATCTGGTCAGTTTTCTTTTTAGTTTCTTATGGGTCAATTCAGAACTTAGACTGGCTATTAGTTAAGAAAAATTACAGCATAAATTTTTTTCTGTAACTAAAACAAATTAACCAGTTGGTTGTTACAACATAAAAATATAAAAAATTAAATCTATGGGCGCCACTAAAAATTTGATAAGCTCAGAAGCTATCGAAAAAATCAAACACCTTGCGGAAGAAGCTGATATTTGTCATTTTGTAACAGCATTATCAAAAATTCCTTTATCAACCCGGCCGATGTCAACTCAAAAGGTAGATGAGAATGGCTGCATTTGGTTCATGAGTGATAAGAACAGCTCTAAAAATAAGGAAATACAGACTGATAAGCATGTTCAGCTATTTTATTCAAACCAAAGCAGTTCAGAATACCTGAGCGTTCTTGGAAATGCTGAAATTGTTTTTGATAAAAAATTAATTGATGAAATGTGGACTGCTGTCGCCAAGGCATGGTTTACAGAAGGCAAAGATGACCCTAATATTTCCTTAATTAAGGTAACACCGCTTGAAGGTTATTATTGGGATACAAAAAATAATAAAATGATTTCTCTTATAAAAATTGCGGCCTCAGTCATTACCGGAAAATCCAATGATGGTGGTATTGAAGGAAAACTGAAGGTGTAACACCGATTTCAACGCACGAAAATAACGGACTGGCACAAACGCAAATGTTTTCTTTGATACCGCTTATGCTATAAAGGCTAAGATGCAAACACTTTGCAAGGAGCCCTCCTGAAAATTTTTCTGAGGTAAATCAAAGGTTTTTAATATTTTTAAATCATTATTGATTTCTTTCAGTTTTCAGATTGCAAAAGCTTAGTACAAATTAACGTGCTTATATCAACATCCATAACGTTACCAGAAGTGCAAATTTATGTGCCCGACCTTTACAGCCGTTTTAACAAGCCGGAGTTATTGTATCATAACCTTACCCATACAAGGTCTGTGGTCAAAAGAAGTTATGAAATATCCTCAGCTTATTCTCTCGGCGAAAAAGATGTTTTTATATTAGTGGTCGCGGCCTGGTTTCATGACACTGGCCAGTTGTTTGGAAATCCCCTGCATCATGAAGAGAGAAGTATTACGCTGATGAAAGATTTTCTTGAACACAAATTGAAGGACACTGCAATTATTGATTCGATCGAAGGTTGTATTTTGGCAACAAAGCTTACTAATATCCCTACGACTTTTTTACAGAAAATAATTTGCGATGCAGATACTTATAATTTAGGCACGGAGGAATTTTTTACCACAGATAAATTATTGAAAAAGGAATTTGAATTACGAATCGGTAACTTCCCCCAAAACTGGGATGAGATGACTTTAAGCCTCTTTGAGCATCACAGATTTTATACATCCTACTGCCAGAATCTCCTGAATCCAGGCAAGCAAAAGAATAAGAAGGCAGTTGAAGCCAGGTTGCAGATGAATCAATAAATTGCCGCTGGCAAACCGTTGCAGATCATCTTCCAGGAGAAAACATTATATAAGCTTTCTTTACTCTAAACGCTTATGAAGTTCGTTGGAAATAGAAAATAAATTTTTACCAAAACCTTTAAGCGTCAGAAAACTTGCGTTAATGTTAACTGCTAACTTAATCTGATCGTTTTTGCATCTTTTAACTGGCTGGCTGTTTGATTTGGTTGCAATGGAGTGCTAATTGTTTTGTCAGCCTGTTTTGCATCAGCACGGTCATTCTTATACGACATCTGCAGAAAACACATGACTGGTAAGGAAACGGACACAATCAAAAGCTGACAGGCGAACCAAAAATTTTTCATTGCCTGTAAAAAATTGCTACGGGTGTTGAGTGACTTTTTCATTGTTTTATTTTTTGGGTTAATGTTTATTGTTTGCTTAGGGTTTTCCAATGTAATGCCAAACGTAGAAACATTATAAATCAATGATTTGCAAAATCGGCTCTTTAAGTACATGTCCGTTATCGCACAAAGCCATATCAATAGTGAACAGTTTTTAAGAGAAATAAAAATTAATGATTGTATTTATAAGAATATAACGGTGCCATAAACGCTTTTGTAAATTTATCCTGTGCTTTAAATTGAACGCGTGTTTAAAAATTTTTATTTTTTTATAAATAGTAATCTCGATTGGGTAATAGCAGCCATGATCTGTACAATTCCCATAGTAATAAACAAGACATTGAATGATATATAGTACACAATGAACCCGCCGATCATAGTGGCAACTCCGGTTACAATTTGAGCCTGGCCTCCTGCTAACCCCCACGCGTAGGTGTCGTTTACTTCAGTAAGACTTCTGGCATACAAGGAATCCCATGATGGGGAGCCAATAGCTTCTGAAATTCCCAGCGCAGCCTGGATAAGGAACAACTGCTTTGGAGTAGATACAAGCAAATAGCCAAAGGTGAACAGTGCATTTAAGGCATAACCTGCGACCATTACTTTTGCCCTGTATTTTTTATGTCGGGTGATCCATCTTCCCGTGACGATATAGCACAAGCCTGTAACCACCAGGAAGATCGACCACGCCCATGTAACATCCAGTATGTCGCCCCCAAGTCGCTCTGTGAAAACGGCGAATAACGGTCCGAGCAGGCCTTCCCCAAAGAACCAGAAATTAGCGCCCCAAAGAAGAATCTTCGTAATTTTTGATATTCTCATGCACACTTTTTTTAAAGAAACAAGCGATTCCGGATAATCTCAGAATATTAATGGGGACTTACCAGTAAGTATCAGGCTTTATAAATTTACAACGATTTAGTTGAAAGTGAGGCGAGGTTAGTTTAAGTAAAAATTAAAATTGTATGCAATGCTTCAAATCGCCGGAAGATGATTATAGATGCTTACATAGAAGATAAAATAAAAAAAGAAATTATTTATTGAAAAACTGCCTGTAAAAATTGAAATGTTAATTTTTTTCACAACAAAGTGTTAAGATGACAATTCAAAACAGCAGCAATAATTACCAATTTGATAATCTCCCAATGTTTCCTTTCCCACCGGCAAAGAAAATACTTTTACCTTTTTTTGCCTTCCTGCAAACATTAAAGCTTTCTTTTGAAATTAAGCGCCACGTCTTGCCGTCATCATCGGAAATATCAACACCATTCAAGCCGCAAGTGATCCAGTTATTTTTGTCAAGATATTCAATGCAACTTCTATAGCCGTGCGGCGGAATCACCGGATACTTCCAGTTATTTCCACCGTCATTAGTTATCACACAAT
Organism: uncultured Chitinophagaceae bacterium; assembly: GCA_963823305.1. Classification (GTDB taxonomy): domain Bacteria; phylum Bacteroidota; class Bacteroidia; order Chitinophagales; family Chitinophagaceae; genus Ginsengibacter. The sequence goes on from CAWGLC010000010.1 coordinate 103,960, forward strand.
TTTCATCAGTTGAATCCGGAGCGGTAAAATCACCGCCAACGACAATAAATATCTTTTTATTTTTTATAGCGATAGAATTAGCACCCGTGCTTTCCCTTCCCTGTATAATAGGAAGTGCAATTATTTTATCTTTTATAAATAATCTTGAATGCAAGCCACCAGTTACAAAACAGGCAGCATCATTTCCAAATTTTCTTATATTGGTTCCACTTGATGCGAAGCATGCTTCGCCACTATCGGCTAAAGGATAATTTTTTTCAGGAATATTTTGCCACGTATTTCCACCATTAAAAGTTCTTGCTATAAAAAACTTCCCGTTTACCGGGTCGCCAATTACAATTCCACTTTGCTCATTCCAGAATTCCATAGCGTCGAGAAACATCTCTTTTCTTTTGTCTTCAAAAACCAATCTCCAGGTGTCGCCGCCATCAATTGTTCTTAAAATATAAGCTGGTGCATCTACGGCCATAATTACAGCAATGTTTTGATCAAAGGCTTCAATATCACGAAAGTCGTTTTTTTCAAATCCTTTCACCCGGATCCATTTCCATGTGTTGCCGCTGTCTGTTGATCTGCCGATCATTCCGTTGCTGCCGCTTACCCAAATTATTTTATCATTTACAACGCTTAAACCTCTTAAAGAAGTTTTACTTCCTGTGTTTATAGATTTTTATTTGTTGTGCGCCTGCAGTCGTTCCAATAAAGATTAATAACAATAAAATAATTTTCATGCTGAGTAATTGTAGAAAGGCAATAAAGATAATAAAGCGATTTAAGTTTTTATCAAAAAGTCCAACATAAAGCCGTTTATTCTTGCTTTGATGTATACACCTGTTGCTGCCGCTTTTCGTCGATATTGTTTTTATATCAGAACTCTAAATTTATAACTTTGAACTATTTCTCTACATTTGATGCATGAGTTATAATTATCTTCCGCTTGATAAAAGCATTCTTACATTTCAGCAGGTAAAGCATTTTTTGAAATACAAACAATTGGTGTCTATAACATTCGCTGCGCATGAAGCGATCTTGAAATGCAGGGAATATCTTGATAAGAAATTAGATGATTCAAATGAACTTTTTTATGGCATTAATACCGGCTTTGGTTTTTTGCAAAATGTGCAAATAGATAAAGAACAAATGCGCACATTGCAAAGCAATTTATTGTTGTCTCATGCTTGCGGAATGGGAGAAGAGGTTCCGGAAGAAATTGTAAGGCTAATGATGATGCTTAAGATAAAATCTTTGAGTTATGGTTATTCAGGCATTGGCATTGAGGTCGTAAAGCGCCTGATGGATATGCATAACAATGATGTATTGCCGGTTATTTATACCCAGGGTTCATTGGGCGCGTCAGGAGATCTTGCTCCTTTGAGCCATATGTGTGTTCCCTTAATTGGCCTGGGTGAAGTGAGACATGCCGGCACAAAGATGAGATCTGCAGAAGCATTAACATCTATGGATTGGCAGCCCCTTACATCTGCAAAGCAAAGAAGGCCTTGCCTTAATAAACGGAACGCAATTTATGAGCGCTTATGGAATGAAGTCGCTGATAAAATCCGAACTTTTAATGAAATGGGCGAATATAATAGCCTGCATTTCCTTTGATGCATTTGATGGAAATAAGGATTCGCTTAATGAAAGATTACATTCAATCAGAGATCATGACGGCCAGGTGTTTGTCGCTGCGCAAATGAGATCATTACTGGAAGAAAGTGAAATTTATTCTCATAAAAAGAAGGAGGTGCAGGATCCTTATTCATTCCGCTGTATTCCGCAGGTGCATGGAGCTACAAAAGATACTTTTGACTTTGTATTGAAAACATTCTTAAAAGAAATTAATTCTGTTACCGATAACCCAAATATTTTTCCTGAAGAAGATATGATCGTGAGCGGCGGAAATTTTCACGGACAGCCGTTAGCGTTAGGTTTGGATTATCTCGCCATTGCAATGAGCGAGCTGGCAAATATTTCTGAAAGACGAATTTATCAGTTATTAAGCGGGCAGAGAAATCTTCCTTTGTTTTTAGTGAAAAATCCCGGCCTTAATTCCGGAATGATGATCCCGCAATATACCGCTGCCGGAATTGTAAGTGAAAATAAACAATTATGTACCCCTGCTTCTGTAGATTCTATTTCGTCTTCTAACAACCAGGAAGATCACGTAAGCATGGGCGCGAATGCTGCAACAAAATGTTTGCGTGTGATTGATAATGTTGAAAAAGTTTTGGCCATTGAATTGCTGAGTGCTGCACAGGCTATAGAATATAGAAGACCGATGAAGTCGGCTCCTGTGTTGGAAGAAGTAATTTCAGCTTTTCGGGAAAAAGTATCATTTAATAATTCAGACAGGTTTTTGCACGATGATATGATGAAAGCCGTGACGTTTATAAGGTGTTATGAATTAAGTTGATGAATTTTTTTATTTCTCAATTGAAATTGGCATGAAGATGTTGTTGAGGCATCGTTGGTATAAATATCAAACCAGTGGCAAATCGCTAAATAAAATATCATGATTCAAACTAAATATGATCCTGTAAAGTATAAAACGCCGACGGGCACACAACTTTGCTGCAAAGGCTGGGTACAGGAAGCGGCATTAAGAATGTTATTAAATAATCTTAATCCCGAAGTTGCTGAAAAACCTGATGAGTTAATTGTCTATGGTGGCAGGGGAAAAGCGGCGAGAAATTTCGAAAGCCTTGACCTCATTATAAAAGCTTTAAAGGATTTGGAAAATGATGAATCACTTTTAATTCAAAGTGGTAAACCGGTTGGCATTTTAAAAACACATCTCAATGCGCCCCGGGTTCTTATCTCTAATTCACAGTTAGTTCCCAAATGGGCAACTTGGGAACATTTTGATGAACTGGAGAAAAAAGGATTAATGATGTTTGGGCAAATGACAGCCGGGTCATGGATTTACATAGGCAGCCAGGGTATCGTACAAGGTACCTATGAAACTTTTGGCGCCGTTGCTAAAAAGCATTTTGGAGGTACGCTTAAAGGTACACTGAGCGTAACGGCGGGCCTTGGAGGAATGGGAGGCGCTCAACCGCTTTCGATAACCATGAATGAAGGAGTATGTCTTGCTGCCGAAGTTGAAAAATGGAGAATAGAAAAGCGGCTGGAGACAAAATATTTAGACGAAATGGTTGAGAATATAGATGAAGCAATTCAAAAGGCCATTGGCGCCAGGGAAGCTGGCAAAGCGTGGAGTATCGGTGTGCATTGCAATGCGGTGGAATTGATAGGAAGGCTTATAGAAAAAAATATACCTGTTGATGTACTTACCGACCAGACTTCTGCGCACGATCCGTTAGTAGGCTATGTTCCTCATACCCTTTCAGCGGAAGCGGCAAATCTGCTTCGCAAAAGTGATCCTGAAAAATATGTCAGACTTGCCTACGATAGCATGAAACTACATGTGGAGCTAATGCTTGAATTGCAGAGCCGGGGCGCGATAACATTCGATTATGGTAATAACTTACGGGCAAGGGCACACGAAGCTGGCTTAAAAAATGCTTTCGACTTTCCTGGTTTTGTGCCAGCTTATATCCGCCCATTGTTTTGTGAAGGAAAAGGACCTTTCAGATGGGCGGCACTCAGCGGTGATCCTGAAGATATAGCAGCTACAGATGAATGCAATTATAAGTTTATTTCCGGAAAATGAAGGATTGATACGATGGATAAAAATGGCGCAGCAAAAAATCGCTTTCCAGGGATTGCCTGCCCGTATTTGCTGGATAGGGCAAGGCGACAGGGAAAAAGCAGGACTTGCTTTTAATGAGTTGGTACGATTGGGCAAAGTAAAAGCGCCAATTGTTATCGGTCGTGATCATTTAGATACGGGTTCTGTAGCCAGTCCCAATCGCGAAACCGAAGCGATGCTGGATGGAAGTGATGCCGTCGCTGATTGGCCAATACTTAATGCATTAATGAACACAGCTGGTGGTGCCGGTTGGGTAAGTCTTCATCATGGCGGTGGCGTCGGTATGGGTTATAGCATTCATGCCGGAATGGTTATCGTTGCGGATGGAACGGATGAAGCTGCGTCTAAGCTTAGCCGTGTGTTACGTAATGACCCCGGACTTGGCATCATTCGCCATGCAGATGCCGGCTATGATGTGGCCAAAGATTATTCAAGAAAATTTGATTTGGATATTAAAGAACGCTTGAGGGAAAGTTTTTAAATAACAGAGATTTTCGTGCCAATACCTATGACCTTGCAGGAAGTGAAAAAGTGGAGTGCCATAAAAATAATTTGGAATTGGATATGATTTAACCGAAGAATTAGATCGTCAAATACTTTTTGTACAACATTTAAAAAAAGTTCTTATTAATTTTTTTTGCGCCAAATGAAACATACATTTTTAGATGATGCTAATTTAATATCCTGATTTTATAAAACGCAAAAGCTGACGTTGAAGAAAAATTCAGTAGAGATAATTGTCTTTTAGTAATACTACTGACGGCAGGTATAGAAAACTTACTTTGTTTAACCATCGTTAAACTACCAATGTTTCAGTAAAATCAAGCGCATAAAATAGGGTAATAATGCGCTTTTAAAGTGTATTCAATACACTTATCTTTGTAGCAGAAGTTGGTTGATGTTCAACAAACATTAATCATCCCGATAACTATCGGGAATCCAAATCCGTTGAAAAAGTCCGATCCATTAAAACCAAAGATCCGTTGAAAAAATTCACTGTCCAATCCTGAAAAACCAAAAAATTCGATATCAATCAACTTCGTTTTTATCTTCTTTATTACTTAGTATTCTTTTATCCAATACATCGCAGGTTAAGAATTAAACCTTCTTTATATCTCAAACCTTTGAATCCCTGCGTAAACTATTCAAAGCCAATTACTTTTAATTCTCTGCACCTGATGGCCAGCTTTTATCAAATTTTGTTGCCATATCATTTATAAAATGACCAATAGGTTTTAAGCATCATGCTAAGCCACGGGTATTAATAGTACCAAAAAAAGAAAATTTATCCCCACAGGTTCCTGAATATAAAATTTTTAGTGCTTGAAAATTCCCGGCACTATTTTGCGTAAAGTAATTATAAATGTTTTTTTAAAATAAGCATATATGAAAAAAATTTTGACATTAGCAATGGTCGTTTTCTTTTTCACGGGTTGTGTTGCCAAGAGATATTTGAAGCAATCTCAAATGGAGACCGCAACCTTAAGGGAAGATAGCACGCAGCTTGCTAATAAGATAATGTCGTTGCAGGGCACGATTGCTACGTTGCAGGGAAACATCACAGACCTGAATGCTAAAATCGCTGCACTGAACAATCAAAATGCACAACTGGGCCAGCAAACCACCCAACAGCAGAGTGAATTAAGTCAAAGCAAAGAAACACTTCAACAACAACAACAAAGACTGCAGCATTTGCAGGAGCTTCTCGCACAACAGAAGGCGCAGTCTGAAGAATTGAAAAATAAGATGACTGAAGCTTTGAAAGGATTTAATTCAAATGATCTTTCTGTTTATCAAAAGAATGGAAAAGTTTACGTTAGTCTTTCTGAAAATTTATTATTTCCATCGGGGAGCGCAGTAGTAAATCCTAATGGTATAGACGCCCTTTCCAAGCTGGCGGCCGTTTTAAATCTTAACTCAGATGTGTCCGTTGATATAGAAGGGCATACCGATAGTATTCCTATTCGTGGAAAATTTAAAGATAACTGGGAACTAAGTACAGCGAGAGCAAACGCTATCGTAAGAGTGCTGGTAAATAACTATAAGGTAGATCCGGTAAGAGTAGTTGCGTCCGGACATAGTTATTATGATCCGGTTGCTTCCAATTCAACCCCGGAAGGAAGAGCAAAGAACAGGAGAACTGATATTATACTTTCGCCGAAGCTGGATGAAATGTATAAGCTTCTTGACATGTAAATCTGTCACCGCAGGTAAAGAGTCTTTTCGAAATTGAGAAAAGGCTCTTTTTTATATTAAATATATCCACAGGAAGCAACAGGCAATTTATTTTTTTTCTTTATTTTATGGACAGACACGTAAGTGTACGCGTGCACGTTATGTAAAAATACCAGCAATTAATAACGTTGATCTTCTAAATAAACCGTAAATACATCATGTAAAAAATAAGGCGGTAGTGCTATTGGCACAGGCATTGGGTTTGAATATCTTTGTAGCAGAAGTTGATTGATGTTCAACAAACATTAATCAAAAATTCATCCCGATAAATATCGGGACCACAGAAAAGATACCCGCTTCCAAATCCAGAAAAAACCAAATAAAAATTCGATATCAGTCAACTTCTTTTTTTTGAATTCAATACCTATAAATAACAAATTGTCCTAATGAAAACCGGCCCTTAAAAGGCATTCAATTTATCCTGAATAACCAAAAACCCCAGGTTAAATTTTTAAAGAGCTTCTGCCTGATCAGCGGAAGCTTTTTTATTGATGCATTACATCACTTTATCTTTTTTATTGCAAACAATAGCTGACCTTTGTAAAATATTGGTTCTACACGATCAACATTTTCAAAGTGAAAATACTTTTCCTTTTGATATCATTTCTTTGTGGCAAAGAAATTTTTGGCCAGCAGGAAGCTTTTAATGAGCATTCACAAGATGAAAATGTGAATCAACTTACAAAGAACATTTTTCAATATCCTAAATTTGTAGAAGGGGAGATCATTTTAAAAGACAGTTCAAAAATTAATGAAAAGCTCAATTACAACAGAGTACTTGGCAAAGTTCTTTTTGCAGATCGCATAGGCCAATCCCGCGATCTTGAAAATCCGGAGACAATTGATAAAATTGTAATAGATAAAGATACTTTTTGCATCCGCAATAATATCTACCTGGAAAAGATAACGCACTTCAACAGTGTAAATCTTTATATCAATCAAACTATAAGTTACCTTGAAAAAGAGAAAAGCATTGAGTCAGGCATTCCCATAATCGTTTCCTCAGATGGTTCTAAAGCTGGCTATAGGAATGATGAAGGGAAGCAGGAAAAAGGGTTTGACCAAAATTCCTTTTTTAAATTATCTACCGCTTATTACCTTCTCGATAGTTCCGGTGTTTCTTACCCCGCAGGTAAAAAAAGTTTTTATGATTTATTTCCGTCTTTGAAAAACGAATTAAAGCAATATTTACATGATCATTCGGTGAATTTTTCAAATGCCGCCGAGATGGAGAATTTACTTCAATATCTTGAAGTCCGCTAAAGGAAGAAAGCTATAAATTCTTTTGCAAATGTTGGAGCAAATTCTTAGTTGTTAAGTTTTACTCTCACAGCTCCCGGACCTTTTGGTCCCATTTCTACTTCAAATGTTACATTGCTGTTTTCTTTCACCTGGTTGAGCAATCCGTTTGCATGTACAAAAATACTTTCCTGGGTTTCCAAATCCTTGATGAATCCATAACCTTTAGATTCATTAAAAAATGTAACCCTTCCTTTTCTGATAGCATCTGCCGGATCGCCAGGTATATGTTTTGGAACACTTATTTGAATATCTTCTAATTTAATTCTTTTCATCTTTGCAGGATCAGGCGGGGTAGAAGACAGGTTCCCGTTTTCATCAATATAGGCAAGCATATCATCAAAGCTTTTGCCTTCTTTTGCATTTACCTTTCTTTCCTGTTTCTTTTCCAGTTTGTCTTTCCTGTCCTTTTGTTTCTTTTTTTCACGCTCCTTTTTGTTCCATGTTTCCTGCGATTTGCTCATATTTTTTGTTTAATTTAAATGGAGAAAAAATGCTTGTGTGATAACATTTTTCCCGCTGTTTTGAATGAAGGTACAATATTTCCCAAGTATTAATCATGCAAAAGAAATTTGCGGTGGCCATGGCTAACAAGCGACTGTAAAAAACAGCCTTATGAAAATTCCTGACCTGGCCATTACAATATATTCCTGAAAATCCCAATTTAAGTTATGTACTTTTACAAAAACTATTTATGAAACTATTTGTAGCAGGTTTACCTTACGATCTGGATGATGCAGAACTGGAAGAGATTTTTGAGAAATTCGGAAAGGTATCTACTGCGCGGGTTGCCATGGATAGGGCTACTGGAAAAAGTAAGGGATTTGGATTTGTAGAAATGGCAAATGACCTGGATGCAAAAAATGCGATTGAAAATCTCAAAGATATTTCATTAGGTAAAAAACCACTGATAGTAAAGCAGGCAGATGATAAACCTGCGCCGAACTTCGGTAAGAAGTGGTGATCTATTCACTTACTAATTTCCTGATGTAGCTTCTGATTTTTTAAATAGATAGATGTAATATTAGCGCTGCCGTCCGATACATTCATTTCAGAAAAAAAATTATTTTTTCGTCTGCATAGCAATAAAATGGTTTGTTACACATAGAAGTAAAAATAACATTGCTTAAACATTTTTAGTATTCGTTTTATGAAATCTAAAAGCGAGGTATGGCAAAGAGGACCATTAGAAAATATTCCCACAATATTGCAACCGGTTGCCCACACGTTGTTACAGGCGAGAGAAGAACTTGCTTCTATAATGAAAAACTTTCCTGAAAATCTTTTGTGGGAAAGACCTGCCGGCGTTGCATCGCCCGCATTTCACCTGCAGCATCTGCGGGGGGTACTTGACAGGTTGTTTACGTATGCAAAAAATAAATCACTCACTCAGGAGCAATTAAGCGCTCTTTCGGCTGAAGGAAATAATGCGGAATTTGATGGTAATGTCGCGGAGCTAATCAATTTGTTTAACAACCAGGTAGACATTTCGATTAATGACTTACGCAATGCAAATACAAATGAGCTGACCGATATAAGACTTGTTGGCAGAAAAAAAATCCCTTCTACTTTAATGGGATTATACGTTCACAGTGCTGAACACACGATGCGGCATATAGGCCAGCTATTGGTTACTGTAAAAATATTAAACTCAGGAGTCTTATAAGGCTACTGTTTTTTCACAAAAGATTTATCGCTTTCATTATTTAATAAATCAGCTATCGATTTATTAAAAGACGGATGAATGAAATCCGGAGCAATTTCCAGCATCGGCGTTAGTACGAAATTACGAAGGTGAAGCCTGGCATGTGGTATTATCAGATTCTCATCATTAATGATCTCATTTCCAAAAAATAGAATATCGATGTCAATAGTTCTGGGAGCAAACTGGTTGTCTTTATTCCTGGAGCGTCCCAATTTTTTTTCGATATCAAATATTTGCTGTAAAACTTCATAAGGCCCTAAATTGGTTTCTATGCATACTACCTGGTTTAAAAAATTATCCTGGTTCTTGTTGCCCCACGGTTCCGTTTTATACCTCGATGAGCTCTTTACAACGGTGCCGATTTTTTCCTGTATGTCTTTTAAAACAAGATCAAAAGTTTCCGAAACATTTCCAACGTTTCCGCCCAATCCTATAAATACCTTTTCCATTTTTAGTAAAAATAGATTTTTATAATTTACGTTTCCGTAATAACAGATCTTAATTAGTGATTGAAAAAAATTATTAAAAGCCGACAACTATTATCCCGTGGTAAAGATTTTTTTCAGTTTCGATACAATAAAAGAATCATTTGTGTGTTTATATAACTGTGTAATAGTTGAAGATAATTTTTAGCCATTCTGAAAAGAGTGGCTTTTTTATTGGACTTTTAGAAGGGGGATCGGCATCAAAAATTTTAGCCGGTTTATGAACTACATGTAAAGACAAATTTTACGTTACAGAAGTTATTCTGCCCTAGTTTTACATTTCGTAAAACAATCAACAGGATATTTGATCCGGAAATTACTATAGTCGTTTTTTTTGCTTATAAAATGGAGCCGATATAAAAACGCGGCGACTATTCAGCACCGTAATCATCCGGTTCGGATGAACTCATTATAGAAACAGAATTAGTTAAACGCTGATAATCATCAGCCGGAGCTTGCTCTTCAGTATCAGCAACTATTGCATTCTCTGCGTCAGGGTTCACTTTACCAACGGCAATCTGCGTCAATTTACCATCGGCATCATATTCCTCATGAAGTGTTTTTTCTAATTCCGCCACAACCAAATCCAGCTTAAGTTCAGATGCGTAGGCTCGGGCAGTGCCGTAACCTGCAATTTCATAGTGTTCTATTTTTTGAGCAGCGCCAATAATAGCAGCATCCATGGCTTCGGGTGTCATATCTTCGTCCATCAATCTTTTTGCTTCATCTATCAATCCTTCGATTCCTTTACTCTTTACCTTATCACTTCCGCCAAACAGATTTGAGAAAAAGCCTTTATCCTCTTCACCAGAATCATCACCCATTATAACCTTTTTTATTTCGTCCAGGCGGCTTTTTTGTAATTTAGTTACTTCAAGATGATTGCTTAAAGCTTCTTTAAGTTCAGGTTTTCCTGCATTTTCAATCATTGACGGTAAACCTTCAATAATTTGCTCTTCCGCTGAATAGAGGTCGAGTATTTCGTGCTTTAGAAGATCGTTAAGATCTATTATTTTATCCATGGTTGTATGTTTTAATTGTTCCTTTCTATTATCATAAAATCATGCCGGAAAAATACATTACTTATTTAGTATAGAAATTATAAAAAAAAACCGGAACGGGGTGGGACATTGTTAACGTTAAAGGAAAAATATTTCCCGGACGGGAAGTTTACGAAACAATAAAAGGGTTTCGACAATTCGGGGAAGGGGTTTTGCTTCTTTAAATATCAGGAAATTGTGGGATACAATTTTCGCATGTTTTAAAAAATTAAAAATGCCGATGAATCCATTTCTATTTTTATTTGCAGAAACAAAGCATTAATTTGGGAATTATGTTACCCTACTGAAATTCCTTGCTTCTTTGGTCATCTTGCTTTCTGATTTGAACTTTCACCTTGGTACACTTTTTTTTCAATAGTCTCTTTATGGAAGAAACATTATTATCAACAATAAAAAAAATATTATGTCAGACTTTGGCCCGCTTTCAAACCGTTATGAAATTGAACAGCCCCGTAAAATATTGTCACTGGATGGTGGTGGGATACGGGGAGTTTTAACGCTGGAGATTTTACTGGAAATGGAGAACCAGCTAAAAAAAGTTTTGAATAAAAACGACGACTTTAGGCTTAGTGATTTTTTTGATTATATCGGTGGCACAAGTACCGGCGCAATCATTGCGGCAGGCCTTTCCCGGGGAATGTCAGTAAATGAAATGATCGATTTTTATGAGCAAAAAGGAGAGGCCATGTTTGACAAATCTTTTCTTCTTAAAAGAGTAAAATATTTTTATAATGAAGGGCCGTTGTTAAATGAGCTAAAGAAAACTTTTGGATCGGGAGATATAGATATTCAATCCGGAGACTTTAAATCACTGTTGCTCGTTGTAACGATGAATCGCTCCACAGACTCTCCATGGCCTATCAGTAATAATCCAAAGGCTAAATATAATAATCCCGGAAGACTCGACTGTAATCTGCGCATACCCCTTTACCAGTTAGTAAGGGCCAGCACTGCGGCGCCTGCTTACTTTCGCCCGGAAACTTTGCAATGGGATCCAAAGGATCCTGAAAAAACTTTTGTTTTTGTGGATGGAGGAGTTACACCGTATAATAATCCTGCATTTGTGATGTATCGCATGGCTACGCAGGCGGCCTATGGCCTTAGCTGGAAAACAGGAGAAAAAGATCTGATGATTGTTTCTGTAGGTACGGGTTCTGCACCCACTCCGGGCACTTATGATAATCTTTTAACTACCTTAACGGGCTTGCCTACCAACCTTATGTATGCAATGCAGGTAGATCAGGACATCAATTGCCGTACAGTTGGCCGCTGTATTTTTGGCGCTCCAATCGACCGTGAATTAGGCGACATGGTCCCCCTCGACAGCGATGGTAAGCCATTAAGTTATGACAGCTCTGCGAATAGGCATTTCAGTTATGTTCGCTATAACGCAGACGTTAGCGAAAAAGGTTTGCAGGAATTAGGACTGGATCATATTGACAGTGACGATGTGCGTCAAATGGATTCTGTAAAATACATGCCGCAATTACGTGAGGTAGGGCGGGCTGCCGGAAAAAAGCAGGTAGATGTAGAGCAACATTTTAAAAGTTTTGTCAACTAATAAGCGTATTTAATGATATACACAATATTGTTTACGGGACATATGATTGATGCCAGGGGCCGGGAAAATCCGCGTTTTCCGAATGTAAAGGAACATGCTGTAAGAAAGGAAATTAAAAACAGGTTGATACTACAGAAAGAAAAAATGCAAGGATCTCTGAGAGGAGTCGCAAGCGGAGCCTGCGGTGGTGATATTTTGTTTCATGAAGTGTGTGGCGAACTCGGAATTGCAACTGAAATTTATCTGGCCTTACCTCCGGAACAATTTAGAAAAAAATCGGTTTCTTTCGCGGGCGATGATTGGAATAGACGCTTTGATTTACTGCTATCAAAATTGCCGGTGCACGTTTTGCCTCCGGCAGAGCAAGATGAATCCGAGAACGTATGGAAACGGACAAATGAATGGATGTTGCAAATCGCTCTTAAAAATGGTGGTGATAATATGGCTTTAATTGCTTTGTGGGACGGAAAAAAGGGCGACGGAGAAGGAGGAACTTCTGATATGATCAAAATGTCGAAGCAACAGCATGCTGCGCTGAATATTATTGACGTTACCAAATTATAACACCTGACTTTTTATGCCTGCATTATCCGTTGATGTTTTTTTATGAGTAGTGTTGTGGCTTAAGATCACGTTAAAGCTTTTCCATTTTATGTAAATCAAATTAAGATAAAAAAGTTTGAAGATATTCATCTGAAGTATTTGGTAAAGCTTACTATCAGTAAGGCATACACGTGATTAGCTTATGCGGTCAACGGATAAGTGCTGTTAAAAAGTCATGAGCCGTGCCTGGTGGATTTAAAAGCTGCTTACAAGTTGCCCTTATTATAAAAAAGATAGATAAAATCAGCCGCAAAATTACTAACTGATTCGTCGGGACCAAGGCTGTAATGGGCGAATTATAAGAAAAAAATCCCCCATAATTTTTCCCTTCATAATCCATTTGTAATATTTAATTGGTTTGTACAATTTATTAGTAATATTCAAAATTTTATATCAACTTTGCCCCGTTGTAAAAGCTGAGGTAATTCTAATTGTACTATTAGCTTTTATAACTAGTTAGTTTTGGTACGGCCCTGGTTTTTACCGGGGCCATTTTTATGCCCGAACTTCTGCTAAAATTGTTTTGTATTACTGGTAAATTTTAATGTTTTCAATGCAAGCTCTTTCTTAATAGCGGGCGACAATGTGTTGAAGCGCTTCGTACAATTTATCAAGGTCTTCACTGCTATTAAAGGCTTGTATAGAATACCTCAAATAATATTTGCCATCAAGCGGCATTACCGGAATTTGTATTTTATACTTATCGTATAACAGATCATGTAATTTTTCCGGATTATTTATTTTTATAGGAATGCTATATAATTGGGCAATAAAATCATCTGATACGGGGCAAAGGGGAGTGGCATTTAATAAAGTACAAAATCGTTCTGCATTATTTTGTGTAATTCTCCTGCATTCTTTTTTTACTAAGTTCCAATTATTTTCTGCCATAAAGTCAAGCGCTGCGGGTGTTGTTAAAAATGCTGAATAATCACGCGTGCCCTGCATTTGATGATAATCCAGAAACTGAGAGCCGGATGGATTATCGCTGTCATAACCCCAGCTAATCAATAACGGATCAAATAAACGCTGCAATTTATTGGTTACATATAAAAATGAAGAACCTTTTGGCGTAAGCATCCATTTGTGACAAGCGCCTGTATAAAAGTCTGCACCGAGGTCAGACAAATTTACATCTACTTGGCCCGGCGCATGCGCTCCGTCGATAAAAGTTAAAATACCTCTGTCTTTTGCAAAAGCGCATATTTCGTCTATGGGTAGCCGTAAGCCTGTGGTACTGGTAATGTGACTAAGAAAAATTAATTTGGTTTTTGATGTAACACCCTTGAGGAATTGTTCAGTGAAATCTTCTTTGGAAGCCAACGGAAACCGGATATGCTGCCTCACGTAGGAAACACCTTTTTTACTACAATAATATTTCCATGTTCTTTCACAAGCGCCATATTCCAGGTTTGTTGTCAATACTTCATCTCCGGGCTGAAGAGGCAACCCTTTAGCAATAATGTTAACACCGTAAGATGGATTGGTGACATAAACTACATCATTTGCACTGCAATGCAAAAAATCAGCAAGGCCAATTCGTGAAGTTTTCAAGTAAGCCGGACCTTTTACCTGGAAAAAATAAGTCGGTTCTTCTTCTAACTCCTTTTGAAAATTTTGATATTTTTCAAATACGGGTTTTGGGCATGCACCGTATGCTCCAAAATTTAAATACGTTATATCATCTCTTAAAAGAAATTGTTGCTTTATTGAATGAAACTGCATTTATGAAATTAAATAAAATAAATAACATTTTCTTGAAGCGCCACCTACAATGAAAGCGACATTTTTTGGTTATCAAAAGTAAATACGCATTTATTCCTGTTTAACCAAAACCATTTTACAATGATCAGATTTATATATTTTATCGAAATAATTTACCAGATTTATATATTCTTCGGGCAGAAATGTTCCGCTATAAAATTCACGCCTGCGATAATATATAATTTTACCGGGGATAACTTTTACCGTTGCGGTAAACCTGCCGAATTTTGAATCGATTGTTACATCATGAAAAGGTGATTCAACAATGTAACCGGCAGGTATTGCTATTTCAATAGAATCTATATCAATTTTTTCGTCATTTAATTCAATACCTGATATTCTGTTATCATCCTCCTCAAGTTGATCTGTTGATCTGCTTAAAATATCAGGATTTATGAACAATCTTTTTCCGGTTACCTGCGCATAGTTGCTTACCGTTAGTTCCATTGTTTCATCAATTGAAGGAAGAACTTCTTTGTGTTCGGTATAATTTAGATTGGCTATATCAAAAGTCGGCAAAGCGATAGTGCTTTTAAGATGCTCTTTGATTTTATCGATAGGATAGGTGCTTAACCAGGACGACAAAACATCCTGCTGCGTTGCTTTATAGGTTGTCTTTACATTACCCAAAAAATTGCCGTCTTCGCTTAGAGTAGCCGAAATTTTTCTTAGCTGCAGGTTATCGTGATAGTTGTATTTTGGCGTACGAACCAGCTTTCCGCCACTTTCATCAACTAACAATCCCCATCGATCGGCAGTAAAACCACTTAAATAACCTGCCGGCAATGTTTGGCTTGTACATTCCAGCCATACACTATCTTTTTGAAGAGGAACACAACAAATGACATGATCAAACTGGCCTATGTCTGAGAAATCAGTAACTATAGGCGCGGCATCCATCCGGCTTGTATTACAACATATTTACCCGTTATACCAACTTCTTTTAATAATGAAACCATATAGTTTGAAAGCGCTTTACAATCGCCGTATTTTTTAGTGGCTACATAAGAAGCATCGAACGGTTGCAATCCGCCTATTCCTAATTGAACACTGATATAGTGCGTGTTATTTTGCAAAAAATCATAAAGAGCTTCTATTTTTTGATGCGGATCTTTTAGGTTATCGGTTAATTCATGAACCTGTTTTTTAATGTCATCAGGCAAAACATCCCTTCCTTTTTTTAATTGATAAAGAAATGCGCCACAACTTCCCCAGCTTGACATGTTGCCACTATAGCCATCTGCCTCAAAAGCAGATGGAGCCAACATCATATAAGGAAGTGTGCCATTCTCAAATGTTGCTAAATCTTCTTCAACCTGTGCGGGAAAATCTTTTAATTCCCAGGTATAAGTTTTTTTATCATTGGTTTCTTTAATTATCGGTGGCGTTGAAAAATGAAATTCCTTGTAACGCACTTCGTAATTTTTTGGTGCTATTATCACGTACCTGCTATATTGCACAGACATATTGTACGCTACAGGGCGCCAGTTAGAAAAATTAAGGACGCCATCTTTGGTATCATCTTCTTCATAATCTACCGTGTATGGATAAGTGCGATAATAAAAGTTATTGCTGATAAATCTTTCATCCTGCATTAAGGAATATCCGTCTTCGTACCCGAAGTCCTGCATGTCCTTCTTCTTTATTAGTTTAAGTTCCTTTCCGTCTTCATTATACAAGGTAGCCGAGACATAATCTATAGTATTAAATTTATCATACAGGGTTTTATAATTGGCAATATTATCAGCTTTCTCATTTAAAACGGTATAAACATGTCGCTCGTGCCAGGTATATTTTGAAGGCGATTTTATTTCCAGGATCATTTCTTCATAACGCTTTACTACGTTGGCATTTTTTAGCATCGAGTCAGGAATGCCGGAGACATTGAATTTCTGTCCGTATAGAAAGGTGGTGGTAAAACAAATGAGGATAGCAAAGCCAATTTTCATAAATCATTTCTTTTTAAATACAACCTGCTCTGCCTGCTTCTTCACAATCATGGCGAAAAAGTCTCTTAGAGAAGTGTAATCTTCCGGAGCGAATATCGTTTTATTAATTTTTACCAGCATGTGCAATTGAACTGTATAAGCATCTTTTAATATCTGGTAAATAAAAACACCATCTGTTCCGTTGAAATTTGCCTGCACTGATTTTGGAAGTTCGTCTACCTTGTAACCGTTAGGTATATCCATTGTAATATCGTACACCTTATTAATTGGATAGGGAAGCTCAAAGGGATATTTTCTTTCAGAGCTCTTGCAAGGATTCTCCTTGTAGCTATCAGTTAAAACAGGATTAAAATAGATAACGTCTCCGTCAAAGCCGCTCTTATAATCTATATCGTAATCTAGTTTTATGGGATCATCAAAAGAGGCAAGTGAGTCAATTTTAAAATTCGATAGAGAAACATCAGTTCCATAATTCAGTTGGATTTTTTTCAGATATTTGTCTTGATTCGATGTTTGTTGTATGTCGCTGCGAATATCCTGGGATTCATAATATCCAATATTTGATTGAACCGAGCCGCTTTCATTTCCCTTATCATCGTTAACCAATAAAACAGAAGTAACATTCTCTTCTTTTATATCAGATGGATTTAAATAAATGGAACCACTATGCTTTTCATCTATAATTCGCGCATAACCGTTGTAACAATCAAGCGGTAATTTGCCAAAGCCCATCTGCGGATCGCTTGCGTCTAAAAGGATGGTTTGATTTCCCAGGGTCATCATGCAAATAACATAATTTAATTTGTCTAAAACCGGGTAGGTCTCGGGATTACTTCCGTAAGACCTGGTAGCGAGAATTACCGGCGAAGCTGTAATACCACGTTGTTTCAAAAGGGCTATAAGCAACATGTTCAGATCTGCGACGCTTCCTTTATGAGCCTTATTAACATCATATAAATCGTGCCATACATGAATATCGTCATCAGGTACGCAGGTAAAATTATCTCTTACATAATAATAAAGAGTCCTGGCTGCTTTGCCCAGATCGTCCCCGTTACCACAGATTTTTTGCATCGTATTATTAAGGTTGGATGCGCCATCAATGCTTATAGCAGCATCCGAAATGCTTATCAGCTAATAAGTGATCTTCGGTACTTTTCCAGTTAACGGTAATGCCCTCCACATCTACTCCGTTGTATTCCTGGGCTTCTATAAATTCTATCCTGTCCATGTAATTTCGTGGCTTATTTATATAATCTTCCAGTTTAAAAGCGGGGATATCTTTCATTATCCAGGTATGATTATGAATGGCTGTTCCCACATTTACCGTTGACATTTTAAGAGTGGTATAGGTGTCACTGGATATAACATTGGCAAAAGAATCAACGCCATATCGTGCCACCAGGAAGCGATACAGATCCGGAATGCCAATATGGATTTCGCTATACAGGCATGGGTATGAAAGATTTTGAAAACTCCATTCAGGCAAATCGTCACGATCTAAAAGAAGTTATCTTGTAAGAATATTCAATTATGCTACCTTCTTTTACATCCGGCATTGTGAATTTTTGTTCATTTACGCTTTTCACAAGGTGTTCGGTAAAAATATCGCTGTTATTTAATTTGGTCTCCTTTACCGTTCCATTTTCTACATTATAGGTTGATGCATGCAGATCATCCAGCTTGTCCGCTCTTTCATCCTTACCATACAACCTGATTTTTACAGTAGCCAGCTCATAAGCTTTTTTATTAAGGATCTTTATCCGGGTATGACGCGTAAAAACATATGATACCCAATTACTATTTTTATTGCCGACAAATTCTATGTTGCCAGTATTGGAAATAATAACAGCGTTGGAACTACTCTCTACGATACTGCTTTTGACTAAATCAAAATCCGCAAGGGACACCTTGCCAAACTCTATTGGCATTTTGTTTTGCGCAATCAGCATTTTGGCCGGGCTAAAAAAAGTAAGAACAAGGCAAAATAGCATTTTAAACAATGGTAAGCGCTTCTCTGCTATAGTCATTTTGGTGGTGATTTATAAGGCAATATAACATTTAAATGAAAATAATATTGCGTAAAAATTATTAATTCATGCGTTAAGGTTGAAGAAATTATTTTTTTTGCAACACCGGATTATAATGATAAAATCGGGGTTTGTAACTACGCTGTTCAGAAAGCTAAAGGATGGCATTTTAATAAACTTGCAAATTAGAAAAATGTTATTTACTTTTACACCAAGGCACCCATCCCGCCTCAAACTCCCATAATCTTTGGAAAAGCTGCAAGCTTACATAGTTACATTCTTTTAAATATATTTTAAAGAACTTGTACTTTTTCCGGCTATTGATCCTCTATTTTCCTATGTATCGGGCAATAACACTTCTCTGATTTTTTGTAAGTATGCAATTACAATAGTTTGCTGTGAGAAATCTTTTTTGAGCGCTAAAAGGTAATAAGAAATAATTTAAACAACCTGAACCATGAAGATTGAATTTACACAACAACTTACGGAACAATTATCTCTGGATGATCTGACTCCTGAGCAGTTCCTCTCACTCGCATTAGAAACTTCCAGAAAATCAGGTTGGATTGACGCTAATGTAATAAAAACAGGATTTGTGGCTTACACAAATAATGGGATGTTCGCATGGAATGCGGAAATCAAATTGAAAATATCAGACAAATTCGCAACGATACAAAGTCAGTGCCGCGGAAATGGCTACCTGGATGTTGTTGAAAATAAAAAAAACATACAAATCTTTATTTTGAACTTTAAAGCTTTGAAGAAAGTCTGGATATCCGAGAAACCGGAATTGAAAAACAGGATTGTAAAGACCAACCCTAACTACGCAGAATATCAGGCATTGTAGAATTAATAGCGGGCATCCTATTTTTTCCCGAGTGCTTTCCATACATCTTCAATTTGTAATTCTCCCTGGAATTCTTTTACAAAATTTCCTTTTTTATCGTAAACAATTAGTTTTGGATAGGTAGTAACATGAAAGTAGGGCAGGAAGAAAAATTTGGCGTCCCATGCCATGGTTATTTGCGGGTAATTTCCGATGTTGTATGTTTTATAAAATTGCATCATTTCGCTGTATGGCAGCCAGGTAATCATCACTATTTTAGTTTTTTTAAAATGGGAAATATTATCCAGTATTTCTTTAGTTACATGCTGGCAATGACCACAATCAGGGCTGAAAATCATTAACAATTCAGGCATTCCGCTTTGAAGGTCTTTTTTATTAAAAGCAGTGCTATCAGGTGCTTTATAGATTACAAAAGCAGGAAGGTTTTTGACTTGAACGTAAGGCGGGACGCTGTCGGTCTGTGAGTTACTTTGGCAAAAGGCTGCATTTATTATAAACAAAGATCCGGATAACAATAAAAATTTTCTCATTGGTAAATTTTTATAAAACTAATTAAAAAATAAGAACGGTTACTAATGATACTTAAGTAATAACTTAGTCTTATGCTTAACGGTATTCATCATACTTCGATCATTTGTTCTGATTATAAAAAATCAAAAGCATTTTATACAAAAATTTTGGGGCTTAAGGTTATTAGGGAAACTTATAGAAAAGAAAGACAATCCTACAAACTCGATCTTGCTTTGAATGGCATATATGTAATTGAGCTTTTCTCTTTCCCATCGCCTGCGCGAAGATTATCAAGGCCCGAAGCAACAGGGCTGAGGCATATAGCTTTTGAGGTAAATAACTTAAATGAAGTGATTGAAAAATTAAAGAAACATCTGATAACATGTGAACCCATCCGTCAGGATGAAACCACCGGAAAATATTTTACCTTTTTTAGCGATCCCGATAATCTTCCGTTGGAATTATATGAAAAATAAAATTATGGCAGCACCAGAAGGGAATGTAAAACGATCCTTGCTTATAGCAGGATCCGTTTCAATTTTGTTTTTGTTATTTATTATATCGCTATCCGGGGTGCTTCCCATTCTTCACTTCGGGGATGCAGCAAAATTGAACGGTACTAATTTTTTTATTTCCAGAATGCTGTATTGGATATGCTTGTTATTACTCTGGCTTTATGCGATTAAAATTGAGCGGCAAAAACTGCTCATTTGGCGGGAAAAGAAATACAAAGTTTCAACTTATTTATTATCCGGGCTTTTAATTTTTGCGGTGTTGTTCGCAGGCGGTTTGATCATTTCAATAATATTGTCCTTAGCAGGATTTAATAAAAACAGCGAACAGTTGTCAGAGATCGTAACTATTTTGGGTGAAAATAAATTACTTCTATTTTTTACGGTAATTACTGCAGGCGTTGTTGAAGAATTAATTTTCAGGGGATACCTGCTGCCGCGCCTCGAAATTATTTTCAAAAGACCATATTGGGCAATCACTGTTTCTTCATTACTTTTCGGCCTTTTACATTATAAATATGGCACAGTATTAAATGTTGCGGGACCTGTTTTTATCGGTTTTGTATTTGCATATTACTATTGGCGATATAGAAATATAAAAGTGATAATTATCTGCCACATTCTTTGGGATCTTATAGCGGTTTCGGTTTCAATAGGAATAAAACCCCATGAATTGCTTAATCATGTCAAAGCAACTTTTTTCTAACGTATGTTGATTAAAAATGCGTTTACTCAAAACGGTTAGTAACCCGATGAAGGTGTTTGTAAATAAAACAAAAAGACCCGTAATGCCGGGCCTTTTATGGTTTTAGAGGAAACTCTATTTGTTACTATCGTAATTGCGAAGAGGTAGCTTCATTTCGTTCCAGTTCGTATCATTGACGCTTCAAATGATTTTATGCAATGCGTTTAATGACCACGACGAACGTTCTGCCTGTGAATTTGTCTGTCAGCACGCTTTAGCGGATGCTTTACGCCATCTTCTTTCAGGTCTTTTACGTCTCCTTTGATATCTTTTTTATCCGCCTTGATATCTTTTGTTTCAGCTTTGGCTTCCGTTTTGTCGCCATGTTTTAATTCATAGGCTTTTAAGCGCTTATCATGCCTGGTGTCTCTAACGTCTGTGCGTAGATCCTTCATGTCTTTTTGCTTGTCCGTTGCTGCGGGTGTAGTGGTTTGTGCAAATGCCCCTGCTGTGAGCATTGCTACCAAAAGTGTTAAAATTACTTTTTTCATTTTTTTGATTTTTTGTTTTATAAATATTTTTGTTTTATATAGGATTAAAAAAATTCTGTCAGGTTTAATCTTCGTCTAAACATGACTGTAATGTGTCAATATCTGAGAGCGGAAATACCATTGATAAATAAATGCACCTATACCTAACCGTTAGTGTGTATAATTTTACTGACTAATTAATCTTTTCAAAAACTGTAAGTTACTCCCACAGACCAAAAAAACAGATTGCTTAACTTTTCAACTTTAGTTTTTGTTGATGAGATGCCCGAAGGCAGAGTGGTAGTAGTGGTTACGATATTCGGATTAACAGGAATGGCAAGAGTAGGTGTAAAATTGAAAATAAATTTACCTGCCGAATAGTCCATCGGTAACGAAAACTCATAATCCATTATTTTAAATTCTGAAGCATTAGGAAGGTAAGCCGAAATGGTAGTGCCGGGCCCTGTAGGATTTTTCTTCTTTTTCGCATATTTCTTTTTTATGTAGTAGGTGTTATAATAATTCTGGGTACTGGCATTGAGTAAAAAGGAAGGTGCAATTTCAAAATTATCATTATCAAAAAAGAATGAATGCTCCAGTCCAAAACCCGCATTATAGTCGTCTGTTGAATTAAAAACAATTCCTCCCTGCACAGTAGGTTTTATAAATCCTAAATCATAAGATACAATAGCGTTTAAATTACCTTTTGTTTCAGACTTCACATTTTGGCTTTGACTGTTGTAGAAATCTTTAGTGGCAGATATTTCGCCTGCAAATTTTTTTATAACCAGGGTATAGCCCGCCTGAAATTCTATAAGATCTATCCGGCTCACTCCCGCACTATTTAAATACGACAAGGAGCCTGTAATAAATAAACCGGATTTATTGTAATAGCCTATGGTTGGTGTAATATAAGGCACCTTTGAAGAATCCTGTCTTCCAAGATAGGTGCTATTGCTCAGGTAGCTTATCCCGGCTTCCCAGTAAGATGGATCGGAGTTTACAATTGTTGTTGTATCCTGGGCAATCAGGTTATGAAATGATAAGGTGCATGTAGCAAATACAAATACCCGGAGTAATTTTTTAATCATAAGTTTTTATTGCCGGCTTTATGCCCGCTGTGTTGCGATTGTTAGAATCAAAAAACGAATCGAACTTTTTAAAAGTATTAATACAGACATAATTGACAATTGGATGAGTAAAGGTTTAAAGCTTGAAATAAATATGACACAAATATTACCGTATAAAATTTATTTTTTCGTGGCTGGTTACGTTGGTAACAGTAAGAAGTGGTTAACGCATTATGATGGGTTATTGTCAAACGAACATTTTTCCGGAACAGGCAACATAAATCCGGTAAAAAATTTAAGTATTTTTTTTAGGCTGATAATTAAAATGATATAAAATAATAATCTGTATTACCTTTCATTTACTTAATAAACTAATAATTGACAGAAACTTACAGCAGCCTTCTTGAGGTTTATAAGATCAGAAAGGCCTCCCTCATTCTTAAAGCGATTAATCATAAATTGCGCCAGGCTGCGATCGATGTCATTTATGAACATGAAAGGATTACAGTGACAGACTTGTATGCAATCTTAAAAATTGAGCAATCGGTAGCGTCTCAGCACCTCGCTATTTTACGGAGGGCGGAAGTATTAAATACCGAAAGAAAGGGTAAATTCATATACTATTCAATCAATCATACCCGCCTCGGCGAGATAAATGAGTTCTTGAGAAATCTTATTGGTTAAAAGGGCTGGAGTAAATTATATATTATTCTCTAAGCAAACTATAATGTTGCTACTTCGGCCAACTTCCACTTTGTTTTTATAATTCCCATTAAATTCAGGAGCGGTGTAGTGTTATTTCCAAAATAGCCGGTTATGGTTGAAAAACCACATAGATTATATAATAAATTCGTTAATTTGTCATTAAGTTAGAAGAAGAAAAGCTCACTTATCCATTATTCGATGATTAATACTGGTTGTTTCAGTCATATATCTACAATATCTACGTTACCTACGCTGATCTTATTTCCTGCCGGTGCAGATTTTAAAATTTTCGAGGCAAATGATGCTTATTTCCGGGCAACTGGTACGGATGAATCTGATCTGCAAGCTAAGTGGATTAGCGAATTAAACGGCAAAAATCTCAATATCGCAACTATTGATCTGAAAGATTTGCGTCAATCATTATTGACTGCTTTCAAGTCAGGAATCGTTCATAAAATAATATGTCGCCAATATAATTCTTCGCATACGGAACTTCCTGTTTCCGAATTAAAATTCTGGCGTGTTGAAAATATTCCCTTTTTAAATAAAGACCATAAGGTTGAATATATAAAACACACGCTTACCGAAGTGGCAATGGATTGTTATGCAAAAGAGGTTAACACTAAAACAAATCACCAACCCGCACCAGAATCTGCATCAGTAGAATTGAAAAAGATAATGGCCTATTCACCTGATGTTATTTGCACAATTGACAGAAAGGGTAAATTTATCAATGTAAGCGCAGCTTCAGAAAAATTATGGGGATATACAAAAGAGGAAATGACCGGATTTGGCTATGCCGACTTAATTGCGGCGGAGGATTTGGAATTGACCAAGGCCGAGGGCTTAAAAATTCTATCAGGATCTGTGATGACCAACATCGAGAACAGGTGTATCCGGAAAGATGGAAGCCTGGTGCCGGTGATATGGTCAGCCCGCTGGGATGAAGACGATAAAGTAATGTATTGCATTGCACGAGATGGCACCGAAAAGAAGAAGTCAGAATTAGAAAAAAGTCTTTTGATTCACAACACTGATGAATCTTTTATTTTACTGGACAAGGAATTAAATATCGTTGATTATAATCACCAGTTTAAAACCCTTTATGAAAAATACCTTGATAGAGAAGTTGTAAAGGGAAATTCCATCTTAGAATATGCGAAGCCCGAAAGAAGACAAGACTTGAAAAATCTGTACACGAAGGTGCTGCAAGGCTATCAAAAAACTACTGAAATAAACATCCCTGTAAAAGGTGAGCCCGATAAATGTTATTTCTTAAAATATAAACCTGCTTTGAATGAAGACAATGCCATCATTGGAGTTTTTGTAACTGCTAAAGATGTTACTGAAATTGTGGCCGCAAAGGAACAAGTGGAGGCATCGGAAAAAAAATACCGCTTGCTCTTTAATAAAAGCCCGATACCAAAATGGGTTTTCGAAACAGACACACTTAAAATTCTTGATGTAAATGATAGCGCCGTTTCTCATTATGGATATAGCCGCAATGAGTTTCTGAACATGCTGTTGCACACTATCAGTCCCCGTGAGGACTTGCGTAAAATGAAATCAGTTTTTGAAAATAAAAAGCAGAAAGAACTGATTCACTTTGGAATTTTTACGCAGCTAAAAAAAGATCAAAGCAGGATAATGGCTGAGGTTACAGGACACATGTTTTCGTACATGGGTCGCGATTGCATGTTGATGGAAAGCAACGATGTTACAGAGAGAGAAAGTGCATTGCAAAAACTTAAGGAAAATGAAGTAAAACTTCTTTCTGCCCAAAAAATAGCCAAATTAGGTTACTGGCAAATGCTTCCGGGTAATAATGGCTTATACTGGTCAAACGAAGTCTATAATATTTGGGGTGTGAATTCGTGCCTTGAATTAAGTACCAAAAAATTCCTTCGTACTATTCATCCCGACGACCGCGTTGAATTTAAAAAAGAAATTAAGGCTGTATTTGCCCGAAAAAAAGATCATGATTTTGAGCACAGAATTCTGCTACCGGATGGCAAAGTGAAATGGGTACATGAAAAGGGCAGCCTGGTGCTGGATGATACTGGAAAGGTTTTACTTTTTGAAGGCACAGTGCAGGATATTACTGAAAGTAAAATTGCCAGGGATAAACTACTATTGAGTGAGGCCCGTCACCGCGGCATTGTAGATTCTCAGACTAACTATGTTATCAGAACCGACCTGCAGGGCAATTATAGTTATTGTAACAATAAGTTTATAAATGATTTTGGCTGGATATATCCTGAAAATAATATCATTGGGAGAAAAGGGCTTGAATCCATCAAAATCTATCACCATGGCAGATTAAAAAAAACAGTTGAAAAGTGTTTTGCCAATTTGAATAAAGTATTCCAGGTAGAACTGGATAAGCCGAAGAATGATGGTAGTGTTATCACCACCTTGTGGGATTTTATTTGCCTTACGGATCCCCGGGGAATACCAACCGAAATACAGTGCGTTGGTATTGATATTTCCGGTCGCAAAAAAGCTGAGGAAGCATTAAGAGAAAGCAACAGCAGGTATGAATATGTATCTAAAGCAACCTCAGATGCGATCTGGGATTGCAACCTGGAAACTCATGTAACCTATCGTGGTGAAGGCTTTGAAAAATTATTTGGTTACGATCCCAAAAAGATTGACAATGGTAAAATACCATGGACTGAATACATTCACCCCGATGACAGGGAAAGAGTAATAAAAAGCCTGGAAGTATTCATTGACGGAAAAGCCATATGCTGGAAAGATGAATACAAATATTTAAAGTCTAACGGGATCTATGCGTTTGTGTTAGATAAAGGTTTTGTCATAAGAAATAAAAAAGGAAAAGCTATTAAGATGGTGGGTTCCATGAGAGACATTACCAAAAGGAAGACTCTGCAGGAACTATTAAGTAAATCAAACAGGCTGGCGAGAATAGGTAGCTGGGAAATTGACGTGTTAAAAAACACTGTTTACTGGTCTTCGGTTACAAAGGAGATCCGAGAGGCTGAGCCAGATTTTGAGCCGGACCTTACAATGGGAATGCATTACTTTAAAAAAGGAAAAGATAGAAACACGATTAAGAAAAGAGTAAAGGAGTGCATAGCAAGCGGAACACCCTGGGACGAGGAACTGCAGATTGTAACGCAAAAAGGAAATTTGAAATGGGTACGAACAATTGGAGAAGCGGAAATAACAAATGGAAAATGCGTCAAGGTTTACGGTAGCTTCCAGGATATTAATGAAAAGAAGAAAGCAGAATTAGAAGCGTTGAAATTATATGAAGAAAAAAATACGATCCTGGAAAGTATTGGAGACGGATTTTTTACAGTAGATAAAAATTGGGTTGTTACCTACTGGAATAAACAGGCGGAGAAAATGTTATTAGTATCCAAAAAAGAAATAATAGGTCATCATTTATGGCAAAGCTTTCCAGACCATGTCGATTCAGAATCATACAAAAATTATCATAGAGCAGTTGAAAAAAAGAAGATCATACATTTTGAAGACAATTATGCATCTCTGAACAAATGGTATGAGATAAGTGCTTATCCTTCCGGTAATGGACTATCCGTTTATTTTAAAGATATTACCGAACGCAAAAAAGCTGAAGAAGCGATCCGGTTGAGCAACGAACGTTACAAAATCGTTTCAAAAGCTACCAACGATTCTATATGGGACTGGGACATTGTCAAAAACGAGGTAGAACGCCCGGGTAAAACCCTGGAAAGTATATTGGGATATAGAGATATTAAACCTGCTGAGGTCGATAATTTCTGGAAGAGGCACGTACAACCTCAAGATTGGAAAAGACTAACTCAAAAGCGAAAATTGCTGTTAGAAAATCCCATCGAGAATTATTGGGAAGATGAATATCGCTTTTTAAAACCCGACGGCAAATTTGCCTACATATATGACAGGGCGTACATAATAAGAGATAGTCAAAAAAAACCCATCAGGATGATTGGCGCTTCACAGGATTTTAGCAAACTTAAAGAGAACGAACTGCAGCTAAAGGTGTTAAACGAAAAATTGGAAAAACGTGCGCATGAATTGGTGAAATCAAATGCGGAACTGGAGCAATTTGCTTATATAGCCTCACACGATTTGCAGGAGCCTTTAAGAATGGTAAGTAGTTTTTTAATGCTTCTCGAAAAAAAATACAACGACATTTTAGATGAAAAAGGGAAGCAGTACATTTATTTTGCTGTAGATGGCGCTAAAAGAATGCGCCAGATAATTCTTGACCTGTTGGAATATTCAAGAGTTGGGAGAGCCGCGGGAATGCAGGAAAGGGTGAATCTTAATGAACTTGTAAAGGATGTATTAGTGCTTTACCGGGGTAAAATTGAAGAAAAGGGTGCCGTTATAAAAATAAATAAGTTACCGGGTTTAATAACTTTGAAAACACCAATGAGGCAGGTTTTTCAAAACCTGCTAAGCAACAGTTTGAAATATTATAAAAGTGAAGAAGGGAAAATTCCTGAAATTAATATTTCCTGTAAAGCAACAAAAGCGCACTGGATATTTTCAATAAAGGATAATGGCATTGGAATCAATGCTTCTGATCTTGAAAGAATATTTATCATTTTTCAAAGGCTTCATAACGGTGACGAATACCCGGGAACTGGAATGGGGCTGGCAATTGCAAAAAAAATAATTGAGGCAATGGGCGGCAAGATATGGGTCGCTTCCGAAGAAGGGAAAGGCAGCACTTTTTATTTCAGCGTCCCTAAATAATTAACAGTGATGCACATTTCAATACACATAATTTCAGTGAAAGCTCCGGAAGACAAGGCTCCATATACAAAATCGAAAGCTGTCTTTTATATCCTGAACTGTAATAACCAATCCAACCCCTGATGATAAAAAATAAAGACAATTGCAGGATTGCAATAATTGAAGACAATCGCGGTGATTTTATACTCATCCGGGATTACCTGCAGGAGCAGTTTCTGAATCCAATAATCAATGATTTCAGAAGTTTTAAAGAAGCGAGGAAAACCCTGGCTGATAAAAAATCCGATTTTGATGTCATTTTGCTGGATCTTACTTTGCCCGATAATAGCGGCGAGAAATTAATTACAGATATCATTGCAATTGCGGAGGGCGTCCCGGTAATAATTTTAACAGGCTATGGTGATATTGAATTTAGCATTAAGTCTCTTTCACTGGGTGTTGCAGACTATTTATTGAAAGATGATATTAACGCTAACTCTCTATATAAAAGTATAATATATTGTTTGGAAAGAAAGCGGAGTCTTATCCAGCTTCAGCAATCTGAGATTCGGTATAGTAATCTGTTCAATTCAACACCTCAGCCAATGTGGGTGTATGATCCTCAAACATTATTTTTTGTACAGGTTAACAAGGCGGCCATAGAAAAATATGGCTATTCCGAAGAAGAGTTTCTGAATCTAACGTTATCGGATATACGAGGAAAACAGGAAATTCCCAGGTTAGAAAAAGCTTTGAAAAACTTAAGTGATATTGAAAATGAAAGTTTTTATGCAGGTAATTTCAGCCATCTCACAAAAGCTAAAAAAACTATTGTCGTAGAAATATACAACAGGCCTGTAATACTTAATAATAAAAACTACAGGTTGTCTATTGCAATTGACGTAACAGAAAAAATATTATTAGAACAAAAGCTCTTGCAACAAAAAATTGCCGAACAAAAGAAAACTACCATCGCAGTAGTTAATGCGCAGGAAAAGGAACGGTCGGAAATAGGAATTGAATTGCATGATAATGTAAACCAACTGCTTGCCGCTTCCAAATTGTATCTTAATCAATGCTTCCATCAACCGCATGATTATAAAGATTATTTACTCAAAACGCAGGAGTATATTTCGCAGGCGATGGACGAGCTGCGAAAATTGTCACATGCATTGGTAGGTCCCGATAAAAATGAAACCGTTGGTTTAATTGATTCGCTTGAAAAATTAATAAAGGATATATCCTTCGTAAAGAAAATAGAAATTTCGTTACGTTGTACTTTTTGCCTTAAAGAAAATATTGACAAACAAATTGAAGATGGTGTGAAACTTAGTATTTACAGGATTATACAGGAGCAAGTCAGTAATATTTTAAAACACGCTGATGCCACCGAAGTTGTTATAGAAATTAAGGAGAACCATGGGTTACAAATAATTATCCGGGATAATGGTAAAGGATTTGACCTTTGCGCAAAAAAAGATGGTATAGGGCTCACTAACATAAAAAACAGGGCTGAAATTTATAATGGCAAAGTTGAAATAATAACTTCCCCAGGCATGGGATGTACTATGAATATATACTTTAAAGCAGGAGCACCTTCAACAGTACAATTATAGAACATCGATTGCAATTTACCTGCTTTATTAATTGGCATTCAAGCTATTAGTTTTTAATTCGTATAGTAAAGAATATGAGTAATTCCGGCGCCCATTCTACTATTAAAATTTAATTATAAAACTTCCTCACTTATTAACTTCCCAATCCGAGGTCGTCGTTCACAGTGATTACCGTAGAATTATTTGTTCATTCATATTATTGTGAGCAAGAAAAACGAGATAACTTTTCGAATTTTCATTGGCAAGCCTTTTGATACCGTTACGCTGTTCAGGGAATGCTCATTCGGTTAGTCGACAGACGTAGTACTTATTTATTATGATCCAGGGGTTATAAAATCTTTCAATGAAGTTTAAATTAATTAATTCCGATAAGAAAAAAACCTTTGCAATTACAAAGTGGGATGGAATTATAAAGAATTTATTATTTGACAAAGAAAAAAAAATTGACCGCCTTCCGGTCTAATGCCGTCGGAGCTATTAACAGGGCAATGTTTGGCTGGTATAACTTTTATAGGAAAGACTATAAAAAGATTGAGATCAGGAAGACGGTGGAAGTTTTAAATTTGGCAGCCGTATCTCTCTATATGAAAACTAAATAAAAATTTATGCCTACTCCGTTAGTGGCGAACTATTGCAGGCCATTGTCGATAGTGAATTGGAAATACTTCTCGTTGAATCATCTGCATGTTAACCAGGGAAGGGATAAAGAAAGTGGTATTCCACTAATAAAACCATAATTATGGACAAAAAAAATTATGCCCCAGGAGCACCGGGAATAAAACCAAAATGGACGTCAAGCGCGAAATCAGGAATAGGCAAAGCGCTGAACACCTCGTCAGCCGTATCTTTCAGCCTTAGCCATGGAATTGTTAACGAGGTATATTTTCCCAGAGAAGATATTGCTTGTATAAGAGACATGGAGTTAATCGTTACCAATGGCACGGATTTTTTTTCAGAAGAAAAAAGGGGTTGTGATCATGAGATAAAAACCTTGAAGACAGGAATTCCTGCATATAACATCACCAATACCTGCAAGGAAAAACGATTTGTGATAACAAAAGAAATTATCGCAGATCCCTTCAGACATACTATCCTTCAAAAAACAAATTTTAAAATAAAGAAAAAATCCGCGGACAAATATCATCTGTATGTGTTACTGGCGCCGCATTTAAATGATCAGGGAGAAAATAATACCGGGTGGACAGGGAGTTATAAAGGAGTACCTATGTTATATGCACACAGTGCCGACCTATACCTTGCGCTTGCATGTACCGTAAAATGGATAAAGCGTTCGGTTGGTTTTGTAGGGAACTCAGATGGCTGGACTGATTTGCACGACCATAAAGAAATGACGTGGGAATATACCCAGGCTGACAATGGCAATATTGCACTAACCGCGGAAATTGATATTAGTGAAAATACAGAATTTATATTGGCACTTTCTTTTGGCAGAAATGTAAACGAAGCCTCAAATCATGCCCGCAGCAGCCTTTTAGATGGGTTTGATTATTTACAAAAGGAATACGTCAGGGGTTGGGAGCAATGGATGGAAAGTTTGCAAAAGCTGCAATCTAAAAACTATAAAGTAAGCGCTGCCGTCCTGCGGCTGCATGAGGCAAGAACGTTTCCGGGTGGCATTATTGCCAGCCTTTCCATCCCGTGGGGAGAAACAAAAGGGGATGATGACAGGGGCGGTTATCATGTGGTATGGCCACGGGATTTATCAGAAAGTGCCGGAGGTTTCCTGGCAATGAAAGCTAATGTAGATACTATGCGCATCCTGAATTATTTAATGAGTACTCAGAAGCAGGATGGGAGCTGGCCCCAGAATATGTGGCTGGAAGGCACTCCGCACTGGAAGGGATTGCAGATAGACCAGACTGCGTTCCCAATTTTAGTAGTAGAACGATGTGGTAGAAGCAAAGCTATGGATGATGAACGAATGAAAAGATACTGGCCGGGTTTGAAGAGAGCAATTGCTTTTTTAATACAACATGGTCCTTATTCCCCACAAGACAGGTGGGAGGAAGAGAAAGGCTATTCTACTTTTACTATTGCTGTTTCCATTGCCGCATTACTTGCCGGCGCTGATCTTGCTGAAATAAATAATGAAAAAGAACTGGCAGCTTATTGCCGCGAAACGGCTGATTGCTGGAACAGCGATGTTGAAAAGTGGACTTATGTGACCGGCACTGCATTGGCAAAGGAGCATGACGTAGACGGCTATTATATCAGGATAAATCCTTTTAAAAGCATATCGGCAGATGAACTTGGTGACAGGACTATTGATTTAAAAAATCATACTAACGGTGCAGGTAAAACGAAGTTAACAGATCTCATCAGCGTAGATGCTTTATCATTGGTAAGGTTTGGGTTGCGTGCTGCTAATGATCCCAGAATTTTAAACACTGTTAAAGTGATTGATGCCCTGCTAAAAGTAGATACACCGAATGGCGCATGCTGGCATCGATACAACAATGATGGATATGGCGAACATGAGAACGGTGATGCTTACGACGGAACAGGCATAGGTCGTGCATGGCCGTTACTCACCGGCGAACGCGCGCATTATGAGGTGGCCGCGGGAAATATAGCAGGCGCAAAAAAATTATTGAAAGCAATGGATGCATTTAGTAACAATGGGCTGCTTTCTGAGCAAATATGGGATACGGAAGATATACCTGACAAAGAATTATTCTTTGGACAACACTCTGGTTCTGCTATGCCGTTAACCTGGGCTCATGCGGAATACATAAAACTTTGCGCATCTATTGGCGCCAAAAAAGTTTTTGACATGCCCCCGCAAACCCAGTCCCGCTATATTACCCAGGATACAAAATCAGATTTCCAATTGTGGCGATTTAGAAATAAATTACAAACACTCCATGCAGGAAAAACATTACGAATACAAGCCGATGCAAATGCAACGGTTCACTGGACAGATGATGACTGGAAAACCGAACATAGCACTACAGCAAAAGATAAAGGGCTTAATATTTTTGTTGCCGATATTCAACCAAAGGAATTAAATTCCGGTAAGATTGATTTTACTTTTTATTGGGATGATGCAGGCACATGGGAGAATAAAAACTATTCTGTCGAAATAAAAAGTGAAGAATAGCCGGAGGAAA
Source organism: uncultured Chitinophagaceae bacterium (assembly GCA_963823305.1). Taxonomy (GTDB): domain Bacteria; phylum Bacteroidota; class Bacteroidia; order Chitinophagales; family Chitinophagaceae; genus Ginsengibacter. Next base: position 136,683 of record CAWGLC010000010.1, read on the forward strand.
TGATAAAATGAAATTTCTAAACGTGTCAGCCGGAGTATGTCGCTCTTCCTGGAGAGAGGTTGGGGCCAGGCTTTAAAAACTTTAATTATTTAGTGGCTTTCTTTCAGGATTTCCTGTGATTTCAAACTTATTTATTAATGCCAGGATACCATTTATATTTTTTAAAAATTTACTTACTTCAATCTATTATCAATCCTGCATCGCAACAGGCAGAAAAGATAAGCCGTCTTTTTAATTCATTCAATATAGCTGCGGCCTGCATGCTGCTTGTGGTAAGCTTTTTGGTCGTATATATCTGCATTAAATTCAGGGCGAAAGAAGGAGACTCCTCAGCGCCTGCGAAAACAAAAGGGAATAATAAACTGGAAGCATTGATGATTGGTGTGCCCACTTTATTGCTTGCTTATTTTTTTTATCAAACCGTTACTGTTGAAAAAGCGATTGCTCCTGCCGTTGACAAATCAATGAAGCCTGATGTAATTATTACCGGGCATCAATGGTGGTGGGAAGTGGAATACCCTGCATCAAAAGTCATTTCAGCTAATGAAGTGCATTTACCGGTTGGCAAACATCTACTGATGGAAATGCGCTCAGCAGATGTAATACATGACTGGTGGGTTCCTCAACTTGGAAATAAAATGGATTTGATTCCCAACATCAATAATTATTTATGGCTCGATATTAATAAGCCCGGAAATTATATCGGAGCATGCAGCGAGTTTTGCGGCGCACAACATGCCTGGATGCGCATTAACGTCATCGCACAAACGCAAAATGATTTTAATAAATGGCTTGCAGCAAACGCTTCTGATGCTGCGAAGCCTTCGGACACTTTAGCAATGACGGGGGAAAGACTATTCCAGGAAAAGACTTGTGGCAATTGCCATCGTGTAAAGGGCACTGAAGCCACTGCTATAGTGGGACCGGATTTGACACACATCGGAAGCAGGCAGGAAATTTTAACCGGGTTGATGAAAAATAATGAAGCCAATTTGTACGAATGGATCAATCATCCGCAACAAATAAAACCAGGCGCACACATGCCTGATTTTATTTTTGATAAAGATTCAGTCAATGCAATTGCTCATTATTTGAGTGGGTTGAAGTAAAGAGGTTTAATAATTTATTGGTTATTTGTACAATAGTTAACCTGATAATCTTGTAGAAGTTAATAGTAGTTGTTTATTAAATGGAATAATGCTATGGCATACAGTGAAAAACTTGCAGGCAGGATCAGGGAAGCGCTCCATGCCCTACCGAATATCAAAGAAAAGAAAATGTTCAGAGGCATTGCTTTTATGGTTAATGATAAAATATGTGTAACAGTTGGTGAAAATGAAATGATGTGCCGTATTGATCCGGTGCAACATGAAGCATTAGTAAAAGAAAAAGGATGCAAGACAGTAGTGATGAAAGGCCGGGAATACAGAGGCTGGATTTTGGTACGTGAAGAAATGATGAAAACGAAGAAGGCCTTGAACTATTGGACAGGCCTTGCACTCGATTTTAATAAGAAAGCAAAATCATCTAAAAAAAATAATAATATTAAATAGCCACGTATGACAAGAATTTGCACGAATGAAAAATACAAAGTCCTGTACAAATAATTCGTGCAATTCGTTGCAAATAAAGCAATGGCAGAAATTGTAAACATACCGGAACCATCCACATCATTCCCTGGGCTTGGCGTAAGTACAGACCAGGGTTTGCTTCAATGGATTTCATCTGTTGATCATAAGATGATTGGAATCATGTATTTATTTGTGGCACTTTTTTTCTTTGTAATTGGCGGGATGGAAGCTTTATTAATGCGGGTGCAACTGGCGTGCCCAATGATGCATTTTTTAGGCCCTGAAACTTATAACCAGTTTTTTACCATGCATGGCACCACCATGATTTTCTTTGTGGCCATGCCTGCAATATTTGGCTTCTCTGTTTATTTTGTTCCGCTGATGATTGGCGCTAATGAAATGGCTTTTCCACGAATGAATGCATTTAGCTTATGGATCACTTTCTTCGGTGGCTTATTATTATACTTTAGTTTTTTAGCAGGGGGTGCGCCAGATGCAGGATGGTTTAATTATGCGCCGCTCAATCAAAAAAATTATTCCAGCAATCCGGGCGTTGATTATTATGCAATGGGGCTTTTGCTTACGGGCATCGGAAGTGTTACTACGTCTATAAACCTGATAGTAACGGTGCTGTATAAGCGAATAAAAAACATGAAGCTGAACCAGCTTCCGTTATTTGTATGGATGGTTTTTGTGAATTCATTTTTATTACTGGCAGCATTCCCTTCTTTAAATGCAGCCCTGGCCATGCTTTTAATGGATAGGCAATTTCATGCGCATTTTTTCAATACCGCCAATGGCGGGTCTGCATTATTATGGCAACACTTGTTTTGGATATTTGGCCATCCTGAAGTTTACATCGTTATTCTTCCGCCATTCGGTATTCTATCAGAAGTGTTTCCGGTCTTTTCGCGTAAGCCTATTTTTGGTTATTCGTTTGTTGCTGCATCTTCTGTAGCGATTGCCCTGCTTGCATTTGGCGTGTGGGCGCATCACATGTTTGCTGTAGGAATGGGCAATACGGTGGATTCATTTTTCTCTGCAAGCAGCATGTTAATTGGCATCCCAACCGGTGTAAAAATTTTTAACTGGCTTGCGACAATGTATGGTGGTAGAATAAGATTCACCGTCTCCATGATGTTTGCTGTTGCTTTCTTAGTGGAATTTACCATTGGCGGCTTAAGCGGTATTGCATTTGCCATTGTACCTATTGACTGGCAATTAACTGACACTTACTATGTGGTAGCACATTTGCATTATGTATTTATTGGGGGAACTATTTTTGGTTTGCTTGCCGGCTTATTTTACTGGTTCCCGAAAATGACCGGAAAAATGCTGGATGAAAAAAAAGGCAAATGGTTTTTCTGGTTGTTTGTAATCGGTTTTAACGCAACATTTTTGGTGCAGCATTTATTAGGTATTTTAGGTATGCCGCGAAGGGTATATACTTACCCGGATCTTCCGTGGTATGGTGTATTAAATTTTATTTCAACAGCAGGCGCATTTCTTATGGGTGCGTTTATATTACTGCTTGTTTATATAATTTATAAAAGTATGAAAAGCGGCAAAGAGGCTGGAAACGATCCATGGGATGCATTTACACTGGAATGGGCAACTACATCGCCACCGCCTTTAAAAAATTTTGATGAATTGCCGGTAGTGAAAAGCAGGATGCCTTTATGGGATTGGAAGGCCAAAGGCGAAAAAGGAGAGAATAAATAAAAAAATAATGTATCAAAATAAAAATTAAAAATTTAACGAGGAGACAATTTTGATGGAAAATAAAACGATGATGAAATTAGTTGTCGGCACAGAAGGAATGTTTTTTGTGGCATTGATAATGGCGTTTATTTATATGGCATACAATTCCGGGTTTGAGCCGCATGAAGTAAGCAAGCTTGATATAAAAACAACGGGCATATTCACCATCATATTATTCAGTAGCAGCTTCACTTATATTATGGCAGAAAAAAAATATAAAAGCGGCAATATTAAAAGTTTAAAGGTCTGGCTGCTGGCATAACAATTTTACTGGGAGCTATTTTTTTATTTGGACAGGGAAAAGAATACATAAGACTAATCAATGAGAATATCACTTTGAGCGGAAGTGTATTTGGCACCAGCTTTTATGCGCTTACTGGTTTTCATGGCCTGCATGTTTTTATTGGATTAATTATTTTATCTATTGTGCTTATGCTTACGCTTATTGGTGATTTTGATAATTCAAAATCAAATATGATAAGCACCGTGGGTATTTACTGGCATTTCGTTGACATCGTATGGGCTTTTGTTTTTACCGTGGTATACGTGTTGCCACATTTTACAAAAATTTAAAAAAGAATACATTATGCATTCAATTTTTTCATACTGGAGCTTTAGTGCGGCGCAATGTCATTATCCTTGGCGCTGTTGTGCATCGTTTACTGTACCAATTAGATTTTCGTTTAAAAAAGAGGTTTTTTTATTTTATTTCAGCGCTGTTGTTAATCATTGTATGTATTGATTCTCCTTTATATTTTATTGGTGAAAATTATTTATTCAGCGCACACATGATAGTCCATGTGTTATTGCTTTTGATTGCCGGGCCTTTATTAGTGGCATCCATTCCTGCCGGGAAAATAGAATTTAAAGAAAAGCCTTGAATTCATTCTCCAAAAAAATATGTAAGGCGCCATTGTTTAGCCTGGACTGTTGGTGTAGCGTAATGTGGATTTGGCATATTCCTTATATTTTTAAGAAGATGAGTTGCCCATGCACGGAATGCGAAGCAGTTCTGCTTCGATGAGTTCTCTTAATGAATACTTCACTATGTTGAGTTTGTTAATTGGCGGAATTATGTTTTGCTGGCCGGTAATTAGTCCATATAAGCAATATAGGATTGCTTCGCTTGGGTCTGTGCTTTATCTTATCATCAGCCTGTATATTTTGCTCATTGCTTGGCTTATTAATCACATTTGCATCTTCGGGTACCTATACCAGTTATATCAGCAATAATGATGCGAATGGATTTTTATCAGTCATAAGAAATCAATGGGGAATCTCATCAGCGCAGATCAGCAAGTCAGGCGGGCTCATCATGTGGGTACCTTGTTGCTTTATTTATTTAACAGCGTCAATGATGATATTGATTAAAATGGTTTGAACTGAATGGAAACCAGAAGTGAATGAAATTAAAAGTATTCTTAATTAAATTGAAATCTCCTCCGTGGACTGAGTTCAGTTAACTCGCATTCGGAGAGGGGCTGGGGTGAGGCAAAAAATAATATGCAAAACGAAAATCAAACACAGAAACAACAAAATCAAAGCCGGACAATTACCCAATCCTACCTATTGGCCTTTCTTTCTTGCGATAGGATTAATGTTTGGGGATGGGGATTATTATCTAACTGGCTTTTTTCAGTGATAGGCTTAATCGTTTTTGCAGTTTCACTTTTTGGATGGATAAATAATTTACGTAATGAATGATCAGTTAAAAGAAAATAAAAAGCAGCTTTCAGAAAAAGAGCTTAACAGGAGAAATTTTTTAATGAAAGTTAGTTTCGGTTTTGCCGCTCTCAGCGCAACGGTGGCAGCTATTCCTGTTATCAGTGCCCTTGCTGGCTCCTCTTTTGGAACAGCCTCCGGAAACGTGGCGTAAAGTGGGTCATGCATTAGACGATTTTTCGCCATTGGCAGCACAAAGCCTTGTAACATTTGTAAATGCCGATCCAAAACCTTATGCCGGAGTAACAGCAAAATCTGCTGCCTGGCTGAGGAGAAATAGCGGAAATAATTTTACAGCATTTGCTGCTAATTGTACGCACTTAGGCTGCCCCGTTAGGTGGGAAGAAAAAGCGCATTTATTTATGTGCCCCTGTCATGGAGGTGTTTATTACGAAGACGGGAGCGTGGCAGCCGGGCCGCCGCCAAAGCCGATTAACTCAATATGAAGTGAGAGTGTATAACCAGGAAGTACAAATAAAAACAAAACCACTTCCTATTACAGGTATTTAACGCTAACCATGAAGAAACTTTTTAAAAAAATATGGTGTTGGTTTGATGACAGAACAGGAATTTCGGAAACAGTAATGCCTTTATTAAAGCACCCGGCGCCACCCAAAAAGTTATGGAGCTATGTATTTGGAAGTGCCACATTATTTGTTTTTATATTGCAGGTAATTACAGGCGTAGCGTTATCACTGTTATATCAGCCTTCATCCAACAATGCATATCAATCGCTGGAATTTATTACCAATAAGGCAAAATTTGGAAATGTATCTCAGGGGCATTCATTACTACGGCGCATCAGCAATGATCATATTAGTCGGTTTGCACATGATGCGGACTTATATCACTGCTTCGTATAAGTTTCCCCGTGAGATGAACTGGATAAGCGGCGTGTTTCTTTTATTGTTTACAATTTTTATGGGGTTTACAGGGCAGCTGCTCCGGTGGGATTCAAGTGGCGTCTGGTCTTCTGTGGTGGCTGCTCAACAATTAGGTCGAGTTCCTTTTGTTGGAAAATATCTTGCAAGCATTTGCTTTTGGGAGGAAACACTATCGGCGGCCAGAGCTTCAGCAGGTTTTATTCTTATCACGTTTTTATTGCTCCCGCGGTCATTTTTATTTTTATAGGATTTCATCTTATACCTTGTCTTTAAAAATGGAATATCCGAACCACCAAAGGCCGGCCGTTGGTAGACCCTAAAACATACCGTGCCTGGTATGAGAAATATCTTAAAAGAAAAAAGCGTTCCCTTCTGGCCTAATGCAGCGTGGAGAGATGTAATATTTAGTTCACTGATCGTCATATGTGTTATTGTGCTGTCGATAGTGATGGGCGCACCGGCATTGCACGAGCGCTCCTGATCCATCCGTAGTTCATACTTCGCCCACGCCCGATTGGTATATGATTCCCATTTTTTGCGTTGTTTGCACTGATGCCTCATAAAATTGAATCCATTGCGATGATGTTCGGCCCATTGCTTACTATTATTTTATTGTTCTCAATTCCTTTCATTTCCAATAAAGGAGAACGAAGCCCAATGAAAAGGCCATGGGCAATGTTCGGGGTTATCTGTGTGTTTATCTTTATAATAAGCCTGCTCATAGTTGGATTGAAAGCGCCGTGGTCACCGCGTTTTAATGCCAAGCCATTGCCATTAAGCGCTATTAAAACTACAACCAATCCAGATTCAACTATTATTGAAGGTGTGCATCTTTTTTATAATAAAGGTTGTGAGTATTGCCACAAGATAAATAACTATGGAGGACTAGCGGGCCCTAACCTGACCGCTGTTGCCAACCGTTTATCTGCAGAAGAACTTACCATTCGCATTGTAAATGGAAGCACAAATATGCCCGCATATCGGTGGCCTGCTTTCAAAAGACGAGTTGAATAAATTAGTAACTTTTCTGTCATCACAGAAATAGTGAGAAGAATAAAAACTACCACGTCGATTTGAAATTGATCAGGTTCACAGAATCTAAAAGGCTTACCCCTCCCAAACAAACCTATGTTGTATGGATGAAAACTGACAATAACGGCACTAAGAACATCGGTAGTATCAACACTTCAAGCAGCTTATTTTCTAAAACATTAAAGAGCTCTTTGCAAACAGTTACACCTTTCAAGCCTGAAGGTTTTTTTATAACAGCCGACGATGATGCAGCCGTTCAATATCCACAGGGGTTGGTTGTGCTAACCACCAGGTAGTTGAAATGTGAAGCGACTTAACAAGCTTCTTCTTTATAAGATGTAGATCATAGAACCATTTTGAAGTCAATGCTCACAGATAGATACAAGCTAATTTTTGCGAAGGTTCTGGAATATTTATTGCATTAATTATGATGATTGAATGATTACTTGTAAGCAACTAAAATCGATGATGTGGAAATTATTTACTGATAATTATTTACTCAAAAAAATATGCATAATGAAAAAAGATTTGAAAAATAAAGTCGTTGTTATCACAGGTGCTTCCGCCGGCTTAGGTCGTGCTATGGTAAGAAAATTTGCAAAGCATGGCGCTAAAATCGCACTCATCGCCCGTGGCACAGATGGACTTGAGGCTGCGCAAAAAGAAGTGGAAGCAATGGGCAGCGAAGCGCTGGTTGTTCCGTTGGACGTTAGTTATAGTGAAGGCGTCGAACATGCGGCTACAATCATTGAGGAAAAGCTGGGACCAATAGATATCTGGATAAACAATGCTATGGTAAGTGTTTTCGGCCCGGTAAAAAAAATGACCGCTGAAGAATTTAAACGGGTCACAGACGTAACTTATCTGGGCCAGGTTTATGGTACAATGGCTGCCTTAAAAAAAATGCTTCCGCGCAATAAGGGGAAAATTATTTTAATCGGATCGGCTTTGGCATATCGTGGAATTCCTTTGCAAAGTGCTTATTGTGGTGCCAAGCATGGCATACATGGTTTCTTTGAATCGCTAAGGTCAGAGTTGATCCATGATAAAAGCAAGGTTCAACTGGCAATGGTGCAGATGCCTGCTATGAACACAACACAATTTGGTTTTGTAAAAAGTTATCTGCCAAACAAGCCAAAACCAATGGGGACAATTTACGAACCTGAAGCTGCAGCCAATGCAGTCTTATACGCCGCACTGCATGATGACAGAGAAATTTTTTATGGCTATTCAACCTATAAAACGATTTTAGGTAACAAAGTTTTACCGGGTTTTCTTGACAACTACCTTGCAAAAACCGGTTTCAAAGGGCAGCAAACAAGTGAACCTGAAAAGAAAGATCGTAAAAATAATTTATGGGATGCGATTCCGGGAGATCATGGCGCAAGAGGTTCTTTTGAAAAAAAATCCAAAAATTACAGTGCTTTATTCCAGGCAAAAAAACACAAATGGCTTGCGGCAGCCGGACTTGGCGCCGTCGCAATTGGCATTGCATGTTTAGCAAATGCTGGTAAAAATGTCAAATGAAAAAATGCCTGATTTAACTAATGGATTAATTCGTCTTATCCGATTTTTCAAGTTTTTCATTTCTAATATTTGCGTCGTATTAGTTTTATTTGGGTTCCTAATACTTTAAAAAAAATTAGGGAAATTACAAGCCATACCCTAAAAAGATACGTTTGAAAGCGGCCTCGTTTATTTTTTATTGATAGAAAATATTTTCACAGGGGAATCATTGATTCCAAAAAATAGCAACCCATTTAAATATTCCAGGCTTCTTACATCACCACGAACGGTGATGCCGGATTGGACAGGTGACATATAACTAAAATCTCCTTTTCCATTGCCAGTTAATACAATGCCATGATTGGCATTATAGCGTCCATAACGGATACGCGTCCACGAATTATTTCCAGCAAGTATGAGGTCTTTTTTTCCATCTCCATTTATATCGACAGATTTAATCGCATACACTGGTGAGAATTGCGCCTCAATTGGTAGCTTATGCAATACAAATCCTTTCTGGCCCTGGTTTTCGAGGTATACAGTTTCCATGTTTGTGGCGGTTAACATTCCGGCATCTTCTAATTGTTGCGGTGTAAAAAGATCATGTATAGTTGCGGTACTATAATCTTTATATTCCAGAAATTTCTTTTTTAGCATTGGCAATTGATCCATCAAGTCATCATGAGACAATGCAGGGTAGGAGGTGCCATTGATATAATAACAAAGGATGGGATCGATAGTACCGTTACCATCAAAGTCTTTGTAGTAAAGAGTTACAGGTTCTTTATCGCTTGCATGAAATTGGGTATTCAATCCCATGTTCCCAATCACGAGGTCAGTGTCTCCATCGTCATCCATGTCTGCAGCATAAATAGTGTTCCACCAGCCATTGCTGGGAAAATGAATGTAGTCAGAAGATCTATCTTCAAGTTTACCATTGTTATTTATAAAAACTTTTATTGGCATAAATTCTCCCACTATCACCAGGTCAGGTTTTTTGTCGCCATTTATATCTAACCAAACCGCGTCAGTTACCATCCCAAGCTTTAATAAACCCGGAGCAATAGACGAAGTTGCGTCTGTAAAATTTCCTTTCCCGTCATTTAATAATATCCTGCTTCCGGGAGAAATTGGATATTACCCGGAACTACTCTGCCACCTACAAACAGGTCAATGGCGCCATCACCATTTATATCAGCAGCTTTTACACAACTTTTACTGAATGGCAGATCAGGTAACGCAGTTTTGCTCCTGGTAAAATGACCTTTCCCATCGTTGAGGTATAGCCTGTCTTCCAAAACAGGATTACTGGTATTCAATTCATAGCCACTGCTGGCGATATAAAGGTCCAAATCACCATCCCCATCAGCGTCAAAAAATATGGCGCCGCCAGCTTCATAAGAAGAATCCTTTATGAAAGCGGGCTCCGGCATGGCTTGAAATTTGTGCAGTTTTGTCTGTGTAAATATTTGAGAAGGCTGGTTACGGCTGCCGCCGAAAAAAATATCCTCAAGACCATCTTTATTCACATCACCCGTTGCCATACAAGGTCCCGGTTTGGAAAGAAAATTTGTCAATAATTTTTGGAAAGAAAAATCATTTGCAACCTTATTACGGTCTTGCATACCCGAAATTGGGGTTGCTTCCGTGAAATAAGTATGGTGTGTAGTTGCGGTAGTATCATATATCCATTTTGAAGTTGCCTGCGCCTGTTTGAGATCGAGTAGCTGGTTGGCTTTTACATTCACCAGCTTTTGGGTGCGGTCGTCAGGCCATATTATCCGCAACGAATCAATAATTATGTTTTCACCAATTCCAAAATGCAAAACCTGGTCAACAGAGGATTGAAAGCCCCGCACTGGAAATTGTTCCTGGTAGTAAATTTTTCCTTTGCAGAATAATTTCACCTTTGAACCAATACCCGTCGAATTAGCGGCAATACCATCAAGCTTTACCCGAAGAAAATTGCTTTTGGTGTTTGCTATATTATTATTTCTGAAAATGCCTGCAACGTCATTGGTATTGTTTATCACGAGATCCATATTGCCGTCATTGTTTAGGTCAACGTAGGCCGCGCCGGCTGAAACAGTCTTCTGGTCTAATCCCCAGTCGTTCGCTTTGTTGGTGAATGTCAGGTTGCCATTATTATGAAACAGATAGTTGACCTGGGTATTGTCAGGCATTTTTTTTATAAAATCTTCTACTGCTACTTTTTGGCCGCCGCCATTTTCCCGGATGGATTTATCCATGGAGTATTTGATAAAATCCATGTCAGTATAATCTTTTACATATCCGTTTGTGACCAGGATATCCTTGTTGCCATCATTGTCGAAATCAGAGAAAAGGGCAGACCAGCTCCAGTCGGTATTGGAAACTCCTGCAAGTTGGCCTATCTCACTAAAAGTTCCGTCGCCGTTATTCAATTGCAGCATATTCCTGCTATACTGATGATAAAACCCATGGTTAAAAAGCAACTGAAATTTATCAAAGTTTTCGGCACCGCTGTGCATTTTTTGAGCCTGGTTACTTTCAGGCAACATGTCCAGCGTCATCACATCCGTAAGTCCATCGTTATTAAAATCAGCGGCATCGCATCCCATGGAATAGAGCGACGTGTAATCCATATTATCCTGCAGTTTTTCAGAAAAAGTGCCATTTTTATTATTTATAAACAAGTAGTCGGGTTCGTTAAAATCGTTGGTAACATAAATGTCTGGCCATCCATCATTATTGATATCCGTGGCTACCACGCCAAGGCCAAAAGTAAGCACACTGGAAGTAATGCCAGCTTGTGCAGAAACATCGGTAAATACCGGATGATGAAGGCTGTCGCTCCAATCATTACGGTATAGCTTACACGCAAAATCGCTGTTCCTTTGTTGTTTCCATGCGGCATTGTCAATAACTCCTGTTGTATATTGTGACAAAGAATGATTGATCAGGAACATATCCAGGTCGCCGTCTTTGTCATAATCAAAAAAGCAAGCCTGCGTGGAATAGCCGGCATCAGCCAAACCATATTCAGCAGCTTTTTCTGTGAAGGTGAGATCGCCATTATTGATAAACAATAGATTTTTACGCATCTGGCCATTTGCATCCGCGGAGCGACATATATAAATGTCCATTTTGCCGTCGCCATTAATATCAACCATCGTCGCCCCGGTACACCATCCTTGTTTTTCGGCAATTCCGCTTTTTTCAGTAATGTCTTCAAATTGAAAATTTCCTTTATTTAAATACAACCTGTTTTTTACCATATTACCCGTAAATAAAATATCAGGAAGCCCGTCGTTATTAATGTCTCCGATAGCTACGCCGCCGCCATTGTAGAAATAAATGTAATTGAGTACATTGAAATCATCAGATTCAAAAAGCTGGTTTTTGAAATCAATTCCTGTCGTTTCAGGATCGAGTTTTGTAAACTGGCGCGACGTATCATTTTTACACCCGGTTATCAATACAGCGATAAGAAGGACTAATAAGATCTTATTACAATGTGACATCTTACAGGATTAAGAAAGCTATGGAAACAAAAAGATTCCGTCCGGCTAAGGATGGAATCTTTAAGGTAAATAATTTTTTATAAAATTAATTTTTATCCCACCAAAGTGGTGTTGTCACTTTATCCGGGCCTCCCAGTAAAGCTCCTGCCGCCTGCACTGCTGCTGCATTAGTTTGCTGTTCGGACAATAAGAAAGGTATGCGCCGTATCCATTGTGTTGATGTGTTTGAAATATCAGGATTATCTGAATTTACAACGGGATAAAGCTTCATCACATGACTTCGTCTCCAGTCTGCCCATGCTTCTATACCGTCAGGATAAATTGCCAGCCATTTTTGTGTGGCTATCTGCTGTAATTCGGTAGCCTGGTCAGCCGCAAATGCTACCGGCACGGTAGAAACAGGGGGAGACATAAGACCGTCACCAGGTGCAACGGGAGTGTTATTACTGTTAATATAAGCGTTGACTGTTGCGGAGTTGGTAATGTTCCATTGCGTCATGGAAGTGGTAATACCCTGGTTGTACAAATCTTTTGCCGTACCATTCATATTCCAGCCCAAAAGCGCGCCTTCGGCGCGATTAAAATAAGACTCTGCAGTAACCATTACATTTTGTGCTGTAGCAACGGAGTTGGGAGATCCTAACACGTTACCATTTTTATCGACAACGGCTGTTGATGACCACCTCTGTCCTACATGCGAATTATTGGAAGCCAGGTTAGGCGCCAATGTCAATTGAGTAACAGAAAGCCCGTTTCTTAAACCCATGTATACTGTGCCTGAATTAAGTGTCGGTAAAAAATACTGAGGCAGGCGTGGATCCTGATAGCCATTTAGAACGGATGCCATGGTAGCGCTCATTCTAAACTCGTTCCAGTCACTCATAGATTGAAGGCCGTTACCATCGTTATTTTTAGCACTTCTTTGTACAAAAGCATCGTCACCGGCTGTTTGGGCTGTTGGATCGGTGATAGGCAAGCTCGTTGTCATCACGCCGTTGGCAACGGCGGCTTCAGCTTCTGTTTTAGCACGGGCAGGATCTACTTTAGAGATCCTAACGGCAAGCCGTAAACGCAGCGAGTTGGCAAATTTATACCACCTGTTTACATCGCCGCCATACACTAAATCATAGCTTCCAAAGTGATTTTCTCCCGCATGTTGTTTCAATACGTTCGCAGCAGCAGCTAATCTTTTAAAGAAATCATCATAAATTTTGTCCTGGGGATCGTAAGGCACCGAATTACCGGCAATACCTGCGGAGAAATAAGGTATTGGCCCCCAGTAATCAGTAACCCTGTGAAATGTGTACACCCACCAAATACTTGCCATGGCATATTCAGGCGAGGTGGAATCCGTAGCTGCAAAAATAGATTGCAATTGCGGCATTACATTGGTGTACATAGGGTTAAATTGGGCGCCAACCCAATCCTGCCTGATCACCAGCCTGTCTGAAGGAAAGTAGGTTGCCTCACAAGCAAAATACTGGCAATATTGGTCTGCAAAAAGGTTCTCCGCAATTTGATAATTGTAATAACTACCGGGTGCCGCTTCCAGTGCCTGTGAAAAAAGAAACGGAAGTTGGGCGGAGCCAATGACGGCTATACTATTTTTATCTACGTTTATATTTTTATAGCTTTTAGTACACGCTGAAAACAATATAATAGTACCCAGTAGCGCGCCATATAGATTTTTGTAAGAATAAGATTTTACCGGCTTCATATTATTTAGTTTTTAAAAAGTTAGTTGAAGATTCAGGCCATAAGAACGGGTGGAAGGTAAGGTACCGTAAGAAATACCCTGGAAGTTACCATTACCGAGACTCATATCCGGATCAAATGTCATTTTGCGTTTACCCAACCCTGGTATATCCAGTATGGAACTGCCACGATACAGCCATAACACGTTGCGGGCAACTGCAGAAATTTTTGCTGACTTAACAATTTTAGTTGAATGCAGTGGAATATTATAACCTAACGAAAGTTCCCTGATCCGGAAATTTGTTGCATCGTACGCGAAAAATTGTCCAACACCATATCTTTTCCCGGAAGCAGTTTGCCAGAATTGTTGCGCATTAATAGTTGTTTGAACGGTATTCCCACTGGTATCCACTCCACCAAGGTTCCAACCTCCTTCGCGATTCTTACCTGTCACCTCCGGGATGCCGGAATAAGCCAGGTTCATTTCAGTTCCATCCACCACTATGCCGCCAATTCTTCCATCTGCCAATATCCGTAAAGAGAAATCTTTAAAGTGGAAAGTATTGGTAAGTCCCATATTCTCTTTGGGGTTAAAATTTCCAATATAGGTCTGCGCTCCACCAGTAGCATAGGATGTTAATGGCGTTCCATCTTTATTTACTTCATATTTGCCGCTTGCATTTTTCAACCAAGTGTAAGCAATCAAATCTCCGTAGCTACCGCCTTCTTTAACCTCGGGAGTAGCAGAGCGGTTATCTCCTCCGCCAAAGAATACGGTTTTTAAATCGGGGCTTAATGCAATCACTTTATTTCTGTTTAGGGCAAAATTAAGATTCAGATCCCAGCTGAAATCCTTTCCTTTTACTGGCGTAGCATTCAGCACAAGTTCAAATCCCTGGTTTTGAATATTACCCGCGTTAATGTATTTACTATTGTAACCAGTTGCAGTGGGGAGGCCAATAGCAAGCAATTGGTTAAAAGAATTGCTTTTGTAATAAGTGAGGGTGAAGCCCAGGCGGTTGTCCATAAAGCCCGCATCAATCCCTGCTTCCAGACTTTTTACAATTTCTGGTTTTACATTAGGAAAGGGCAAAATAGTTCCACGGCTTAAAAAGCCATTTCCGGCACCTTGACTGTAACTATAGCTATTATTTAATAAGCCGAACTGGCCGCCATTACCCACTTCTGCATAGCTAAGACTTGTTTTCAAAAATGAGATACTAGTGGGTAGTTTCATCAAGTCTGATAAAACAGCCGAAGCGCCAACAGAATAATATTGATAAGAGTAAGGTGGCGGTAGCCTGGAATCCCAGTCATTTCTTAAACTTGCATCTAAAAAGAGGGCATCTTTAAATGAAAAATTTGCCTGGCCGAAAAGAGCTTGTGTTTGTACCTCCTGGCCACTTTGGAAAATAGAGGGATTGGTAGCGTAGTTTAAGCTGAACTTATTGGTCACATTCAGCCCATCAGCGGTGTTTTGCACATTATCAAATTTTGAATCCTGGTAAATTGCTCCTGCAAGATAGTTCACTTTAATATCATTGGTAATGCTATTTTTTCCCTGGAAAATCCCGTCGAACCATTTTTGGGTTGTTACAATTTTCTGCTGGGAATAATAACCACCTGTGTGAGACCATAAAATGGTGCCTTGCATGTATTGTTGAGAAAGATTGTCAAAAGTCCGGTCGATGTTAGCACGTCCCGTGAAACTCAGGAAGTTTGTGATCTCAACTTTACCAGATACAAAACCCATGACTCTGTCACGTGTTTCGTTTAAGGCAGTGTTGTTTATCATCCAATAAGGATTCTGATAAATTGAGGTGAGCGTAGAAGGATATGGACTTGCAGCGGGAACGCCTACATTATTAATATATTGGTAATTTTTTATTTGAGCATCGCTTACATTACGTGGAACGTTGTAAATATCGATAACCGGGGCATTTTCTTCACCGGTACGCGGCTTATTGTTAATAGACTGGTTTATATAAGTGATCTTAGCATCAGTGGAAAATCTGTTGCTGATCTTATTCGTAATTCTGAAATCAACGATATTTCTATATAAATCATTTTTTGGAATGATACCCTGGATGTCGGTATTGGTATAACTCAGATAAGTCTGCGCCTTCTCTGAACCCCCGGAAACACTTATCGAATTATTGAGGTCTAAACCTGTTCTGAAAAAATCCTTTATATTATCCGGCTGTGGTGAATAAGGAACCGTTTTTCCTAAAAAATTAACGATGGGCTGGCCTGTCATCTTTGGCCCCCAGCTATCGCCGAAAGTTGAATCGGTCGGCAGATTTCCTGCATTGCCCTGTCCATAAGTATTTTGCACTTTTGGTAATTGGAAGGTCGATTCAAACACCGCACCGGAATTTAGGCTTACGGACAATCTATCTCTTGAACCTTTTTTAGTTGTAATGACAATTACACCATTACCGGCCTGGCTGCCATATAACGCTGCTGCTGATGCACCGCGTAAAATAGTTACCGATTCAATGTCATCCGGGTTTATGTTAGATGCACCATCTGAACCCTGAACGTTACCAAAATCACTTCCTGGTACGCTGTAGGTATTGTTATTAATAGGTACCCCATCCACTACTATCAACGCATCATTATAAGATCATCTCGGGCGCAATTCAGGCTACGAATCAACTCCACATGTACTCCTTGTTGGCGATTACGACTTCGCGAATGCGCTGGCTGTCTCTGTGCAAAGTAGAAGGACCAATGGCACCGGAGCGCTTCGTTGTCAAGTCGATTAGGGCTTTAAGGCGGTTTTTGGAGTCGGGCCAGGCGCCTGACGATCGCGTGCTGATGGATCTAGCCTTCCTGACCATGACGGAGTTCTTCACCGGAAAGATTCGGTCTGGTATCTATACAAAGTTAATCAAGGACTTTGTCATCGCTTGCGGAGGCTTTCCGAGACTCGACCCTTTCGTAGGGTACATACTGATAGCAACTGACTGGAAAATCTCGGCAACCTTCATGAAGGCTCCGATCTTCGACTTTCTCTCCTGTCCTGCCCTCCTTGGGCTGGATCTGGCGGACTGTGTAGACGACAAAAGTCGAGAAAGAGCCCTTCAGGAAGTCCTCAAGTCCCTGGATCCACGCGTGATGATTAGGGTCAAGAATTCTATCGCGCTTCAGGAAGTCGTCGGGACGATCCACCGACTCAATGTTCCTTTATGTGAGGAAATCTGTCGGTACGTTACCAGATATCAGAGATTGCAGTACCGTTGGTGCGCGCAGTGCCTTCGTGTCCGGGATGAGCGTTGCGCAGATCCGGAAATAGGCGACCAAGTCATGGCAGCAGACCTCCTCGACCAACGCACGAAGACTTTGGGGTTTCGTATTTGGTTGTGGCATGTCACAATGAGCTTCTCGGACTCTGAAACTCTCTCAACCGATCTGGTCCAATCCGCATCCAACTGTTTCGCCGGCGATTGCGCCGAAATGTTGAGATGTCTAGCGAGTGCTGAAAGCCTCCTGCAAGATACCGATTGGATGTTGGATCAAAGAACGCTCCTTTGGAAGCTGGCACTTGCCGTAACCGTCGCCCCAAAGACAGACGACATGATTTATGTCACCACTGCGATCAGAAGAGTGGGACAGGGACTGAACATCGAAACTCGAGAGACGTTTCATAAAGCCCTTTCTGATTTCTGGCCCTTCGATCGCTTTGAGTCGTTCAATTTGGATAAAATTTTGCAAATCATCACCGGGAGGGAAGCCAACAAGGCGTTCAAAATTTACAGACCTTCGCAGGATCGCCTCATAAGCTTTACCACGACCGAGTTACTTTCTCTGAAGCAGAACATGCTCTCTTACGCCACCTTGAAGGCTGAAGATGTTTCAGTGTCTTGAGCTAGCAACCTGATGAGCTACGATATGGTGGCTGGTTAATCTCCGCCTACGCTCCACCTGACAAAATCTCACCAGCGTTGTTGCTGTCCCGGATCTCAGATTCCCTTGATTTCACCACCATCCATCCTCACCGATGCTCCAGTTAGCCACCTCGCTTCACTACAGGTCAAATAAGCTATCAACCCCGCAATTTCTTCTGGCTTGCCGAATCGTTGAATGCCGGTCTTTCCTGGAAACACTCTCATGGCTTCTTCGACACTCATGCCTTGATCCTGCGCCCATTTGCGCATGTAGCTTTGCCGCCGATCCGTCATGACCGGGCCTGGTAATACACTGTTGACCTGTACACTATCGTGGATACCAAGGTCGGCAAAGGCTCGACTCAGGGCTACTACAGCTGCATTCACCGTCGCCACGGCCGCAAAGGGTGCCTTGGGGGCTTGTGCCGAATTCCCAGATGTAAAAACCACAGAGCTCTGTCCGGAGGCAGCCTTAAGTGCCGGCCAGGCAGCGACGGTCAGGCGACGCGCTCCGTGGAGTTTGAGGGCAAAGCCATTGTCCCATTGAAAGTCGGTCATGTCGAGGAGATCGACTTGCGGCACAGCGCCTGCGATGTTGATCAGAGCGTTGATGTGTGATGTATGGAAGGTTTGGAGGGTGCTAGAGACGACTGCTGAGGCTGAGGACGGTACAGAGAGGTCAATTGGAATGCATAGTGTTTGTACAGAGGGGTACTGGACGTTGACCAGGTAAGCGGTCTCGTGGAGTCCAGCTTCATTCCGGGCGACGAGGACGAGATGCGTGAAAGACTGGGCCAGACGGATGGCTGTTGCTCGGCCAATGCCTTGACTGGCGCCAGAAATGATTGCGATTCGAGGTGATTGCGACATATTGAGTCCACGAGTCTTTTGAGATGTCAAAGTTGCTGGAAGTGAGAGTGGATTCGTCTAGGAAGCAGGCGACACCGTGGTAATATATACACTGATTGGAACGAGTGCTTCCCAACGATACCAGTCTGACGCAGGAGGGTTCGAAAGCTTCATGTCAACACTGCTACTTTTGTCCATGGTCGTCCCGCGAAAACATTCTTCCCTACTTGTCTCTGAACCATAGCCGTACGAGTATCGCATCAGTCAGCACATTATGATAGCAGCAGGAAGGCGCCTGGCTATTCCCTGAAAAGGCCTCTCGCTGTGAAATGTGCGTACAGAAGACCAGAGTCTCATCCCCAAACTTCAGAGGATTTCGCGCCGCCTTAAGCTCAATAGGAGTAAGGGCGGCAGTGCCGTCGCCTGACAAGCATGACGAGAGGCAGTGGATTTTAGCCAGTCTCCCACTTTATTCACGAATCAAATGTCACATGGAGCTTTTATAATGCTTGAATACGGTAGAGTGAATTGGCTTCGACGGAAATGGAGCTCTGCGAACGTTACATGAGGACAACGCATAAATGTTTTTGGAAGCAGAAAGTTGGTGCCAAGGCCGAAACGTGAGCCAGTCCGGTTGGGCTGCTGAGGCAAGTAGGGCGAGGCATAGGAACGTAAGTGTAGCTGGACGCACTGGTCCACGACGCAGTACCAAATAATTTTTTTAAACCCCAAAAGAATTGCACTAATATCTTTCGCCCATCACCTGGAAATCAAGTTCCATAGACCCGGTGTGACCTTCCTGCAAGATTATTTCTTCAACTCAACTGTCCAAGAGCGCGGTTCGTCCCCTTTGGAAAGTCACCCGGAAAACGCATGTCTCTCACTCCTCGTTCATGGCACACGTTCAGCTCCTCGTACGTTAAACAGCTAAAGTTGAGAACCTTGCCGGTTGCTCTACCGGAGCCGAAAATTCCTGGAATAAGTTCACCTCTGAAGAGGAAATGCATTCAATGTCGGCCCTTCAATCTTCTCGCCAGGATTGAAAAACCGCCTGTGCCAGCTACCGCCTACAACATATCACTACCGCAATCACGGCCAGAGGGTAGTTTCGATGGAAATCAATCCTTTTCCAACTACGGAGCTCTTGGAGAAGTGCCTCAAGAATCTGTCCCGGCACGACCGAGACATTTGGATTTGCCAATATCTTGTCCAGGATGTGGCGCTCTTACTCAGGATGTCGATCCGGGAGAAGCTGGCTTCTACACGCGCTCCCGCAGAGCAGTCAAATCTTACCTGAGATCCTCAAGACAGAACGCAGCGATTGGCCCACAAGACGTCGACGAAATCCGAACGGACGATGACCAGGAGCTTGACGTTGTGATACTGAACTCAGACGCTACCACGGATGGAGGTCCCGGCGCCGCTGAACATCACCCATCGATTCCTGTTGCTCTCCAGATACCGATCTGTGACAGATGCCACAACCTAGTCCACAACTCCCGAGGGACTCCCATTGCCCATCCATCCATCGAAGCGATTGCAGACTCCATTGTAGAGTCACCATTTCGTCGCAACCATGTCTACCACGTACTCGATGCAGCTGACTTCCCCATGTCGCTCATACCCTCAATTCACCAACACTTGTCTCTGGCTAAACCCCGAACTCAAAATCGCCGCGCAAGACATGAGTCAATTTGGAAACCCACGCTGAGTTTCATCATCACTCGCTCCGACCTGCTGGCTCCAAACAAAGAAATGGTAGATTCCTTGATGCCCTATTACCTCCGTCCTACGAGAAGCCCTGGGTCGCGCCGGCCGCAACATGCGACTGGGCAATGTCCACCTCGTATCTGCCAAACGAGGCTGGTGGACCAAGGACATCAAAGAGGCCATCTGGGCCCGCGGTGGAGGCAATTGGATGGTTGGCAAAGTCAACGTTGGCAAATCCAATCTCTTCGAAGTCCTATTCCCAAAAGGCTCTGGCGACCGTGCCCCTTCCTATGCCGAACTCGAACGCGAAACCCTTCTGGCCTCCCCCCAAACTCCGGAAACTCTGCCCGAGTTGTCACTCCTACCGCCACCTCAACCCCTCTCCCCCTTTCCGACCCTCCCGATCATCTCTCCGCTCCCAGGTACAACAGCTTCACCAATCCGCCTTCCCTTTGGCACCAGCAAGAACAACAACAAAGGCGAGCTAATCGACCTCCCCGGCCTCTTACGCGACACCGCTCTTTCCTCCTCGATTCTTCCCGCCCACCAATCCGTCCTTATCCTCCAATCCCGCCCTACCGTGGTTCAGCAAACCCTCAAACCGACACAATCCCTCCTCCTCGGCGGTGGCTCGATCCGAATGACGCCACACCTCGACTCCGATGATCCCTCAACGACAATGCTCCTGTACCCTTTCATCCCCCCCGGTCTCAAAGCCCACGTAACATCCACCGAAAAAGCCATAGCGGCGCAAACGCAAACGAGGGAAAGCGGCGTCGAATCAATCCTCGTACAGGGGGCAGGAGAGAACATGAAATTGGCGGGGACATTCGAATTGAAGACCGACGTGACGAAACAACACGCCCGGTCCCTCATCGCCGCCGGAGTCGACCCGGCCAACCTCCCGTTCCGCATCTACGCGACAGACATCTTGATCGAGGGCGTCGGGTGGGTTGAGTGCGTGTGTCAGGTCCGCAACCGCCGCCGCTCTCGACAACAACAATCCCAGCCTGTACCTCAGCTAGGAGCTGCTGCCGCGTCGTCATCAGA
Source organism: uncultured Chitinophagaceae bacterium (assembly GCA_963823305.1). Classification (GTDB taxonomy): domain Bacteria; phylum Bacteroidota; class Bacteroidia; order Chitinophagales; family Chitinophagaceae; genus Ginsengibacter. The sequence continues at coordinate 157,856 of CAWGLC010000010.1, forward strand.
AGACTCACCGACCCAGCACGAACTCGAACCGGAACAAACCTCCTCCATCACCTCCGCATCCTCACAATTCTCCCCCTTCTCCCCCCCATCCCCACCCCCCTCCAGCTCTTCCTCCACCACCACCACTTCTTCCTCTTCTTACCCCTCCTCCATCTCAATACCCAAAGATATCAATCTACACCCCCCACGGCCAATCCATCTCAAGCCGGCAAAGCATGTCCGCCTGGACCCTCTGGG
>CAWGLC010000011.1:0-62937 GCA_963823305.1 uncultured Chitinophagaceae bacterium
TCGCGGGATTTATAATTTTTCCTCCTGATAGCGGCTAAAAGTACCAAATCCTTTTTCATTGCAATACAATCACGAAAAAATTTATACAAAATAACTATTTCGTGGAATCCGACATCTTATTTTCGATGAGCGCATAGTAGGCTATTACTATTCCTATGGAAGCTATAGTTGCGAAGATTAAAATATTTTTCATAATTATATTTTTATGAAAGTCTTTCAATTATTGTACCATGAACTTTAGAAATTTTGTATTTTTCGAAAACTTGGTTAACAGAAAATTTTTAAGATATTAAACAATATCCTTTTTGATTTGTTGTAAGCAATATAAAACAGATGCCATGGCGACAAATCTGGAAAAAAGTAAAAAGGAAAACAAGGAGAAAATAAAAGAATTAGAAAAGTCTGATCCTGGAACTACCAAAGGTCCTGATCCCCAGGAGCACATGGAAGGACCGATATCCTCGTTGATGCATAAAGTAGAGGAAACTTTCGAAAAGACCGGGAAGAAGAAACCAACTGGAAAGTAATTTCTTTTTAAGATTAAATAAAGACAGAAATTTAACAGCAATCTTTTCTAAGAGAAAAGCATTTTTACGTTTGCGTTAGTTAGCCTGATGTTCATTAGTGCTGCAATTATTCAATTAAATTGTTCAATTAGTTAGGGCGGTAATATAAAATTTGCCTGATGAATCTGGTGCGCGAGATTTTGCAAGAGCATTCAAAGAAACAATGTAATAAAATCGTTGAGTGGGTGGGTGATGACCAGGTACGGTTTAATGAATTATTCAATTTGTTTTTAAATGCAGAGTATCGGATTGCACAGCGCGTTGCATGGCCCGTAAGTTATAGTGTCATTAATCACCCCGCTTTGATAAGAGATAATTTTGAAAAGCTTATTAGCAATGTAAAAAAGCCAGGTATTCATGATGCAGTAAAAAGAAATACGATAAGGCTTTTGCAAAACGTTGATATTCCTGAAAAATATGAAGGCGCGGTTATGGAAATTTGTTTTCAATACCTGGGATCACCCGCGGAAGCTGTTGCTATCAAGGCATTTTCAATAACAGTACTTGGTAACCTGGCAAAAAAATATCCTGAAATTATTCCTGAGATAGAATTAATAATTGAAGAGCAATTGCCCCATCAAACAGCCGCCTTTAAAAGCAGGGCAAAAATGTTTATGAAATTGTTTGATCTGGGATAGCGATTTGGATAAAATATTTAACCGATAATTTTCACTTAGTAAATATTTTTTTGTTCAACACAAATGCCACCTGGCGCTTATCACTTTATTGTGCACAACCGTTTCAAGAAGATGTTTTTTCGTACTAACGGCGTGGCTGATTTTATGTACGCTTATGCAATCATGAAATTGAATATAAAGCTCGGTAAATTTTATTTTCTCTTTTGCCGTCAGCCGAATATCACTGCAATAAAAAGTAACTTCAGCGCCAGGGCCGCCAGGAAGCTGTACAAGAGTATGGAAGGAACGCGATGTCATTGGATAGGTGTTATTACGTAAAGGTATAACAACTAATTTATTTAGTAATCCATAGCTAATAAATTTATCTCTTGCATAAATAATAAGGTTAGTTCACAAATCAATTATTTTTAACCAATACTTTCTTTTTGAGCCAACGCCTGATGCGTTCATCGTATAACTTTAGAGAAGCGTGTCCTAACAAAATGCTTGACACAAAAGTGAGAAGCGCAAAAGGAAGCGCCTGCAGGATCGTGAATTTATAATCACTTTCCGCTTGCACCCATATACACAATTAAAGGAAGCATAAAGAAATGATGAGCGCCGCGCTGTATGTGCTATTTTCATTGATAATAATTTTAAGAAATGTAAAAGGGAGAGGAGGCGTTATGTGGGAGATACATTTTTTAAATGCCGGGCAGTTAAAGCAGGAATTAATTAAAATTGGCATTGAACTGAAAAAAGAAATGCAGCGTGAATAATGCAATAAAACCCTTTTTTTCAAAAGGGTTTTATTGAACAACAGAACTTAGTGCCAGTACCTTCATCATTATAATGATGATGTGAATAATTATCCCTGTTATAATCGGTTTGAACAGCGATATTATTAATCTCCTGTGTTCTGCGGGCGTTTATTTCATAAATGGCGTTCCGTTTTTGCCAGCGGTTTAAGGTCCAGTCGCCAATAATATTCCTTACCTGGCAATCATACAGATAGTTGATTTTTTCTATTTGTTTATCTCTTTGATAGCCGCCGAAATTATCGTTTTGATAAACACTATAGTTTCTGTTGTCGGGCCGGTCGTTCCAGCCATGACGGTCATCCTGCGCAAAGGCAGCGGATACTAATGCGGTGCAAAATAAAAATGTAAAAATCTTTTTCATAATATAAATTTTTAATGATACACCTGAGACTGCTAATAATTCACCGGGTTTCCTAATACTCTGTTAATTGAAAATTCCGGTAGATCGTTTCCCCGAACACTTTGAGTAAGTATGTTTTTATTCGAATAACCCTAAACGTTACTTAAAATGATTTCTTTGACGGTATGTTGCCCGCTAATTTTTTTTTAATCAATAGTAAAAACTATGAAGTTTTTACTTAATTATAAAGTGGTTATTATTTATATGAATACCTTGGAGGAATGAATTTTTATTTATTGTGTGAAGTAATATTTTTTTCTTTAAATATTGCAGTCGGTTTGTTTGGTTATATATGGCGGCACTGGGCGTAAATTGATATAAAAATTATGCCGGATGTGGGAGAAATTATTAAGGTAATGTTTCCTGTATCTTTATATAAAAATGTTTATGTGCTTATGAAAAAATATTTCTTACTCGCTTCTTTATTATTACTTGTTGATGTTTCATTTTCGCAAAGAAAAAGTAAGGCTGATGAAAATTTGTCTGCTGACAGATCGCTAACCATTCAAAAAAATCTTTCCGATTCTGAATTGTTGGATCGAGTTCAAAAACAAACCATAAAATACTTTTGGGAATTTGCGCATCCCGTAAGCGGCATGGCACGCGAAAGAAGCAATGTAGCTTATGGTTATGGAAATGAAGTGGTAACTACCGGCGGTACAGGTTTTGGCATTATGGCGTTAATAGCGGTGTGGAGCGGAAGTGGGCTGCCGAGAGATACGGCGGCAAAAAGGTTTCATTAAATCGTTAATTTTTTATCCAAAGCTGATTCTTATCACGGAGTATTTCCTCACTGGATGAATGGAACACAGGAAAAACAATTCCCTTTAGCCGTAAAGATGATGGTGCAGACCTTGTAGAAACTTCTTTTTTGTTCGAGGGATTGCTTTGTGCAAGGGCAGTATTTTAATGCCAATAATAACATAGAAAGAAACATTCGAAATCGTATCAATTGGATCTGGAATGATATAGAATGGAACTGGTTTACAAGAGATGGACGCGATGTTTTGTACTGGCATTGGAGCCCGAATAACGGCTGGGCAATGAATTTTCCTTTACGGGGTTTTAATGAATGCCTCATGACTTATATACTCGCTGCAAGCGGTACACATTATCCTGTGGAGCTGATGTATATCACCGTGGATGGGCGCAGAGTGATTTTTTTAAAAATGGTAAAACTTTTTACGGCTATACGTTGCCGTTAGGATTTGATTACGGCGGTCCGCTTTTCTTTTCGCAGTATTCTTTTCTTGGCCTCGACCCGCACGGGTTGAAAGATAAATATGCAGATTACTGGCAGCAAAATCATAACCATACAATGATTAACCATGCTTATTGTGTAGCAAATCCCAATAAATTTAAAGGTTATGGGGAAGATTGCTGGGGATTATCAGCGTGTGATACTTACAATGGTTATAATGCATTTTCACCGACAAAGGATTCCGGAACTATTGCGCCTACTGCATCGCTGTCAGCGTTTCCATATACGCCCGATTTTTCGATGAAATCGTTACGGTATTTTTATGAAAATATGGGAGAGAAGATATGGGGCGAATATGGATTTACAGATGCATTTAATGAAACAAAAAACTGGTATGCAAAGTCATACCTGGCAATCGATGAAGGACCGATCGTTGTAATGATCGAGAACTATCGGAGCGGATTATTCTGGAAACTTTTTATGAGTATTCCGGATATTCAAAATGGATTAAAAAAATTAGGATTTGAAAGTCCGTATCTGAAGTAAATTTTTTTAGATGCAATTGCTTTCAGTAAGATTATCTAAAATATAATTTTCAGGGATTTATGTAATATTAGAAAAATGAAGTCACATCATTCAAATTTGTTGCTTTGACATGAATCGCCGCAAGCGAAATTTATTAAAACCAAAAATTATGGAACACTTTCAATTAACGCCGCAGCTTGTTACCGAATATCATGAAAATGGTTATATAATTTTAAAGAAATTTTTATCTCCGGATGAAACTAGATAAATTATATAACATTGCCATTGCTGATGATATGATGAAAAAGCATGCGTACGATCTCAACGATCAGTCAGGAAAAAAAACGAAATTGTCTCTATGGTATACGCCGGGTAGCGATACGTATGGACTGCTTACAAGAAGCAGGCGTATAGTAGAGTCCGTTAGTAAATTAATGGATGGTGATACTCAAGTATGCCATTTTCACAGCAAGCTGATGCAAAAAGAACCAAGGGTAGGAGGAGCGTGGGAGTGGCACCAGGATTATGGCTATTGGTATAAAAATGAATTTTTATTGCCTGATCAGATGATGTCAGTCATGATTGCGATTACCGGCGCCAACCGGGAAAATGGATGCCTGCAGGTGATAAAAGGTTCTAACAAAATGGGCCGGATTGAGCATGGCTTTGCCGGAGAGCAAGTTGGCGCTTCTCAACATTATGTAGATCTTGCCCTAAGAACAATGGAACATGTTTATGTAGAGCTCGAAGCCGGCGATGCATTATTTTTTCACAGCAATTTACTGCACCGCTCCGAAGCAAATCTTTCCGGTAATTCAAGATGGTCATTGATTTCCGTTTACAACCGGGCAGGCAATGTTCCTTATAATGAACCTTCCGGCAGCAGCACCATTCCTATAGATGTGGTCCCCGACGAAGCCATGCTCGATTGGGAAGCTAAAGAGACGGAAGCCGGGAATAATTTTTTAGAAAAAGAAAAAGATCAAGCTTTGAAATAACATCGGTGATTATTTGTGTGGATGAAATTTTAAAATAGATATTTAATTTTTAAAAGAACTTCTCCGGTTACCTCTTCCTCGAAGAGGGATAGGATGAGGAAAAAATTTTTACATTATGAAACTAGCAATTCTTGGTTCAGGATTTATCGCCCGTTTTTATGCTGATGCACTGGTAGCGCAACGCAGGAAAGATGAAATTACAATGGTTTACAGCCGGACGGAAGAAAATGCAAAGAAATTTGCGAAAGATTATCATGTGGCTAACCATTCAACTGACATTATTGAAGCGGTTAATCACAAAGATGTTGATGCAGTCATCATTGCCTTGGCAAATGATATGCATCTTGAAGCCGTTGTGGAATCCGCTGCGGCAGGAAAACATGTTTTATGTACAAAGCCCCTGGGACGTAACGCAAAAGAGGCATTGCAAATGTTGCGTGCAGTAGATGATGCAAAAGTTGTCGGCGGGCTATTTGGAAGATCTTTGTTATACTCCGAAATTTTTAAAAGCATTGGCAAGTATTAAAAATGGAAGCCTCGGCGAAATAACGTGGGCCAAGAGCAGGGAAACGCATCCTGGCCCGCATAGTGATTGGTTTTGGGATAAAGAAAAATCAGGCGGTGGCGCTATGGTTGACCTTGGTTGCCATTGTGTAGAGATTGCGAGAAATTATATTGGAAAAAATAACAGGCCTGTTGAGGTAATGTGCTGGGCCGATACACGGGTGCATCCTATAGACGCAGAAGATAATGCGCTGGGTTGGGTGAAGTATGAAAACGGCTCCATCGGGCAGTTTGAAGTAAGCTGGTCATTTCGCGGTGGTATGGATTTGCGGGATGAGGTGATGGGAACAGAAGGGACGATATGGATTAATAATTTTTTACGTACCGGTTTTGAAATGTTTACTTCGGGTAAGGCTGGTAGTTATGTTGCCGAAAAAGCAGAGAGTAATTCCGGCTGGCTTTTTCCTGTCGGCGATGAAATGAATGAACTGGGCTATAACCACATGTTTACAGATATGTTTGAAGCTATTGAAAATAATAGAGAGCCGAATGAAAATTTTTATGACGGCTATGTGGTAAATGCAATCCTTGATGCAGCCTATGCTTCCGCTGCTTCAAAAAAATGGGAACCCGTAAACCTCGAAGAATGGCGCGGTGTAGCCGAAAAGAAAACAGCCAAAGAACATCCCAGCTATGATAAAGATTATTATTTAATTAAAGAGGAAGTGCTTCCGTCAGGAGAGAAGAGGATTATTATAAAAAATAAAAAAACGGGTTCGATCGAAGTGAGGTAGTTTGTTTATAAGGTGAAAAAATATTGGAATCATCTCAATCACAAGTGATACCCTTTTAAAAAACTGTAACATCTATATTATTGCTGCTGGCGCACAGATAGATTAAAACATTAATAAATTATTAGAATTAAAAAAAATGACCAGGTTAGTTTCATCCTTATTATTTGCGTTTTATTATTTTCAAGTTTCAGCACAATACGTTGCGATACCTTTTGCGCATGGAAATCATAAATATTCTATTACTTATCAAAAGCATGAAGGCCACGTACAACTTACCGGTGGCAGTAAAATACAGGGCACATTTGAATACGGCGCAGATGAGTTTCCTACCTACAATCTTAAACAGTTTTCAGTCAACAATGAAGTAGAAAAAAGATACAAAAGCAAAGAAATAAAAAGCGTAGTTCTGGCTGGTAGCGATAGTATTTTATCAAACAAAGACTCCACTTACTTCTTTGTTTTTAACGGCTCCCCTAACTTTTGGCGGCAACTTAGTTTTGACAAAGACGTTCAGGTGTTCGATTGGTTGTTTACCGTAACTGAACGTCCCGGATTAATTTATAGATATATTGTTGTTAGAAAAGATGATAAGTTTTATGATTGCTTAACGCCGAAAGATTTTATTGATTGGATGCGAAAGAACGCACCCGGTAAAATAAAATGGTCAGATAAGATTACGGTGCAAGACATCATCCGACAATTGAATGGGTTAACCTGATAAAAGACGAAATACCCCGCAACTCAGTCCAAACGTATTAACCGTATTGCTGAGGGCGCTTACACACTCAATATTACCTGCCACGATTACAAACCTTTGGTGCAGATAATTACTTTTGCTGTAGGCAAAGCAAGCAAAGGCAATTTTGAAATGGCCGGCCAAATGTAAAAAGCGGTAATAATTAACTACAGAAACATACCATGAGCTGCCTTTAGGCAGCCTTTTTTTTGATGTAGTTACATTAAGATACTTAATCACAATAATGGTGTAAGTTTACTTTTGAATAATCCTGGTAAAGTTTGATATGATTTCTTCGAATAAAATGATGTTTAAAATAATCCAAAAGTTTCAATTAGTATTTTTAATACTGTTTCTTTTTTGCAATGTACAATTTGTAGCCGCCCAGCAAAAAACCTATTGCAATCCCGTTAATATCGATTACGGCTATACGCCGATACCGAATTTCGCAGAAAACGGCAGACACAGGGCTACAGCGGACCCTGCGATTGTGAACTATAAAAATGATTACTATTTATTTTCGACTAACCAATGGGGTTATTGGTGGAGCAGCGACATGCTTAACTGGAAATTTATTTCAAGAAAATTTCTGCGTCCATGGAATACGGGAACGTACGACGAGCTCTGTGCGCCTGCGGTAGGAATAATAGGCGATACCATGATTGTTTTTGGGTCAACCTATACAAAAAATTTCAGTATCTGGATGAGCACTAATCCCAAAGGCAATGAATGGAAGCCTTTGGTTGATTCATTCGAAATAGGAGGTTGGGATCCCGCCTTTTTTACCGATGATGACGGAAGATTATATATGTATAACGGCAGTAGCAACGCCTATCCCATATTAGGCATTGAGCTTAGACAGGAAAACATTTCAGCCAATTGGCACACGAATGCCTATGTATTTATTGCAGGATTGGCGTTATGGCTGGCAGCGTTTTGGTGAGCACATGGATAACACATTCCTGGATCCTTTTATCGAAGGATCCTGGATGACGAAACACAATGGAAAATATTATTATCAATATGGAGCGCCAGGCACAGAATTCAGCGGCTATGCAGATGGAGTGGTCGTTGGCACCAAACCTTTGTTTGACGGAATAGAAGTGCATCCCCAATCGGATCCTTTGAGCATGAAGATAGGCGGCTTTGCCCGGGGAGCAGGGCATGGTGCTACATACCAGGATAATTATGGCAATTACTGGCATGTAAGTACTATCATGATTTCCGTTAAAAATAATTTTGAAAGAAGAATTGGTATCTGGCCTGCCGGGTTTGACAAGGATGATATAATGTGGTGTAATACGGCTTTTGGCGATTACCCGCATTATTTGCCATCGTCTCAGAAAAATGAATACGGTTCAGGTTTTACGGTTGGATGTTATTGAATTATGAAAAGCCGTGCAGGTTTCGTCAACACTTGGTGGCTATCATGCCGGCAATGCGGTGGATGAAAATATAAAAACCTATTGGAGCGCCGCTTCAGGAAATAAAGGAGAATGGATACAAACAGATCTTGGAACTATTTCAACCGTTAATGCTGTCCAGATAAACTATGCAGACCAGGACGTGGCAGCAGATCATCTTGGGAAAATTAATGGTGGTGAGCAGTATCATCAATATATTTTATACTACTCTTCAGACGGAAAAAAATGGAAGGTGTTGGTTGATAAAAGCAATAATAAGACCGACGTTCCGCACGATTACGTGGAGCTTGAAAAACCCGTGCAGGCCAGGTTTATAAAGTTGAGAATATTCATATGCCGACCGGCAAGTTTGCTCATAAGCGGTTTCAGGATGTTTGGTAATGGTAATGGCGCAAAGCCAGATTCTGTAAGGTCATTTGTTGTTTTGCGCACGGAAAAAGACAAGCGCAGCGCCTGGATCAGGTGGAACGTTGTTGATAATGCCTATGCATACAATATTTATTATGGCACTGCGCCGGATAAATTATATAATTGCATTATGGTGATGAATAATAACATCAATGAGTATTGGTTTAAGGCAATGGATAAATTGAAAACTTATTATTTTACTATCGAAGCTATAAACGAAAACGGAGTTTCGAAAAGACCAAAAGTTATGAAAGTTGGGTGACTTTATAAACAAGCAGCGTATATAAATGGATATTGCCTTTCTTGTTTAAAAGAGGAATTAGGTACGTTTTGGAATAAAAATATTTGTGTTTTCTCCAAATTGAACCTTAAAAAATAAATGATATGAAAAAAACGATTGTGGTTACAGTATTTTCTTTCGGGTTATTCGTGGCCGGTTTTTCACAAAGCAAGACAGCGAACTCTGGCAACACCCGCATGAATACTTTCATAGATGCCTTAATGAAAAAAATGACTTTGGAAGAAAAGATCGGGCAATTGAACTTGCCGGGCGCCGGAGATATTACTACTGGCCAGGCCGCCAATTCTGACATTGCGAGGCAAATTAAAGAAGGCAAAGTTGGTGGGCTGTTCAACATAAAATCTGAAGCAAAAATATATGATGTACAAAAAATTGCCGTTGAACAAAGCCGCCTGAAGATCCCGCTGATCTTTGGGATGGATGTGATTCACGGCTATGAAACCATATTTCCCATACCATTGGGTTTATCCTGCAGCTGGGATATGGATTTGATTCAAAGATCTGCGTCTATTGCTGCCCGTGAGGCCAGCGCCGATGGTATTTGCTGGGCATTTTCGCCCATGGTAGATATAGCCCGTGATCCGCGCTGGGGACGAATTGCAGAAGGATCCGGCGAAGATCCATACCTTGGCTCTCAAATTGCAAAAGCAATGGTCAGTGGCTACCAGGGCAACGATCTTTCAAAAAATAATACGATCATGGCTTGTGTAAAACACTACGCTTTATATGGAGCAGCAGAGGGCGGCCGTGATTACAATACTGTTGACATGGGCAGGATTCGCATGTTCAATGAATACCTTCCTCCTTATAAGGCGGCGGTGGACGCGGGCGCAGGAAGTGTTATGGCATCCTTTAATGAAGTGGATGGTGTGCCTGCAACAGCCAATAAGTTTTTACTCACTGATGTATTAAGGAAACAATGGGGTTTTAGAGGTTTTGTTGTTACAGATTATACCGGCATTAATGAAATGGTTGCGCATGGTATCGGTGATTTGCAGGCGGTTTCAGCAAGAGCTTTAATGGCCGGCATTGATATGGATATGGTGGGTGAAGGATTTCTCACCACGTTGCAAAAATCTTTAAAAGAAGGAAAAGTCACCATGCAGCAAATTGATTTTGCCTGCAGGAAAATACTTGAAGCGAAATATAAACTGGGATTGTTTGAAGACCCCTATCGTTATTGTAATGCACAGAGGGCAAAGACAGAAATTTTTACTGATGCCAACAGGAAGGCAGCAAGGGAAACCGCGGCTCAAAGTTTTGTTCTTTTGAAAAATAATAACAATATTTTACCCTTAAAAAAATCAGGAACTATTGCGTTAATCGGGCCATTGGCAGATGCACAGAATAACATGACCGGAACATGGAGCGTAGCTGCAGACAATTCTAAATCAATTTCTTTATTGCAAGGTTTGAAAAACGTTGCGGGAAGTGGCGTAAATATTTTATACGCGATGGGTTCCAACTTATCAAGTGATAGTTTATTTAATGAAAGAGCACAGATGTTTGGAAAATCGCTTACCCGTGATAACAGGCCCGCACAGGAGATTATTGATGAGGCATTGACTGTCGCCAACAAGAGCGATGTAATTGTTGCAGCGTTGGGTGAATCTGCAGAAATGACCGGAGAAAGTTCAAGCCGGAGTATGATTAATATTCCAGATGCGCAGGAAGACCTGTTAAAAGCACTTGTAAAAACGGGTAAGCCCCTGGTTTTGGTTTTGTTTACAGGCAGGCCCCTCACACTTAAATGGGAGCAGGATAATGTGCCTGCTATTTTAAATGTTTGGTTTGGCGGTACCGAAGCCGGTAATGCAATTGGAGATGTATTATTTGGTGATGTAAATCCTTCCGGAAAACTAACTACAACGTTCCCGCAAAATGTTGGGCAAATACCTCTTTATTATAATCATAAAAGCACTGGGCGCCCTTTACCGGAAGGGCAATGGTTTCAAAAGTTCCGTTCTAATTATTTAGATGTTTCCAACGATCCTGTATATCCGTTCGGATTTGGCTTAAGCTATACAACTTTTAATTACAGTGATATACAACTCAGCGATACTTTATTAAAAGGTAATAAGACATTGACGGCATCTGTAACGGTAACGAATAGGGGCAATTTGGAAGGAAAAGAAATCGTGCAGTTATATATAAGAGATGTGGTGGGAAGCATTACCAGGCCTGTTGAAGAATTGAAAGGTTTTAAAAAAATAGATTTAAAAGCAGGTGAATCAAAAAAAGTATCGTTTGACATAACACCAGATGATCTTAAGTTTTATAATGCTGATCTGAAATACGATTGGGAGCCGGGACAATTTACAATAATGATCGGCGCCAATTCAAGAGACGTTTCATCCGAAAGTTTTAATTGGTTAAAATAGATAAAACAAATTTATGTCGTCAAAAAAATAAGCCTTACAACAATTTTTGTAACAGTGAGTATTATGATTTTTTCATGCTCGAAATCTTCATCATTGGCTCTGTCAGAAACTGGAGCTTTGGAATGGAACCTGGCAAATGATCCTGCTTTTCAGCCACACACTCCGGGTGGATGCGATCAGTGTAAAGGAGCATTAACTATTGGTGGAACTGTTACAAGAAATGTCGGTTATTATATAATTGCTCATGCATCCAAATTTGTTCCGGCCGGATCTGTTCGGATAGCCAGTAACGTTACTTCCACGATAAATACAGTTGCTTTCAAAACTCCTGCAGGTAAGAAGGTTTTGATTGTAGAAAACGATGGAACTGCCGATGCGCCTTTCAATATTAAATTTAACAACAAGTGGACAACAACGACCTTGCCTGCGGGCGGGGTAGGTACTTATATATGGAATTAATTCTTAAAACTTAATCAGTAAGGCATGAAAAAGATTTTATTGTTTTCTGTTTTTTTATCGGTGACGGCCGTATATGCACAAAATACAGTTGCCATCAAAGGGAAGCCGTACAAAGCCGGCGGAAGAAAAGTGGTTGTGTACACTACTGCCGATAGCACGTCCTACAGGCTTTCGCCCACTGATACCGTGGCTTTCAAAAGAATGGGACAGCCGGTTGAAACACAAATTTGCGTGTTTGTCGATCCAACGAGAACATTCCAAACTATTTTGGGTATTGGCGGCGCCTTAACGGATGCTTCAGCGGAAACTTTTTATAAGCTCCCAAAAGATAAACAGGAAGAAATACTTAAGGCGTATTATGATCCCAGGAACGGTATCGGTTATACGCTGGCAAGGACGAATATTCAAAGTTGTGATTTTAGCAGCGGCAGTTATAGTTATGTATCAAGATGACGATAAAGACTTAAAGACATTCAGCATTGCTCACGATGAAAAGTATCGTATTCCATTTATAAAAAAAGCCATAGCTGCTGCGGGCGGAAAGCTTATCATGTTTGCAAGCCCATGGAGCCCGCCGGCATTTATGAAAAGCAATCATGATGTTTTGCATGGCGGAAAATTATTGCCTGCATACGATCAGAGTTGGGCTAACTTTTACGGAAAATTTATTAATGCTTACGAAAAGCAGGGAATTCCAATCTGGGGAATCACTATTCAAAATGAACCCATGGCGACGCAAACCTGGGAGTCCTGTGTATATACCGCTGAAGAAGAAAGAGATTTTTTGAAGAACTATCTTGGGCCGACTATGCATAAGAACGGCCTTGGAGATAAAAAAATAATTATCTGGGATCATAATCGTGATTTGATCTACCAGCGTGCAAGCACTGTATTCGAGGATCCCGCTGCCGCAAAATATGCATGGGGCATCGGTTTTCATTGGTATGAAGACTGGAGTGGCGGTGACGAGGTTTTTGATAATGTAGAAAGAGTTCATGAAAGTTTTCCGGACAAGAATTTAATGTTTACTGAAGGGTGCGCATTCCCCTTTAAGCTGGATCAGTTAAAGGATTGGAAGTTGGGTGAACGTTATGGACGCTCTATGATAAATGATTTTAACGACGGCACCGTCGGGTGGACAGACTGGAATATTTTACTTGATGAACAAGGTGGCCCCAACCATGTTGGAAATTTCTGTTTTGCGCCTGTTCATGCTATTACTAAAACAGGCGAATTAATTTATACCAATGCTTATTATTACATCGGTCATTTTTCCAAATTTGTAAGGCCCGGAGCAAAAAGAATAAGCGCTGCTGCCAGCAGAAGTCCATTGCAAACAACCGCATTTATAAATAAAGATGGAAAAGTAGTTGTAATCGTTATGAACCAAACGGATAAAAAAATTAACTACAATCTGTGGGTTTCCGGTGATGCAGCACCAGTAACCAGTTTACCGCATTCAATTGCTACCCTCGTCTTTTAAACTCTTAAGGGAAGACAAAAGAGTTAGTGTAACACATCTTCCTGGAATGGAAGAGCGGGCTAGCGGCATTTTTTTTTGATGATTATTTTTTTGAATACCTTTTTTATATGCTTTGATGTATTGCCCCTGAGACTTGCGAACAGAAAGAATAATATACCCGCGGTTTGCTACAACTAAATAAAACAGTTACTTTAGGATATTATTTTTCTTTCAAAAGTGATGCTGCAGACATGGAAAAACTTCTTAAAGCGGGCCGTATATTTTTTGCACTTGGCATAATTGGGATAGGTATTCAGCAATTTATATATGCCGAGTTCCGGCCGGTACTTTTGGAACAATGGCCATCTTCATTTTCCCGGCTGGTGATATGGGTTTATCTTGCCGGTGCGGCATTGGCTTTGGCAGGCATTATTATCCTTGTCAGCAAAAATGCAAGAATAACCACACTCGTTTTAGGTGTCGGATTTCTGGTTTTTTTCGTAGCATTTCATCTTACATACCAGTTATTTTTTACGCCTTATTCCTTTCACCTTGGATCATGGACCAACCCACTTAAAGAACTGGCCTTTTCCGGAGGAGCCTTTCGTTATTGCCGGCTCTTATCCTGAAAGAAAACTGCTTGCTGATAAATCCTCGCTTGAGAACTTAATGGATGCATTTATCGCTATTGGAAGCATTTTCTTTTCCGTTACTATGATTGTATTCGGAATTGATCATTTTCTCTATACTAAATTTGTTGCAACGCTTATTCCTGCCTGGATTCCATGGCATATTTTCTGGACTTATTTTGCCGGTACCGCTCTTATTGGTGCCGGTATTTGTATCATTTTAAAAATTCAATTAAAGTTAATAGGAATACTTCTGGGAATCATGCTTTTTATTTGGTTTGTAATATTGCATATACCAAGGGCGATTGCTGATCCTTACGTTGACAAGGGAAACGAAGTTACCAGCGTATTTGAAGCGCTGGCTTTCAGTGGTATTGCATTCATAATTGCGTGTATGCCTGTGGGTAAGATAAAGCAGGTTGGCAAGAGATCATAGCCGGAATTTTTTTTAATGGGACATGTCATAACACAAAGCGGCAGCGCCCAGGATACCGGCATTTTCTAATTCTGAAATTTCAATTTTAAGATTTCGTATTGCTTTTTGAAAGCCGAACGTTTTAAGTTGCTTCCACATGGCTTTGGAAAAATATGGAAATGCATAACGCACAGATCCACCAATAACGATCAATTCAACATCTAAAGAATAGAGCATTATTTTAATTGCATTTCCGAGGTGAAATCCCATTTCCTCATACATTTTCAAGGCTTCAACATTTCCTTGCTGTGCATTTTCAAAGACAGTCTCTCCATTGGTGTTGTACACATTTTGAAAGAATTGTCCGCTGGCATAAAATTCAAAAGTTTTATCAAGGTAATCGACCATCCCAAATTCTCCGGCGCCACCATTTTTTCCTTCATATAGTTTTTTATTGATAATAATTCCGGAGCCGAGGCCCGTGCCAATTGTGAGACCAATTATGGAATGGTATCCTTTGCCTTTTCCAAAATAATATTCCCCTAAGGCAAAGCAATTCGCATCGTTATTTATATAAACCGGAACCTGATAGCGGTCTTCCATCCACTGTTGTAAAGGCACCTCTTTCCAGGCAGGAATATATACAACATCATATACCATTTTACTTTCAACATCTACAAGTCCTGGCACGCCTATGCCAATTGAATTTACAGCCTTATCAATGATGCTATCGGTAAAAGAAAATAATTCATCTCTTACTTCGTCTACGGTACCTTGTGAGTTAATTCTTTTTGAATGAATTTTACACAGGATATTTTCGATCACCTGCCCTCCGCGAATGTTTGTTCCTCCAAGGTCAATCCCTAAAATATTTTGTTCATTCATGTTTTTTTCAGCGAAAGAGCGGCTGCTTTTTTATCGAGGTAAACGCAAATACTTTTGTGGTCGGTTATTAAAGTTGCAGGTAATTTAATGGTTGGCTCTGCGCCCAACACCTTCAGCACGATCCCGGCTTTTTTCGCGCCATTGGCCAGCAACATAAGATGATGCGCTTCATGCAGCGTTTCTATTCCAAGGGTTAATCCCCGCATTAATTTTTTTTCGGCAGTAAAATATTTTTGCCCGATTTGTTGCGTCATCTCATCAATATCCGCGATATGGGAATATAGTAAACGCGGTGTTCCTGGCTCATTCATGCCGATGTGACCGTTCATCCCAAGCCCTAAAACAGCTACGTCGATGCCACCCATTAAATGGATATAATCTTCGATGCCATCGCATTGTGCCTGTAAGTTTTTTGCCCGTCCGTCAAAGAAAATAATTTTATCTTCTGATACATTCAGCGGAGAAAAAAGATCGTTATTTAAATGATACCGGCAACTGCCGTCGTCATTTCCATTCATTCCTTCCCATTCGTCAAGGCCGATAAAATGCCAGTTTGATATATCGATATTATCCTGGTGTATTCTCCTTACCAATTCTTTGTACATACCCTTCGGTGTGTCACCCGAAGCAGTGCAGATTAACGGCTCCTTTACATTTTCAATTTTAGACAACAAATCATCTACGCATAATTTTGACATCGCCTGGTAAGTATCACTCACTCGTATTTGCATTGCTATTGTTTTATATCTTCTTATTTAACGACAAATTAATCATGTTTGTTCTTATATAAAGATTTTAATTTACTGATTTTGTCGTTGATGCAATTTGATTGGCTGCTTTAAGTGATTGCGAAGTTTTTATCGGAACAATGTGCGAAAATATGGAGATAATAATTTCACACTGCAATAGTTAAATGGTTTAATGGTATGTAAAATAGATGTGCAAAGACATGCCGATATTTTCATTAACTTTTTTTATTGTTTTTCTTCGCCTTGCAACTGCGGTTCAGACAATTTTGGAGATTGAATCAACTGAAGTATAAAATTATCAGATATTTCCAGGGCAGCGGCAATATCTTTAATTTCTACATTTTCCAAAGGATTATGGCTAATTCCTTTGAAGCATTTTACAAAAAGCATAACCACAGGGCTTACTTCTGAAACTGCTACCATATCATGAGCAGCGCCACTTTCCATCTCTATCACTTCTATATCCTTATTTTTTTCTTTGATGGCCCTTTTTAAAAGCTTCATTAATTTTTCGTCGCAAGCAACAGGATTGGTTTCCTGCACTAACTTCCATTCAAAATATATTTTCCGGTTGTTGCAAATTTCTTCGCAGAGTTCATTGAGATCTTCATAAGCCCTTAAAAGCTTCTTCCTGTTGCTGCTCCTCAGATCCAGGGTGCAGGTGACTTTTCCGGGAATTACATTACTCGCCGCATGTTGCACTTCCAACTTTCCGACTGTGGCTACAATATTACTTTTTTTAGAGTTCGCTAATTTTTCAACTGCTAAAATAAATTCAGCCGCGGCAGCCAGCGCGTCCTTACGCATGTTCATCGGCACAGTACCCGCATGCCCGGAAACCCCGCTGAACTCAATGCTTATTCTTTTTTGCCCGTTTACTCCTGTAACGATTCCTGCAGGCACATTATTTTTATACAAAACCGGGCCCTGCTCAATGTGTATTTCATAATATCCAAGCCACTTTTCAGCAGGTATTGCATCTTCCGGAAATTTCGAGCTATCGTATTGCATACGTTTAAGCACCTCCTCTAATTTTATCCCGTGCTCATCTTTTTTTTCCAGAAGATCCGGATTAAATTTACCGGTAACTACTTTGCTTCCTAAGTAGGAAGTATGAAAACGAACTCCCTGCTCATCGCTGAATGCAATTAGCTCTATATGAAAAGGAACTTTTCTTTGATCAGATATTAATTTTTCGATAATATCCAATCCGGCCAGCACGCCAAGCAGACCATCATATTTCCCTGCATCAACAACCGTATCATAATGAGAACCGATCACAAATATTTTGGCTTCCGGATTTTCTGAAAACAACTTTCCCCTTACGTTGCCGATGTTATCAATATGAGTTTGCAATCCTGCTTCCTTCATCCATAAAGCTATTACATCACGGCATTGCATAAACGCTTTTGTTCCGAAAATCCTGCTGATACAATTTGGCTCGTCACTAAGTTTGGCCAATTCCTGTATCCTGCCGTCAATTTTTTCAGCTCTTATTTTATAGCTTTTCATTGGTGTTATAGTTCTTTGATTTTGTGATGATGCTTTTAAATAATATTGGGGAAAAAATCAATCCGTAAGTTTTGCGCAATTTAGTGCAATCCCGGATTTTAACTTAACGATTTTTTATTTCTTGAAAAATATTTGCGCGGTTAAGATAAGTCGGTTTCACCGTAACCACACAATCTTCGGCTGTGAGAAATATTATTTTCGCAATGGTCCATTATTTTTTCGTCATATATCGATACTGCCAGGATCTTGGAGTATATCTTTCATATATTAAAGAACAGAAGCTTCAACGAAAATGTCTTATGGGAAATTACCCGGATCACATTTCTATGAGCATTGTCTTTGAAAAATTATAAAAAATAAAAATCCTGTTTCATAACGGTTTAGTTTACCCGAAGTTAATCCCTATGTAAAAAATATTCGCTGGATCGTCCAATAACCCGCTATCAATGCAATTATTGCCGATAGCGGATATACAACTCTTTTTTTATACCATGGCTTTTTTCCCAATGGAATAATGATGAGCAAATATACAAGTGCGATAACAGTTATTTGACCAATTTCTACCCCCACGTTAAATGAAAAAATCGAAGTAAAAAATTTGTTTCTCGGTAATCCTATCTCATTCAGGGCGCTGGCAAAGCCCATACCATGCACCAGTCCAAACATAAAAACAATTGCGATGCGCCAGGCTTTTAATTCATCCAATAGAATATTTTCAATTGCTACAAACATTATCGATAAAGCAATCAGTGGCTCTACAATATCGGCAGGAAGTTTTACAATACCTTTCATACTTAGAGCCAGTGTAATGGTATGTGCCACTGTAAATGCCGTGGCCTGCCACAAAATAGTGTGGAACTTTGTATTTAAAAGGCAAAGACTTATAACAAATAAAATATGGTCATAGCCGAGAGGGATAATGTGAGAAACGCCCATTTTAAAATAAAACCACACAACATCATTTACAGGTGCCTTTTCGAGAGCATAATTTATCGTGTGAGCGAATGTTGTAAATGGAATACTTAAAACCAGGAACGCAAAAAATATTTTGTAATTTTTTTTACTGCTGTATTCCATCTGCTTAAAGGCTTTTCAGTACATTTTCACTCTCCGATTTTAATTCAGGATCTATATTGGGATTATTTTTTAAAGCCTCCTGTAGTGTAGCCTTAGCTAAAGCCTGCTGATTTGCCCTTGCATAAATGAGTCCGGCATTACAAAGCAAAACCGGGTTTTTGCAATTGGTTTTAAGCGCCACTTTTATATAGGGCAGGGCTTTGGCGTAATCTTTCATTTTGTAATACACCCACGCTACAGTTTGGTTTACGTCTATATTTTCCGGCCTTCTTCCATATTCAATCAATGCATGCTTGAGGGCATTATCATAGTCATTTTTTAAAAGATAGGCATAAGCCATTTCTCTATCTGCATAGTGGCCAATATTTTGATTTTGTTCACCTTTCTTGCTGTCATTGTTCATCCCGTCGATGATAATATTAAGCAGGCTGTCAGCTTTCTGCGTATTTCCATTCAGCCTGTACAATTGTGATAATTGTTCCTGGATGGCATAGTCGTGTAATACTGCAGCAGCTTTCTCGTAATAAGAAATCGCTTTGGGATAATCTTTGTCAGCCATTGCTATGTGCCCAAGGCCGGCCGTAGCGTAGCCATAACCTTCTCTTTCCTCCAGCGCTATCATATAATGCATTTCCGCACTTTTTATATCTCCTGTATTTTCGTATAGCCGTGCCAGTTGTATCCTGGTCCATTCTGTTGGTTCATCTCCGGGTCCGCCGGATCCTACAGCAAGTTTCATTGCATCGATAGCTCCCGGATAATCTCCATAAATTTCACGCAGATAAGAAATTCTTGAATACGAGCGTATATCCGGGCGGATTGAATCCATCTTATCTGAATTGATCACTGCTTCTGCATAATTTCCCATTTCCACATTTCCATCCACGAGCATTCCATATATTAAAGCATTGTAAGGATTTATTTTTTGTGCTTGTTCTGCGATGATAAGGCCATCAGCAAAATGATGCTGGGACATATAAAGCAATGATTTGATTGTTAAGGCCTCGAAGTTGTCTGGCTCATTATCAAGTACAGTGTTTATGTATTTCATAGCGGCCGCATCATAATATACATAGTTGCCTGTTATTCTTCCTTCCTGGATGTATAAACTTGCCAGTGCTATCGCTGATTTTGAATCTTTGGGCTCAAATTTTAATCTATCAATAAGTTGTTGTGCAGTTTTTTTAGTTTGTTGCCATTCAACAGATGTAGCGATAATTCCGGTTCTTTCTATTAGAGGGTACGTTGCATTTTTTAATTGCGCCTGGCGGTATTGGTAACGTATGACCACAAAAGCAGATACTGATAAAAAGAGAATTATCAATACAATGTAGGTAAATTTTTTTTTCATGATTTCTGATGTTCAGCATTGAGAGGTAAAATAAGTCCGCAGTTTTATTGCGGACTTATTCTTATTTATAAATTAAACGGTTTTATTGTTTGACAATTTTTATTGTTTGCTTGTTGCCATTGTCTTTACTTCCAGAAATAAAATAAGGACCGCTTGCCATTCCATTAGCATTCCATTGCAATGAATAGGTGCCTGCTTCTACTTTTTTATTTACCAATACTTTCACTGGCTGACCTGTAACATCGTACAAGATAATATTTACCATGGACGGTACTTCAACATGATAACGAAGTGTATTACCATTATTGCCTACCGGATTTGGTGAGTTTGATATTTGAATTCCGGGTGAGGCATAACCAAGATCTGATATTACCGGGCCACCGCTCTTCATAGATACGTTCGGGGCAGATGGCGCAGGTACATCGCAACTGCAATTGTGATCACCAGACCATGGAGTTTGTACAAACGGAAAGGCGGTTTTGAAGGTGGTATCATTTCCGTTTACGCCTGTATTGTACGTAAGTACATTCACAAGGTCAGTTGTGACAGGGCTTTGGCCCGGTACATAGTCATCATACCAAAGACCAATGGCGGCTAAAACAACACCACTTACAGCTTGCAATTCGATGCGTGTTACATCATCTTCCAATCTTCTGCCGTTTGGAAAACCGTCCATGTTAGGAATGAATTGAATATCGGTTGAGCCATTAAAACGAGGATCTGTTAATCCCAAAACTGCAGCCTGCACCAAGCCTTCATTACTGAAATCTGCTGAGGTGCGATCTGTAACGGGCACAGCCATGTTTAGGCGCAACATATCTCCCCCATTTGGAAGAAAATTGTTTATAAATGGCTTACCGGCGGCTAACGGATTACCGCCCTTGCCAGTAGCAAGCTGATAAGGCGCTAAATTCGGAACGCCAGTGTGAAATATAGGCCATAAATCAACGGAACGTGGCGAATTTGGAGCTGGCAATAATAAGTTGCCAAACGCTGCATCACTTAGGGCAGTGCCGTTCAGGGCAGCATTTCCTTTTAATCCGTATAATCCATTTTGTCCATCACCAAAACCAAATTGACCTAAAGAATTTTTTTGAATCCTCAACTTGGCAAAGGCCGGAACTGCGCCTCCAAATTGCGCATCATCCATGTATAGGGCCAGTTCAGGATTGTAAAAGAATTTACCAAACGTGCTTAATTTAGACAAATCCTGGTAAGGCGTTAAACTATTCCAGTAGTCTTTATAACCAATAGGAACCACTGCTTCATTGGTTAACGGCATGCCAAGCCTGGACACTTGCACCCAGCGGCCAAAGTTGGATTCTGTTCCATCGCCATTTAATGTTCTTATTTGCTGCCTGCTTGCAGAAGCCCAAACGCCAATTACATAATCAGGATCTAAAATGCCTTTTGCCTTTTTCAATGATTTGTGATCCTTTTGTAAGGTAGAAATATCGACTTCCAAAGCGATTGTTGAAACATTTTTGCATTTTAATGCGTCCTCAGGATGAGATGGTCCCTGGCGGGGTGCATTTCCTAAATCAAAAATACCTCCAAGATCAACAAAGAAAGGATCGTCAGCAGTGCCTGCAAATACTCTTTCGCCTGTGCTTGTAGTTGCAATTGCATTGTTGATAAGCGTATTATAATCCGGTGCATTTAAACCAACGGGCGAGCTAATAGACCGTGGGCCGATATTGTAAGGGGGAACAATACCATTTTTCAAAATGGCCTTAAATTGTTTGCCATCATTGTCCCTGTCGTTCCAGTCGGAATTTCTCATGATGTTGCCGCCATTCATAATCCCGGACCAGGATCTTCCACCATTAGTACTTCTTTCCAGGGTGTAGGTTGTTTTTAAATTCTCCTTCCCCAGCCTGATGTTGAAAAAAGTTGTTGGATCCTCATTGGTTTTGTGGAAAGTAAAGCGGTAGATAATGTCATCGCCTTTCGTTGTCACATCATTGTCGATGTGAATTTCATAGCGCACGTTCTCTCCAAAAGAATAGTAATTCGGCCCTCCATTTGGTAACTGACCTGGAATGTAATTGGCGATAATTACAATCTTGTTAGAGTCTGTCGGACTTTTAAAGGCATACAAATCCGTGTTGTCTGCTAACGGATCATTGGCAATCATGGGTGCTTCGCGGTGACTCGAAGACATTAGTATAACTGAAAAGAGAGTTACCGCAGCAACTCCTGCGCCGATTTTCAGTTTACTAAGCGTAAAGCTTTTTTTCATTTTTTAAAGTTTAACTGTTAAGAAACATGTGTATTGATTGATCACAGGAAGGATATTATCTTCTTGGGGAAGGAGGTAAAAAAATAAAAAGATTAAAGATGATTATGACGCGCTTTGCAAAAGCAGTCATAAACGGCTATCAATTAATATTGGATTGGTAAACTTTAAGAAGCGAAAGAGTTGCTTTATATACGGGATATTATGAGATACAGATTTAACAAAGTTTTTTAATGTACGTTGAAACACTCGATTTTATAAGAAAAATGGAATTTTTACTCCGGCTTTTGTATTTATTTTGCCATTATTTATTTTCTTTATACTCTGATAAATAACAAGATATTAATCCGGGACTTATCAGGTTGGCTGAACTTGGCTTCTTCGAAATTGAAATCGGATAAGTTATCATCCATAAACTACTTAAAGATTTTAAAGACTGTTTAAAAAATCTATATGCCAACATTGCATTCGTTAAACAAGTCGTCAACCATATGTCCATAAGCCTGAATAAATATATTAGTAACACCGGCTTCTGCAGCCGGCGGGTAGCTGATCGATACATTGAAGAAGGAAGAATAACTATAAATGGCACGGGAGCAAAAAAGGGCAACCGGGTATTGGAAAATGATCTTGTATTTATTGATGGGGAACCTCTCAAAATAAAGCCTGCTAGGGTTTACATTATGCTGAATAAGCCAAAGGGAATTACATGCACTACAGACATGAAGGACAAAAGCAACATAATCGATTTTATAAATTACAAAAGCAGGATCTTCCCAATCGGCAGGCTGGACAAGCTTTCCGAAGGATTAATTTTTCTTACCAATGACGGAGATATTGTAAATAAAATATTACGGTCCGGCAACAATCATGAAAAAGAATATGTGGTCGTCACCGATAAAGCGATAACCGCGGGCTTCATCGACAGTATGGGTAATGGGATTGCTCTTTCAGGAATTTTTACTAAAAAGTGCTTTGTAAAACAGGAAGGAAAGAACCGTTTCCGCATTATACTAACGCAAGGGCTTAATCGACAAATACGACGAATGTGTGCAAAGCTCGGTTACAAAGTGATTTCCTTAATAAGAGTTCGCATTATGAATATTACCTTGCAGGGATTGGAGCCAGGAAGATGGCGGCATTTTTCAGCAAAAGAAATTTCAGAAATAAATAGCCTGGTTGTGCATAGCAGCAAAACTGCTGATGATGAAAGCATGGGCGAATAGCTTTCTATTGGGCGAGAAGTCTGAAAGATTATGTTGAGAAGTGATTGATGTAAGGTATCGAAAATAACAGAATTTTTTTTCCAGGGTTGAATAAAGTGCTTTTCACATGTCCAATTACTTTAATTGATTTCGTTATAAGGAATAACAATTAAATTTTTATAAAGATGAAACAATTTCTATTAGTTTTCAGAAGAGATCATACTGCAAGCAACGCAGCATTGACACCGGAACAGTTGCAACAAATGATGAAACCGTGGCAGGATTGGATGGCAACCCTTGCCGCTGCGGGTAAATTAGCAGATCCCGGAAATCGTTTATCCGGAGATGGGAGAGTTGTTAAGCCTGGAAAAGTGATTTCGAATGGACCTTACATTGAAACCAAAGAGGCTATCGGCGGGTACATAGCAGTAAATGCTGATTCAATCGATGAGGCCGCGGAACTCGCAAAAGGGTGCCCGATCCTTTCTCTGAATGGAAGTGTTGAAGTAAGGATGGTTGTTGCGATGGATAATAATTCTTGAGCAACAATTGTTTTTGATTGGATTTTTATACGCGTTTTCCCAAAGCTAATTGCTCATTTTATTTTATATTTGATGACCGCAATGTAAATCTTCCGGTAATGTTTTCGCATTAATTTTTATCGAGATAGATTGTTCAATCAATATAAAATATTTATCATGCAGTTTTTTTTAAGAATAATTTTTCTGATGATGTTTTTCCCAATGTTTTCCGAAGCGCAGGATTGGCCTAATCTTGCGCGTTATAAAGATGATAATACAAAACTGGGAATGCCGGCGGCTAACGAAAATCGCGTAGTATTTATGGGTAACTCTATTACGGATGCATGGATAAAAACTGTTCCCGATTTCTTTGCCGGCAAAGGATACATTGATCGCGGTATCAGCGGACAAACAACACCCCAGATGCTCATTAGGTTCAGGCCGGATGTGATAGCGCTTAAGCCAAAAGTCGTAGTAATCCTTGCAGGCACTAATGACATTGCCGGTAACACAGGGCCATCTACCCTTGAAATGATTGAAGATAATTTAGCATCTATGGCTGAACTTGCCAGGGCTGCCAACATCCAGGTAATTCTGTGTTCCGTGCTGCCGGCGTACGACTATCCGTGGAGACCGGGCTTGCAACCTGCTCAAAAAATTATCAGCTTAAATAAATGGATAAAAACCTATGCTCTTGAAAATGATTTTTATTATTTGGATTATTTCTCTTCGTTAGTAGATGCCCGCGATGGAATGAGAGCCGACTATGCCGTGGACGGTGTGCATCCCAATGCGGCAGGATATAAAATTATGGGCGACCTGGCGGATAAAATGATTGCGATAGCTTTGCAAAAAAGTAATACGGTAACCAATATGCGATCTCCTGTATTTGATCATACAACGGTATATGTTGTCGACTTGGAAAGAAGCGCCGCATTTTATAAAAATGTTCTTCAGTTGCAGCAAATACCCGAGCCCTTTCATGATGGAAAACACAATTGGTTTAGAATTGGCGCCCACAGCCAGCTTCACGTTGTAAGTGGTGCAGACAAGGTAATTCCGCACGACATTAATATCCACCTTGCTTTTAAGGTACCTTCTTTAGCAGATTTTATGAAACATCTTGATCAGCTACAGGTGAAATATGGCAACTGGCAGGGAACGCAAGGTGTTAGCCAGGACAGGCCCGATGGAGTTAAACAAATCTATTTGCAAGACCCTGATGGGTATTGGATAGAAGTGAATGATGATACATTTTAAATCTTTAATTTGCGGTTAATAGGATTTTTCGTTCCCAAGAAGTACCTGTAACAAAAATATAATTTCTTGATACTTTCTAAAACAGGAAGCCTTTTTGTTTTTTATCGTGATGATAAATGACCTGCTTCCATTCGCTCCGGCTATTTTTTGCAAGATCTTTAAAAGTGACTAATCAAACCTTATTTGAAACGACCTTTTATTGGTCTTAACAAAATCAATCAACATTTTTTACCAAAGAGAATGTATGTTGTTTAAATATTCCTCAAAAGCTCAGCAAGCTATCTCTTGTAAATTGCATATTTTTAGTAACCTTATCAAAAATCTTTATAATGATCAAAGTTGATCAGGCAACAAAAATTTTTGGAAGCAAGAAAGCAGTTGATAATATTTCATTTGAAGTAAAAGAAGGCGAAAATGTTGTCTTACTGGGCACAAGCGGCTGTGGCAAAACTACAACCCTTCGAATGATCAACCGGCTCACGGAAACAACATCGGGAGAATTTATCGTTGATGGAAAAAATATCAAAGATATTTCTACGTGAAGAACTGAGAAGAAATATTGGTTACGTTTTGCAACACAACGGTCTTTTTCCACATTATACTATTGCCGAAAATATTGCTATTGTGCCCGAATTTTAAAATGGCCACAACAAAAAATAAAATCAAGAACTTCAGAATTGTTGGAGCAATTGCATCTTCCCGAAAGCTATTCTATCGCTTTATCCGCAACAATTAAGTGGTGGCCAGCAACAAAGAGTTGGACTGGCGAGGGCGCTGGCTGCAGATCCGCCGGTATTGTTAATGGATGAGCCTTTTGGTGCCTTGGATGCAGTTACCCGAGCCAATATTACCAATGAATTCAGCCAGTTGGAAGTGTTGAAAAATAAAACCATTGTTTTGGTCACTCATGATATAGCGAGGCTTTTGCAACTGGGTAATAAGATATTGTTGATGAATAAAGGAAAGATAGTGCAAGCAGGGAACTCAGCGATCTTCTTTTTAATCCAGCCAAGATTTTGTTACTGATTTTTTTGAAGATCAGCGAATGCAACTTGAATTGAATGCGGTTTTATTAAAAGACATTTGGCAGTCATCTTGCAAACAAGATTCTGAGAAATAGTACACTGTAGACGATATTAGTCAATATATAAAAGTATTTGGGAAGCATTCGAATTTATTCAAGTAAAAAACAAAGTTTCTTCCATAAAAAATTCGTTCAGGAGAAATAAAACACGCTGGTTACAATTCTTTATTCACTGCGCTTAGCGCGTATAAAACAGCACATCCATGAATGAAGCCGACAATCACTCTTTGAGTTTTATGCGGGAGCAATCCGGTAAAATATTCAGCCAGTTGCTTGCACATATCGGCCTTACTTTTATTTCATTATTATTGGCAGTTATTATTGGCGTTCCATTGGGAATTTTTATTTCGAAAAGAAAACAATTTTCTGCACTGTTTTAGGATTTGTCGGTGTATTGCAAACCATTCCCAGCATTGCATTGCTTGGTTTTATGATTCCATTATTGGGCATTGGTCCAAAGCCTGCAATCGTTGCTTTATTCTTATATGCACTGCTTCCCATTGTCAGAAATACTTTTACCGGACATTACTGGTGTAGATCCATGCTGTAAGAGATGCTGCAAAAGGAATGGGAATGAGTGCAAAACAAATTCTTACTAAAGTAGAACTGCCATTGGCCATGCCCGTTATATTTGCAGGCATCCGTACAGCAACAGTTATAAACGTAGGCGTGGCAACACTTGCCTCTTACATTGCCGCAGGAGGACTTGGGGAATTTATTTTCGGTGGAATTGCTTTAAACAATACCAATATGATACTTGCCGGCGCTATTCCTGCGGCATTGCTTGCGATAGTCTTTGATTTTATTTTATCGAAAGTGCAAAAAATTAACCTGAAAAAATTAAAACAGCTTTTTGGCTATTGCCTCTTATGCATCGTTGTTCTTTCTTCCTTTTATTTTTTGCCCGATAT
This sequence comes from uncultured Chitinophagaceae bacterium, assembly GCA_963823305.1. Classification (GTDB taxonomy): domain Bacteria; phylum Bacteroidota; class Bacteroidia; order Chitinophagales; family Chitinophagaceae; genus Ginsengibacter. Next base: position 27,436 of record CAWGLC010000011.1, read on the forward strand.
TTATGGCAGTAAACTGCTTGCTGGCTTTACGCCGGAATTTATGGGAAGACAAGATGGATATCTTGGTCTTAAAAAAGTTTATCATTTAAATATCCGCAATGTAGTGATCAGCGATGCAGTAATGTATAAAGCCGCTTATGAAAAAAAACTGGATGTGATCAGCGGATATAGCACCGATGGGCGCTTGAAAGCATTTAATCTGGTGGTTTTAAAGGATGATAAGAGAATATTTCCGCCATATTATGTTGCGCCGGTAATAAGAGAAGAAGTTTTACAAAAATATCCTGAGCTGGAAAATGTATTGAATCAATTGGCTGGCAAAATCAACGATTCCATAATGACGGAATTAAATTATCGGATAGATTATTTAAAGCAAACCCCTGAAAAAGTGGCAAAAGATTTTTTGATGGAACAAAGTTTGTATAAGGAACCGACAAATGGAAATGAAGGCGTAATACGAATTGGCTCAAAAATTTTTGGGAGCAATATATTCTGGCGCAATGTACACCATGCTTATAAAAGGAAATACCGATTTGCAAGTGGAAACAAAAACAGGTCTTGGCGGAACAAAAATTTGTTTTGATGCTTTAACAAATAACCAGATAGATATGTATCCTGAATATACCGGCACAGCTTTGCTGGTAATTTTGCAAGCGCCGGAAGCTATCAGTTATCAGGCTTGAGTGGGAATAAAGAAAAGATATATAATTATGTGCACAGCAGTTTCATGAAAAATATCATTTGAAATGGCTGAAACCAATAGGCTTTAATAATGCGTATGCTTTAATGATGCGCAGAGAACAAGCCAAACGAATCGGTGTTAAAAGTATTTCAGACCTGAAAAATTATCTTAGATAGAAAATAATAATGGATCTTCTTAGAAAAATATAATAGCAGTCAGAAAACATACTGAAGAAATTTGCAAGCCCCTTGCAAACAGAGGATTATGTGGTGCAGCCGGTAGTAGATGTAAGTCCGCCTAAATGGCATATCGGGCATACAACATGGTTTTTTGAAACGTTTATTTTAAAACCAAATATGAAAGGTTATAAAGAATTTGATCCACAATATAATTATGTTTTCAACAGCTATTATGAAACTGTAGGAGCACGGGTTATCCGTACAGATCGCGGAAATCTTAAGCCGTCCAACGGTGGAAGATATTTATAAATTCGGGAAGCATGTGGATAATGCAATGAACAATTTTTTACAAAATAGAGATTTCAAAAGAAGCTTGAAGAATTAATAATGCTCGGTTTAAACCATGACAGCAGCACCAGGAACTTTTATATACCGATATAAAATATATTTTAGGAAATAATCCTTTGTTTCCTGCATATAAGCCATTGATGCGAATAAAATTCCTATCAAAGGTTAAAGCAGACTGATTTTATAAAAATTGAAGAAGGAATTTATGAAATAGGTATGATGGAGATGATTTTTGTTTTGATAATGAATTGAGTCCGCATGAAGTTTTTACAGATTTTACCATTGCAACCAATCTGGTTACTAACGGCGAATATCTTGAATTTATAAATGCCGGTGGTTATAAAAATTTTAATTACTGGCATGCTGAAGGATGGGATTGGGTAAAAACAAATCATATTGAAGCGCCACTGTATTGGCATTTGATAGATGGCGAATGGCATCAATTACACTTGGAATGGATTGCAGAAAGTTGAAAATGAATGAAGCGTTTTGCCACATCAGTTATTATGAAGCATCGGCATATGCTGCATGGAAAGGAATGCGCCTGCCAACTGAGTTTGAATGGGAAGTTGCCGCTCCGCAATTTGATTGGGGCAAAAGATGGGAATGGACAGAAAGCGCTTATCTGCCTTATCCGGGTTTTACAAAAGCGCCAGGCGCCATTGGAGAATACAATGGCAAATTTATGGTAAACCAAAAAGTGCTTCGTGGGGCATCAGAAGTTACTCCACCGGGCCACAGCCGCATTACTTACCGCAATTTTTTTCAACCACATCTGCGCTGGCAATTTACAGGCATAAGATTGGCACAATAATGAAGATATTGATCTTTAAATAAAAGTGATGAATCAATTTTTAAACGATGTTTTAATGGGCTTGCAATCCACCAAAGTATTTACAATCCAAATATTTCTATGATAAAAAGGGCGATGAGTTATTTCAGAAAATAATGGACAGTGATGAATATTATCTTACCAATTGTGAAATGGAAATTTTTTCAACCCAAACATCTTCTATCGCAAATGTTATCATCGGTCAACATCGCAATTTTGATGTGGTGGAATTGGGTCCTGGCGATGCTGTTAAATCAACATATCTTTTGGAAGAACTTGTGAGGAAAAATGCTATCGGTACTTATTTTCCGGTAGATATTTCTAATAATATTATTAAACTGTTGCATGAAGAACTTCCGCGCCAACTGCCACAACTCAACATTCATGGGCTTAACGGTGAATACCTAAGCATGCTTGCTTCTGCGAAAAAAATTTCTAATAAGATAAAGCTTGTCTTATTTATGGGATCTAATATTGGCAACATTGCGAAAGAAGAAGTGACGGATTTTTGCAAAAGCTTGCGCGAGCAGCTTTCAAAGGGCGACATGTTGTTAGTTGGGATGGATCTCAAAAAGAATCCTAAACAGATATTAGCAGCCTACAATGATAAAAAAGGATATACCCGGCAGTTCAACCTAAATCTTTTGCACAGAATCAATGAAGAACTTCGCGCCAATTTTAAAACAGATGCGTTTGATCACTATGCAACTTATGATCCCGGCACCGGCGCATGTAAAAGTTATCTTGTTTCACTGGCAGATCAGCAGGTTACCATTCCTGATGATGTAACAATAAAGTTTGCCAAAGATGAAGCAATCTTTATGGAGATTTCGCAAAAATATACAGTTGAAGAATCGGATAAAATAGCTGCTCAAAGCGGGTTTGAGCCGGTTGCACACTTTTATGATACAAATAAATGGTTTACAGATGTTATCTGGAAATGCATATAACGGTGTTGTATAAACGCTAATTTTTTACTGTCAGGATATTTAATTTTGAAGGAAGAATTTCTGCTATTATTTTATCGATCTTTCCTTTATATTCTCCATCAACCTGGAAATGGGTTTTTTTCCGGGTAGTGATCGTAGCCGTTTTTGTTTTAAAAATTTCAACACTTTCGGGATTGAATTTTTTATAACTAATAAGCATTTTAAGTAATTGCCACACGGGGAATTTTCTAAAAACTATGATTTCAAATGAGCCATCGCCCAAATGTCCGCCAGGATTGATAAGTGCTCCTGTTCCATATTTGGTAGCATTCGCAATTACAATCATGTAAGCCTTCGTAGTAATATCCACGTCGTCTGCAAGTATGTGGGCATTCATCAGTGTTTTATTCCAAAGCACTTTAAATACCATTCTTCCGTAGCCCCACATTCCCCGTAAAAGACTTTCATCAAAGTATTTTATAAGCCTCGCATTTAGTCCGAAATCACTCAAATGAATGCTGATTTCATTATCATTTATTTTTATTAAATCGCATGATTTGGGTGTTCCGTTTACGATAATATCAAGGGCCTCTTTCGGTTCAGAAGGAATTCCAAGTTCTTTAGCCATGCCGTTTGCAGAGCCGGCGGGAATAATTCCCATCTTTACATCCGTGCCATATAAAACTTTCGCCAGCAGCATAACTGTGCCATCACCTCCGACAGCAACAGCTCTCGTGACGTTTAATTTTTCTATCCAGTATTTTATTGATCCGGTATCATCTTTGTCTTGTAAAATATAAATTTCAGTAACGTGCGGAAGATCTTTGAAGTAATTACGAATTTGAAACTCCCATTCAACATTATTCTTTGCACCGGAATCAGGATTGAGCAGAAATAATATTTTAAGGCAAGCCGGATCTTCCATAATAATAATATCTTTCAAAATCTTTTAAAGTTGAAATTTGTATAAAGAAAAGAAACTTTCGCTGATAAAAAAGATTCAATACAAGATATTGTATTTTTTCAGGCTGGATCATCATCCTGTTATAAAAGTTTACAACGGATATGGAACGAATAGCAAAATTGTTGTATTCGGACACGTTCTGAAAGTGAGCCCTTTTCCCAGGAAAAATTATCGGCGAAACTGGGCGGTGAATTTTTTTTCGATGCTTCGGTTATTTATGGTGACACCTTATAAGAACGCAAAAATTTACTTGGAATGGGAAGGGAGAATAATTCCTTGCAGGACGCAGGATGATGGTTTTTTTAGATTTGAAGTTGACATCTCAGCTTCCCGGATTGCAGGCTGGCATAAAGTTACAGTAAGGCTTGATGAAGAAAAATATAAAGCAAAAAATATCTCTGGCGCCGGTGAGGTAAATATTCCATTCGATTCTGATTATATTTTTGTTTCCGACATTGACGATACTTTTTTAGTTTCTCATTCTTCAAAACTTCGTAAACGCCTCTATGTATTATTCACCAAAAATGCCCGAAGCAGAAAGCCATTTGATGGTGTGGTAAATCATTATGATTTGCTTGCATCCTCGGGACAACGGGAAGGCAGGGTCAATCCATTTTTTTACGTTTCCAGCAGCGAATGGAACCTTTTCGATTATATCAAAGAATTTTCAAAAGAAAAAAAAATTCCTAAGGGAGTTTACCTGCTTAATGAATTAAAATCACTCGGCCAGGTCTTTCGCACGGGTCAAAATAAACATGCAACCAAATTTTTTAGAATTACAAGGATTTTTGAAGCGTATCCACAAAAACGGGTTGTTTTATTTGGAGACGATTCCCAGGAGGATCCTAATATTTACTCATCGCTGGCAGATCATTTTGCGGATAAAATTTTTGCAGTCTACATCCGTAGAGTTAATAAAGTTAAATACGAAGACGTGAAGAAAGTAATCGATAAAATGCAAACTTCGGGTATCCATTGCTGTTATTTCAAACACAGTATCGAAGCGATAATGCATTCAAGAGAGATCGGGTTGATATCAGGGTAATGCCTGATAGCGAAAAATTACAGCTTCAGGCTAAAGCGGAATTGTAAAAGATTATCTTCTTTTGAAAGGCCATAAGTAATATCTGCGGATACTTTATTGAAAGGTGCGAGAAAAATACCGGCCCCATAACCCACATGCAAAGTATTGGACATTTCGCCTGGCAGCCAGACTCTTCCGTCATCTACAAATACGAGCACACCGGCTTTGCCGCTATAAAGATAACTTTTCACATTACTAATGAAGCGCAATTCATTACTGTTATAAAATGCTGTTTTGCCATAAAACCGCTGCCTTTGAAATCCTCTTAAATCCTGGCCACCGCCAATTTCAGGATATTGGTAAAATTCAGGATTGCCATCCACTGTCTCTATGGCGCCGGAAGTAGCTATTGAGAATTTATAAAAAAGCGGGATATACAATTGTAAATTGCCACCGTATTTCCAGAAAGACTGGTTGCTGTTCGATGTATTTTGGGTGTAAGATCCGTTTGCAGAAAATGTAATTCCTGCTGTAGGAGATATACGGTCGTTTAGTTTTGAAAAAGTGTAGATAGCATTTGCGCCTGCAAAATTCTTTTGATCAAAAACACTCGGATCATTTGGCTGCACCTTAAGCGCAATGTACCTCGCATCATCATTAATTATTTTTACAGTGTGGTAAAATCCGTCCAATTCGAAGTAATTATTGCCAATCGTCCTGTTAAGCCCTATGCTGCCTAAAGCTTCCCTGGTGCGCATCCGGTTATAATTTAAATGTTTGGTGGTAAGTATGGATTCGTTTCCGAGGCCATAAAAATTAGTCCAGATAACAGCATCATAGTTGGCCAGGAACGTCAGATTCGATTTCGCAATGGTATTTGGGAAAATACCTGCGTAAGTAAAGCTAAGAGCATTCTGCGATATAGAATAATTCACCTCAAAGAGCTGCTTGAAAACATAGGGTTTTTTTCGCCATGCGTGATGCACCCACTTGTAGCCGAGGCCTACATACAAGCGGTCTGCATCACTGTAAAAAGCTGTCGGCAATATCTGCTTTTCATCATAAACGTAACTCATGGAATCGAACCTGTGTACCGCGCTATCATTTGAATATTTTTTTCTAACACTTCCGTCTGCGTGCAGGTAATTATTTTGATCGTCGTAAATAAAGGTCCTGGTCTTGTTTCCTACTAATGATTGCAGCACTATGGAATCCTTGTCGGGCCCTCCGATAATGCGTATTTTCATACCGCTGCTTACTTTGCCTTCAGTATTGTAAACGTCATTTCCTGAGAGGCCAAACAAACGGATCTCTTTTGTCTCATCGTTCTGAAAAACCCTTGAATAATAAGGGCTATCGGCTTTTCATTCCATCTTTTGCAATGTTATAGACCTGTAAGGAAGTTTCATCATTATTTATCCTGTTCACATTGAAATAGTCCTTGCCTCGTGTACCAACAATCTCTACTTCTTTGTTGAGAAATAAATAATACTGATCTGCATAAGCTGGTATTTGTTCACGTCTTGATTTTAAATCGACAATTATTTTATTGCCGGAGATGGCAAAAATTTTAGCAGGCAACTGGTGTACGGCAGCATCAATGACGCTATCGGTGAGGGATAGTTGCAGATTTTTAGCGATGGAATCCCATTCTTGTTTGGTCAGCCTGTTTAGAAAGAACCGGTCAAGGCCCCGTTCTTCATAACTAAGCGTATTAACGTTTTTTATTCTCCCTGTAAAATTTTGCATATACTTTATCTGCGCCTCTGCCAGGGCAGTCTTAAGAAGGAAGCCATCATGTTTAGAAAATGCCTGGTCTCTATCCTCCGGAACCGGCACATAGATCTTATGGTCGTCTTTTTTTATTTCACCCCAGGACCACTGGTCTTCATGCCGGTCCCAGTCGCCAATAAAAATATCATACAGCCGGTCTTTTAAAAAGGTTTTTTGATCGGCGCGGTTTTCAGGATTATCTTCTATTTTCTGCATTACTTCTTCAGTTTTATAAAACTTATCGAAGTTTCCCAGGTTGGTTGCCTCATGCCAGTCACCTTTCAATCTTTGCTCAAAGAGGTAAACTTTATTTCCCAATTCATCATTGAAGCTATCCAGTGCAGCTTGTTTTGGAAGATAAAAAATTTCGGGATTGGTGTGGTAAATTCCTGCACTTTGTGACATTAGTGGCACCATAATCGCACCATACGGATTCGACATTGAGACTTCATCATTTACCAGGCGCTCGATCCATGTACCCTTAAAATTCTCAGGTAACACTTTTCCAAGTCTTTTATCTACCGACCGAAGTGTGTAATTCTTGTCGTTTTTCGTCTTGAGATGCAATGATGACGTTTGATGACCGCCGCCTAATTTATCGGGAACCAAACCGCCATTCCTTTCATTGAGGTAAAATTCGGGCAGCAGAACTGGCGTTGACCATTCCTTACGATAATTTTTTCCCCAAAACAAGTCGTGCCAGCGGGAGCGCTTGTATTGAGGCCCCGGACTTATCAGCTTAAATTTTGAAGACGAATCAACGGAATTATTTTCTTGTGCGGAAGCGGAAGGTAAAATGGAAATCCCAATTAAAAGCAGGAAAATTAATTTTGTAAAAAACTTCATGAAGTGGGTTTGAATATTATACTAAAAACCTTGCCAAGGAGGTTTAAAAAAAAATTGGAAATGAACCGTTGATCAATTGTCGGTTGCAAGATCTTCGTTTAGCCATACATGTTGCTTTATAACTTGCACGTTAAATAATTTCTAATTGAAATATATCTAATCTGACTGTCACAGTTCCTGACACAATAATAGATATTTTTTCCGGGAACAGAGATGCTTTATTGCATAAACGGATATCCTGAGGCAGATTTACCATAAACATGGTTTATTGTTACTACATTTAAATATTAAATACTAAAAATTTTATTATGTGGTGGATATATGCTTTGCTCTCTGCACTATTTGCAGCCCTTACAGCCATTTTTGCCAAGATAGGTATTAAGGGAGTTAACACAGACCTTGCAACTGCAATCCGGACTATTGTAATTTTAGTTATAGCGTGGGGCATCGCGTTTTTCCGCGGAGGAGTGGCAACTATTCATACGCTTACGAGACAAAATATTATTTTTCTTTGTTTATCAGGAATTGCAACAGGCTTATCCTGGATCTTTTATTTCAAAGCTTTGCAACTTGGCGAAGTGTCCCAGGTAGCGCCTGTTGATAAATTAAGTGTGGCATTAGCAATCATTTTGTCCGTAGTTTTTTTAGGTGAAGCATTAACTCCGAAAATGGCGATTGGCGCTTTGCTGATAATTGCCGGAACATTTGTTCTTATTTTTTGAGATAAAAAATACCTGGAAATATTTTCTATTATAAATAACTTATCGTAATATTGCGATACGATTATGGGAATAACGAAGTCACATATTTTTGCCGCAAAAGAGAATAAGGTGGCCAGGTATGCAAAAGCCCTGGCACATCCTGCAAGAATATCAATTTTGAAATTATTGATTAAAAAGCAAGCATGTATCTGCGGTGATATTGTTGACGAATTGCCCCTTTCGCAGAGTACGGTTTCGCAACACTTAAAAGAATTAAAGGAGGCTGGCCTTATCAAAGGAGATATCGACGGGGCGACGGTTTGCTATTGTATCGACGATAAAGAATGGAAGATCGCACAGGCTTCGCTTGGCCAACTTTTCGACGCTTATAAGGGTAACAATTGCTGTTGATTTTTTTTAATGAAATCAATCGCCATATAACGATAATACTAAAATAAAATAAAATGGAAACAGAAAACAATCTCAAAGAATTGGTAAAACAAAAGTATTCAGAAATAGCTTTACAGAACAAAGAAACCAACGAAGCTTCCTGCTGCGGTTCCGGATGTTGCAGCACTGAAGTATATAATATTATGTCAGAAGATTATAACCAAATCGATGGATATAATGCTGATGCAGATTTGGGCCTTGGCTGTGGCCTGCCAACACAATTTGCGAAAATAAAAGCCGGAGACGTGGTAATTGATTTGGGAAGTGGTGCGGGTAATGATGCCTTTATTGCACGTCACGAAGCGGGCGAAAGCGGTAAAATAATTGGTATTGATTTTACGCCCGCGATGATAGAAAAAGCAAGGCGCAATGCGGAACTAAGAGGTTTCAATAATGTTGAATTCAGAGAAGGTGACATTGAAAATATGCCTGTTACATCTAACGTCGCTGATGTAATTGTGAGCAATTGCGTACTTAATTTAGTTCCCAACAAAGATCGCGTTGTAAAAGAAATTTACAGGGTTTTGAAACCTGGCGGACACTTTAGTATTTCAGATATAGTGCTGGAAGGAGACCTGCCGGAGAATATTAAGAATGCTGCTGAAATGTATGCGGGTTGTGTTTCCGGGGCTATACAAAAAAGGGTTTATCTTGAGTTGATCGAACTGAACAAATTTGTAAACATCACCGTTCAGAAGGAAAAAAAGATTGTCATCCCGAACGATATTTTAAGTAACTACCTTTCCGATGATCAGATTATGGCGTTTAACAAAAATGAGACTGGCATATTTAGTATAACGGTGTATGCAGAAAAGCCAAATGCTTGCTGCGAGCCTGGTTGCTGCGACTAATAATAATTTTGAAATCTTTGCATTTGCAATGCAAACCCACATGAACAATAGTTATGGAAAGGGTTTTAATTTTATGTACGGGTAATAGCTGCCGAAGCCAGATCGCTGAAGGATATATGTCATATTTTGCTGGTGATAAAGCCGAAGTTTACAGTGCCGGTATTGAAACGCATGGCGTAAATCCTAAAGCAATCGCAGTGATGAAAGAAGATGGGATTGATATTTCCCAACAGACTTCTAATAACATGAATGAATACCGCAACATTGATTTTGATTATGTAATAACTGTGTGTGATAACGCAAAGGAAAGATGTCCCTTCTTTCCTTCCAAAGCAAAAAAGTTTCATCAAAACTTTCCAGACCCTGCAAAAGCTACCGGCAGTAATGAAGAAATAATCGATGAATTTCGCAAGGTTCGTGACATGATCAAAACTTATTGTAAAAATTTTGCTGATCAGAATTTTGCGTTTACCGGATCCCGTTAGTCTATTCTTGAGTGGGAATGGGAACAGGCGGCTTTTGATGAAATATTTCCGTCATTAAATTATATAAATCCTGGTGTTTTTCTTTGAAGAGGTCAGGTCTTGAAAAAAAATATTCAGATGCTACTGCAAAAAATTCCGCCTTGTTGGTGGCGCCATAAATATTAATATCTGAACGGCCATCGGATATTGCAATCATATTTTCGCTTATCAGGTTCAGCCAGGGAATGGCGTATTTTCGGTTCAGCAATGCTTCCGGCAAGCCATCCACATCGCCATCTTCTTTATCCAGCAAATGCACAAATTCATGAATGCCGGTATTTTCTTTTCCCAGTTCATTATCAAAGCCCTCATGCAACGCCGGCTTCGATAAGATCATAATTCTTTGCATCGGCCCATTGCCCACCATTCCCAGGGTGTTCCTGCCGTTTTTTGCAGATAAAAACTCATCTTTATCAAATGTTTCGGGGTATAAGATCACTTCTCTTAAGTTGTAATATTTCCATTCCGGAAAACCAAAAATGGGTATAACAGCACTGGCCGCCACCAACAGTTTATCAATTTCTTCAACAGTCGTATTTACTCCGCTGATCCGTACGTAACTAAGGAACTCGTTTATCTTATTTTCAAAAAGTCTTTTTCCATTTTCATTGACAGAGCGGTAGAATGCGACATGTTTTGTAAGCAGGTTTTTATATTCGGCTGGCAGGGCAATTGTTTTTAGCGGCTTTTTATAAAAGATAACCACTAACGCTGCTATAGCAATAACAATTAATACAATCCATGCACCCATATTCGCTATCTTTTATTGAATGCAAATATCAGCTTCGTTATGCGCTTGCAGCAATAAAATTATAGTAACCCGGTGAAATTTATAGCATGATTATTGCAACTTCATAAGCGATCGCGTTCCGAATAACACATTTATAATTTCAACTTACTAATTTTCATTATTAAATATTAATATATTTTCTAACTAAAACTTTAAGTAATGAGATCTGGTGAATTCGCAGAACAAACCGAAGGTTTAAAGATTTTTCGTGGCCAGCCGGAACTGGTAAACTTTCCTTCAACATCGCAGATATTTCAAGCCGTTTTTGAAAATACTTTTTATGCGAGCTGTATTAGTAACGGTGACGGACAAACGCTGGAAGCAAATGAAAAAGCGTGCAAAATTTTTGGCTATACACCGGCAGAAATGACGAGGCTATCAACAAAAGATTTGTTTGATACAAAGGCCGGCGCCTATTTAAAATATGTTAGTGAAAGAAATGCAACGGGCAAAGCCAGGGGGGAGATAACCGGAATCAGGAAAGCCGGAGAGCGTTTTGCCTGCATCGTTACATCTTTTATTTTTAACGATGATAATGGCGAAAAAAGAACAATGAATTCCATCCAAGATGCCAGCAAAAATTATCGAAGTAATTTTTTCGGGTAATTGAAGGCAGGCCTTGAAAAAAATATCTTTACACACAGGCCGGGAAAGATGATGATTTAAGTTTCAGATTTCTCTTTACGAGCGCTCAACACGTTTTCTATTTTTTCGATAAGGTTGTTGATACCAAATGGTTTTTCTAAAAAATCATCAGCACCGTACGCTCTATAATCTTCCAGCGCTTTTGGAGAGGCTGAAAAGATGATGATACATAAATATTTATTCTCGATAATTTTTCTGAGTTCTTTACAAATATCCCTTCCATCTTTGCCGCCTAAAAATATATCAAGTATCAGAAGATCAGGATTAAAGCCGTCAATTTCATCATAGATATTCTTGCTTTCAGGTAATGTTTTTACAATATATCCTTTTTGCGCAAGGATCAATTCCATAGCATCCAATAAATCCGTTGAATCATCTACAATGAGGAGTTTGCTCATAAACGGAGACGTTTTTTGGGTACATGAAATTAGATTTATTTCTAATAATCTTAAAATTAAGTTTCAGGATTCGTGACGAAAATGTATTTTATCTGGAGCGATGGCGTAAGATCAACGATCCGAAGGATTATAAAGAAGAGTCCGATAATCGCCACCTGGCATCAATTACGTTTTTCAATAACACTGATTTTACCTGTACGTTCCATAAAAATTTCATCAATATTTTCAAGACTGTTCTGGTGAAGAGTTAATCTTACTTCTTCCATAATGTCACCGAAACTTAATAAGCATCTTTTCAGGTTTTTATCGTTGAGTTTGCCGTCTTTGTATAAGGAATAGGGAGTTCCCTTGAAAAAGTGACTTATCTTTCTGTTGTTCACACTTACGGCTGCTATTATTTTATGCACGATTACCAAAGAACATGAGGCCATTATCGTAGGTATAAACGGCGAAGCTCCTACGATAGCCCTCGCTAATACAGCGCCAAAAATAATTGTAACGCAGATGTCAAAGGCTGATTGAATTCCGAAGAGCCGCATGCCGGCGAAGCGGATGATTAAAAGCGCAATTAAAAATATAGCAAGTGCCCGCAATGTCATTTGTAAAATGCTAAGATTGCTGCCACTGCCAAAGATTTCATGTATCGTTTGCATATTTATTGAAATTGATGGATAAAATAAAAGTACCAAAACATTACAGGTGTCTTGCATAAATTATTTTCAGGAGATCAACAAGGCTGAAAAGAGTTATCGAGGCTTTTTGTGATTCTATATCAAACCGGAATTTTTTAGCCCTGAATTTGTTTTTTTATTTGTTTTAACGCTGCTGCAGGGCCTTCCGATCCCGTTATCGTAAAAGATTTTTTTTCCAATCGCGTATAAGATTCCAGGAAGTTTATGATTTCGGTCATGATATATTTTTCCAATTTAAAAACAGAAGAAATGTTTTTATACAACTTTGAAACTGCCGGTATTCCTATGATACGGTCGTTGTTTTGCGTTTTATTGCTGACGATCTGTTGGGCTTTAATAATTCCAATCACTTTAATTTCAATGACGCAGCCCGGCCAGCTCTTATTTTTATCGAGGATCAATATATCCACAGGGTCGCCATCATCTGTTTTTGTATTTGGAATAAATCCAAAATGAAAAGGAAATTCCAGGCCTTCGGGAAGAATTTTTTTAAGTTTAAACAATCCTGTCTCTTCATCATAATTATATTTTGCTGCGGAACCTGCGGGCGTTTCAACGATGACGTTTATAAATTTCTTATTGCGGAAAACTGTTTTCGGAAATGTCATAAAATTGTTGGAATAAAGTAAATAAGTTGTTTTACAAGTTATTTAATATTTTGCAGCGATTTTTATTAATCAGCACAATACGAGATACAGGTTTTAGTTATAAGAACGGGCTTTTATAAATAACTATTGGCCTTAATTATATTCATTTTAACAATAACTCGGCTAATATTGCCTTTTATTTTCGTGATACGCCATTTTCAAAATAAGTTTTATAAGTTTTTTGCATTCATAGTTGCATTGCAAATTCTCAATATGAGCATCGATTCTCCCAGCGCTCAAATGCCCGCTTATCTTCCCAATGCAGCCGACTTCAATTATATAGACACTTATGTGGAGTTCATTGTTGAAGATGTTCTGAAATATGACAACGCTATTCCTGAAACTAAAAACAGGGAGCAAAAAGAATGGCAAATGCAAAAGCAATTTGAGCTTGTGTTTCAAAAAATTGAACCTATTACGGTCTCATTTTTTCCCGAAAAAACCAAGTCCTCTTTTATTCATTTTTCTGATAAGTACAACTGCCGGTTTATAAAAGAAATCAATCCGCCGCCGCCTAAAATCTGTTGAGCGCAGTTTTTAATCCTTTTAATTAAACAGTTACCGATTGCCTGTATGATATCGAAGCACATAATGTTTCGGTAAGTATTCATTTATATTTTTTTAGCAAAATTAAATTTAATGACAAAAATTTATTTAACTGTTTTATGTATTTTATGCTTCCGTTTTTCAGAAAGCCAAAGCCTTGTTATGAATGGAAGCCAGGATTCTTTGGCAATTACTATGCAACAGGCAGAAGATTCGTTTCTTACAAAAAATCTTTCTTTAATTGCCCAGAATTACAGTATTGATTCCGCACGTGCTACGGTTATTACGGCGAAGCTTTGGGATAATCCTGAATTTGATTTTTCAAATTCTTTTTATAACCCGGTTACGCATAATTTTTTCGAGCCCGAAGAAAACATCCAGGTTTCTCAGCTTATAAGGCTGGCAGGAAAAAGAAATAAAGCGATCAACCTCGCAAAATCAGGAATTGATATTGCTCAATTCCAATTTTATGATTTGTTGCGTACGCTTCGCTATATTTTGAGAAATGATTTTTATAATATTTATTTTTTAGAGCAATCTGCTAAATTGTATGATCTTGAAATAAGCTCGTTACAAAAAATCGTTCCTGCATTTGAGGAAGAGGTAAGCAAAGGGTACCTGGCGCCTATGGAAGTGTTAAGAATTAAATCCCAACTCTATACGCTGCAGGCGGAATATAATGAGCTACAAACTAATATTGATAACATTCAAAGCGAATTAAAATTAATATTAAGAGCCTCTCCTGAAACATATATTATTCCCCTGGCAGATACATCCATGCTGAACAAAAATGTTGTTGCAGCCCGCAACTATTCCGGGCTGATAGACACAGCGCTTACAGAAAGACCAGACTTAAAAGTGCTGAATGCTGCGATAACTTATAATAATAACAATCTTATTTTACAAAAAGCATTTGCAAAGCCGGACCTTACAGTAGGTGCAAGCTATGACAGGCTGGGCAGTTATGTAGAAAATTATAATGCAATCGGGATCAGCATTCCTCTTCCTTTATTTAATCGTAACCAGGGAAATATTCGCAATGCAAAAATACAGGTGGACCAAAGCAAAGTACAATATGAAAATGGAATCGACCATGTAAAAAGCGATGTTACCACAAACTATATTACGGCATTAAGAGCTGAAAAATTATTGCTGAGCTTCGATCCGAAATTTGACTCGGATATTAAACATCTGATAGAGCAGGTAACCATCAATTATCGAAATAAAAACATAACTATGCTCGAGTTCCTGGATTTTTATGAATCGTATAAGGAAAATGTTTTACAATTAAATCAACTCCGGTTCAATAAAATGAGCGCTTTAGAGCAACTCAATTTTTCTATAGGCAAAATAATATTCAATCCTTAACAAATAAAAATTTGCCCTATGCTTTTAAATTTAAAATATTCAAATAAAATGATCAAAATAACAATGACCGCAACCTTTTGTTGGGCTGCGCTGACTTTACTTTCAGGTTGCGACAGCAAAGCGAAAAATCCCGAAGAGAAAACCAAATATGTAATTGCAGATTCTCTTTTCAGAACGTTGAAAATTGACACGGTGGCAGAATGTCCCGTGGTTAATTCTCTTACGCTTACAGGCCAGGTTTCTTTTAATGATTCTAAAGTGGCAAAAATATTTCCAATGGTAAGCGGCATTATTTCAGGCGTAACGGTGCAGGTGGGTGACTACGTAAAAAAAGGTCAGAAACTGGGTGTAATCCGAAGCAGTGAAATGGCGGGGTATAGCAATGACCTGGTTAATTCCAAAACCAATTTACTGATCGCAAAAAAAAATATGGACGCTGCTGAAGATATGTACAAGAGCGGATTAATGTCTCAAAAAGATTATTTAACAACGCAGCAATTATATACGCAGGCACAATCCCAGTTACAAAGATCGAACGAAGTGCTGCAGATAAACGGCGGAAGCACACAAGGCGATTATGTAGTGCGCGCGCCCCTCAGCGGCTTTATTGTGGAAAAAACATATTAACAACAACATGTCCATCCGCGCGGATAATAACAATGATCTTTTTACCATTTCTGATCTTCAAAATGTTTGGGTTTGGGCAAACGTGTATGAATCCAATATTTCAAAAGTACATCCCGGCGACAATGTTGATGTGACCACGCTTTCTTACCCCGGGAGAGTTTTTAAGGGAAAGGTTGACCAGATTTTAAATGTGCTCGACCCTACCAACAAAGTAATGAAAATAAGAGTGGTGTTGCCCAATCCGGATTATGCCTTAAAGCCTCAGATGTTTGCAAGTGTTACTGTTATTAATCAAACCGATCAACAGGGTTTATGCATTCCCTCCAATGCGCTCACGTTTAATAATAGCCAGTATTATATTTTAGTTTATAAGAGTAACTCGGATGTCAGGATTACTCCTGTACAGGTAATCAGTACTAATGCTGATAAAAGTTATATCACCGGTGATGTAAAAACCGGCGATATAATTATCGGCTCTAACGTAGTACTTATTTATGATGCATTGAATAGTTAAACTCTAAAAAACATCTATGTTAAAGATTCTTAAATCAGTTTTGGCTTTTTCATTAAAGCGAAAATATTTTATATTATTTGCCACGTTGGTTTTATTAGTTGTTGGCGCTATCACTTTCAAAAATATGCCGATAGAAGCGTTCCCTGATGTTACCAACACAGAGATCACGATCATCACGCAATGGCCCGGAAGAAGCGCTGAGGAAATTGAAAAATTTATTACCATCCCGATTGAAATTTCAATGAATCCGGTGCAAAAAAAAATAAGCCTTCGCTCCACAAGCATTTTTGGTCTTTCCTATATCAAGCTCGTTTTTGAAGATGACGTTACCAATGAAGAAGCAAGAATTCAGGTGAACGATTTAATATCAAACGCTGATCTTCCCGCTGGAATATCTCCTTCAATACAGCCACCCACCGGACCTACCGGCGAGATTTACAGATATACTTTACGAAGCAAAATGCGCGATACACGCGAGCTTAAAACCATGCAGGATTGGGTGATAGACCGGCAATTAAGATCAGTGCCCGGCGTAGCCGATGTGGTAAGTTTCGGTGGAGAAACAAAGGCTTATGAAATACAGGTTGATCCTGGTAAGCTAAGTAATCTTGGCATCACTCCTCTCGATGTTTATAATGCGGTTACGAAAAGCAACATCAACATCGGCGGCGATGTGATCAATATCAACAACCAGGCTTATGTGGTTCGGGGCATTGGTTTATTGAACGACATTAATGAAATCAAAAATATTATTATTCAAAATGTAAATGGCATTCCTGTTTTGGTGAAAGATGTGGCGAATGTGGAAATATCCAACCTGCCGCGTCTCGGCCATGTGGGCAGAATGGATGCAATTGACTCGGCGGGAAAACGTATCGGAAGAGATGAGCCTGATGTAGTAGAAGCAATTATTTTAATGCGCAAAGGCGCCAATCCTACAGAAGTAATGAAGGGATTAAAAGATAAAGTACAAAAACTGAATGACCAGGTTTTACCGCAGGATACTAAAATTGTACCTTATTACGATCGCGAAGATTTGATACATTATGCAACAGATACTGTGTTGCACAATTTGGTTGAGGGCATTTTGCTGGTGACATTAATTGTTTCCTTGTTTATGTTTAACTGGCGCACAACGCTTATTGTAGCGATTGTAATTCCATTGTCTTTACTGTTTGCATTTATTTGTTTGCGGCTGATGGGAATGTCTGCAAACCTGCTTTCATTGGGCGCAATAGACTTTGGAATTATTATAGATGGAGCGGTCGTAATGGTGGAAGGAATTTTTGTGGTGCTTGATCAAAAGGCGAAAGATGTGGGAATGGAACGATTCAATAAACTTTCCAAACTTGGAATTATAAAAAATAAAGGAGCCGAATTAGGCAAGGCAATATTTTTTGCAAAACTAATTATCATCGCCGCATTAATTCCCATTTTTTCGTTTCAGAAAGTGGAAGGAAAATTATTTTCTCCCCTTGCTTATACGCTGGGATTCGCGCTGCTTGGCGCTTTGATCATCACGCTTACTTTAGTGCCGGCGCTTATCAGCATGTTGCTTCGCAAAAATGTGCACGAAAAGCACAATCCAATCGTGCATCATATTTCGGGATTTATGCTGAAAGCATTTGCCTTCACAACAAGACATAAAAGGTCTTCAATAATCATTTCAATTATTGTGATCGCTGTCGGTTTATTTTCGTTTAAATTTTTAGGCTCAGAATTTTTGCCTGAGCTCGATGAAGGCGCCATCTGGCTGAGGGTGCAACTGCCTTACAGCGTTTCATTAGATAAATCGGTGGAAGTGGCCCGGCAGGTTCGCGAGAAAATGATCGCTTTTCCGCAGGTAAAAAATATTGTTTCACAAACAGGAAGGCCGGACGATGGAACAGATGTGGCTGGATTTTATAACAATGAATTTGATGTGATACTTTACCCCGAAGGAAGTTGGAAGCCAAAAATTTCCAAAGAAAAATTAATAGACGAAATGAATCAAAGCTTATCTGTGATCCCCGGAGCAGATCTTAATTTTTCTCAACCGATAACGGATAATATCGAAGAAGCAGTTTCAGGCGTAAAAGGATCTATCTGCGTAAAAATATTTGGCGATTCTTTGGATTACATGGAAGAAAAAGCGAATGAAGTGTACGACGTTTTAAAAGATGTGCGCGGTATTGAAGACTTGGGTGTTATTAAGAACATTGGGCAGCCTGAATTGGATATAGATCTTGATCAGCAAAAAATGGCGCTTTACGGAGTTGCCACCGCAGATGCAAACGCAGTTATAGAAATGGCAATCGGTGGAAAAGCCGCCACCCAACTATATGAAGGAATAGAAAAATTTGACATACGGTTACGCATACCCGAAGAATACAGAAAATCTGAAGCTGATATTGGCAACCTGATGGTTCCAACGCAAAGCGGTTCAAAAGTTCCGGTAAAAGAAATTGCCTCCATTACCACCAAAACCGGTCCCTGCCTGATTTTTCGCGATGCAAATGAAAGATATTCGGCAGTGAAATTTTCAGTTCGCGGACGCGACATGGGAAGTGCCATAAAAGAAGCACAGGACAAAATTGATGAAAAAGTAAAATTAAAAAACGGCTATTCAATGGTATGGCAGGGCGATTTTGAAAACCAGCAAAGGGCCACCAAGAGATTGCAGCAGGTAGTGCCCATCAGTTTGTTGCTCATATTTCTTTTGCTTATTTGCCATGTTTGGAAATTTCAAAGATTCAGGACTGGTATTTTTGAACGTGCCTTTTGCAATCGTCGGCGGAATCGCCGCATTATTTATTACGGGCACCAATTTCAGTATTTCTGCGGGTATCGGATTTATTGCCTTGTTTGGTATCTGTATTTTATTCGGCGTTCTGCTGATAACAGAATTTAAACACAATCTTGACGCAATGAAAAAAGGCCATCACCAAACATTGCAATCGGCTATAAGGCGTGGCGTTAATGCAAGAGTGCGCCCGGTAGTGATGACTGCTTTGATGGCAGCGACAGGACTATTGCCTGCGGCGGTTTCCCACGGGATAGGTTCCGAAAGTTCGCAGCCTTTGGCCCGCGTCGTTATTGGTGGAATTATTTGCGCCATGTTTTTTTCAATATTAATTTTTCCGCATTTCTTTTCGCGCGCTTACAGAAAATTTGATCCGCAGCATCAGAGTAATGAGGAAGAAAACAATGAAACAGATAATCATAAAAGTGTATAAATGGTGGCAGGCATTAAAAATATTATCGTTTGAAGCAGGCTGTGAAAAATAAATAGCCGGCGCCTTTAAAATATAGTTTTTCTGTATTTTGATTGTGTCGTACTTTTTACAAATTATATCAGCATTCATTTGTAATATGCAGCAAATTAATTTTCCTGTTTCATCAGAGAAGGTTTTTTATTTCACGAGAAATTTACAAATGAGTTTTTTAAAAATTATTTTCATCGCTGTTTTTTCACTGATTTTTTGTCAAACTATATTTGGTCAAAGATTGCACGAGCAAGGTTTTTTATCCGCGTCTGAAAAATTTAATAACGGGCGCTTTAATGCCGTGATCATTAGCGAAGCCGCTGTGGCAACGCTTGTCACTGTCGGCTTGCAATATTTGTGGTACAAAAAATATCCGAAAAGCCATTTTCATTTTTTTGATGATAACAACGAATGGCTTCAAATGGACAAAGTTGGACATGCCACCTCCGCCTATAACATCGCCGCTATTCAATACAACATGATGCGATGGAGCGGAGTTAGAAAAAATTCATCTATATGGATCGCGGGCGCCACGGCATTGGCTTACATGTCAATGATTGAAATATCAGATGGGTTTTCCGCGGAATGGGGATTTTCCAAGGGCGATATGTTGGCCAACATAGCCGGCACCGCTATTTTTGCTGCACAGCAATCCATCTGGCAACAACAAAAAATACAAATGCGTTTTTCTTTTCATTACTCGATTTATGCACAATATCATCCGAATGAATTAGGAAATAATTTACCCCAGAGAATGATAAAAGATTACAACGGCCAAAGCTATTGGCTTGCCTTCAACATTTCTTCTTTTTTAGGAAAAACAAATTTTCCAAAATGGATTGATGCGGATTTTGGCTATGGCGCCGAAGGAATGACTGGCGCAGTAATTAATCCTACTACGTTGAACGGGAAACCTATTCCATCATTTGAAAGGCAAAGAAAATTATTTTTTGGAGTAGATGGTGCTTTTACGGCAAATAAATCAATTACGTATCCTTCGTGGTTAAATATTTTTAAAATACCAGCACCGGTGATTGAATGGAACCTGGGGCTCGATAAAGTTAGGTTTAAACCCATTTATTATTAATCCTCACCTTACACTTCCATTCTTACAAAAGCTTCCATAGCTGCATATTTTGTGAGCCCAAGCTGCGCATATAAATCTGCGGTGTTAGCATTTCTTTCTTCGGCACGTTGCCAAAATTCGCGGTTGTCGCTTCCCTGGAAAGGCACACTATCTTTCTGAGACTGGTGAATGAATATGCCATAGCGCTTTTTTCTTACCTGGTCAGGACTCATTGGAACCGCCATCTCAATTTCAGTAATATCCCATTCTTCCCAGGCACCTTTGTACATCCACACACGGCAATCATTAAGCCATTCATCCCCTTCTTTTTTCATGAATGCGAGTGCAGCAAGGATAATATCGATGCATACTTTATGGGTGCCATGAGGATCGGCGAGGTCCCCGGCGCAAAAAACCTGCTGCGGTTTTATTTTGCGCATAAGCTCTACCGTTAGTTCAACATCCTCTTCGCTCATCGGCTTTTTTTCAATTGTTCCCGTTTCATAAAACGGAAGGTTCATAAAGTGGATCTGTTCTTCCGTTAGTCCTACATATTTGCAGGTAGCTCTCGCTTCGCAGCGGCGTATCAAACCTTTAATGCTTCTTATTTCCTCCGTATCTTTTTCGGTTGATTTTTTTTCTGTGATAAACGAAGTTGGCCTTATTTAATATCGCATTACTAACGGTGGTATCTATATCAAAAATTTTTTCGAAGCCAACGGTAAAATCCAGGAAGCGTGTTACAAATTCATCCGTAACCGCAATGTTACCGCTGGTTTGATATGCAACGTGTACATCATGTCCCTGGTCGTGCAGTCGCATGAAAGTTCCGCCCATGCTTATAATATCATCATCAGGATGAGGTGAAAAAATAAGTACCTTTTTTGGAAAAGGCGTGCTGCGCTCCGGGTGATTGGGCATGGAAGAATTTGGCTTACCACCGGGCCAGCCGGTAATGCTGTCACGAAGCATATAATACACTTCAAGATTTATTTCATAAGCATCTCCCTTTTCCACTAACAGGTCACTGAGGCCATTTTCATTATAATCATGATTGGTGAGGCTCAATACCGGTTTGCTAAGTTTTAATGCAAGCCCTATGATCGCCCGCTTAATAATATTCGGCGTCCATTCACAATCTCCGGTAAGCCATGGAGATTTAAATCTTGTCAGTTCTGAAGCGGCAAATTCATCCACCACAAAGGTGCAGTTATCATGATTCTGCAATAAGTGATGCAGGAATTTCTTCAGAAGGCTTTCCTTCAACGGCTTTCTTAATTACAGGCGCTTTTGTTTTGCCCCATGCCATTAAAATAATACGCTTCGACCGCATGATAGTGCTTATGCCCATCGTGATCGCCATGCGTGGCACCTGCGAAATATTTCCAAATTCATGTGAATTTGCCAGCCGGGTTGAATTCTCCAATGTTACAAGCCTCGTTTTTGAATAAACCGGGGAGCCTGGTTCGTTAAAGCCAATGTGGCCGTTATTTCCAATTCCCAGGATCTGCAGGTCGATACCGCCGGCGTCTGCAATCTTTTTTTCATAATCAATGCAATGTTGTTTTATTTTTTCCTTCGGGATCAACCCGTTTGGAAGAAAATAATTTTCTGGATCAATATCAGTTTGTTCAAATAAATATTTACGCATGAAATAATGATAGCTGTTTAAGCGCATCGGGCTCCATCGGATAATATTGATCTAAGTTAAACGTGATCACCTTTTTAAAGCTTAAGCCTTCCTCCTGATGCAATTTCACCAGCTCAGCATATAACGATTTCGGGGTAGACCCTGTTGCAAGGCCTATTACCGCAAAATTTCCCAGGGAATTTTTTTCTTTGATAAGATCTGAAATTACCCTGGCTACATATTGCGAGCCCTCTTTTGGGTTACTAAAAATTTGAACAGGAATTTTTTCAAGAGAATCAATCATGAGTGTTTTGATTTTTTAGGAATTTTTATTAAAAGGGTTTAAAAATATGTCGTTTGAAATGTAATAAGAAATTGGAGTTTATCCCGGCAATCAAAAAAGCGAAGGTAGCGGAATGCAAATTATTTTTATTCAATCTAAAGATACCTTGCTATCCGCTAATAATTTAAAGCAATCGATTGCATAATATCTCTCTATCCAAAATACACACTCTAAAATTGTTGTTTTGAAACGCTCTCCAAAACTGCCTTGTCTGTCAAAACATGATTTTTATCAAATGGAAATCTGAAACGTTGATTTTTGTAAAAGACATTAGGATTCGTAATCCCCAGGCATTTTATTTTTACAAGCATTAATACTAATTTTCTATAAATCTTTTCCGTCAAACATGAAATTATAATCAGACTTATTAATTTTTTTAAAAAGTTTTGTTAAGTTTAAATAAATTTTTATTTTCGCAGTAATGAATCCCAAAACACTGCTCTACAAACGGAAGATCATTAAAGAATTATGTTTTGGAAAAATGCTTTCCGCACAGGAAATAAGCACGCGTATCGAAAAAAGTCTTCCATTGACCACAAAAGTTTTAGCAGATCTGGTAGCAGAAGGAATTTTGCAGGAGAACGGATATGCTTCTTCCACAGGAGGAAGACGGCCATTAATTTATTCGCTCGTAGCGGGGAAGATGTATGTTATCTCTGTAGCAATGGATCAATTTATAACCAGGATTGGGATTATTGACGTTCAGAATTACGAAGTGATTTTTGAAAAAAGATACAATTTATGTCTTTATCAAAACAATCTGGCATTGTCCGCCCTGGTTGATTATGTTTCAGCATTCATCAGCGAATCGGGTATTGAGAAAAATAAAATAGCAGGTATTGGAATTGGAATGCCTGGTTTTATTGACTCAGAAAAAGGTATTAATTATTCTTTTTTGGATAATAACGAGGAAAGTATATCCGAATATATCGAACAGGCTGTTAAGTTGCCTGTATATATGGATAATGATTCAAGCCTTATCGCGCTTGCCGAATTGAAATTGGGTTCCCGGCGCGAGCTTCAAAACGCGATGGTTGTTAATCTCGGCTGGGGCGTAGGATTGGGAATAATTTTAAACGGAAAGCTATTTAGGGGGAATAATGGCTTCGCCGGCGAATTCAGCCACATTCATCTTTTTGAAAACAATAAATTATGCAGTTGTGGAAAAAGCGGCTGTCTCGAAACGGAAGCATCCATGCTGGTAGTACTTGAGAAAGTAAGAAAGCAGCTAAAAAACGGGCGTGTTTCCATCATTAAAAATTTACCGGATGATTTTGAAGAAGCTTCGGCAGCTATCATCAATGCTGCATTAAAAGGAGACCAGTTAGCCGTAGAGCTATTGTCTGAAATCGCCTATAATATTGGAAGAGGAATAGCTGTATTGATCCACATCCTTAACCCGGAATTAATTATCATCAGCGGACGCGGGGCGATGGCGGGCAATATGCTGCTTGCGCCCATTCAACAGGCGATAAATAAATACTGCATCCCACAGTTGGCAGCTTACACTAAAATTGCTGTATCATCTTTTAGTAATAGCGCCGAATTAATTGGCGGTGGAACCCTGGTGGTGGAGAATTATGATAAAAAATATCAAAAACATTTCGCAAAAGCAGAGGCCGCTTAAAGTAAATTAGAATCACATAAAAAAATCATTATCCTGTCAAATATTATTACAAAATTTTAAAAACAAATTAAATGAAGCCAAAATCAAAACACCTGCTGCTGTTCGTTGCCATGTTTTTTTGTGTTGCCATGGCATCGGCGCAAGAAAAAAAAGTTTCGGGAACCTTGAGAAATGAAACAGGTAATCCGATAGCAGGAGCTACGTACCTGGTAAAGAATACAAAAACTGGTGGTACAACTGACGAAAACGGCAATTTTAGTGTGCTCGTTAAAGGGCCTAAAGCGATTTTGGTCTTTAGCTCAGTTAATTTTAAATCCAAAGAAGTTTCAGTAGGGGAGAATTCTGTTTTAAACGTAACACTCACCGCTGCCGATAATAACCTGACTGAGGTCGTGGTCACGGCTTTGGGCATTCAAAAAACCAAAAAATCTTTGGGCTACGCCGTGCAGGAAGTAAAAGGATCTTCTTTGGTGGAAGCCAGGGAAGTAAATGTAGTTAATGATCTTTCGGGAAAGGTAGCCGGCTTGCAGATCACACGCTCTGGTAACGGACCTGGCGGATCTTCAAAAATAACTTTAAGGGGAAATAATTCTTTGACAGGTGACAATCAACCATTGATAGTAGTGGATGGTATTCCAATGCAAAATTCAACAGGTAGAGTGGGAATCGGTGGTACCAATGATTTTTATAATCCGTCACTGGACATGGGAAATGGGTTAAGTGATATTAATCCGGATGACATTGCAACGCTTACCGTTTTAAAGGGGCCTGCTGCCTCAGCTCTTTACGGATCCCGCGCAGGCAATGGAGTAATTTTAATTACCACCAAGACCGGAAGAAAAGAACCTGGTTTGGGCATTACCGTTTCCTCTTCAATAGGTTTTTCCAGCATATTTACTAATCCGGCGATACAGAACTCGTTTGGGCAGGGAAGCAATGGTCTTTTTAATCCAACTTCACTCTTGAGTTGGGGACCAAAGATCGAAGGGCAGATTGACACAGCCTGGAATGGCGAAGCTGTTCCTCTCAAAGCCTATAATAACGTAAAGAATTTTTTTCAGACAGGAATTACATCCACTCAAAATATTTCTTTTCAACAACAAATTCAATTCCGGCTCTATCTACACTTCCTACAACCGTTTGGATGATAAAGGAATAATTCCTGGCCAAAAATTAACCCGGAACAATTTAATGGCAAGAGCTAGTAAAAAATTTGGTAAAAAAGAGAGGTGGAGTATTGATACTAAAGTTCAATATATAAATGCTACTGCTAATAACAGATCATTGAAGGCCAAAATATCAACAATGCTTTCACCACGATTTATAATTTACCAAGGACTATTGATATAACTCAATTTAAACAATCTGTAGATTCATCCGGTAACATGCGTTGGTTTTCACCTACAAATCAGGTAAATCCTTATTGGTCTTCAAAATATAATTTGAACTCGGATACCCGGAATCGTTTTTTACTTTATGGAGCGTTGAAATATGAGTTTACAGTTGGTTGACTGGAGAGGTTAATGGCGGTTCGGATATGTACACTGAAAATACAGAAACCAAAGTTTATACAGGAAGCCCTGTATCAGCCAATTATGGCATCGGAAAACAGACTTTCCAGGAAACTGATTACAGTGCTTTGTTTACCGCGCATAAAGATAATTTATTTGGCAAATTAGGTGGGTCAGTTAGTGGTCGGTGGTAATTTAATGTCCACCAGAAATAGTGCACTTAACGCAAGTACCAGTAACCTGACTGTACCAAATTTATTCACGATTGGCAATTCTGCTGGCAAGCCTTCCATTAACGAGGCCTTTTCCCAAAAGCGCATTAATTCGCTTTATGGGTCAATCGAATTAAATTACAATGGCTATTTGTATTTAACGGGTACATTTAGAAATGACTGGTCTTCTGCCTTAAGTCCCGCCAACAGGTCTTATTCTTATCCTTCTGTCGCCGTTTCATATGTATTTACAGATATGATTCAAAAGGCCGGTGGACATTTACCTTCCTGGATAAGCTTTGGCAAATTAAGAGCCTCTTATGCTTCAGTGGGTAACGATCTTGATCCATATCAATTGTATAATACTTATTATATAGGTAACGATCCCAACGGAAATACAATTGCAGGAAGAAATTCAATACTATACAATCCCAATGTTAAGAGTGAGTTAATTAAATCTTATGAAGCAGGAGCCAGCATGCGTTTTCTTGACAATCGAATCGGGTTTGATGTTGCTTTCTATAAGTCAAATGCAACAAGACAGTTAATTAATTTGCCCCTGATCCGTTAAGTGGTTATAGCTTTGAAAAAATTAATGCGGGTGATATAGAGAACAAAGGAATAGAATTAACTGTTGATGCTAAGTATATTAGAAAATCATAAGCCCTCATCTTTCAATTGGAACATGAGTATTAATTATTCGACAAATGACAACACGGTAAACTCAATTTATCCCGGCGTCAACCAATACCAATTGGGTGGTTATGATCAAATTGAGGTGTTAGCGGTTGCTGGCGCAAAAGTATGGCGAAATATATGGAACACAATTCAGCGGGTAACAGATCCTAAAGATCCGAATTATGGACAATTGATATTAGATGGTAATGGCTTACCACAAAAAGCTGGTGGCGCCGTGGTAAGATTGGGCAACCAACAGGCAAATGCATTATTGGGTCTAACCAACTCATTTCACTTACAAAAACTTCGGCTTTCCTTCTTAATTGATGGGCGCTTAGGCGGAAAAATGTTCTCAGGAACTCTTGACAATATGGAGAGAGCGGGCACCGCGGCAATAACTTTAGGCGATGGTAAGTGATTCAATGGTTGTAAGCGGAGTAGTACTTAACTCAGCAACGAATCAATACGGTCCAAATACAAAAAAAGTTTCTACCCAGCAATATTGGGGAGCTACAGCAGGTGCGGATAACATAGGTATCACAGAAACTAATCTTTATGATGCTACCAACATTCGCATAAGAAATATTCAGCTAAGCTATAATTTCCACGCAAATTTTTAGGTAAAAGCTTAATTCAAAGAGCTGGGTGTGTCAGTATCGTTAATAACGTTTGGCTGATAACAAGCCACATGCATGGCTTAGATCCTGAATCAGTATATGCTACCGGCACTAATGCAACCGGCTTTGAAAATGGAAGTCGCTCCGACAACAAGAACCATCTTCTTTAATTTAAATTTGGGCTTCTAATACTAATAATTTAATTATAATAAATATGAAAAAGATCTTAAAAAAATTATGTTTGCTTATAACATCGATGGTGTTATTGGCATCATGTAAAAAGTTTAGCCAGAATAAATGTAGATCCAACTGCGGCGAGCGCTACACAGGTGCAGGTTGAATACTTTATTGATAATTCGATCACTCATGCACAAATGAACCCTGGAGTTTCTGAAAGGGCTTTTATTTTATACTGGCAGGCGGCAGGCCACCAGATAGGAGATGCAGATGGAGCAACTTTTTCAGTGGGGTGCTTATAATGATGAATGGATTGGTGAATATTATAATAATCAGTCCGGCGCTTTAAATTATCATTAATAGTGCTATAGATGTAGCCAATCAGCAAATAACAGATAAAACCGCAAAGGCTTATACAAATAACCTTTTGCAGGTATGCACGCATCTGGCGTGCCTATTTACTGAGCGAAATGAGTGATAACTTTGGACCAATGCCAATAGCGGGCTTCCAGGGAACAAATCCCAGATTTCGTAGATGTAAAATCAGTATATTATTATATCCTCGACGAATTAAAAGATGCAACTTCAAAAATAGATGTAACTGTTTCTGCTTCTAGCAATTAGCAATAGAAGATCCTGCTTACGGATTTAATTTTACTCAATGGCTCAAATATGGCAATTCATTGCGTCTGCGTCTTGCAATGCGGCTTTCACAAGTCGATCCGGCAAAAGCCCAGTCTCAATTTGAAGATGCTGCCAAGGGAGATTTGATGACTGATAATGCTGAAATTTTTCAAATCAAGGAAACACCAGGATATAATGATTTATCAGGTGTTTACACACGTTGCTGGTATCTAGCTCCCGTTAGCCGTTACATTAAATAATTTAATGGTTAATCTTGGAGGTGTTAAATCGCAGACCAGTTACCAACAGTAATTACAGATCCTGCTCAATTAGCTGCAGCGGATGCAAATATTAAACCTGCCGATTATGTTGGACAGTATTTTCCTTTACAGTTTGGCCACTATGACTAATAATCCGTTTACAGGTTATTGGCTTGATGGATTACCTAACACAATTGATCCGCGTGCTTATCAAATGTTTTATATTCCTGGAAATACCAATAGTCCAACTTTCCCTAACGGCACCTGCGGTGCAATCAATAACGTTACAACCGGAGCACAGTTGCGCGATGCAAATAATAATGTTGTTAAAACAATTGATGCAACATGTACCTGGAACCCCGTACCCGATGGACAATGGACTACCGGCCAGGTAAACTCAAAAAATGACTTCCTTAATATTGGAAATACAAACGGTTTTGTTCCAAGTCTACAACAAGATTTCAGAACCCAAAAGCCAATAGGGTATTTTTTGCTCCATGGGAAACTTATTTCCTTTTGGCCGAAGGAGCGGTACAGAGGATGGGCCTCTCCTGTAGACGCACAAACGGCTTATGAAACGATGGTATTCAAAGCAGCTTTTGCATATTGGAACGTTCCTATTGGCAGCTATCTTACTTCTGACTGATTATAACACGGATGGCACATCAGTTGACTGGAATCAATACCACTGAACCAGGCGCTAGCCACATGATGACTTATGTCGATGGCATGACCGGCACTCCCGGAACAGCTTCAATCAAATATCCTGTAAATAATTTATACATGAACGGCACCGTAAGAAATGATCATCTCACAAAAATCATTACGCAGAAATTTATTGCCCAGACTCCCTGGTTGCCTTTAGAAACATGGAGCGATCACAGAAGACTTGGATTGCCTTTCTTGGAAAATGTAATGCTGGAAGGTCCTATTCAAACTTTACCGGCATTGACACCTTCAAATTATATGACCAGCAACCAGCAGTTTTTTCCGCAACGCATGAAATATCCTTCGGGATTGCAAAACAGTAATGTCACCGGTTACAACCAGGCCATTAGCGCCCTCGGTGGCTCTGATAATGTATTAACTCCGTTATGGTGGGCTCAACATTAAAAATGGATAAAACCAAGCCATAATTTTAAAACCAATATCATGTATCGAAAAAGAAAAGGCATTAAGGACCAATTGGATTGGTTAATGCTTTGACCAAATCAGGTATAGATTTTTTTTTCTCATAGAGCAGTATCACGCAAGGGTTTCTATTTTTATAGAAGCCCTTTTCTATAATGTCTGTTAGTATAAACCAACCGGCTAATGCGATGGAATTTACTTTGGAAAATCTTCCCGGATATTGTACAAAGCATCGTGAAAAATGTGGATGGATTTTGATGACAATGAGGGCAAAAATGGTTGGTGAAATCTTTTGAAATGTAATTCAGGCAAGGATTTCAATGAAGCAAATTGAAACCTTTTTTTTATTTGTTTATGTATGCAACACTCCAGGCACTCATAAGCATGAATTTTTTAATAATACTTTCGTTTCATTAATCCGGCTTATAGATAGAGCGCATATTAATTGCACTTAATGCTGCTATTATGGTTAGTATTTCCTAACTACATGAAAGCAACATTTTATAGCCTTTGAATCGATAAATACAATAAATTTTAATTTGAATCAGAAGAAATAACAGAGCTTTTAAATCCTAATACACTTTACAATAATTTGCTCCCCACAGCCCGTATCGCATAATGATTTCCGTTAGCCTTTGTTTAAAATCATTGATGTTGCGGCTCGCCTTCGGGCTCCAGAGTACCTCGCTCAATGCGGTCTCGCGGGGAAAAATCGTGTATTCCAGCTTGCTGTCATTTCCAATATATTCTGTCCATACATTTGCCTGTGCGCCTAAAACATATTTTGCTTCATCTGCGTTTAATTCTTTGGGAACCGGCTCGTAGCTGTACACCGTATCAAGCGGCAAATATCCACCAATGGTTACGCTGTCTTCATTTGGTATTTGTGCGTGATCAAAGTAAACATATTGCCCTGGTGTCATAATCACATCATGATGCTGCTGAGCCGCAGCTACGCCACCTTCTTCGCCGCGCCAGCTCATAACAGTAGCATTCGGTGCAAGGCCTCCTTCCAATATTTCATCCCAGCCTATGATTCGCCGCCCTTTGCTGTTTATATATTTTTCAATCGTGCTGATAAAATAGCTTTGCAATCCCTGCTCATCTTTTAAATGCTTTTCTTTGATCAGCGCTTGACAATAAGCCGAACGTTTCCAATAATCCTTCGGACACTCATCACCACCAATGTGTATGTATTTTGAAGGGAAGAGTTGCATTACTTCATCCAGAACATTTTCAAGAAACTTAAAAGTATAAGGCGAAGGACAATACACATCAGGGAAAACGCCCCAGGTTTGCTGCACTTGTTTTCCCGTCCGCGGGCCTGCCCATGGCGTAGTCGATTTTATTGCCGTTGATTCACCAGGGAAACAGCTTAACTGCGGGTAAGCAGCGATTGCTGCAGATGAGTGACCAGGCATTTCAATTTCAGGAATGATCGTTATATACCTCTCCGCTGCATATTTCACAATATCTTTTACTTCGGCCTGTGTATAAAATCCGCCGTAATGAAGGCTGTCATTTCCTGTTCCGGGATAATGCCCGATAACCGTTCCATTTCTGAAACCTCCTACTGACGTAAGTCTTGGATATCTTTTTATCTCTATTCGCCAGCCCTGGTCTTCCGTCAGGTGCCAGTGAAAAGTATTGAATTTATGATAAGCAAGGTAATCAATATACTTTTTTATTTCTCTAACGCCGAAGAAATGCCTTCCCACATCGAGGTGCATGCCGCGATATTGAAAGCGGGGATAATCTTTTATTGTTACCTGCGGAATTTGAAAACCTGCATCTATTGAAGCGCTGCTTTCTGATGGCAAAAGTTGAAGCAATGTTTGAATGCCATAAAATATAGCTTCATTGTTTACGCCTTCAATATTTGTTTTATTTGCGGTAACAGCCAGATGATATTCATCTTTATTGAAAGAACCCGGGGATATCGAACCGAGCATAATAACATTCTCTGCGTCTTTGCCAGAAGCAGCGCTTTTCTCCGTTAATGTAAATCCATATAATTTTTTTAAATAAAAATTCAGCATATCGGCATTATGCTTCTCATCATTATTATAAAGGATAATGGTGGACTTATTCAAAGTGAAATAGCCTGTTCCTGCCCTTAACTCAACAGGTTTTGGAATGATACTGATATTTGATTGGGCCATTGCCGATAGAGTTACAAACATTAAAAAAAGACAGGTAATTTTTTTCATTAAAATTGATTATTAAAAATATTATGAAAATAGGTTTCATCTTTAAAAAAAGTTGCTTTCACACGGGTTATATAGGAAGTGCAAATTTATTTTAAAACAGGTAAGATAATTTTAGATGGATGTTCCGCATCATGGTATATGCGAATAGTTGATTTTTGAAAATCACTTTCAACAGCGTTATAAATATTTTCAAATTTCTGCGGATTGCGGTCAACCAGGGGAAACCAACTGCTTTGTATTTGCACCATAATGCGATGTCCTTTTAAAAAAGTATGCGCTACATCAGGAAGCTCCCATTTCACTTCCGTAATTTTCCCGGGAACAAAGGGTTCGGGTTTTTCAAAACTGTTGCGAAATTTACCTCTCATAATTTCTGCCCGAACCAGCATTTGGTAACCACCCATCGGGTATGGATTTACGGGATCTTCTTCTGCATAAATATTTACATCATTATAGCCGGCATCATCAGGATAAACGTCGATCAGCTTAACAACAAAATCCGCATCTGTTGTGGAAATACTGGCCATAATATCAGCAATAACCGGCCCGGTTACCGTTACATTATCTTTCAAAGTATCTGTTTGAAAAACCAGCACATCCGTTCGGCGCGCTGCGAAACGCTGGTCATCTGTCATGTACGTTCTTGTCCTGTTGAAATGTACAAATTGTTCATAAGGCACAGGTTTGGCAGGATCGCTTATATATTCACTGAAACTATTCGCTGCAGAAGGTTTCGACCAATCTAACATTCCCTGGCCGTTAAGATATAATGCGGTGTTTTCTGCATTGGCGGGAGGCCATTGATTAAAAGTTTTCCATTCGTTTGAGCCGGTAAGAAAAACATTTGCTTCACCTATTTGGCTAATATCTCCCTTACCTTTTAAGAAGAAATTAAAGAAAGGAATTTCAAAATGCTGCTGGTAATATTCGCTGGTATTGGAGCCAAATTGAATGTTGCCATGATGTGTTCCGTCGTTATTGGCCCATTGAACGTGATACCATGGACCTTCCACAATTTTGTTAAACGCTTTACCTGGATTATTTTTCTCTGCTGCTTTGTAAGAATTCCAGGCGCCCCAGCAATCTTCCGCATCAAATAAGCCGCCAACCCAAAGCATAGCAGGATGTAAATTTTTTGTTGCATTACGGGCATCGCGGGCATGCCACCACGCATCATAATCCGGGTGAGACATCAGGTCGTTCCAAAACGCAATACTGTCTCCCATATATTTTGAAAGATTTTTCAACGTTCCCGTTTCCAGGTAAAATTTATAATTATCATGGTCAGGAAATCCTAAAGAAGGCGGGGCCTCATTTATAGGTTTTGGATGCGGAACACCAAATCCAAATCCCAACGGGGAATAAAAATCAAAGGCATCCATTTGAAAAAAGGCGCCCTTATGATGAAAGTCGTCGCCGATAAACCAGTTGGTAACAGGCGCCTGTGGACTTACAGCCTTCAACGCAGGATGGTTGCTCGCCGCAGCCATCGTTGAATAAAAACCGGGATATGAAATGCCAAATATGCCCACATTGCCGTTGTTGTTTGGAATGTTTTTTACCAGCCAGTCAATGGCATCGTATGTATCGCTTGCTTCATCAATCTCTTTACCTTTTTTAGTGGCATTAAACGGCCTTACATTTACAAATTGCCCCTCGCTCATCCATCTTCCGCGAACGTCCTGGATAACTATTATATAACCTTCTTTAAAATATTCTTTTCATAACTATGCCAAAACGGGCTAAAGTTATTTTCGCCGTATGGAGCGCAGGAGTAAGGCGTTCGTGTCATCAGTATAGGATGTTTTTCAGAATTATCTTTTGGAATATATATGGACGTAAACAATTTTATTCCATCACGCATGGTAATGTATTTTTCCGTCTTGGTATAATTATTTACAATCCATGTGCTGTCAGCATTTTGAGCATTGGCAACAAAAGAAAATACAATAAGAGCAAATAGAAATGTATATTTTTTCATGAGACTATTTTTAGCAGCGAAAGTGATTATCCGATAATAATGTAAGCACATAATTATTAATACTTGTTTTCAACCTAAGAAAAAGAATCCTGCAGCTTAATTTTTTTAATTTCCCTGTTTAAAACTTAAATGTAATTAATGATTACAATTTACGTGTTATAAAATTTATTTCGCGGCAATAAATATTCGTGTCCGAAGTGAAGAATTGAATTTGCGTTTACGCATTGTTGTGTATTGATAAAAATTGTTTACTTTTCTGAAATTCTCTTTATCAAAAAAAAACATGTTTCTGCGCCACTATTATTAGGGTAAAGTGCCTTGAAGAAATTAGGTAAATATCAAATCGATAATGAAAAATCAATATTGATAATAGAATGAAGTCATAAGGACCTATATTAAATTTATAATATATTGCCATAACAAGAAAGTTCTTTTCTATACTAATTGTTCTTTTGACCTTTGTTTGCATGGGACTATTATACGACAAAGGTTAGATAATGATACAGTACTTCCTTTAAAATATATAGTGTACATTGATAATCTTCATGCTTTATTTGAAGATGCAAAATTGGTTGATTAACCCAGCCTATTCGTAATAAGTTCGACTATAAAGCGCAGCTGGCCTGAGTTCCCTCAGCTATCCGTAGTAAGTTCAACTATAAAAGTACTGCTGTCCTGAGTTACAAAACTCAGGACAAACACCCGGTTCTTATAAAATTGAATTTTTGTTTTAGATTTAATTCTCTAAGTCGGGTGGTACAAACCCAGGACAGAGCAACTAACGGTCATGCCTACTCTAACGATATCTGGGGAGATTGCCGCAAAGTTTTCCTAAAATTCTTTTGTCTACAAAACCTGTACACGAAAACTT
This sequence comes from uncultured Chitinophagaceae bacterium, assembly GCA_963823305.1. GTDB lineage: Bacteria > Bacteroidota > Bacteroidia > Chitinophagales > Chitinophagaceae > Ginsengibacter. The sequence goes on from CAWGLC010000011.1 coordinate 61,949, forward strand.
TTCGCAATGACGGATCATTAGTACTCACGTCTTTGCGAGCCGGAATAAATTGGAAAGGGATAATAAAAATAAAAAAAGGCTGCCATAAATCTTGCTTTAAGACAGCCTTCATGGATGATGCTAAAAAGGATTTAAATTTTATGCAAGATATTCTGATCTTTTGCTTCTAATAATGAATGTCCCATTAAGTATTCGTCCACTTGCCTGGCGCATTCCCGTCCTTCAGAAATAGCCCAGACAACCAGGGATTGCCCTCTGCGCATATCTCCTGCAGCGAATATTTTGGCAATACTGGTTTGATAATTTTTTTCGGAAGCTTTTACATTTCCCCTTTCATCTTATTCAATCCCAAGTTGGTCCAATAAACCTTCATATTGCGGATGCAAAAATCCCATTGCCAGCAAGGCAAGCTCACAAGGAATTTCGCTTTCACTATCCGGCACTTCTGTAAACTGTTGCAGGCTGGTCTTCCTCCGAAAATTTCCATTCCAGGTCAACAATTTCAACGCTTTAAATTTCCATTTTCATCACCAATAAATTCTTTGGTGGCAATCGCCCAATGTCTTCGCGCCTTCTTCATGCGAACTCGTAAATTTTAATACCATGGGATAAGTTGGCCACGGCATAAATGATGTTCGGTCTTCAGGAGGTTTTGGCAATAATTCAAATTGCGTAATGCATATTGCTTTATGGCGGTTTGAAGTCCCTACGCAATCGCTTCCTGTATCGCCGCCACCAATGACAACTACATTTTTATCTGTCGCAAAAATATCATCTTTCGTCATCTTTACCGACATTCGTATGTTTTGCTGTTTTAAAAAATCCATCGCAAAATAAATGCCTTTACACTCCCTTCCAGGAATTCCCAGATCTCTGGGGACGGTAGACCCACCTGCCAATACAATTGCATGGTACTCCCGAAGCAAATCATTAATGCTAACGTTTACGCCTACATGTGAATTACAATTAAAAACCACACCTTCCTCTTC
>CAWGLC010000012.1:0-108385 GCA_963823305.1 uncultured Chitinophagaceae bacterium
CTGCTTTGAATTTCATAAGCTACTTCATTTGCTCCTCCATGCTTTGGTCCACGCAATGCGCCAATTGCACCTGTGATGGCGGAATACATATCGGAACCGGTGCCGGCAATAACCCTTCTTGTAAAGGTAGAAGCGTTGAATTCATGTTCAGCATAAAGGTTCAATGAAATTTGCATTGCCTTTACCCAGGAATTTGAAGGTTTTTTCCCATGAAGCAAGTGCAAAAAATGACCTCCAATCGTATCATCATCCGTTTCTACTTCAATCTCTTTTCCATTGTGAGAATAATGGTACCAATATAATAATGCAGAATTTAAACATGCCAGTAATTTATCCGCAATATTTCTTGCTCCGGAAATAGTATGATCTTCTTTTTCCGGTTCAACACAACCAAGGGCAGAAACGTAGGTACGCAAAACATCCATAGGATCGGGCAGCGGAGGAACTGCTTTAAAATATTATTTAACCGGGTAGTCCACGCAAAGACTTCTAATTTGGTTTTATAATTTGCTAATTCAATTCAGTTGGCAAAGAACCATAAATGAGCAGGTAAGCTACTTCTTCAAATAGTGCCTTTTCTGCAAGGAATTAAAATATTATATCCTCTGTAATGCAGGTCATTGCCGCTTTTTCCTACGGTGCATAAAGCAGGTTTGCCAGCCACAATACCGGAAAGTGCTACACTTTTCTTGGGCTTGAATGTTTGTGTTTGATTAAGTATCAGCCATTTTTATTTTCTTTAAAAAGTTTATCTAATTTTTGTTCGTACTCATGATAGCCAATGGTCTTGTAGAGTTCCTCCCTGGTTTGCATCGTGTCCAGCACATTCTTTTGAGTGCCATCTTTGCGGATATGTTCATATACATTTTTGCCGCTTTATTGGCTGCGCGAAATGCAGAAAGTGGATATAAAATCAATTGAACACCTGCTTTGGCAACTCGTCAACAGTAAACATAGGTATTACTCCAAACTCAGTGATATTGGCCAAGACAGGGATTCCGGTAGCATCTGACAAACTTTTGGTAATAAGACAGATCAGGCACAGCTTCCGCAAAAATGAAATCCGCTCCTGCATCTTTGTAAAGGCAACCGCTCTTTCCAAAGTTTTTTCCAAACCTTCGCTGGCAAAAGCATCTGTCCTGGCGCCAATTACAAAGTGCTCATCCGTTCGTGCATCCACTGCAGATTTCAACCGGTCCAACATTTCTTCTTTACTAACCAATTCTTTACCCGGCCTATGGCCACAGCGTTTTGCCCCTACCTGGTCTTCAATGTGAAGAGCAGCAGCGCCTGCTTTAATCAAAGATTTTACGGTACGTGCTACATTAAAAGCAGAAGGACCAAAACCGGTATCCACATCTACCATCAAAGGACAATCTGTTACATTGGTAATCCGGTTAATATCAATTAACACATCTTCAAAGTAGTAATCCCCAAATCAGGAATACCTAAAGAGCCAGCAGCCACACCGCCGCCCGAAAGATAGATGGCGTGGAATCCCGCTTGTTCGGCAATTAATGCGTGTTTGGCATTAATAGCTCCAACAATTTGCAACGGGTGTTCCCTTTTCAAAGCCTCCTGGAAACGAAACCCGCAAGACTATTGATATGTTTAATTTCTCCATTTTGTCGCGAAGCTAAGAAATAGCTGCGTCTTTAACCCAAACACCAAGCTCATTTAGGGTATCTACCATCTCTAAAACGGCTTTTTTGTTTCATCCACCCGCATGTTTTTAACCTGCACGCGGTTACAGCCGCCTCATGTCTTAGGGCCAGGATTATCAACAAATAATTCAATGATTATTGGCAAAGATGCGCTCGTGTCAGCAGTCATATCTATAATTTTGCGTTGTTTGATTTCCCAAACTGTTTTATAGAATTCTTTTTTATACCAGCAGCTATTTCTCCAATGTGTTGAACAGAACCATTGTTGCAACAACTTGCTAATTTTTAAATCTGTTAATTTTGCGATATGACGTGGTCTACAAAACAACTGCGGGCTGCTCTTGCCGTGGCAAAAGCCAGCTTGATAGCAACATTGCGCAGCGCTACTTCGGTGGTATTCTCTTTGCTTTTTCCTGTTATTTTTATCGTCGTATTTGGCTCAATGATTAATAATGCAATTGTTGAATTGAGAATAGCTCTTGCGCCGGGCTGCGATACAAGCAATGTGGTGTATCATGCGTTAGCAAATATTTCAAATATTTCAATTGACAACAGTTTGTCTTCTTCAAAGGCTGATGACGCTTTGAAAAAAGGAAGACTTGCCGCTATTATAAATATTAAAAAGGACACGTTAAACACGCCGCTTCCGTATTATTCTGTTTTGATTACATCCAGCGCTTCTTCGGGGGACGCTGCGGCCTTGCTGCAGACTTTATTGAACAATGCTATTGCATCTCTTAACAAAAATATTTTTCCGGATAATCATTCGGTTGCTTCCTTAATCACTAAAGAATTGCCGGGGCGAACTTACCGGCAAATAGATTTTATTCTTCCAGGGCAACTTGGGTTTTCTTTACTGATGGCCGGCGTTTTTGGTTCAGCTTTTCTTTTATTCAGCCTGAGAAAAAATTTGGTTCTAAAGGCGTATGTCAACAGCTCCCGTAAGCCGCACATACCTTATTATGGGGGAAATGATCAGCCGCGTTTTTTTTCACATTATCACTTTCATCATTATTGTTGCCATTGGTTATTTTGCTTTCAGATTTACATTGGCCCATGGCATATTTACTTTTTTTGAAATGCTTGTTTTTTCCCTTTTAGGCCTTTTTATTTTTATGGCCATGGGATTTATCATTAGCGGCGTTGTACAACATGAGAGCTCGATTGCACCGGTTGCCAATACAGTTACGCTTCCGCAAATTTTATTGTGCGGCCTTTTCTTTCCGGTTGAGAATTATCCTCATTGGCTGCAATCCTTCTGCAATATATTGCCGCTTACTTTTTTTGTAAAAGGCCTCCGCAAAATAGCTTTCGAAGGGACTCACATCTGGCAAATGCCTTACGAGGTTGCCGCACTTTTTTTATGGTGTATCGTAACAGGTTTTATTTGTGTAAAAGTTTTTAAATGGGAATAAAGAGATATGATGTTTTAAATGTGCTGCTGCCAGGAGATTAGATATCCTTTAGATTAATTTGCAATAGGGCTACATCCAAATTTCGATTTTGAATGGGTAATTCGGTTGCATTTGTTGTTTTGTAGTTTTCAATAAATTCAAATCCAAATGACTTGTAATATTCAATTATTTTGAGGTTATCTGCCCAGGTATCCATCCTTACAAATATTAAGTTGTTTTGACTGGCAAACGACTTAGCCCAATTCAAAACGTGTTTAAATTGTCTTTGTCCTTTATAATCCGGATGCACCACAATTCTATGTAAATAAATTGCGTCACCCCGGTCTTTGTCCCGCCAGATGAACGGGTCATTTTGCTGAATGCTGAAAATGCAAAGAATATCACCGCCCTTTACAACCTTATATTGAAGTCCCTCATGAATATCTTTTTGCAAAGCTAATTTATCAATAGTGTCCCAAACTCTGTAGTTATTTTTTTCCTGTAATTCCATGGCCTGGTCAAAGAGCCAATAAATTGTATTCAAATCATCATGTGTCGCATTAACAATTCTTATGTCCTCCGCGGTATTGGTTTCCATTTCAAAATACTTGTTGTGGTGACAGCCGTATCGTTTTACAATGATCACTGCGGCTAACCGGTGCCGATAGGAAAGTAATTCTCATCTGCACTACTTCTTTGTTTCCATTCTTTTCCACGGTTACATTGCGCGGCTTGGGTCGTCGTTTGTGAACGCAGCTAATACATGTCGGTCTCTAACCTTTTCATGATACATAAAATGAGTCGATGAATTGCCTTTTGCAGCGCAAAATATGATGCACAAGCTTTGATTTCTACTTTTTACATTTTTTCCACCAGCAATCTTTCGCACACAACGTTACTCAATGTTTCCGCCTGGCGCCTGCCATAACTAACTATTACTGATCGGTCAAAATCTTCTATTGCTTTGATCTTAATCTTTAATCCCAACCGCATTTCGCGTGCATTTAAGAATTTTAAAAATTCAGAAGAAGTGTGTATTACTGCGGAAAGTTTTACCGTTTCACCAGCTTTGCAATCGCTTAATTTATTATATTCCTTTAATGATATTTTTCCGCTTTTGTCAGGTATCGGAGCGCCGTGCGGATCAATCTTGGGATAATCCAGCAATTCATCCATCTTTTCAAAAAAAACATTTGATCTTATGTGCTCAATTTCCTCAGCAATATCATGCACATCTTCCCAACCCATTTTCATTTTTTCTACCAAAAACATTTCTGTAAGCCTGTGCTTTCGTATGATAAGTCCGGCCTCTTTTTTACCCTTTTCAGTAAGATGAAGCGGCTTATAGCTTTCGTAATGCACCAGCTTTTTTTCAGCAAGATTTTTCATCATGCTGTTTACCGTTGGCATTTTGATACCAAGGGTTTTGCTTAAATCATTTACGCTCACCTCTCCCTTTTCGTCGGCTATATTAAATAATGCTTTCAGATAATTTTCTTCTGTTAGTGAATTCATGTTTCAAAACTAATAAATGTTAATCGAATCTATATACGCTAAGGATTTCCTAAAAATGAGAGTTTATAAATAGATTTGTTAGATAAATCTAACTCTATATCTTTGCGCGTATAATAATTAACTTTCATAACTAACATTTAATCGTGCCGATACAGAACTTTAATGACTTTATAAAAAAACAGGAAGTATCAACTATACCTTTTTTTAATTGTACGGCAAACTATCTAAATATGCTAATTTTTATCAAAACTAAAAATTTGTTAGATTGATTTAACTTTATTCTTTCATAAGAGAAATATATTTTTGATTTTATACTGAAGAAGAATAATTTTTATAAGAAGTATGCAAGCCAGAAACCCAGTTACATCACGCTCTTTACATGAAGTGCATTCTTCAGTAGTAACGGAAAGAAAAGGCTGGCGCCAAATTGTGGCTTTCCTCGGCCCTGCCTATTTGGTAAGCGTAGGTTACATGGACCCGGGCAACTGGGCTACTGATATTGCCGGCGGTTCCGCATTCGGATATAAACTTCTTTGGATCTTGTTCATGTCAAACCTTATTGCCGTATTGCTCCAGTCCCTTAGTGCAAGACTGGGTATTGTAAGAGGGATGGATCTTGCGCAGGCATCTAAAAATGCGTATCCACGCTGGGCAAATATTCCTTTGTATATTCTTGCAGAAATTGCCATCGCAGCATGTGACCTTGCAGAAATCGTCGGTATGGCCATAGGACTCAATTTATTATTTGGACTTCCTTTAATATGGGGCATTTGCGTTACAGCCCTTGACACTTTGTTGCTATTGCTTCTTCTCAACAGGGGCATGCGGGTGTTGGAAGCCTTTATCGTTACGCTGGTTCTGATCATCGGGTTTTCCTTCCTCATAGAAATGTTTATCGTGGCACCGGTTTATGGAGATGTGGCTAAAGGGTTCGTTCCTTCAAAATTAAATGGTGAATCGTTATATATTGCTATTGGAATTATCGGTGCGACCGTGATGCCTCATAATTTATATTTGCATTCTTCCTTAGTGCAGACAAGAAAATTTGAACGTACATTCCAGGGAATGAAAAGAGCAATTAAATTTAATTTCTTAGACACTGCAATCGCATTGAACCTTGCCTTTTTTGTAAATGCTGCCATCTTAATTTTGGCTGCTGCTGCCTTTTATACAAATGGATATTTTAGTGTAGCTGAGATACAGGATGCGTCAGTGTTGCTGACAAAATTATTTGGTAAAGCCGCACCTATGTTTTTTGCGATTGCATTGATAGCAGCCGGCCAAAGTTCTACCATTACAGGCACTTTAGCAGGGCAGATCGTAATGGAAGGCCATTTAAACATAAGGATACGTCCGTGGCTGAGGCGCTTAATCACCAGGTTGCTCGCCATTATTCCGGCATTATTTACCATTCTTTATTTTGGTTCAGAATCGCTTGGAAAATTATTGGTGCTGAGCCAGGTAGTTTTAAGTTTACAGCTAGGCTTTGCCGTTATACCGCTCATTCATTTTACTTCTGATAGAAAATCAATGAAAGAATTTACTATCAAATTATGGGTAAAAATTTTAGCGTGGCTTAGCGCCGCCGTCATCGTATATTTAAATATTCGGTTAGTTATTCAGCAAATTCATGATTGGGTTGCAGGTGCACGAAACGATAGTATTCTTGTATATTCTATTGTGATACCCATCTCACTAGGCTGCCTTGCATTGCTTGTATATGTTTTTGTTCATCCTTTTTTAACTAAAAGCTCAAAAGAAAAAAGACAAATTCCTCATGGGCAGGCTGAGCCAGTTAGTGCCGGTAGTTTAATCAGTTACAGACATGTTGCAATGGCTATAGACTTCTCAGGAAAAGATCAGAAAATAATCCAAAACGCAATATTGATCGGCGGCAAACAAGCCACTTATACTTTTATTCACATTGTAGAGAGCGCTGCCGCGCGCTATTTGGGAAAAAATGCACACGACCAGGAAACCCAATTAGATAAAAATAACCTGGATGAATATCGCCACCGGTTGCAGGAATTGGGTTACAATTCGGAAATACAAATTGGCTTTGGAAATCCGGCTGTTGAAATGTCAAAAATAATATTAGCGCATTCTGTTGATCTGTTGGTGGTGGGTTCGCATGGCCATAAGGGCCTTAAAGATATTTTGCTGGGAAGCACAGTAGATAGCTTACGCCACAAAATAAAAATACCTGTGCTGGTTGTTAACTGATTATTTTTTTGAAAAGCTTAAATGCGCCCGATATTCAACGCTTTGAAACCTCCCGATAATTTTTTCTGTCCTATCATAAACATGAAGCTTAATCTTATTGTATGTCAAACGATGTTTTATCGGATTAAAAAATTTATTGAGTACAGTTTTAATTTCGTTTTTATATCGTCTTTCTTAGTTTTATACCATAGAAGTTCGCCAAAAGAATTTTGGAGCCCCATTTTTTTAATAGTGTTATAACAAATATTTTACCTCCAATTAAAACCTATTCGTTTAAAATAATAGAGATGATTATTAATTTCAAAATTGCGCTTAATATTGTTAATTAAAGCAATCGGGACAAATCTATAATTTGCGGTTATGCGCATCCAAATTTTTTATTTATAAATATTTTTTAAAATAGTTATCATGAAAAAAATCGCGTTAATAATTCTCACGTTGCCGGTCTTACAAATAATAAATGCGCAGGATAATTCAACGAGTCTTTCGGAAGGAGATCTGAAATTGTACCCTGTTTTATGGCAACAATCTGCAGCCGAATACAGGGCGCTTTGCTACCAGGCATTTAACCTCGCGACGCTGCGTCTTGATAAAATAGTTGCTGAAAATCCTTCTAAGAAAAACCTGGCCATTATTACGGACCTCGACGAAACCATCCTGGATAACAGTGAATTGGCCGGCGAAGTTATTAAAGAAGGAAAAGTATTAGGATCCAAATGGATAAAATGGATAAATAAGCCAGAAATACCAACAGTGCCCGGCGCCGTTGATTTTTTGGATTATGCAGGAAAAAAAGGAGTAAGTGTTTTTTATATCAGCAACCGTGATACCAGCGGATTGAACGTAACGCTTGGTATTTTGCAGCGCCTGAAATTACCGAATGCAGACCTAAGCCATATGCTCCTTCTTTCCAATGATTTCTCCAAAGAAGGCAGAAGACAAATTGTGATGAAAGATTACGATGTTATCATGTTGTTTGGCGATAACCTTGATGATTTTATGCAGGTTTTTGAAGAGAAGTCAATAAAAGAGCGCTTTGATGCAACAGACTCATTAAAAGACGAATGGGGTAAAAAATTCATTGTATTGCCTAACGCTACTTACGGTGAATGGGAGAATGCCTTTTTCGGCTATAAAGACAATTTAACTGATGCGGAAAAAATTGCTATGTTGAAAAAATTGCTAAGAGGACTGGACAAATAAATACCTGGTGAAGAATGATATATAACGGAATCGGGTATACGAAGTGAAAACTTTTGGCTTAATAATAATAAATCATCCAATTTAAGTAATAGCGATCAGTCGTCACCGCCGAAATCTTTTCTGTTTTTGCGAAAAATTATTCTCAATAAAATCAAAATAGAATTGCGATTTAAGTCGCGGCTGTGAAAGCAACAAAAAGAGGCTATACATATTTTTTTACAATATTTTCCAAATCGACAATATCGAATGGCTTGGAAAGATAATCCTCTGCACCAGCTTCGCGGGCCAATTCGCTAACATTATTATTGGCAGAAAAATATATGACAGGAATGTGTTGCAGCTCTTTGTTTGCTTTTAGTTTCTGTGTTGCTTCCACACCGCTTATATCAGGAAGCCAGTTATCCATAAAAATGAGATCGGGCATGAATCCCGAAACCTGTTCAATAATATTATTGGAAGTAGCAGACGTTTTTATATTACAGCCAAGTCCCTCTAAAATAAGCGTACACAACTCCAGCAGCTCTTCGTTATCATCAAAAATAAATACTTTTCTTTCCTGTAATTTCATTTACAAATTATGTTTTTGGGATAAACTATTAATATATGGCCCTATCTCTTCAACCTCCATAACCCGGTCGATGGCGAGGTTTCCCTCCGCATAAGCAGGCATGTATGAAACTACTGCAGATCCAGGGTTTTGAATGAGTGTGTGTCCTCCATACTTTTTCACAAATCGCAAACCTTCAGCACCATCTGAATTACCGCCCGATAATAACAGGCAAACCAGGTTCTCTTTATAAACCTCTGCTGCACTTTGAAAGGTAACATCTATCGATGGCCTGGAGTAATTTATTTTCTCCGAACCGTCTAAAGAAAACGTCCGGTTATTTTCAACTAATAAATGATAATCGGACGGCGCAAGGTAGATAACGCCAGGTTGTATTGCTTCTTTTTCCTCTACTTCTTTTACAATAAGTTTTGTTTTGGAAGAAAGTATTTCGGTTAATAAACTATCGGCACCCGGCTTACGATGCAACACAATAATGACAGGAAAAGTTATAGTGATGCTTAATGAGGGGAACACTTTTAAAAGTACATCCAGGCTCCCGGCAGAGCCGCCGATTATTATTGCATCGCAGTTTTTCATTCCACTATCTTTCTCCAGATTTTCTGATTGCCTGATCTTTTATATTTTTTTGCAATGTGTGAAAACTCCATGGTTTCCTTACTTCCTAATCCTATGTAACCAAGATGTTCCAGACTGTTATTTAGCAGTTCAAATACCTTTTCCTGCAGTTCCCTTTCAAAATAGATCAAAACGTTGCGACACAAAATAAGCTGAAATTCATTAAACGAATTCTCAGATACCAAATTATGAGTGGCAAAAATGATCTTGCTTTTTAGATCATCCCGCAACTTCGCCAGGGAATAATTGGCAGAATAATAATCTGAAAAATTTTGAACGCCTCCCGCGCCCAGGTAATTTTCAGAATACTTTTTCATGTTAGTCAATGGGAACATCGCAAGTGAAGCTTTCTCCAGCACAGCTCCATTGATGTCTGTGGCATAAATCAGCGACTTTTTAAGTAAGTTAAGTTCGGCGAGAATAATGGCAACAGAATAAGCTTCCTCACCCGTGCTGCAACCAGCGATCCAAATTCGAATGAAGGGATACGTTCCTAAGTTTGGCAATATGCTATCGCGTAATGCTCTATAAAAATCAGTATCCCTGAACATTTCAGTTACATTGATAGTAACCTGCTCAAGAAATCTTTTGAAATAACCAGCGTCTGACCTGATCTTATACCTGAATTCTGCAAAGCTTACTGCCTTATCGAGCGCGTACAATCTCAGTATACGCCGCTTTAATGACGCGCGGGAATACCCGGTAAAATCATATCCGTAAATTTCCAAAGCGTCTGATAGCAACGTTTGCACCTGGTCATCATTATTCTCTGGTAGCTCCAAAATCGTTTAGGTTAATCTATTGATGAGTTTCAGTAGTTCATCAACATTTATTGGTTTGGAAATATATCCCGACGCACCTGCCGCAATACAACGTTCTTCATTGCCCGTCATTGCCTGCGCAGTGACCGCTATTACGGGCAACTCTTTTAATTTTTTTATGCTCTTTCATTTTTGCAATGGCTTCATAGCCGTCGATGCCCGGCATCATCATATCCATCAAAACAAGACCAATATTTTTTTCCCGCTCTAGAATGCAAAACCCCCGCATAGCGCTGTCTGCAGAAATACAGGGAAATTGTTTCGATCTTAAAACAGCAGACAAAGCAAAAATATTTTTGCTGTCATCGTCAATGATGAGTATTTTTCTTGGATCGTCCATCGTAGCAATTATTTTTTATCGTATAGCCATACCCGTAATAAGGACACAAGCTGATCTACATCCACCGGTTTTGAAATATAATCTGATGCGCCGGCCGCAATGCATTTTTCCCTGTCGCCCATCATTGCTTTTGCAGTAATAGCCAGTACAGGCGTATTTTTAAACTTTCATTAATCTTATTTCGCCTTATGGTTTCATATCCATCCATTTCCGGCATCATCATGTCCATTAATACAATATCAACATCAGGATTTTCCTTTAAAATGCTTAAAGATTCCTTGCCATCTGTAGCAGTCAATACTTTCATATTGTGCAGTTCTAAGGCTTTTGTAAGCGAAAAGATATTTCTCACATCATCATCAGCAATCAAAACTGTCTTATCTTTTAAAACGTCCCGCAGCTCGCCGAGTCTTTCGTTAAACGATTCTGACTGGCTGATTTTTTTTCCTTTTTTTCTTCCACAAGGTGTAAAAACAAACCCGCTTCATCCAGAATGCGTTGGTAGGAATGTGCGGTTTTTACCACAATTGAATCCGCATATTTTTTAATCCTTGTTTCTTCGCTTATGGAAAGGCTTTTTCCTGTAAATACAATGATGGGAAGATTTTCAAGCCCCGGGCCTTGCTTAATTACCTCAAGGGTTTTATAAGCATTTATATCGGTCAAACCCATATCCAATATCACACAATCTATCTCATTTTTTTGCAATGCATCAATACTGTCTTTTACATTGTTGACGATTTGTGTATTGATGTTACTGGCACTTAAGTAATAGCTCAATGCATTCGCATGTTGTTTATTTTCTTCTACAATTAATACCTTCCTGGGGTGCTTGCTCAATACGTCCTCAAGTTTTTGAAAGATCTGCTGCATCTGTTCGATGGCAAAGGGTTTATAAATAAAATCCACCGCGCCTTTCAACAGGCTTTCTTTCTTCACCTGTAGCGAAGACATAATGTGAACCGGAATAGAACGCGTTTGAGGATTGGATTTTAATTCTTCCATTACCTGCCATCCATCCATTACGGGTAATTGTATATCCAATAAAATGGCTTCCGGTTTAAAATGTTTCGCCATGTTAACCGCTTCATCACCGCGAACGGCTACAATTCCTTTGTATTTTTTCTGCCGGGTATAATCGATTAAGATTCCGGCAAAAACAGTATCATCTTCCACGATCAAAATAACCTTATCATCTTTGGAAATGGTATCGCGGTCATCTTTGATCCTGTTGGGAATGTGATCGACAATAAAATGCCCCGATACTTCCGACCCGGGGTCAACATCTACCTCGGCGTTATGCATCCGGGCGATTAATTCTTCCTGCCCATTTACTTCTAAAGTTTTATCCTTGATATCGACAGGTAATGTAAGTGTAAATTCGCTGCCCTTGCCTTCAGTGCTTTGCAGGCTTATATCTCCGCCTAATAATTTGGCAAGTTCCCTGCTTATTGATAATCCCAGTCCTGTGCCTCCAAACTTTCGCCTGGTAGATCCATCGGCCTGCTGAAAGGCTTCAAAGATCAGGTGTTGCTTATCCTTTGCAATTCCAATACCAGTATCCGTAACCGTTAGTATGATCTTTTTACCGGCATGGTCGTTGGAAATATTCAGCGCTACTTCACCATGCGCAGTAAATTTGAGAGCATTGGATAAAAGATTTTTTAATATTTGTTGCAACCGCATTTTATCGGTGATCAAAACCGGCGATGTATTTTCAGCAATGTTTATCTTCAGCTCAAGACATTTATCTTTTGCCAGCGGCATAAACAACGCATTGGCCTCATTACTGATCTCCTGCAACGTTACTTCTCCCGGTTCCAGTGTCATTTTACCTGCTTCTATTTTCGACAGATCGAGTATCTCATCGATGAGGCTTAGCAGGCCCTGCCCGGAAGATTGTATCACATCCGCATATTCTATATATTCCTTATCGAGTTCTTTACTGTCAGACATTAGTTTCGATAGCAGCAAAATAGAATTTAATGGTGTTCGCAATTCATGCGACATGTTGGCGAGAAATTCGGATTTATATTTTGAACTTTGTTCGATCAGTTCTGATTTCTGCTGGATTTCCAGGTTGCGTTCCAGAACCACCTGATTTTTCTCTTCTAACAGACTGGTTCTTTCTTCCAACTCCCGGTTGCTCTGCAAGAGCTCTTCCTGCTGCACCCGCAGTTCTTCTTCTGAAGCCTGTAACTTCTGCGTCTGCGCTTCCCTTTCAGCATTCAGACTTTCCATCTCAGCATGTTGTGTTTGCAACTCTTCAGACTGAGCCTGGGTTTTGGTCAAAAGTTCCTGCAATCTTCTACGGTTCTGCGCAGCATACAAAGCACTGCCTATATTCTCAGAGATGCTTTTTAAAAATTCTAATTTTGCCGGCGTGTAATTTTCAAGACTACCACATTCAACAACGCCAGTTATTACTTTATCTTTGAAAACCGGTACTGCTGCTACATTACGTGGCTTTGTTTTCCCGAAGGCGTAAGAGATGGTTAATTCATTAGCAGGGATATCACGCAACAAAATCGCTTTGCCTGATTGCAAACATTGACCCACAATTCCCTCACCGGGCCGCAGTTTGTCCCTGCCTTCTTCTGTATTCATTGCATAACTGCCGGCAAGGTGTAGCACTTTATCCTCATCAAACATATATATTGCGGCCACCTGGCTACCCGTATATTCTGTTATATTTTCTATTATATCCTGCGCCAGCAAATCAACGGGCTTTTCACCCACCATCTTATCATTAAGAAGTGCAATGCCTGTTTGAAGCCATTCTTTTTCTTCCAGTAAAGTAAAGGCCTGCTGAAGCGATTGTGCCATCGTATTCAGCGATAAGGATAAATTTCCCAGCGTATCCTGTGAAATTTTATCGATTCGTATTTGATAATCTCCTTTGGATATTTGCGCAGCAACGTTTTCCATGGCATGGATGTTCCGGTCTGTTTCTTCGTTTTTACGTTGCAGATCTTCCTGCAACCTGCTTTTTTCTTCAAAATCTGCTACAACTCTTCTATAAAAAAATAAAGTAATGGCGATGGCAAGCAACGCAGTTAAAATAATAATAGAAGGTGTAATGCCAGCTAGCTGGTTGAGGCTGGCAGAGCGTATTCCCAAAAGCCGTTGTTCCTCTTTTTGCATAGTTGCTATGATAACCCGAATGTCATCCATGTAAACTTTGCCCCTCAGCAAACTATCGAAATCAACGGCCGCATGATGTCTTTTTTGATCAAGGTTCAGGTTCAGCAATCTCATCCTGTTAGTAATATCAGCAGTTAGCAGCTTCATATTTTTCTGCTGAAAAGCATCGTCACTTGTTTTCGAGCTTATGTAATCCAGCAATTCCGATGCTTGTCCATGGGCATTGTTGTATGGTTCGAGATAGACAGGGTCTCCTGTAATGAGATAGCCACGCTGGCCGGTTTCAGCGTCTTTCATTACGGATAAAACAGAGTTTAACTTATCGATTACATCTTCCCTGTACCGGACCATCTCCGAACTCTGAATCAGGTTTTTTATACTGATAAAGGAGGCAAGAGAACTGATAAATAAAAGAACCAATGACAAGCTTAGTCCTAAAAAAAGATTTCGTTTTATAGTGGTCTTCATGTCCTTATACTTTCTTATTGTGGCGAATGCAATGGTAAATTAAAATAGAATTCAGAACCCTGGCCAGGTTTGCTGTTAACACCTATTTCGCCTCCAAGTCTCTCTATAATCTGCTTTGAAATGTATAAGCCGATCCCTAATCCCTGGAAGCGCATTGATGTTTTTTCTACACGATAAAATTTATCGAATACCTGTTGTAAATGTTCCTCAGACATGCCGATGCCAAAATCCCTGACGGCGAGATACAATTTATTATCAATAACTCTTATGGTAACAACTATCTCGTTGGCGTCCGGTGAATATTTAACAGCATTGGTTAAAAAATTAGTGATCACCTGCTCTATCCGCATCTCATCTGAAAAGATTTGCTCACCCACCGCACCATTAATGGTTAAAGTAAACCCCGGATTCGTATGCCGGGTAACTTCGATAACATCCTGCAACAATTTATCAATGGAAAAAAATGCCATATTGAATTTTAATTTGCCGCCTTCAATTTTTGAAACATCAAGAAGATCGGCTACCAGCAGATTTAATTTTTCAACCTGGTTGTGAACTTTGTCGAGATGCTGCTTAAACGGAGCCATCTTTTCCTTATCAATACTTCTTGAAAGCAATTGCAGATATCCTTTTATGCTGGTAAGTGGTGTTTTTAATTCGTGGCTGGCAATGCTAATAAATTCATCTTTCTTATGCTCGGCTTCTTTCCGGACTCTATTTCTTCCAGCAATGCGGTTTGCATTTCGATCAGCCTGCGGCTTTGCTC
This sequence comes from uncultured Chitinophagaceae bacterium, assembly GCA_963823305.1. Lineage (GTDB taxonomy): Bacteria > Bacteroidota > Bacteroidia > Chitinophagales > Chitinophagaceae > Ginsengibacter. The sequence goes on from CAWGLC010000012.1 coordinate 14,725, forward strand.
ATAAATGCGATAAAAAACTTTCACCTTAAGCAAAAGAATATTGATACCAACCGGCTTGGTGATATAATCGAGCCCACCCGAAGAATATCCCTGGGTGATAAACTTCGTATCTGTACTTGCTGCAGAAAGAAAAATAATAGCTGTTTCGCGTGCCTTGCTGTATCCGCTTATTGCCTGCGCCACTTCAAAGCCGTCCATGCCTGGCATTTGCACATCAAGGATTATTAATACGTAGGAGTTTTTAAGCACTTTTTTCAAAGCCTCCTCACCGGATAACGCGGAGTCCACCACGAAGCCGTTCTTTTCAAGCACTTTTTTAAGGGAAATAATATTCTCAGGGGAATCATCTACAATCAGGATCATTATCAAAAATAAAGAAAGGTTGCATTCGTATGCGTAACTTTTTTTTCATACACAGATCATATTCATTATGATCCTTTTCCAGCAGTGGAACATTATGAAATTATAATTGATGTAGAAAAATAAAAGGAGTTGATGCAGGCGATTTATCTTTTTCTTAAAAGGAAGGCTATGATGTTAAAAAAAGTTACTTTCAACCAGGGCAATTTTTCATCATTCCCACAATTTATTTGGATAAGCCCCGCTATCAACTAATTTCACAATACTGGCCTTTACCGCAGGAGCATCTTCCTTATAAGTTACTCCAAACCATTGAGCCGATGTAGTTATAACTTTTATTTTACCGCTATCGTCATTTATAAACGCATCGCCAACAATCGGAATAAAAAATTCTGCCTTCGGCTTGTCTCCATTTTCCTTTAAAAATTTTTGAAACAATTTTTGTATGTATTCAAAAGCGTCAGGATGAAATCCCCAAAAATTCATACTTACCGGAGTGTCCGCCGGCAATTCTGTTTTGGTATCATTTTCTTCGTAAACAATCTTATTATCTTCAGGATATATTTTTACGCGCTCTGCGATACTTAACAGGTTGCCATTGGTATCTACCTGGCAAACGCCCCGGCTCACGGTTCCGTTTTCAGATAATGTTTTAGAAAGCTGGTAACCTATAATGCACCATGTGTCAGGTGTAACCTCGTTTGTTAAAAATTTTGCCGCTTTTTCAAACGCATCACGACCATAAAAATCATCCGCATTTATAACTGCAAATGGTTCATGTATTACTTCTTTTGCACATAATACGGCGTGAGCGGTTCCCCATGGCTTCGTGCGCTCCTCTGCCATTTTAAATCCGTCTGTATATGAGTTCATTTCCTGCATTACATAATCTGTCTCAATCTTTCCTTTTAGTTTGCACTCAAAAATATTCTTGAAATTTTCTGCAAAATCCTGGCGTATTACAAAAACTATTTTGCCAAAGCCACTTTGTATTGCATCATAAATTGAATAATCTATTATCGTTTCGCCTGAGGGGCCGAACGAATCCATCTGCTTGATTCCACCATACCGGCTTCCCATGCCTGCCGCTAAAATTAAAAGTGTAGGTTTCATAATTTTGTTATTGTTTAATTTTATGGTTACAAATTTCTCTGCTAAGTCTTTTTATCATTAAATATAGATGTTAAAATTTTTGCGAAAGTAAGCAAGAAATTTTATGCAATAAACTCAAATGACAGATGTGCTATCTTCTTTATCAAAGTTACCAGCTATTGAGCCGGTAAAAAATGAAGCATCCATTTCACGCAACATCCAAATTGAAATGCTTCGCCTGGATACCATTCACCCAATAGTTTCAGGAAATAAAATTTTTAAACTTTATTATTTTTTAGAAGAAGCCAAAATGTCGGGCCATAAACAGATCATTACTTTTGGAGGCGCATATTCCAATCATCTTGCTGCCACTGCATTTGCCTGCAAAGAATCCGGCATAAAATGCATCGGGTTTGTTCGCGGAGAAAGTGCTGCAAGCCTTTCGCATACGTTGGCATTTTGCATTGAAAATAAAATGCAAATTGAATTTCTCAGCCGTTCTGAATATAAAAAAATCAATGAGCCTGAATTTAAAAAAGACCTTATAAAAAAATATGGCAATCACACTTTAATTCCGGAAGGAGGATTTTCAAAAAAAGGAGCAAGGCGGAGCCGCGTTGATTTACAATTTATTTGAGCAAAAAAATTATACCCACATTTGTTGTCCTGTTGGTACGGCCACTACTTTTGCGGGCCTTATTGATGGAAGTGAAAGCGCGCAAATTGTAGGATTCAGTGTGTTAAAAAATTTAAACGATGTTAGCGGGAGGCTTGATCGATGGGCGTTTCTTTGTCAAAAAAATATACTGTAATAGCAGATTACCACTTTGGCGGATATGCCAAAAAAAATGCGCAGCTTATTTCATTTATAAATTCTTTTTATAATAATAATAAAATTCAATTGGATTTTGTTTATACAGGTAAAATGATGTTTGGATTAAGCCGATTTAATAAATAAGAACTATTTCCCCAACAGTTCAAAAATTTTATGCTTACACACGGGAGGCTTACAGGGTAATTTGTCTTTGCCGCGCGGAAGTGCTAAATTTTTAAATTCATTTAACAACAGGATTATATTTGCACATTAAAAAACTAATAGCTTCGTCCGGTTCCTATGCATAAATTAGCGCTCCTTTTATTTCTTTGCTTTTACAAAAAATTTCTTTTGCACAGGATACTTTACCAAAGATTTCGGTTACACAGTTAGGAAATAAAGTTTTGGTCTCATGGACAAATCCATTTACTTCACTTACTACAATTAATATCCAAAGATCTTACGATAGCCTTAGAAATTTTACTACTATAGGAAGTGTATTAAATGTATCAGCAAAAACGAATGGTTTCGTAGATTCTAAAGAGTTTATGCCTGCTCAATTTTACCGGCTTTTTATTTCTTTTGAAGGTGGTACTTACATCTTCACCAAATCGCACAGACCGGGAATAGATACTACCAAAACAGGGGCAAAGTGACCGAAATACAGCAGGCGCAGACTCCCGTGCAGACGTGGTTCGCACCTTCCAAATTAGTATATACGGGAAAAGAAAACAATGTTATCATTTCTTTGCCTGATGCAGAAAAAAAAAAATATTCAATTAAATTTTTTGAAGAGGATGGAACTTTTTTATTTGAAATAAAAAAAATTACCGAAACATATCTAACGCTTGATAAAGTAAATTTTGTTCATGCAGGACTTTTCAATTTTGAAATATATGCTGATGGGCTACTGATAGAAAAGCATAAATTTTACATTCCTAAAGATGGTCAGCCCAGGCCTGCTCTTGATATATACGGCCATGAGCTGAAGTAATTTCAGCGTTAAACACCTTCTCAAAATTCTTTTTTGTTTTTTCTTTTACTTCTTCAAAATTCACTTTTCGTCCCAATTCTTTTTCAATAGAGGTAACCTGTTTATTTACAATTCCGCAGGGAATAATATTATTAAAATAACTAAGATCGGTATTTACATTTAGGGCAAACCCATGCATAGTGATCCAGCGGCTGCAACGGATTCCCATCGCACATATTTTTCTTTCTTTCCCAATGATTTCCAGGATCAATCCATACACCCGTTTCGCCTTTGCTTCTGTCACCTTTAATTCCATATTCATTTATAGTAAGAATAATCACTTCTTCCAGGCATCGTAAATATTTCCCAATATCAGTAAAAAATTTTTCAAGATCAAGAATAGGATAGCCCACCACCTGTTGCAGTCCATGAAAAGTAATATCTCCTCCCCGGTTGGTTCTGAAAAAATTCAATTTCTTTTTCTTCCATTTGATCTTCGCTCAATAAAACATTTTCTATATGCCCGCTCTTGCCTAAAGTATAAACAGGTGGATGCTCGCAGAAAAGAAGATAATTTGTAGTTGGAGCTTTTCGTTATTCGCATGCGCCGATACCGTTATTTTCCTCTTTTCTTGATCGAACTTTTATATCAACATTATTTTTTACCAGTTCTTCCTGGTAATCCCATGCAGATTTATAATTAATAATTCCGAGGTCTTCAAAAATTACCTGTTGTTTATTCAATATAAATTTTTAGCAAAGATACGAAGGATGGTAAGAGATTTTATCAAAATTGTACATCATGTATCCATCCAAAAACAACCGCAGCAAAAAGGCCACCTGAACAATGGCTCCGAAAACCGGAACCCACGCATATTTCCACTCACTGTTACCCTTATGCGAAATGGGCAATAACTGATGATAATTCGTGGACCGAGATCACGAACAGGATTAATCGCATAACCTGTTGGGCCACCAAAGCTAAGGCCAATACCAAATACAAATAATGCAACCGGCAACGCATCGAGCGCACCCAAACTATTTGATGGTGCTACAATAAATAAAATAGCAAAGACAAAAACAAATGGTGCCAAAAATTCTGTAAGAAAATTATATTTTGAACTATTGATAGCTGGACTTGTTGCAAACGTTGCCAAAATTAAGGCTGCATTTTCTGTTGCTTTATAATGTTGTAAATAGGCAAGCCAAACCAATAGGCTTCCGGCCATGGCTCCTGATAATTGCCCAATAAATATTGCGGCACTACGGTCCAGCTTATTTTTTTGGCATATAGTAATGCAATAGTAACCGCAGGATTTAAATGTGCCCCACTGTCTTTGCGGAAACATATACACCTACAAAAACGGCGATAGCCCATCCAAATGCAATGACGAGCCATCCGCTATTGTTACCTTTGGTTTTATTCAAAACCACATTTGCGACCACACCGTTTCCAAACGCAAACAATAGTGCGGTTCCAATAAATTCGCTTAAAAAAATTGACATAAATAATTGATAATTGACTTTGAAGTATTAACCATTAAATACCCGCCTACTCGCTGGTCCAGGCCTAGCGCTGCCTTTACAGCCTTCTCCCATTGACGAATTTGCTTTTGGCGTTTACCATCTTCCGCTGCCGGAAAAAAACTTTTTTCAGCCTGCCAATAAGCTTCTATTTCCGTTATATCTTTCCAAAAGCCAATCGCAAGGCCGGCAAGATAAGCAGCACCTAAGGCAGTCGTTTCTGTTATTTTGGGCCGGATCACTTTACAATCCATCACATCACTTTGAAATTGCATCAGCAGATCATTTGCCGTGGCGCCGCCATCTACACGAAATTCCTGTATTGGCAAAGAAGCATCCGCATTCATTGCCTGTAATACGTCCATCGTTTGAAAAGCAATGCTTTCAATAGAAGCCCTGTGCAATATGGGCAGTGGTTGTTCCCCGTGTAATGCCCAACATCGTGCCTCTTGCAAATTGATTCCAATAAGGGGCGCCAAGTCCTGCAAATGCAGGAACAAAATATACGCCGCCATTATCCTCTACCGAAGTAGCTAATTTTTCAACATCAGCAGAAGTTTTAATAATACCCAATCCATCCCTGAGCCATTGCACAACCGCACCACCAATAAATACGCCTCCTTCCAGTGCATACGTTGTTAAATTATTTATTTGCCAGGCGATAGTTGTAAGTAAATTATTTTTACTTAATACAGGCTTGTCTCCAGTATTCATCAGCATAAAACACCCGGTTCCGTAAGTATTTTTTACCATGCCGGGTTGAATGCACATTTGCCGAAAAAAGCCGCTTGCTGATCACCCGCGATGCCGCACACCGGCAAACGTGCGGCTGTTAATATTTGATCGGTATATCCATATATTTCACTGCTTGATTTTACAGATGGCAACATGGAGGAAGGAATGTCAAACAAGCTTCAGCAATTCCTCATCCCATTGCAAAGTGTGAATATTAAAAAGCATTGTCCGGGAGGCATTGGTTACATCTGTCGCATGTACTTTACCGTTAGTAAGCTTAAACAAAAGCCATGAGTCGATTGTGCCAAAACACAAATCGCCATTTTCAGCGCTTTCTCCTTGCGCCATCACATTATCAAGTATCCACTTTAATTTGGTTGCAGAAAAATAGGCATCAATTACCAAGCCCCGTTTTTTGCTGGATACTCTTAGATGACCCTGATTTCTTTCAATTCATCACAATATTCCGAAGTGCGCCTGTCCTGCCATACAATTGCATTATAAACCGGCTGATGCGTATGCCTGTTCCATACAATAGTCGTTTCTCTTTGGTTTGTAATACCTATTGCCTGCAATATCATGTGATCGTAAGCCCGGCCTTTAAATACAGCTTCTGACGCCACTCCCAATTGCGTGTACCATATTTCATTGCCATCATGCTCAACCCAGCCGGGTTGCGGAAAAATTTGCGTGAATTCTTTTTGCGCTATCGCTTTAATCGCACCTTTTTTATCAAAAATGATTGCACGTGAACTGGTGGTCCCCTGGTCGAAAGGATAAAATATATTTTACATGCAATCGTATTTGTAAGAATGAAAGATTTCATTTAAACGGATAAAAATAATAGAAATTAAATCTGGAATTCTGCAATTTTTTTGCAAAATACACATGGCGTAGCATTTTATTAATTATTTTAATTACATAATTATTTGCGACAGCGTTAAATTTTTTCACTTCTTCATTTATCCATGCTTCATCTTTGTCCATTTCTTTTGCCATTATTCTGGCTACCGCTGGCGCCATGCTAATGCTTTCTTTTGCATCCAACAGCAAGGCACCTTGTTCTCCTGCTTAAAAAATCCTCTGCTGTTCTCGCCATTTCTGCCCTTACGGCCCAAATTACTTGTGCCTTCCAAATTTGTAATTTTTCACTTATTAATTCATTTTCGGTTTCTTCAATAATCTTCTTAACAAAAGTTTCGTCCGCTTCCATAATAATACAATGGATCATTTGGTTTGATGAAGTTGCTATATCCATGGATCGGTTAAATGAAGCGGATGTTGAGGTGGTATGATTCCATTGCAATTCTTTTTCAATTTTATCTATCATGTCTTCACCCATTTTTCTATAAGTTGTCCATTTACCACCAATAATTGAAAACAACCGCGACTGTGAAACCAGAATTTTATGGCTGCTTGAAATTTCTTTTGTATCGTGCATTTTTTTCTGCGACCTGCCAAAGGGCGCAAGACCCGCAAAAACACTTAACACATCTTTTCGTTTAGGCGGCACAGTTAGATATCGCTCTGCGGTCTAAGAATAAAATCAATTTCTTTGGCACAGGTTCTAAGCGAAATGTTACTTACCGGGGTATCGGTAGTTCCCATTAATATTTTATTGTGCCATGGAACGATAAATAACACTCTTCCATCGCTGGTTTCAGGAATCATCATAGCGTTGTTGCCCGGGAAAAAACTTTTATCAAGTACTAAGTGAACTCCCTGGCTTGCCGCGATATTCTTTTTTGCTCCCGGCTTATCCATTTGCAAAATATCATCGGCAAATACGCCCGTTGCATTAATTACAACTTTTGACTTTGATTGTAAAATATTGTTGTTTTCAACATCAGCAGCAATAACACCTACAATTTTTTCATCTTCCTTAAGCAGATCAATAACCTTCATGTAATTTATTCCATATCCGCCATTATCAAAAATTGTTTGTGCAAGATTAATGGCTAGCCGGGCATCATCAAATTGACCGTCATGATAAAGAATGCCCCCAAATAAATTTTTGAGAAATAATCCCCGGCAATCTGCTCTAAAACCTTTTTCCCTGAAATAAAAACAGAAGGTCCAAGGCTTAAGCGGCCGGAAATCCAATCGTATATTTTTAATCCGATAGTATATTTAAGTCTGCTCCACCAGTTAAAAACAGGAATAATGAATGTTTGGTTCTTTACAAGATGCGGCGCATTTTTTGATAATAATCCTCTTTCAACGGTTGCTTCTCTTACAAGCGCAATATTACCCTGGGCAAGATATCTTACGCCACCATGTACGAGTTTGGTGCTCTTTGACGAAGTTGATTTAGCAAAATCAGATTGTTCTATTAAAAGCGTAAGATAACCCCTGGTAGCGGATTCTACGGCAATACCTAAACCTGAAGCGCCGCCGCCAATGACCACCACATCCCATATTTCTGTGCATTTGATTTTTGCTAAAACTGCTTCTCTATTCATGGGTCAATGATAAATCATCGTGTGATACTTCCACCTTGGCATGGAAACTTTGAATAGAATTATTTATGATTTCTCCTTTAACAAATAGGGCATAATTGCTTTTTGCCAGATGTGATATCCTTTTGCATTCATATGCAGGTTATCTTCAGAAAAAATATCCTGCATTGGTTTTCCATCTTTGTTTAGCATTTTATAATAAACATCTACGAAGACCGCTTTCTTTTTTGATTGAAGAAATTGTTTAATGAGCCTGTTGGCCTCAACTGTTTCGGGCATTATTTTAGCTCTTGAAGGGCTTGGCTTTATAGATATGTAAACTATAGGAACCATTGGTAATGCTGAACGAATGATATTGAAGAGCTTTGTAAACCTGTTTAAAACAATTGCCGCCGTAACCGAATCAGAGTATGCCAGGTCGTTTTCACCCGCATAGATTACAATTTGCCTCGGATGATAAGGGATAATAATATCATTCGCATAACGAGTAACATCAGTAAGTTCGGATCCGCCAAAACCGCGATTAATAATTTTATAATCGGGAAAATAAGATTGTACATCTTCCCATTTCCTTATTGAAGAACTTCCTACAAACAGAATGGCATTTTTTGGCGGAAAATCAGCGCTATCAAGCTTTTTAAAGTTTTCAATTTCGTCATAGAACGGTGGATGTTGTTGTGCATATAGTCCTTTGTATGACACCAGCAGCAGGAAAGCAATTGCAATCTTTAAGAGCTTATTCATTGTGAAATTTTATTTGTTGCACAAGATTTGACAACTTTAAAAAAGTTGGCAAATCTAATAACGGTATTACAACGTCAACGCACCATTCATATTTCTCACAGCATCTGCGCTTTTACTAAAGGCGGCCTGCTCCTCTTCATTCAATTTAAAATCAACTATTTTTTCCCAGCCATTTTTACCAATCACTACTGGAACCCCGATGCAAATATCTTTTTGGCCATATTCACCCTCAACCATTACGCTGCATGGAATTAATTTCTTTTCATCACGCAAAATGCTTTCTACCAAAGTAGCGCCCGCAGCTCCGGGAGCATACCACGCACTTGTACCTAATAATTTTGTAAGTGTTGCACCGCCTATCATCGTATCGGCTGCCACTTTTTTCAAAGTTGCTTCATCAAGTATGTTAGAAACAAGTGTACCGTTATAAGTTGCTAATCTTGTAAGCGGAATCATAGTAGTGTCGCCATGACCACCTATCACCACTGCCTGCAGATCCTGCATGGAGCAACCTATTGCCACCGACAAATAATATTTAAAACGACTGCTGTCAAGTATTCCGCCCATTCCAATAATTCGATTTTTCGGAAGACCGCTTGACTTTAATGCCAGGTAGGTCATCGTATCCATAGGGTTGCTTATAACAACAATGATCGCATCCGGCGAGTTATCTAAAATATTTCTGGTAACATCTTTTACGATGCCTGCATTAATACCAATTAATTCTTCCCGTGTCATACCTGGTTTGCGCGGAATACCTGAAGTGATAATTACCACTTTGCTTCCTGCAGTTTTTTTGTAATCGTTAGTGCTTCCAACAATTTTGGTATCACTGCCAAGTAAAGCTGCACTCTGTGCAAAATCCATTGCTTTACCTTCTGAAATTCCTTCTTTAATATCGAGCAATACAAGCTCCTGGCAAAGTTCTTTCCTGGCAATATTATCAGCACAGGTCGCGCCAACTGCTCCTGCGCCTACTACGGTTACTTTCATTTTATATTATTTATTTTAAAAAATTATGTATCGCTCAAAGGTAATTGAATAATGCTTTTATAAAACGAATTGAAAAAGCGTTTTTTAGAAAACCTTTAACGATGATCTAATTTTCTTTAGCCTAATTTAACAGTCACATTCCTTAAACGTTTCATGAAAAAATTGCCGGCCGTATTTGCTCTTGTTTTTATTTTTATGTGTTTGAAAACATCAGCAAACATAAGGCTTGTAGCTTCTTTCCAAGCCGGCAACCCATCGGTAGATATTCGCTGGAACATGGTTAATTATCCCGGGAATACAGCATATACTTTATTTAAAAGTGAAGACGGCGTTATATGGGCCATCGCTGCAGCGAACCCAATTTTTAGAAATTACACTGCTGCTACTCTGCTGGCTTATCGTGATAAATTTTCTGATGAAACCCAATTGTACTACAAAGTAAAAGTGTATGATGAAAATAAGAACATAGTTGAAGTTTCTAATACTGCCGTTGTAAATAACCCGGTGACAAATTATCATCCACAGAAATCATACGAGAGCAAAAGAAATTCAATAGCAGCAGAAGCCCCTGCAACATCGTTCAGTAATTCCTGGCAAATTTTTCCTAATCCTGTAAGAGATATGCTCAACCTTGTTTACAGGGGTAAAGGCACCATAAAAGGTGTTATTAATGTAACTATCCTTGATGGCACAGGCAAAGCAGTAATACGCTTCCGTGCAGCCTCCAATAATAAACAATTACACGTTACCGTTAGTAAGCTGCATGCGGGGGTTTATTTTATAAAATTAAATGTGCTGAATGAAATCCAGGTAAATGATAAATTTATAAAGAACTAATCACAGCTCTGCAACTATGAGATCGGGGTTGATACTCCCCTCGAAACTTTTCTTAAAATTTCCTTTTTTATCATAAACAAAAATAGAAGGCAGGTTTGTTATTTTGAAAAAAACAGGGAAGAAAAATTTTGTATCTCTCGCCATGGTTATTTCAGGATAGCTCGCAATTTTATAATTTTTATAAAAAGCCATCATTTCATTGTATGGAAGATACGTTACCATAATTATCTGTGCATCTTTAAATTTATTGATGTCAGCTAATAACATTTCCGTTTCATGCTGACAATGTTCGCAATCAGGGCTGAAGATCATGAAGACTACGGGTTTTCTTTTTGCCAGATTATCCCTGGAGAATGCGGTGCTGTCAGGGGCTTTGAACACGGTAAACTGCGGAATGGTTGGAAACCTTTCATAAACGGGCACTGTACTATCTTGTTGTGCAAAAGCGGTAGCACAAAAAAATAATAATATAGTAATTGGAAATAATTTTTTCAAGCGTATGATTTTTTGATAAAGATAGATGAATTTAAAAATGCGGAAATGTGAAAATTATAAAACGCCGGCGCTACTTCTTCTTGCAAAAGGCACACCCGCGACTACCAAAATGATTTTCTAATTTTCAGATTCATCCGTTTTTTAATACCTTCACGCCCTTACAAAAAAAATCTTATGGCATCTACTTCAGATATGAGAACAGGGCTTATTTTAAAAATTGATGGCAGCCTTTATACGGTAATTGAATTTGGACAAAATAAAACCGCACGTGCGGCAGCGAAGGTTTGGGCAAAACTGAAAGGCGTGGACAATAACCGGACTATTGAACAGACATGGAACAGCGGCGAAACTATTTATCCTGTTAGAGTTGAAAAAAAACCCTACCAGTTTTTATATAAGGATGATACAGGCTTTACTTTTATGGATACAACTACTTATGAACAAATTTCTGTATCCCCTGAAATGGTTGATGCGCCGCAGTTTTTAAAAGATGGCCAGGAAGTTTCCGTTTTAATAAATGGTGAAACGGATCAGCCAATGGGTGTGGAACTTCCTGATAAAATTGTTGTGATGGTTACTTATAGTGAGCCGGGCGTAAGAGGCGATACGGCTACAAGAACGCTAAAGCCCGCTACTGTGGAAACCGGCGCAACTGTTAATGTTCCTTTATTTGTAAACGAAGGCGAACTCATCCGGGTGAATACAAAAACGGGTGAATATGTAGAACGTGTGAAAGAATAATTTTTGTAAGGTCATAGAAAATAAAGATGTATTTCCTGGAAAGCATTTTTCTTCGCTTTTTCCTTTTTTGAACAAAAAAACATTCATTCCCGGTCAAATTTCTTTGGTTTTCTTTAAAAATTCTTTCAAAATCACCTTTTTTTTATTTTTCAAAAACAAGTGGTTTTGGTAAATCATCCCTATCTTAGCTGCCCGTTTTCCATAACATAAATTTAATTTGTCAATATGGACATTAAGCAAATTCAGGAATTGGTAAAGCTTGTTAATAAAAGTAATATCGGTGAACTAAGCATTGAAAAAAATGATTTTAAAATTACGATCAAGCAAAGAAAACAAGCGGTACAACAATTTGTAACGCCGGCACAGCAATCTACTCAACCGCAACTACAGGCGCCGCCCACACCAGCAACTCCCGCACTGAATACAAAAGGGACGGAAGCTCAAAATACAAAAACAGATAATCTTTTAACGATCAAAAGCCCTATGATTGGTACATTTTATCGCCAGTCGGGGCCCGATAAACCTATATTTATAAATGTAGGCGATGAAGTAGAAGAGGGACAAATTGTTTGTATTATTGAAGCGATGAAGCTTTTCAATGAAATAGAAAGTGAAGTTTCCGGTACCATTGTTAAGGTTTTAGTGGAAGATGCCTCTCCGGTTGAATTTGACCAGCCGCTTTTTTTGGTAGAGCCTGCTTAAAACTTATTTCTGATTGGTGAAATGAATGTAAATACTTACATCTTTTTTTCATTTTTAATTCCAAAATTGTGTTTAAAAAAATATTAATTGCCAACAGGGGCGAAATTGCCCTCAGGGTCATCCGGACCTGTAAGGAAATGGGAATTAAAACAGTTGCAGTGTATTCAACGGCCGATAAAGATAGTCTGCATGTAAAATTTGCCGATGAAGCGGTATGCATTGGAAAGCCTGCGAGCATAGACAGCTATCTGAATATCCCACACATTATGGCGGCAATCGAAATTACCAATGCAGATGCCATACATCCTGGGTATGGATTTTTAGCGGAAAATGCAAAATTTGCTCAAATATGTATTGATCATGGAATAAAATTTATTGGCCCGACTCCTGAAATGATCAACAGTATGGGAGACAAGATTACCGCTAAAGAAACAATGATAAAAGCCGGGGTTCCTGTTGTGCCGGGTGGCGAAGGATTATTGAAAGATGTAGCTCATGCTAAAAAGATCGCGGCTGAAATTGGCTATCCGGTAATTATTAAAAGCCACTGCAGGAGGCGGTGGTAAAGGAATGCGCGTAGTATGGGAAGAAAAAGATATTGAGAAGTCATTTGATAATGCCAAAACAGAAGCGGCTGCTTCCTTTAAAAACGATGGCATCTACATGGAAAAATTTGTTGAAGAGCCGAGGCATATTGAGATCCAGGTTGCCGGCGACCAGTTTGGAAATGTATGCCATCTGAGTGAACGTGACTGCTCAATACAACGGCGCCATCAAAAGCTTGTGGAAGAGTCGCCGTCGCCGTTTATGACTGTGAATTTAAGAGAAAAAATGGGTGAGGCAGCCATTAAAGCGGCTTCTGCTATTAATTACGAAAGTGTAGGTACCGTTGAATTTTTGGTTGATAAGCATCGTAATTTTTATTTCATGGAAATGAATACAAGAATCCAGGTAGAGCATTGCGTAACAGAGGAAGTTGTAAATTATGATCTTATTAAAGAACAGATAAAAATCGCGTGCGGTGAAAAAATTTCGGGAAGAAATTATTTTCCGGAAATGCATGCAATTGAATGCAGAATCAATGCCGAAGATCCTTATAACGATTTCAGACCGTCACCAGGCAGGATCACTGTACTTCATCAGCCCGGAGGCCATGGGGTTCGCGTGGACAGTCATGCATACGCAGGATATGTGATTCCTCCTTATTACGATAGCATGATTGGAAAATTAATTGCGGTAGCCCAAACACGGAACGAAGCCATCAACACGATGAGCCGCGCCCTGAGTGAATATGTGATTGAAGGAATAAAAACAACCATTCCGTTCCATAAAAAATTAATGAAAAATGAAAATTTCCGAAGCGGAAATTTCACGACTAAATTTTTAGAAAGTTTTAAAATGGAATAAGTTTCTTTATAAGAAATAATAAAAGGCTTTTAATAAATCTTAGGTTTTGGTTTCAAAAACAAAAAATTATAGGGTTACAACTAACGGAGAAAATAAAATACATTTATTAGGTTTGGCTATTAAGAACTGTATCATAAAGCCATGACAAGTTATGAGTGATAATTTCTTAATACTTCTAATTTAACTTTTATTAAACCCCTGCCATGATAGCCGAGTTTTCTTGCAGCAGCATAGGATAAATCGATAAGTCGCTTATTTCCTTTACGCATTCTATCGTTTATTTTTACAACAACATTTTCATTATCTCTAATACTAGTAACTTTTACCCAGGTGTTTAAATGCAATACGTTACATGCGGCGGTATATTTCGAAACATCATAAATTTCGCCATTGGCGGTTTTTCGCCCTTGAAATTTTCTTGCATAGAAGCTGGCCATACCGTATTTAACGGAGGTCTTTTTTTCGTTATCTTTTTTAGAAGGTTTATGAGTATTTCCAGTATGCTTCTGCGCATAGTTTGCGCAAAAAATATTCATAAAAAATAATACGATAAACAGCTTTCTCATAACTGTGAATTGAATTGCAAATATTTCAACAGCCTTTATAAAAACTATAACGCATTTATTGCTTATTTATTTGCAAAATATTTATCGGCGAGCATGCGATCATCACTATATATATCGTTGTAAAAAACGATTTTATTATTTTTTGCTTCGCAGGAAAAATATTCAATAAACAGTGGCAGCCTGTTTTTTACTATAATTCGTTTTCTGTCTTTATTTGCAAGCCACGTTTTAATGGAGTCAACATTATAAGCGAGCTTTTGCTCTTTAGTCTTATTAAGGCTGTCATTTCTTGCAATATAGAAAGCAAGCTCTTGCCAGTTTTGAACACGAACGCAACCATGACTCAATGCCCGCTGGGAATTTTTGAAAAGGTAACGCTGGTTGGTATCATGGAGATAGACACTATAGGGATTATTAAAATTAAATTTAAAAATACCAAGAGCATTATCATCGCCGCTTCCCTGCATTACTTTCCATGGAATACCTTTAGAATATTTGGCCCAATTTACCGTATAGGGATCCACTATATCGCCTTTAGAATCGACAAGGTTAAATCCTTTACGTGCAAGGTATCCCGCGTCCTTTTTCATAGCAGGTAAAATATCTTTTTTGATAATGCTCTCCGGAATAGTCCACTGCGGATAAGTTACCATGTCAGTAATTGATGAAGAGAGCACGGGTGTCCGGGTATCTGGCTTACCCACTATCACCTTTGAATGGATAACGACCGTATCATGGTCCCATAAATCGAGGTAAAATCCGGGAAGGTTCACCCAAATATATTTTACCGGAAGCGTGTCCGGTAGCTGCTTATAACGGTCAAGTGTAATCGCAATTCTTTTAAATTTTTCATGATCATTATTATTCATAACATCAACGAGGGCGGCACTTATTTTTCCGTCCTTTTTTAATTTATGAATACCCTGGTATTTTTTAATTTCATTACTGAACGATACAGAATCCGGAAACAGGCTGTCTTTTTTAAATAAGCCGGATTGCAGCAATCTTTTCTGCAGGTTCTCAACAAGAAGCGAGGAATCTTTTTGCGGATACGCAATGTATTGATAAACTGTATTATCCATAGTATCAACAAAATGCCTGAGCGCATGCCTAAGCTCAAGATACTTACTATGAAGGGGTTCTATCGAATTGAGAAATTCGTTTAAAGAATCATTTTTTGATACGCCAGTTAAATTGGCAACAAAAAAAGAATCAATATAATTTTGTTTCGATGCAATTGAAGAACTATCGGGAATAAGCCGTCCTTCTTTTAGATCCTTCGCTGTTTTCATAAAGGCATCACTTAGTATAAGATCTGCTTTCGTCCAGATTATAGCATCCATTTTTGCTAAAGTATCGGTCATTAATTTTTTTCGTAAATCCGACAGCTCTTTAAAATGATAATCTTTAGGATAAAGTCCATAATATTTACAATATTTAATAAAATCGAACATGGAATCTGCGTTGGATGTCCACTTTTCTTTCCTGCTCCAGATATTCTGATAGTCATTTTTATCATAAAAAGATGTTACCACTACGGGAAGTGCTAATCTTATAGAATCATTTATTTTCCCATTATTATCTTTTGCAAATTGAAGCACTGCCTTTATGTTATCAGAAATTTTATCATCCATTTCTTCCGGCTTCTTTACAATTTCTTTTTTAACTGCGGGATGTTTGCTTTTACAACAAACGAGACAGCAAGCGCCAATAGCAATCAGTAAAACATAAACTAAATTTGTTTTTTGTAGCACGTTCCGGAAAAAATTCATGAAAGGAAATTATTTAAGCGACGATAATGGTTTCTAAAGTAAATAATTCTTTGAACATATTTGGGGTGCCTGTCATAAGTATTGTTTTTGCGTGGACAACTTTTTGCGGGCAATCAAATTTCGGCAATAAGTATGGATTAAACGTTTTAAACAACATAAAATTATTAGAAACCCAAATAGCTGCCGATTGTAATAAGCAAATGTTGAGCGACACTTTAAAGAGACACTCTTCCACGGATAGACAGGAACGGACAATAATTTGCTCTACAGACTTAATTCTAAAAAAAATGTTGTTAAAAAATAAAACAATTGCAATTGTTGGTGGCGGGCCTGGCGGACTAACCTTAGCAAGACTTTTACAGCTTAAAGGTGCAAACGTAAAAGTGTATGAAAGAGACTTGAATAAAAATGCCCGTGTGCAGGGTTCACCGCTTGATATGCACGAGGAATCTGGAATGGAAGCTTTGCGCAAAGCTCATTTAGTAGAAGAGTTTAAAGAGAATATTCGTGCAGGTGCAGATAAAAAAATTATTGTAAATGAACGTGCAGAATTATTTTTTAGCGACCACGAAACCAAAATTGGTGACAATTTTCGTCCGGAAATAGAACGTGGCTCATTAAGAAAAATATTCCTGGAATCTTTACAACCAGAAACGCTTGTGTGGAACAGTCATTTTATTTCAATGGAAAAACAAAATGAAGGCTGGTCGTTGCATTTCAAAAATGGTACATCTTCCTATGCAGATATTATAGTCGCTTCTGATGGAGCAAATTCTAAAATCCGCCCTTATATTACAGAGATAAAACCTATTTATTCGGGCATTACAATGCTTGAAATCAATGTGTATGATGCAGCAAAAGCAACCCCTGAAATTTATGCGTTGCTAAATGGCGGAAAAATAATGGCTTTCGGAAATACAAAGAATTTACTTGGAGGTCAAAAAGGGAAAGGCGATTTGGGCTTTTATGCAAGTTTCAAAACAAATGAAAGTTGGGCAGCAAATAATGGCTTGGATTATTCTGATAAAATGCAATTGTTAGAATGGTTTAAAAAAGAATATTCTGAATGGAGCAGTATTTGGCACGAACTATTTGAAAATGCAGCAACACCGTTTGTTCCACGCCTGATTTATTATATGCCTTTAAATCAAAGTTGGACAGCCTTACCCAACGCAACAATGCTTGGCGATGCCGCGCACGTAATGCCGCCGTTTGCGGGAGAAGGTGCCAACACGGCAATGCTTGATGCTTTGGAATTGAGCGAATGTTTAACGTCTGATAGATACGACACTTTGCAGGAAGCTATTTCTTTTTATGAAATAAATATGCGTAAAAGAGCAGCAATAGCAACAAAACAATCGCTTGAAAATGGTGAGAAGATGCACTCGGAAGGTTCGTTGAAAAAAATGTTGGATGTGTTTAGCAGACAATAAAAACGAAGGCCCAACATGGGAGCCGGTTTGGCATCATGAAACAGCGATATACATTTTCTCGACAAACAACATAGTCGCCGGGCAGAATTCTATATTTTGCTTATGCACATGCATGTAATCGGTAAGCGGCTTTTTTACTAAATGCGGAAAGCCTGCACAATCCGCAGGCCGAACTTCATAGATTGAACACATATTTGTTTGCAGGTTTAAAAACTGGCAAGGCCGTGACGTGTTCATCCAGTCGTTATCTTTTTTATCAAGATATAACCATTTTTCTTTAAAGTCTTTCGGCGTCATGCCCAGGTGTGCGGCAATCCTTTTAATGTCCTGGAAGGTATAAGTAGGGCTCATCGTTTTACAACAATTAGCGCAGCTAATGCAATCAACCTGTGCCCAAACTTCTTTGTCAGTTTGATCAGCCAATGTTTCAAGATTTACGGGAGGTCTGTTTTCTGTTCGGGTAATGAAGTGACGCAAGATCTTCCTGTTTTTCTCAAAGCTTTTCTTAAGTTTCCGAAGGTTAACAGGATGCATGCAGTATGATGATTAATTGATCGCAGATGGAATGGATAATGTTCGTTTAAAATATAAAAGTAGCGCATATTTTATTTTAATTTCATGCAAGATTAAATTATGTTGAATGTGGGATGCATATAAAAAAGGATTTAAGGCATATCTTCAATTAGAAAAATCGCTCCTGGAAAATTCCGTTGAAGCATACCTGCATGACATTGGTAAATTCACACAATTTCTTTGTTTCAACGATCCCCTCATCGATCCGGGACATGTAAGGCCAGATCACCTGGAAAAATTTTTAGAATGGATCACTGCATTAGGAATGACGCCTTCATCTCAATCGAGGATTATTTCGGGGCTTAGAAATTTCTATAAATATTGCCTGCAGGAGCAAATCAGTAAAACCGATCCGACAGCTTTGCTCGAAACCCCCAAACTTGCAAAACATCTTCCTGATGTATTGACCTTCGGCGAGATAGAAGCCATCAGCAATTGTATAGATGTAAGCACGAAGGAAGGCGCCAGGAACAAAGCCATTATCGAAACATTATACAGTTGTGGATTACGCGTGAGCGAGCTGGTGAATCTGCGGCTTTCCGGTCTTTATTTTGATGTAGGATATATCCGCGTTATTGGCAAAGGCGACAAAGAAAGATTAGTGCCTGTAGGAGCGCCGGCTATAAAATATATTAATATTTATCGGAAAAATATTCGTGTACACTTACCAGTTATACCAGGTAATGAAGACATTGTTTTTCTAAATAGAAGAGGAAAAAAATTATCAAGGGTCATGATTTTTATGATCATAAAAGATGCTGCAAAAAAAGCTGGCATATCAAAAAATATATCTCCTCATACTTTTCGCCATTCCTTCGCCACTCATTTGGTAGAAGGCGGTGCGGACCTGAGAGCCGTACAGGAAATGCTTGGGCATGAAAGCATTACCACTACCGAGATTTATACCCATCTTAACAGGGAATATTTACGGGAAACTTTAATACAATTTCATCCCGCTTTTAAATAATGAATTGTCTTTATTATGTATTGAAGATAAAAAATTTGAGAGGAATCCTTTTATTAAAAAAGGGAGAAGATTAGCCGGAAAAGAAAGGATTATTTTCTTTCCATTACTATGTTATGACTTTGAAAGGAAGAATGCTCATTGATTTTTTTTACCCTGCTTCTATAGTTTTTAAACATGCTCATCCATTTCAGTTTGAGTACACCAAAAATGCCTTCTTTAACAATTCCCTTATTCATTTTTGAAACTCCATATTTTCTGTCAATGAAGGTTATAGGCACTTCTTTTATTTTAAATCCAAGTTTCCAGGCGGCAAATTTCATCTCTATCTGGAACGCGTACCCAACAAAGCTGATCTGATCAAGATTGATAGATTGCAATACTTCCCGCGTATAGCAAACAAATCCTGCTGTAGGATCTTTTACAGGCATAAAAGTAATAAGACGCGTATACATTGAAGCGCCTTTTGATAAAGTTACTCTTATTGCCGGCCAATTTTCAATTTTTCCTCCTTTCACATAGCGGGAGCCTACAGCCACATCTGCGCCACCGTTTTTACAGGCTTTATAAAGTTTATCAAGTTCATATGGATTATGAGAAAAATCGCAATCCATTTCAAAAATATAATTGTATATCTCTTTGCCAATGCCCATCTAAAGCCAAAAATATATGCAGTTCCTAAGCCAAGCTTTCCTTCCCTCTCCTCAAGAAATAATCTTTCCGGGATATTTTGAAATAAGACTTTTTACAATTGCGGCGGTGCCATCCGGCGAGCCATCATCAATAATCAGAACATGAAAATTTTGCTGAAGCGAAAATACAGTTTCAATAATAGACGCGACATTTTCCCTTTCATTATAAGTAGGTATAATAAGAAGTTTTTCCAAAAAAGCTGTTGTATTTATAATGAAATTACAATTAATCTTTAAAAAAAATTTTTAAAAAGTTTAAGCGGTTTATTTTTTAAGTAATGTGCGGTTTAATATTTCCGTTAGCTTTTGTTTTGTATGCAAAGGAAAATCGCCTTTCATCATCCAATCATAATATTGTGGTTCCGCTTTCAATACTTCTGAAACAGCGCGGCCTTTGTGTTTTCCAAAGTTAAATATTTCCATATCATTATCCATAACAAAGCGGCTGTGCAAAATCTACATAATTTTCTTCGCCGGTAAATTGCAAAATAGTTTCTAAAGTATTTCCCAAATGTTCATATCTCATCAAGTTGGGCTTCCAAAATTTCCCAGGTAGCTGTTGCATCGGCTTCGGCAGAATGGGCATCTACCAATTCTTTTTCGCAATAAAACTTATATGCTGCGCCCAGGGTTCGTTTTTCCATCATATGAAAAATATGTTGTACATCAAGCATTCTGCGATTGACCATGTCAATTTCAATCCCGGCACTAAGAAATTCTTCCATCAACAATGGAATATCAAAGCGATTGGAATTATATCCCGAAAAATCCGAATCATCAATAAATTGTTTTAGTTCATTGGCAACTTGCTTAAAAGAGGGTGCATCTTTCACTTTATCGTCAGTAATGCCGTGAATGTCACTGCTGCTCCTTGGAATAGCCATTTGCGGATTGATTATTTTTTGTTTTACGGCTCGTGTTCCATCCGGCAATATTTTAACAATCGCTATTTCAACAATCCGGTCAGTGGAAAGATTAGTGCCGGTTGTTTCGAGATCAATAAAAACCAATGGGCGTTTTAATTGTAAAGGCATCTTTAAATTTAAGAATTATTAATTATTTATTTCAAAATTAGTAATTGGGTTTGGCCTATTTGATATTTAATGTTTTTAAAATATCCATTCCTTCGTAATCGCCGCTGCTCATAAAAAGAAAATTAATACCGTCAGCTTCCATGTTTTTTAACTCAGTTTCAATTGATTTTTATCAGTAATCACTTTAAGATTTGACTTTTTAAATCCTTTTACATTGCCCGCGGGATCCAGAGGTGGCATACGTTTTAGTTCCAGTGCATGCTTGCTGTAAAAAACAATTGCCTCATCGGCATTATCCATCGCACCTCCATATTCGCTTAAAAATTTTTCATTAAGGCTGCTGAAAGTATGCAATTCCAGTATGGCTACCAATTTTCTTTGCGGAAATTGTTGTTTCACGGCATTTATACTTGCGGTTACTTTACTTGGTGCATGGGCAAAATCACGATAAACATTACAGGCGAACTTTCTGAAAGTAATTCCAAGCGTTTTGAAGCTCCGGTAAAATTTAAGATCGCATCAGCAAAATCACGATCATTTACGCCAAGATTTTTGCAAACATAATGTGCTGCCTGCAAATTTAAAAGATTATGATTTCCAAAAATCTTCAAATCTGTTTTTTCATTTCCTATCATTACGCTGGTAATTCCATTTTCAATAAAATAGGTGGGCAAGTGAATAAGGAATATAGGTGATATCATTCCTGGAAGCAGATATCACAAGTTGTTTTAAAACTTCATCCGTTTCATTATAAATCAAAACGCCGTTTTCTTAATTTTTTCAATAAAAATCCGAAACTGCTCCAGGTAAAAATCGAAAGTTGGAAAAACATTTATATGATCCCACGCAATGCCGGTTATAACGGCAATGATGGGGAAAAAGAAAATGAAATTTTGGGCGTTTTTCTATAGCGCTTGCCGGATATTCATCCGCTTCACAAACAATCAAAGGCGCATCGGTAATTTTTACGCTTTGGTCAAAGCCTTTCAGCCGGGCGCCAACGAGATAATCAAAATCAATATTTGCAATTGCCTGAGCACATGCATCACCATCGCCGTGGTGGTGGTTTTGCCATGACTGCCGCCGATGGCGACTCTTTTTTTATCCATACTTTCTTTATAAATATATTCAGGAAATGAAAAGATCTGTAAGCCCATTTCCCTCGCTTTTATCAGTTCAGGATTATCATCTTTTGCATGCATCCCAAGAATTACCGCATCAATATCGCGGGTAATATTTTCGGGGAGCCACCCGCTTTCGCCTGGTATAATTCCTTCTTTTTGCAAGTTGGATAAAGCCGGCTCAAAAATTTCATCATCACTGCCCGTAACCTGATAACCTTTGCGATTAAGAGCAATGGCCAACTGGTGCATCACACTTCCACCTATAGCAATAAAATGAATGCGCATGAATCAGGCTAAATAATTTTTAAAAATGATTTTAACAATAGATTGAAATATAATTCGTTTTTCAATATAATCTTAAAAAAGGAAGTTATAAATTTGCAACCGGGTGCAAAATAAAGTTTTAACCTAAATATTATCATGAAAAAAATAATTATTGTTTTGGCACTTGCCGGATCGGTTATCCTGGTATTTGCATCCTGTAGCAGCACCCGCAGAACGGGTTGCCCTATGACACAAAATATCATTCATTGATCTTCCAACAAAAGTTTCGTTAGCTAAATATGAATTGGATTCCTTTGCTCAATGAGCAACAGATAGAGGAGATAAAGAAAAATTCTTTGCAAAAAACGCAGGTAATCTTCAAACACAGCAGCCGCTGCTCAATAAGCGGTATGGCCAAAAGCAGGCTTGATAGAAAAGAAGCTCCTGAAGGCATTGATTTTTATTTTCTGGATATTATTAATTACAGAAATATTTCAAATAAAATTGCACGTGATTTCCAGGTGCACCACGAGTCACCACAAGTGCTGATTATAAGTAACGGAACCTGCATATATAATGAAAGCCATTCCGGTATTGATATGGAAGATATAAAGACTAACGCTGCCAGATCTTAATTTTTAAAGAAACCCGAAGAGCGTTAATAATTATCAGCAGATGCAAAATTCTATTTGTGTTAATGCTTGTTCTTCAATTCCTGTTCAACAAATTCCTCTCTTTCTTTTTTTAATTCGTACATCTTATTTGCTTCATCTATGGAATGCGATTTCTGAAGGGTTTCATTATTTTTTGTATCCAGCTTTAGCTGAGCATAGTATTTCTGTATAATCTTAAGTTCCTCTTCAGACATATTTTCTACATCTACGAGCCGGTTGCTCGCAAAACTATGAGCAGCAACGAGCTCATTCAGCTTTAATTGGACAGCCAGCGACTCTTTATTTTGCGATTTTTGTATCAAAAAAACCATCAGGAACGTTACAATAGTTGTCCCTGTATTAATAATTAATTGCGTTTCTGAGTAGTGAAAAAATGGTCCTGAAATAGCCCAAGTCAAAATGGTTGTAAACGCAATAATAAATGCTGACGTGCTCTCCCTGCCGCTGCAGAAGCTTTAGTAGCAAGGCCCTCAAAAAAGCTGCGTTTAGAAGTTGATGTCTCATTTTTCATATATTAATTTTATTTAAAGAAAAAACATATTTACATACAAAGATTTATTTCTTAATTAAAACTTCTTCAAAAATAATTTGCGTGCATTCTGAATTAACAGTAAGTCACTTTACAGCTATTGTTGAATATTGAAAAGTATGACCCGTCTAAAGATGTTTTTTAATCAGCGGGCAAAGAATTTGAGTAATTTTAGATGCTGGTCTATCAGCAGTTAATTGATACAACAGATGTAATTATTACAACTCTACCATTGCTTTAATAACATTCTCAACCGGATCCGTAAACTTTGAAAATGCATCTTTTACTTCATGAAATTTTACCCTGTGCGTAATAAACAGCATGGGATCAATCAATTTATTTTTTATCGAATTTATGACAACGTCGAAATCTTCGCGGGTTGCATTTCGGCTACTCATGAGCGTTGCTTCTCTTTTATGAAATTCAGGATGGCTAAAACTGATATTACCTTTTTGAAGTCCGATCAGTATAAGTTTTCCACCATGTGCCACGTGGTTCAAGGCTTCGTTAATGGCTTTTAGATTTCCCGTTGCATCGATAACAATAGTTGGCATATAACCGCCTGTTATTTCCTTTAATCGTGTATGCGTGTCCGTTATTGAAGCATTGATAATGTGTTCCGTTTTCAAGTTTGTTTTACAAAATTGCAAGCGTTGTTCGTTTATGTCTGCAACGATAACTTTAGCTCCTGCCAACTGAGCAAAAATAATCGCACCAAGTCCAATAGGCCCTGCGCCATTCACCAATACCCATTCATCCTTTTGTATATTAGCCCGTCGGATACCATGCGCACCAATCGCTAACGGCTCTACCAGCGCAAGCTCTTCATAGCTGAGACCCTGGCTTTTTACCAATGAATAAGAAGGCACAGAAATATAACTGCTCATAGCGCCATCAATGTGCACACCACAAACCTGTAGATGTTCGCAACAGTTTGGCTTATTATTTTTGCAGGCAATACAATTTCCGCAATTGAAATAGGGTATAATGGTAAGAGCTTCTCCCGCTGTGAATGCAGTCGTGCCATCAGCTTCTATGAAATCTGCCGCGAGCTCATGTCCTAAAACTCTGGGATAAGTGAAATAAGGCTGTGTACCAGCATAAGCATGAAGATCCGTGCCGCAAATACCAATACGCCTGATTTTGATGATTGCCTGCCCGCGTTTTAAGACGGGCGTTTTTATATTTTTATATTCAAATGATCCAGGCTTCGTACAAACTAATGCTTCCATCAAACGCTATTTTTTTAAAGGTCTATAACATAAAACTGCAAAAAATTATAATGCAAAGCTAAGAATGTGAAAGTGAATCAAGGTTGCAAAAAGCATTACGCCATAACTCTTATGAAATCAAACCTCAAAAAATAAAACAAAAAAATAAGTTTGTAAAAAAAAGGAATTCAACTCCATTCATTACGCCCCAATTTAGAGCCGACACCATAATACCGGTTTTTATACGCATGTGCCATGCTGGCAAATGCTAATATTAACGAGGCTATGATGGCAGTCACTGCAATATCGAAATGAGAATCCCATTGACGTATGGCAATTGCAATAAAAGCCCAAATTCCTATCAACGATGCTTCACGCATATTTCTTTTGAGAGTTAATGCAAGATAAAATATGCCGGCGACTGTTATCATAATGATCGTCCACATATCCTGTGGCAAATTGAAACCACGCCAATTAATTGATACCAGCCAAGCCGAAATACAAGCGATAGTCGCTACCATGATCCAGCCCATGTAAAAAGTAATGGGCCACCAAACAAAAAAGATCGTTCTAACGGGCTCATCATCTAATTCTAATCTTAATCTAATGGTTAAAATTATAAGGTAGAGAAGAAGTAAAAAAATAATGACCACACACCAGCCAAGAATTTCATGTATCCATAAATAAACCCATGCAGTATTAAAAATATTGCTTAACGCAAACCAGATACCTGTTTTACTTATAAAATTTTTCGGATCATTTTTTACTAAAACCCATTGAAAAATGACAAAGCTAATAGCGAGCAAAAATAAAAGACCCCAAATAGCAAAAGCATAGCCGGCCGGCGCAAATAAAGTATCATATTTATGACTTACATCGCCAACTGTCTGTTGCGAAAAAAAACCGGTATTGCTGGCAATATTTACAAACAACATTGCGATGAGTGTGATAGTATTAGCAGCAACGAGGTAAAAATTTTTTACTTTCATATAATTTTTTATAACAATTATTAAAAAGAAATGTTCCTGCTAAGAATAATTTTGAATACTAAATGTGGATCTTAAAATAAGTAACATAATTAGACACTATGGCGAAAGAGGGCAACAAAAAAAAGGTCGAAGATTTTCTGAGTGGCAAATCAGATCATACGATATCTTTATTTCATCACTTCGTGAACGAGTATGCGAACATCGCTCCGGTGAGTTTATATGCTACAAAAACAATGATAGGTATTGTTCACGATGCAAAGAAAATTGCATGGATTACCCAATTCGGCAAAAATTTCATTCATATAATAATCCCTTTCGATAAGGCATATCCAGACAATTTATGTTTTCAAAAAATAGCACAAGTTCCCGGAAATGCACTCCAATTCAATCATCATTTTCGTATGCTTTATAATGAAGATATCAACGGGGAAGTAACTCAATTCATGAAATTGTCACTAAATAATAAGTAATCCCGAAAAAACTTTGTTTCACACGAAATAATTAATCCTTACTTATTTCTAAAACTAAACGCTCTTGTTTATAAAGCTTTAGTGCCTTTAAGCTCGTCTTCGATCAATCCATTCAGATCACTTGCAATACAATTTTCCCCCTGGGATGTCCCTCTTCAATTAACCTGTGTGCTTCGGCAGCTTGCTTCAACGGGAATATTTTTGCTATCACAGGCTTTACTTTTCCGGAATCTATTAACGATGCGATTTGCTCCAGATCTTCGGGATCAGATTGAGCCATAAAATTTTCAAGTTGTATATCTTTTGCCTTGAGCCTCATCTTTATATTCCGGCGCAACAGTTGTAATAAGTCTGCCTCCTTTTTTTATCACCTTTAAAGAGCGTTTTTGAGTGTCGCCGCCAATTAAGTCAATTACCAGGTCAATATCTTTTAATTTATCTTCGAACTTTTCTTTTTTATAGTCTATTACTTGGCTCGCTCCTAAATCAATCAAGAAGTCACTCATTGTCGGACGAAGCCGTACCAATAACATGGGCCTCTTTCCATTTAGCAAATTGAATAGCAAAAGTACCAACGCCGCCTGATGCGCCATGAATCAAAACTTTCTGACCGGCTTCCAGTTTTCCATGATCAAACAATGCCTGCCACGCCGTAATCCGGCAAGAGGAATTGGCTGCGGCTTTATCATGGTCAATGCTTTTAGGCTTAAGACTTATTTCGTTGGCTTTTACAGCAACATATTCAGCATAAGTTCCGTCCTCTCGTTGGATCCGGACTCCCATAAACTTCATCACCTTTCCTAAAGTTGATGATAGCGCTACCTACTTCCTCAATTTCGCCGGAAAAATCCCACCCGGGAATCAAAGGGAGTTTAACAGGAAATCTGCCCTTTGCATGCCCGGCACGAATTTTCCAATCTATAGGATTTACACCGCTTGCATGTACTTTTATCAGCACCTCATCTGCTGCAGGCATTGGTTTGGGAGCTTCTTCATATTTTAAAACTTCCGGTCCTCCAAATTCATGTATTCTTATTGCTTTCATAATAAATAGTTATTGTATAGGAAAAACAAACATGCACGAATTGTGCCTGAAATAATAAAGGGTGGTGTGAATTGCGACGAATACAAATTGGCGCAAGGAGTTTAGTAATTATTTTAAAAACTGATGAGAAGTTAATTTATTCATTTAATTATTTCCATAAGCTTTATCAGGAATATATAACGTTTAACCTTAGACGCTTTTAACATACTGATTCGACTGCCTGGGAAAGCGCCAAAAATTTATTTGAAGTCAAAAATAATTTCACTCAAAACTCTAGTATAAAAAATCACGTAACCCAAAAAGCACACTATCAAACCCTTAAAAACACTTTCTTTTTATACATAAAGTATAAAAATGTCCATTTCACCAGGACAAAACAAATTGCCATAACTACGGCGCCATAAGGGTTTCCAAGAAGCTGACCAAGCCATTTAAAGAATCCATTGGTTGAATATTCCCAGTCAATAAACCGGCCTGACATATAAATTAAGATAGAATTCATTCCAATTACTTTAAAGAAAAATGCCCAGCTTTTATACCCCAATACATCAATGATATAATAAAATAAAGCCAGCAATAATAAACTGATGCCGCCCACATTTAATACAAATGAACTCGTCCACAGATTTTTATTTATAGGGAAATCAAAATTCCAGAGCAAAGCAAGCCCAATAAAAATAATTCCGGTCATAGCCATATTGAATGTTTTTTTT
Organism: uncultured Chitinophagaceae bacterium; assembly: GCA_963823305.1. Classification (GTDB taxonomy): domain Bacteria; phylum Bacteroidota; class Bacteroidia; order Chitinophagales; family Chitinophagaceae; genus Ginsengibacter. The sequence goes on from CAWGLC010000012.1 coordinate 42,654, forward strand.
GCCCCGTTGCTTCATTGTTTTTTAAATAACGTATCCGGTAAGTATGCCAAGTAAACCAGTGCCTATCGCAGGGATCGTTGACATCAAACCTTCGGGATCATGAATGGTAAGATAAAGCCTTCCCGGCAAAATACTTCTATCAATGTAAGAAGCAAAATTTCCCTGCATAGTAAGATCGCCAACTGGGTAGCCTGGACGCCGAAGTAAATTTCAATAAAAGCCAATAACCAATTAATAAACCGCAAAACCAAATAACCTGTGCCCTTTGTTTTGAATAAATATAAATGATGTTTGCAAACATATAAGCCAGACCAATACGCCCAAGCACGCTTCCGAAGCGGACTTCTGATAGCGGTCTTATCTCTAACCCATTATTATAAATAATTCCAAGCAACACCAGTATCAAGGCCGCGTTTAATCAACCCGCCATAGCACCTGGCTTTTTGTTTTTCCTTTTTGCAATTCTCTTCCGACAGAATACGGTGTTGCAACACCTGCGATAAACAAGAAACAATGGAAATATAAGATCATAAAAATGAAAACCATTCCAGGCGGGATGCGTAAATTGATTGGAAATCACTTTCCAAAAAGGGGCGTTAGTCGCCTTGGCCATGGTGTGAAATAGTTCTTCAGCGCCCATTATCCAGAACATGTCAAAACCTCTTAACGCATCCAATGAATAAAGTCTGTTTGCTAATGAATGTATTTTGGCCGCACTTAAATTTTCTTTAAGAGGTAATTCTATAGCAGTCGTTTTCATGCAATTCGTTTTATTACTTCAAGATATAAAAAAATTACAACCGTTACAGAAATTATTTTTGATCAGAATATTTCGGATAAATAATTATTGATATAAATAAAAACAAGCCTGTCTGCATTTAGCTAACAGGCTTGTATGTTTTTTAATTAAAAATTATTATTTATGAGCTTTGGCTAATTTTGCTTCAGTAGCTTTTTTCAATTTTTCTGTTGCATGATCTGCTGCGCCCAGCGGCTTGTCTTTTGAAAAATCAACCAATATCGGCGCTGCAACAAATATGGAAGAATAAGTACCGGTGATCACACCTATCAACATAGCGAAAGCAAATCCCCTGGTAACTTCTCCTCCAAAAATAAACAAATCAATAGTGTAATAAATACTGTTACCGAAGTCATAATGGTCCGGCTCAATGTATCATTGATCGCCCTATTAATGATGGTGGCTTGTCGGCTCCTTTCATATTATGACTGTATTCCCTGATCCGGTCAAATACAATAACCGTATCATTCATCGAGAAACCAATTACCGTCAATATCGCCGCAATAAAGTGCTGGTCAATTTCCAACGGAAAAGGCACAATATGTTTTGAAGAAAGAGAAAACCGCCAGAGCAACAAATACATCATGCAACAATGAAATGATCGTTCCCAGCGAATATCTCCAGTCGCGGAACCGAAGGAAAATGTAAATATAATAGCGATAATAGCAAAAATTAGTCGCTTTGATAGCTCCGTTTCTCAAGATCTCTTGGAAATAACTGGTTGCACTACCTGCGGACTTTGGATATTTCTTTTTACAAATTCTGACGCTGTAAGAGTTGGTGGCAATTGCGACTTTAAACCTTCGAATAAATGCTTCTAACGGCACTGTCTGCATTCTGCACACCTTCCATGTAAGCAGTAGTAATGTCAATATGTTTATTATCACCTACAGTTTTTATAACCGGATAATCTCCATCAAAAGCTTTGTGTAACGGTGTAACGATATCTTCACATTTACATTATGATCAAATTGAACAGTATAGCTTCTTCCTCCTTTAAATTCAACTCCTTATTCAAAGCCATGAAAGAATGAACCAACTCCAAAAATCAATACGACTACAGAAATTGCATAAGCTACTTTACGATATTCAATAAATTTATAGTTCGCATGTTTAAATATTTTTCTTGAAAAAGCGGGTGAAATATTTAAAATGTCTTTGCCTGTTCGTATATACATCAGTAACCAACCTGGATAATAATATTCCGCAGAAAAGTGAAAGTGAAATACCAAGCATTTGTGTGGTAGCAAAACCAAGTACAGGACCTAATCCAAAATAAAACAAAATTGCCGCAGTTAAAAACACGGTAACGTGAGCATCAATCACCGGTGCATAAGAGCGGCTGATAGCCATCATGTCACAGCATGCGGGTGGTTTTTACCACGGGTAAGTTCTTCTTTAATTCTTTCAAAAATAATTACGTTGGTATCTACAGCCATACCAATGGTAAGTACCAGGCCTGCAATGCCCGCAGCAGTAAGCGTTGCCCCAAGGGCACTTAAGATTCCGATGGTAAAAAGAAGGTTTAATATCAATGCAATATTGGCAATCCATCCGGCCGTATTGTAATAAAGCAACATTAAAATAAAGATCACTATGAAAGAAAGAATGAAGGCCATAGCGCCGCCATGTACAGCATCTGCGCCAAGGGTAGGCCCTACTATTTGCTCCTGTACGATTTTGGCAGGAGCATCAATTTTACCGATTTTTAAAATGCTGGCAAGATCCTGTGCTTCCTGAACAGTAAATTTCCGCTGATCTCTGAATTACCTCCTTCAATCGGTCCATTTACATTTGGAGCGCTGTATACAATATCATCCAGACTAATGGCGACAGGCCTGTTTACATTATCGGTAGTCATTTTTGCCCATATCGCGTGTTCCCGTTGGCGTCATTTGCATTTTAATAGCAGGTCGGCCGTGCTCATCATAATCTGCGCTGGAATCTTCTACACCTTCGCCTTCCAGTTTTGCCTTATCAGTACCAGGAATCGTTTTTATCGCATACAATTCAAAATATCTGTTGTCCTGGTTTTTCATTTTTTTGCTCAGTGCCGTAAAGAAATTTAACGTTAGCTGGAAAATTGTTTTTCACAACATCGAGGTTGCAAGATACTGATTGGCTTTAGCGAGGTATCTTTTGCTTCTACATTGGCAACTGCAGAATAATATTGAGGCTTACCATCTTTTATCCTGCTGTGGCCCTATAAAATGAATTACACTTGCCAGTGGATGTTCATTGGCAGTAATTTTGAAGAATCTGCTTGTTGTAGTTTGTGTCAGTATTTTTTATTGAATCTGCTTTATTCCATTTAGATAATTGGCCAATGCTTTATCAGCATCTTCAATATTCTTTACTATTTCACCTATATTATATACCTCCCAAAACTGTAAATGGGCTGAAGCCTGTAGTAAATTTCTAACTCTTACTGCATCCTGTACCCCGGCAAGTTCAACATTGATAATACCTTTATTTGCATCCAGGTTTATCGATGGAGAGCAACGCCAAACTGGTCAATACGCTTTAAAAGGATTTTATAGGTTTGGTTAATCGCGTTTTTGCAGTAGCCTCAACTGACTTAAAACAGACTGGTCATTATCAGTGATCTTAATCGTTTTTCCCGCGCCTGCAAAAATGCAGAGAGCTCACTCCCGGATTTTGCTGTTTCAATACTTGTCCGAATAACGTAATATAATCAAGGTCACTGTTTAATTTTTGCTCATTGGCTGATTCGATGCATTTAACAAATTGCGGATCTTTTGGATTGTTACTTAATGATTTTAATAAACCATCAAGACTCACATTCAAGGTAACCTCCATCCCGCCCTGCAGATCAAGTCCAAGATTTAATTCATTCTCCTTACATTTCTGATAAGTGGTACCTAATAACAGGATAAATTTTTTCATCCCTGCTGCTATCAAGAAGGTGATGAAACTGCGTTATTACCAGTACGTCTTTGTCGTCAGCCGAAACGCCTGGATGGGCCATTTTTACAGACTTTTCCGCTTTTGCTTTCATTTTACCCTCGTAGCTGTTAACTACCCAGGTAAAAGAAAGTTGGTAAACGGAGATCAGAATAAGCATAATGGCAAAAAACCACACCAAACCTTTCAGTTTCATATCTTGTTTAATTTTTAGAAGTTTGCAAAGATAAGGTTTTGAAGTTAAAACCTGCTATGATTTTGCGCGGATGCGGCTTTGTTTTCTAAAATATTAGCGTTGCCGTTGAAAGTTTCAAACGTTAACCATATTTGACAGGTTTACGTAAAAACAATACACTTTATTGAGCGATTTGCTGATAAGCACATGACGCTATCTGTTTAGCTTACATAAAGGTAATATCGCTGCCGTTCTCAGATATTCAACCCGTTTAAAATCGGATTTCAATAATTTTGAAATAATATTTTTGAAATGAAAATAAACATGCTTTCACGTATTGCTCTTTCTTCAATTTTACTTTTTGCATGCAATGCTTCCAAAAAGATCAAGTCTGTAAATTCAAGAGCAGCAGCGGAGAATATTTCAATCAACAAAAATGATAGCGCAGTGAAAAATAGACATCCTGAAATTGATTTTGCTAAAACAGATTCTTTTCTTGTAAATATTTTAAATAAATATCCACAATATTTTGACAGTGTTTTAAAGAACAGGAAAGCATGGAATGTACAAATAATTTATACGCAAATAAACAGGGATAAAAATAACGAGCCGGCTTTTACCGATTATTATTTCAATGTAGATTCTTCTAAATATTTTTATCCAGCTTCTACGGTAAAGCTTCCCATAGCGTTGTTGGCTTTACAGAAACTAAACGAACTGAATAATACCGGTATTACGAAAAATACTTCGATGATAACCGAAGCGGATTACAGCGGACAAACCGCCTCATACAACGATCCGCAAACTGCAGATGGCAGGCCAACCATTGAAAGTTATATTAAACGAATTTTCCTGGTAAGTGATAATGATGCCTTCAACAGATTGTATGAATTCCTGGGACAACAATATATTAACGACCAACTGCATAAAAAAGGCTACGGAGATGCACAGATTCTTCATCGCCTGGAAATCTTTTTAACCGAAGATGAAAACCGCCATACGAATCCCGTCAGATTTTTAGACAATTATAACAATACATTGTATAGCCAGCCGCTGATTTTTAATAAAGAAATCTACACAGAAAGGCATGATTCATTGGGAAATGGCTACTTAAATAATGGCAATCTTATAAACACGCCAATGAATTTTTCAAAGAAAAACAGGATCTGCCTGGAAGACCTGCACCGTATATTACGAAGTGCAATCTTTCCTGAAAATGTTCCTGCCAAAAGCAGGTTTAATCTTACGCAAGATGACTACGCATTTGTACACAAATACATGTCAGAATTTCCACCGGAATCGGCTTATCCTTCTTATGATTCAACAGCATATCCCGATGCATACGTAAAATTTCTCTTGTACGGCTCTGGCAACGAACTCCTGCCAAAAAACATAAGGATATTTAATAAAGTTGGCGATGCTTATGGACAATTAGTTGATGTAGCATACATTACAGACCTCAATACAAATATTGAATTTTTTCTGTCTGCCGCCATTTATTGTAATTCCGATGGAATACTCAACGATGATAAATATGATTACGATACCATCGGACTGCCTTTTATGAAAAACCTGGGCCAGGTAATTTATCATTATGAATTAAAGCGGAAAAGGCAATACCAGCCAGACCTATCATCGTTTAAAATTACTTATGATAAATAATGATTTGTTTTGTATAAAACCAATCTCTTATTTTTGCAAAAAGTCTATAAAACATAACATGCAACTTTCTTCAAACTTATCAAGATTTAATGAACCTGAAACATTGAAAATGGCCAAGCTTAGCCGCGAGCTTAGAGCGCAGGGAATCGATGTGGTAGATTTAAGCGTTGGCGAGCCTGATTTTAATACACCAGATCATATAAAGGAAGCTGCAAAAAGAGCAATTGATGAAAACTGGAGCCATTATACTCCGGTGCCAGGTTATCTTGAACTGAGAGAAGCAATTTGCAGAAAATTAAAGCGTGATAACGGGCTCGATTATACGCCACAACAAATTGTTGTGAGTACCGGTGCAAAGCAAAGCATTGCCAACGTTATGCTAAGCATTCTGGATGATGATGATGAAATTATAATTCCAACACCGTACTGGGTTTCCTATTCTGAAATTGCGCGGTTTGGCAGGGGTAAAGTTGTGTTTATAAATACAACTATGGACACCGGTTTCAAGATTAACTCCCGAACAGCTTGAAAATGCTATTACTGATAAAACAAAATTGTTTATTTTCTCTTCGCCATGCAATCCTACCGGTGCCGTGTATACGAAAGATGAACTGGAAGCGCTGGCAAAGTTTTTCAGAAAATATCCGGAAATATTTATTATCAGCGATGAAATATATGAATACATAGATTATGCACATGGTGACGGTGATGGCCATCAAAGCATTGCGCAATTTGATGATCTGAAAGACCGGATCATAATCGTCAACGGTTTAAGCAAAGGCTTTGCAATGACGGGATGGAGGCTTGGATATATTGCTGCGCCGGCGGAAATTGCTAAAGCCTGCGAAAAAATACAGGGGCAATTTACAAGCGGAACAAACTCCATCGCACAGCGTGCAGCTATAACTGCATTGGATTCACCACTTTCTTCAACTTATGAAATGGTAAAAGAATTTAAAGCACGTAAAGAGCGCGTGATGGAATTGTTAAAAGAAATTCCGGGAATAAAATATGCAGAACCGGATGGCGCTTTTTATATTTTCCCTGAAGTAAAAAGTTATTTTGGTAAAAAAGCAGGCAATGAAATGATTAACAATGCCAGCGATCTTTGTATGTATCTTTTAAACACATCTCACGTATCTACAGTAAGCGGCGACGCATTCGGCGAGCCTTCCTGCATAAGGATTTCTTTTGCCAACAATATGAAAAATATTGAAGAAGGATTGAGGAGAATTAAGAACGGATTGGAAGCACTTAGTTAATAAGTTATTTGTTTATTAGTTAAGCTGGTTAAAACAGCTAATTTTAGAAATTTTTCATGCAATGCCAGTACCTGCGGGATAAGCATTTGCTGTTCATCATTTACTATAACGTAGTCGCATAAACGAATTTTTTCTTCTTCATTCATTTGCTTATTCATTCGTGCCATTGTACTTGTTCTGCGGAAATATTATCACGTTGCATAGCTCTTTGGATCCGCAATTCAACTGGAGAACTTACACCAATAACATAATCCAGTCCTTCATTAGAGCCGCTTTCAAAAATTAAAGCAGCTTCTTTTATAACATAAGGCGCATGTTTGCTTTTTAAACCATTTTAATGCATCATCGATTGTTGCAGGATGAACAATAGAATTCAGGATTTTTAATTTTTCTTCATTATTAAAAACCTACGTTTGCCAGATATGCCCGATTAAGAAGTCCATTGATAATAAGCATCTTTTCCAAATGCTTTTATAATAGAAATTTTCAAATCTTCATTTTCATTCATTAATTTTTTGCCGCTTCATCAGCATAATAAACAGGAATTCCAACACTTCAAAAATGCGGGCCACGGTGCTTTTGCCACTGCCAATACCACCGGTTAACCCAATTTTAAGCATGAGTAATTAAATGGTACAATGTGCAAAGTTTAATGCTATATGTTTAATACAATACAAAGTATAGCGTAAAAATGATTTTTAAATCCATACACTCGTACAGTCGTTACACTACTTTATTATCGGACCTATTTATTGGCGTTACAGGCTTGTTTATATTCGCCGTCCATTCCATACTAATAGAGCTTTTTTCAATTTTATATAAGTGCCGGGATTTATTTCCAGCATCATAGTGCCATCGTCATTCATTTTATTTATTGTACCATGTATACCAGCAATAGTTACAATTTTATCGCCTTTTTGCAAATTGGCAAGAAACTGTTTTTGTTGTTTTGCTTTCTTTGCCTGCGGCCTTATCATAAACATCCAGAACACCAAAATCATAAGCCCTAAAAATATAAACTGGAAACCGCCTCCACCCGAACCACCCTGTCCTAACATTAAAAAAACCGTTGCTACATTCATATTATTTGTTTTGTTGTGTATTTATTTTATATTCAAAAAAATTATTTAGTTGGCAGAAAGGACATGTCCTGATAATTTAATTTGAGGAAATTTTGGATAAGCGTTTGAAGTAACTGTAATTTTTTATGAACTGTCCTACTCTTCCGCTACTGTTAAATACAACTTTTAAAAAACCTGTTTCCCCAGGCTTAACAGGTTCTTCGGGCTTCTCGGGAACTGTACAACCGCAACTGGCCATTGCCGATGCAATAATCAAAGGCTTGTTTCCGGTATTGCGAAAACGATAGTTATATTCCACCTTTTTCCCGTCAGTAACGCTTCCGAAATCATAAGCTGAATCAATGATCTGCACCGTGTGTGGAATCAGAAAATTGGCCATTGGTGGTTATTTTCGGCATACAGTATTTTGATTTCTCGTGTTCCTGATATTGCACGAACTCACACACAGATACGAAACTTAAAAAAACAATCAAATTATTCATCTGTGAATTTTTTGCAAAAGTATTATAAAGTGCTGTTTTTAAAATTTTTCTTATGAATTTTATTCTGCGACAGAAGTTCCTTATGAATGTTATCAAGAATACCATTTACAAAGTGGCCGCTTTGTTCTGTACTGTATTCTTTAGCCAGGTCAATATATTCATTAATGGTAACCCTCGGCGGTATGGTTTCAAAATATAAAAATTCACACACGCCCATTTGCATCAATATCATATCAAGCGAGGCAATTCTTTCTGCATCCCAGTTTTTTAATTTTGGCTTAATTAATTCCAGAGTAAAATGCTTTTTTATCTATTACACATTCCATTAATTCAATCGCGAAATCCATTTTTTCTTTACTTACCATTTCCTCAAAATTAAACGAAGACGGTTTTTGCAACAAGCTCATTCATAAGCATTATCATCATTTCTGCATCATCATCCCAATGAATAAATTTTCCTTCCACATCACTAATAAAATTTTCTTCAGGAAGCATTAGGCTGCCAAAAATGTATTCCAATATTTTCTTTTCGGATTTTTTATCCCTTGATTGAGAGCAATATATTCTTTATACTCCTCTGAAGAAATTAACAACAAGTATAATTTCGTCTTATCAGTTCGTCATCGATCAAATAATTTACTTTAAAATGCTCAACCGATTTTTTAAAAGACATTATTTTCAAGAAGTGCCCAAACAATTTCATTTCCTGAAATCTTCGTGCTTATATTGAAATCATGGTGCGATGGCAAATGTTTTTGAGCTTTTTGAGCGGCATCTTTTTCAGCAAAGCGCGTCACTTCGATTATAAAATAAACCAGGTAAGTAAATAAATACCGGGAATGTTCAATATTCTGTTTTAATATTTGTAATGCTTCGCCGGTAGGTTTCGTCGTTCATAGATTCAACACTGTAAAGAGCCTGCATTACTTTTACACGAATATTTCTTCTGCTTAGCATTCTTAAGAACTTTTTTAAGAGCGGCAAAGATATATTAATGTGATTATAGCGCAATGTAATAGTGGGTAATATCGTGCAAATGTTAGATTGCCGACAATTAAAGCACGAAAAATCAAAACGTAAATCCAAATCATCTTCATTTAGAACACGGTAACAGTAATATTTTAGTCTATTGTATCACATAATTTTTGTCTTAATATATTTTGTCCGTTGGTTCCACTTATTTGCACAATATAAAATCCTCTGAGACCAGTAAGATCTACCGTTGACACTTTGCAAGTTGAGCATTTGCTCCTTTACTTTTTGCCCTTTATTATCATACATTATCATACAACGGGGTCGTTATAGCCATTAAGATTGATATATAAACTGCCGATGCCGGATTTGGATAAACAGTAAAAACAAATTTCCCCGCATCAGGAACAATGGTACGAATATCAGAATAAGTAGAATTGCCATCTTTACTTTCCATCTGTAACCGGTAAAATAAAGTTGAATTGGTTGAGGCAGAAGAATCAATGAAAGTATAATTAAGATCGCTGACTGAAGTGCCATTACCCGCATTTACTTTGAACAAACCCAATGTTAGAGAAATTTATTTCATTGTTTTGTTTTCTTAATATATTATAACCTGCGATGTTCTGCTCAGATGATGTTTCCCATTCCATCCGATTTTGTCGCGCAGTTAGTTTCTGAGCAGTAAATGAAATTAAATTTAAAGGCAAAGCTCCGAATGGAAATACATCAGATGTATCACTAAAGCCTAAACTATTTGTGACTACAAGGCTATAATTTCCATTTGAACTCACCGTATAATCCGGCGATGTCGCACCTCCTATAGCTACATTATTTATTAGCCATTGGTAAGTAAGATTTCTACCTTGCAATCCCTGTAATAAATATGATGTGCCCCCATCCTGGGTTGTCGGTGTGATATAAGCTTTCGGATGGCGCAGGTAGCTGGTATCTTCAAGTTTATAAATCGTTGAGTTAGCGTTATACACTATATACAAATCGCCAAACTTGTCTTCTCCAAAAGAGATTGGGTTTCCCGGCGCCTGGGCGCCCGTAATAAAACGCACCGGAGGTGCTGCAAGCTTTCCATTCACCTGGCTAAGTCCCTCAATCCATTTGGAAGTAAGATCAGCAAACAGGTAAGTTCCAAAAAGTGATTTCGACTCGGGGCTTCTGGATAACATAGCCGCCAATAATCGCCCCTGCCATATTAGTGTGCGGATAAACATAAAGAGGCATTTTTAAACCTGTTGTATCACATGTGGTTGCCAGAAAACAAGAATCTCCTTCAATAATATTCCATCCATAATTTTGCCCGTTTGGTTCATTAACACCCTGAAAATCGAGCTCTTCCCAATAATATTGACCGACGTCTGCCGATCCAAAAATCTCCGGTCAGTCTGTCGATACTGCTTCTGAATGGATTTCGAACTCCATAAGTCCATATTTCCTTTTTTATTCCCGGTACCGAACTATTGTAAAAAGCATTTGTAGCAGGTATTGAGTAAGGTTGTGCCACTGATGAGTTCGTTATGTCGATACGCAAAATTTTGCCATCAAATGTGGTTAGATTTTGTGCAAAATTGTGCGGATCTTGTTCAAGGTCACCATCGCCAAAGTTAATATATAGGTATCCATCTTTTCCAAACATAAGATTCCCCCCCACATGATCATTATAGGGTTGTGATTGGGTAAGAAGTGTCAACTCGGACGAAACATCTGCAATATTTGAGTCCGCTGCATTTACTTTATATTGTTCCACGAAGGAAGTAGTATCGCCCGCGAGCAGGCCAATATAGTCCACAAAAAATTTGCCATCGGTTTTATAATTTGGACTAAAAACAATTCCCATTAGCCCGTCTTCAGATCCGGCAACCATCTTTGAAGATATATCCAAAAAAGGAGTACTCCTAACGGTCCCGTCAGAATTAATAATTCTTATATACCCATTTTTATCCGCGATAAACAGCCGGTCGTCACCACAATTTTTAACATCAATGGGGTAAGTCCCGACTGAAACAAAGGGAAGTAGTCCGAGTGACTGAGCATTTGCTTCAGGGGCTTTACCAGCCAAAAACATAGCAACAACGGCAACAGTAAAAAGTAAATGTGATTTCATAAAGTAATTTTATTGAAGTCTTAATTATAATACTGCTACAAATATAAAATATTATTAAATAAGAACTTTTGCCCAAATCAGGTCGCCACGTTACATGACTACTAATTTCTTGCGTACCTTACTACCCCCACCTATGTTACAAATTTCAACGATGTCAAGTCCTTTGGCAATTGGTAGCTCTATATTTGAATTTTGGTTAAATAATGTTTTTTCCAGAATTTTTTCGCCGCTGCTATTATAAATAATCATGATAACAGGTTGCGTATATTCATTTAAATAAACATAAATATTATTCTTCGCAGGATTAGGAAATAATAAAAAACCATTGGCTTGAACTTCGCTTGAAATATAGCGCGTGTCGGAATAACTGAGGGAACTGTCAGCATGCAGGATCTGCAAGCGGTAAAATAATTTTGAATAGTTTGAGACTCATGAATCAATAAAATTATAACTGAGTGTAGTATTTGAAAATCCGTTTATCGCTTTGCTGCCAACGAAACCAATATCTGAAAAAACAGTTTCATTATTTTTTCTTCGTTGAATAGTAAAGCCTGATATATTTAGTTCTGAATCAGTCTGCCAATTTAACGCTATCGTGTTTTCCAGGCTTTTTTGCGCGGTAAATGAAATTAGATCAATTGAAGTACCCAATAAAAAAGCATCAGAAGTATCTTTGAAGCCCAAACCGTTTGTGACTTCCAGTGTATAGCTTCCTAAAACCGATGTCGTATATCCGGGTGAAACTGCGCCTGCAACAGGTACATTATTCCTTAACCATTGATAAACGAGATTCTTTCCTTCTAATCCTTGTAACAAAACAGCACTGCTGCCAAGATCGTTGGAAGTAAGATACGCTTTTGGCCTGCAAAGATAACTTGTGTCTTGTAGTTTATAGACGGTTCCATTGCCATAAAAAAGAATGTACTGATCACCATATTTGTCTTCTCCAAAAGAAACGGGATTACCTTTTGCCTGCGCAGCGGTAATAAGATGATTTATACTTCCTGAAACTATTCCATTTTGTAAATGAAAGGCATCTAAAAATTTTAAAACTTCATCGGTGAACAAATATTGTCCCCATAAAGATTTTGATTGGGCGCTTCTATACACATATCCACCGATGATAGCCGCGCCACCGCCATTGTGAAAATATTCATAGATTGGCATGGTAATACCTTTTTTATTACACCCGGATGAAGGATTATAGCAGGAATCTCCTTCAACTATATTCCAGCCATAATTTTTACCGCCGGTATCATTCGCTTTTTGAAAATCAATTTCTTCCACTTTATTCTGGCCTACGTCTGCAATTAATAAGTCGCCAGTAAGCCTGTCAACGCTGCACCTGAACGGATTTCGAACACCATAAGTCCATATTTCTTTTTTAATTCCTGAAGTAGTATCAGTATAAAAAGGATTGGACGAAGGAACAATGTAAGGTTGTGAAGCCGACGAATTGCTTACATCAATCCTCAATATTTTACCAAGGAAAGTTTTTTTATTTTGCCCATTACCATAAGGGTCTCCGCCACTGCCACCATCTCCAAAACTGATAAATAAATAACCATCTTTGCCAAACATTAAATTGCCTCCGTTATGATTTGTAAAAGGCTGCAACTGCGTAAGAAGCGTTAATCCATTGTAGGATCTGCAACATTTGAATCAGATTGACTCACTTTGTATTCCTGAATAAAGCTGGTCAATTTGCCTGAAATAAAACCGGTATAATCAACATAAAATTTACCGTCTACTTTTATAGTCAGGGCTGAAAGCAAGTCCTAATAAGCCTTCTTCGCCTTCGGTTGCAGAAGATATTTTTGAGGTGATATCAAGAAACGGCGTTAAACGTAAAGTGCCATCAGCATTAATGATGCGAATTTTGCCGCCTCTTTCTTCAACAAATAACCTGTCGTCTCCGCAATTTTTAAGTTCGATAGGTGCGTTTACGCCACTAACGTAAGGAATAGCTGCAAGCTTTTGTGCGGAAAGTTGGTCACTAGTAGTCAAGAGATAAAATGATATAAATATTGCTAGTATAATCAATTTCATAATGCAGCGATAAAACATGGAAGCGTAAACAGTTCATTAAATTACGAATTATTAATTAAAAAAGTTTTTGGTAAAAAAACAAGCAGGTGATAACCTTCAAAAAAAAGGCACCAATTAGGATGCCCTTAATTAATTTACTGCAAACCTGTAAGCCGGATTCTGTTTCCACTTTTGTATGTAACACAAAAATAGCAGGTTATCATTTATCTGGCTGTTGCATTACTGCAACAATCTTGCTGCCTACCCTTCAGCTTGAACGAGCCGCTCTTTTTCGGACAATAACCGAAACGCTGATATACGTGGCATTGCAGCCCACAAGGTTTACCCATTGCGATAATTACTTACCGCGATCGTAAGCTCTTACCTTACGTTTTCACCCTTATTCCGGTAGTTAAATTACCGGAACGGTAATTTTCTGTGGCACTTTCTTCCTGATAAAATCAGAACCGGCAATTAACCGGTGTGTTGCTCTTCGCTGTCCGGACTTTCCTCCCCTGCTTAAACAGGAGCGATAACCCAATTTACAGTGAGGTAAAGATAACGATTGACAACTGATATAAACGCCCAATTCTTAGTTCGAATACGAATACTAATATTGAAAAAATATTTCAGTAGCACCATAACCAAAATTGTGATGATATTGATTCACAAAACTTTTTACTTCATTTTTTAATTTTAAAATTTCATGAATCTCTTCTTTCAACTTTCCCTTTCCAATTCCATGAACAACAATTAAATTAGGCTGGTGATGTGCGATTGCCAGGTTGTAATATTTTTCAAATGTGCTTAATTGCAACGTAAGAATTTCAAAATTACTCAGTCCTTCTCCAGTTATCAGTCAACTTTTCAACATGAAGATCAATCACTGATCGTGCCGGTTCAAGGTTTTGTTTTGCTTGAGATGCATCATAAAGAAGGTTGTGCGTATTTCTATATTCGGGTATATCGTCTTCGATTTTATCAGGATATTTTTCAAAAAGTAAAAATGAAAAAGTCGGTTCATTCTTTAATTCTCATTTCTTCAATTTTTTGAAACAATTGCTTTGCTTTTATTTTTAAGAACCGATTCAAAATACGGGGCTTTCTTTTTATTCGGATTAATGAGTGAAAAATCAAAAGTAAATTTTGGTGTATCATTCATTTCTTCAAAGGGAACATCATGCAGATAAAAATCAGTTAGAGAATAAACCTGATTTTTCAATTCAAATCCTGGCGCACCTGAAAAATTAATGCATAAGAAAAATTATAAGGCTCGTCGGTTTGATTAATGAGATACAACTTAAAGCTTTCAACCACGTCATCATCAAAGATATCTTTATCAAACACCGGTAAAAATGAAAGCCATACGCCTTCACTGACTTTATATCTTGAAGTCGCTTTTTCTTTCTTAATATTATCAATATAAACTTTATCTTTCTTATTTCCGGGATTCGTTCATCAAAATACTTTTTCTCCGAAAACCTTTTAAAATAGGGAAAGTCAATCTGGTCCATATAAACCGGGAAATCGCACGCCATCTACGTCTATCAATACCATTTTATCATTGATAATATCTACTACTTCCCCTTCCTCATTGGAATGAAGTACTAACACTCTATCACCAGTTTGATATTTCATTGTGCAAAGATAGAAAGATTGATCCTGCCACTGACTTAGCTATCTTTCTTCGCCAGTTTGCTGTTTTTTCTGCCATATAAAAAATATATCACGAGCCCAACACACAACCATATCAAAAAGCGATACCAGTTGGTATGACTTTCCTGGGCCATCAGGTAAAAGCAGCTCAATAAACCCAAAACAGGAATCAAAGAAAAATCTTTTGTAAAAGACAAAATAGAAATTATTGTTGCGACAATCCAGAACACAAGCATTGGCATTCCTTCTTCGGTAAGCAAAGATTTAAAATGCCCGGGGGCATATATCACAATAAGAATAACGGAAAGAACATACAATGCAGGTATGATGTATTTACCACTTGCCTGAGGTACACGAAATTTTGACGCCGGCCTGTCAGGCCTTTTTTGCAATACCAATATGCCACCGCATACCAACACAAATGCAAACAACGTTCCGATACTGGTCAATGCAATTACCACATCGAGATTCATAAACAATGCGGGTACGCCTACCACAAAGCCCGTTAGTACTGTTGAGAAAGATGGTGTCCGGTATTTAGGATGTATGCGTGAAAAAATTTTAGGTAACAATCCATCGCGGCTCATGCTCATCCAAATACGTGGCTGGCCTAATTGGTAAACAAGCAACACTGAAGCAATTACAAAAACGGCACTTACAGAAATAATTCCCGCCAGCCAATTGGTAACTCTCGAGTTTTGAGTGTGAAAAACAAATGCCAAAGGATCTGCTACGTTTAGGTGGGTATATTTCGTCATTCCCGTAAGCACCAATACTAAAACAATATAAAGTACAGTACAAATTATCAGGGTATTGAACATAGCTTTAGGCAAATCCCGTTGTGGATTTTTACATTCTTCCGCAGTGGTAGATATGGCATCAAATCCAATGTAAGCAAAGAATACAGCGGATACTCCACTCATTACTCCCGAAAATCCATTAGGCATAAATGGATGCCAGTTAACAGGATGTACGTAAAATGCGCCCGCAATGATAACCAGCAAAATAACAGCAAGCTTAATAATTACAAAAACATTATTGGCAGATTTTGATTCCCGAATGCCGACATAAACAATATAGGTTATTAATGCAACGATGCATAATGCAGGAATGTTCATTATGATTCTTACGCCTCCGATAGCAGGGGCGCTGTTCCATGCATTATATGCGAAGGTCATATTTTGATCGAAGGTCGCAAGCACCTTGTCGCCTCCCTTTGCAATGGCATCGCTTACTGCTGTGAAACCCTTATGTGCGGTGAAATAATCCATCGTGAGCCACGCCGGAATATGGATATGAAATTCTTCAAGAACACGTACAAAATACTGACTCCAGGAAATGGCAACCGCAATATTTCCGATAGCATATTCCATTAGTAAATCCCACCCAATTATCCACGCAAACAATTCCCCGAAAGCAACGTAGGAATAGGTATATGCACTTCCTGAAACGGGAACCGTTGAAGCAAACTCGGCATAGCAATAAGCAGCAAAGCCACAGGCCACGGCAGTTATTGCAAACAGAAGCGTAACAGCAGGCCCCCCATGAAAGCTGGCTGCACCGATTGCCGTAAATACTCCTGTGCCAATCACCGCAGCTATTCCAAAAAAGGTCAGGTCTTTTACCGTTAATACCCGTTTTAAATCTTCGTGATGCCCATGAGAATCGGTCAGCCCTTCTTCGGCTTCTTTTAAAATTGCAGGAACACTTTTTTTACGGAATAAAGAATTAGACATTTGGTAAAGCTTTAGCTTACCTGAAAATAAAGAAATATTTGTGATAAAAAGATTTTGAATCCCGGTAAAATAAAGAGAGCTGGTTGTTATACACAAACATGGATATTGCGGATCACAATATCCATGATATCAAACAATCCAAATGGTGAAATGAAAATCAGTCAGAAAAAATTAAACATGTACTGACTTTTTTTGAAAATCTTTTCAAATAGCGATCGCAGTGTAAGCTGGATTCAAAGTTCAAATAAAAAAATCGGGGAAAGCAATCTGAAGAATTAAAAAACTGTTATAATCATATGTTCGTCTAAATAGTTATACAAATTTAATTTAGCTGAACCTATCTCAACTGGTAAATTTTTAATCTCATAAAGTTAAACCGTTCTGTTGTTGAAAGCAATAAATTAACAAGGCTTATGGCAAAAAAGCTTCTTTATCAAATGCGGAGTTGCTATGTAAAATGTTCATTAAATAGAGAAATGTAGCAAATTAAGAATTATCCGATTCCGTCAACCTGAACCTCTTTATTTATCTTTTGAACTAAACCCTGGAGAACTTTACCCGGTCCTGATTCGGTAAAATGTGTTGCCCCGTCTGCAATCATTTGTATAACCGTTTGGGTCCACCTAACAGGGCCGGTTAGTTGCGAAATTAAATTGAACTTAATTTCTTCAGGATCTGTTAC
Source organism: uncultured Chitinophagaceae bacterium (assembly GCA_963823305.1). Classification (GTDB taxonomy): domain Bacteria; phylum Bacteroidota; class Bacteroidia; order Chitinophagales; family Chitinophagaceae; genus Ginsengibacter. The sequence goes on from CAWGLC010000012.1 coordinate 60,234, forward strand.
TGCCTTCGCAACTACATTTTGATAAACAGGACAGGTCGGTGTGTTAAAAATAGTGTTCTGAATTGCTTTTGACAACTCCTCTTTCGCAGGCTGCATCAGGGGCGAGTGAAAAGCGCCGCCAACGGGCAGTAGCAGCGTTCGTTTCGCTCCGGCTTCTTTTAGTAGTTTACATGCTTCATCAACACCCTTTGTGGTGCCTGAAATAACAATTTGGCCCGGACAATTATAATTTGCCGCCACGACTATTTCATCTTTTATTCCAGCACATATTTCTTCAACTTTACTATCATCAAGTGCCAGGATCGCTGCCATTGTAGAAGGATTAATTTCACAAGCTTTTTGCATTGCCTGGGCTCTGATTGAAACAAGTTGCAACGCATCTTCAAAAAGCAAACACTCATTTGCCACCAGTGCAGAAAATTCGCCCAACGAATGGCCGGCAACCATATCTGGTCTGTCAACAGCAAGTGTTTTAAAAGCAATGACTGAATGCAAAAAAACTGCTGGTTGCGTAACTTTAGTTTGTTTTAGTTCCTCATTACTTCCGGTAAACATTATATCAGAAATACGAAAACCTAAAATATCATTAGCTGACCCAAATAAATCTTTCGCTGATTGATACTGATCATAAAGGTTTTTTCCCATTCCTGTAAACTGAGAACCCTGACCGGGAAAAATAAATGCATGCTTCATAAGTCCCAAATTTTATCTTCTTTTTATAAGATCCGCCTGTATTAAATTAATAAACTCATTCCGCGTAGATTCTTTTTCAAATTCACCGGCGAAGGCCGAAGTTGTTGTTACGGAATTTTGTTTTTGCACTCCTCTCATCATCATACATAAATGAGATGCTTCTATAACAACGGCGACGCCCAATGGATTCAAGGTTTCTTTAATAGCTTCAAGAATTTGGGTAGTAAGCCGCTCTTGCACCTGCAGGCGTTTGGCGTATACATCTACTACGCGTGCCAGTTTGCTAAGGCCCGTGATCCATCCGTTTGGAATATAGGCTATGTGCGCCCTTCCAAAAAAAGGCAACATGTGATGCTCGCACATACTATACAGTTCGATATCTTTTACAATTATCATCTCGCTTATTTCTTCATGAAACTTGGCAGAATTTAAAATAGTTCTTGCATCCATGGTATATCCCTGCGTTGAAAATTGCATTGCTTTTGCAAGGCGTTCCGGAGTTTTGACCAGTCCTTCTCTTTCCGGGTCTTCTCCAAGTAATCTTAAAACCTCTTTATAATTTTTTGCCAAACCCTCGGTAACATCCGAATCATATTCTTCAAATTTTCTGTAAGCCATGTAAGATATTTTTATTAAGCTTTTTACTACGCAGGATATTCCACGAAGTTTCTTGGCGTTTCGTATAGGCGCACCTGTAAGTCGAGATCTTTATCAATTTTTTCTCGTAAAATATTATAAATCACTATAACAATATTTTCAGCGGTTGGGTTCAGTTTTACAAATTCCTTTACATCGAGATTAAGATTTCTATGATCAAATTTTTCGAGAACATTCTCAGTAATAACATCACTGAGAAATTTCAGATCTATGACAAAACCCGTATCTGCTGAGGGTATTCCGGTAACTTTTACTTCAATATCATAATTGTGGCCATGGTAGGATGGATTATTGCATTTACCAAAAACTTTTCATTTTTTTCTTCATCCCATGCGGGATTATTTAAGCGGTGAGCAGCATTAAAATGTTCTTTTCTGTAAACCGAAACTTTTTTTTGCATGTTTAAAAATTTAACGAAGATTAGTCACCGAAATATTCCACATAAATCCTGGGCGTTTCATAAAGTTTTATACAATGCAGTTGAACCGGCTCGTGCAAATGCTTATGCAATTGATTCCAAATTGCCTTTGTAAGGTTTTCCGTTGAACACATTTGTCCCTTTAAAAATTCCACATCCACATTCAGGTTTTTATGATCGAGTTTGTCCAATACAGTTTGTTTGATAAGCAGACTTAACCTTTTTACATCAAACAAAAAACCAGTCTCTTGCTCAACTTCTCCCTTTATAGTTACATATAATTCATAGTTGTGCCCATGCCAGTTTTCATTGGCACATTTTCCAAATACCAATTCATTTTTTTCTTTATCCCACGCGGGATTATACAATTTATGTGCTGCATTAAAATGTTCCACTCTCGTTAAATAAACCATTACACCAAAAATATTTTCGCAAAGGTAGCATCAGAAAATTAAAATACGATTCGTAAATGCGAAATTTGCAAAATGAAACTATTGGTTGTTGCTGCTACGGAATTTGAAATAGCGCCTTTCCTAAAGGAAAATAACAATACTGAAATACTCATTACAGGAGTCGGCATTCCGTCAACACTTTTCAATCTTTCAAAAAAAGAAATTGCAGGTAAATATGATCTTATAATACAAGCAGGCATTGCAGGTGTTTTCAATCATCGTTTTCAAATGTCAACTGTTGTTTTGGTTTCACAAGATACCTTTGGCGATATCGGAATTGAGGAAAATAAAAAGTTCGCAACCTTGTTTGAGAATGGTTTTGCAAATGCGAATGACTTTCCCTATAATAACGGATGGCTTTTAAACACAAACCCATTTTTATTCTCGCATGGCGTGCCTCTTGCAAAGGGAATTACGGTAAATATGGTTACAGATAACAGGGAACGAAGAGATATGATGGAAGAAAAATTTAATCCTGATGTTGAAAGTATGGAAGGAGCCGCATTTCATTACGTGTGCCTTCAGGAAAGAGTAAATTTTCTGCAGCTCCGCAGCATCTCAAACGATGTCGGGGAAAGAGATAAAACCAAATGGGAAATGAAAAAAGCCATTACAAACCTCAACATCGAATTAAAAAAACTGGTAAAAAATGTTATTTAAAATATGAAATACACTCTCGGATTTTCTCCTTGCCCTAATGATACTTTTATTTTTGATGCGCTTGTGAATAATAAGATCGATACAAATGGATTTGAATTTGATGTACGCCTTGAAGACGTAGAAACATTAAACGAACTTGCCATTAATAATAATCTTCATTTTACAAAAGTGAGTTACGGAGTTCTTCCGTTAATTACCAAAGATTACAAAGTGCTTAATAGCGGAAGCGCACTTGGAGAAGGCGTTGGACCGCTTCTTATCTCAAAGAAAATAATTCCTTTTGAAGAAGTAGATCGATTGCGTTATTGCTATTCCGGGCGAAAACACTACAGCACACCTGCTTTTCTCACAAGCATTCCCAAATGCTAAAAACAAAATATTTAAACGCTATGATGAAATAGAAAAATTTGTCCTTGATTCGGATGAAAATGCATTAGGTGTAATTATACATGAAAACCGGTTCACCTATTTTAATAAAGGCTTGCAAAAGATTATAGACCTCGGAAATTTTTGGGAGGAAAAAACCGGCTATCCTATACCGTTAGGAGGAATAGCTGGCAAAAGGAGCATTGATGAAAAAATATTAATGGAAGTCGATTCACTCATTAAACAAAGCATTGAATATGCGTTTAAAAACTATCCGATAATTACAGATTATGTAAAGATTCATTCGCAGGAAATGGAGCCGGAAGTGATGAAAAAACATATTGATCTTTATGTAAATAATTATTCAATCGGGCTTGGGGCGGATGGGAAAAAAGCAATTGAAAATGTTTTGGAAGTCTATAATAAATCAAATGACAAAGGCAAAAAAATTCTTATAAACGCAGAGGAATTATTTGTAAAGCAGTCATAATCATATTTGCGATACTGCTTTTTTATAAGCAAGCAGGCACCGTTCTCTTGCTTCTTTGTGGTCCACGATTGGTTTTGGATAATCAAATTCCTGGAATTCAGGAACCCATTTGGTTATGTATTTTAAATCCTTATCAAATTTTTTTGTTTGCAATTCGGGATTAAATATCCTGAAATAAGGAGCTGCATCGCAGCCACTTCCGGCCACCCACTGCCAGCCGCCATTATTAGCAGCTAAATCGTAGTCAAGCAGTTTCATTGCGAAATAAGCTTCGCCCCAGCGCCAGTCAATTAAAAGATCCTTACATAAAAAGCTTCCAACGATCATGCGTACACGATTATGCATATAGCCCGTTTCATTGAGCTGGCGCATGCCTGCATCTACTATCGGATAACCGGTTTGGCCATTACACCATTTTTTAAATTCAGTTTCATTGTTCCTCCATTTTATGTGATCATATTCAGGCTTAAACGCTTTATGATGGCCTACCCGGGGAAAATGCCATAATATGGACATATAAAATTCGCGCCATACTAATTCATTTAAAAAAGTTGAATTTAATTTTTTTGCTTTGATAACGATGTCTCTTATACTCACCGTTCCAAAACGAAGATGAATACCCAATCTCGAGGTTCCGTTTGTTCCGGGAAAATCGCGGGTTTTATTATAATTTTTAATTAGATCAATATCGGGATTTTTTGAAGGAAAATTTTTATCTGTTTCTTTAAATCCCATCGATTCCAATGAAGGAATTCTTCGGGGAGATTGTACAAAAAAATTTTGAAAATACTTATTGGTTGGATATGGTTTGACATAGAAACCAGTTAAACATTCTTTCCATTTCCTGCTATATGGCGTATAAACTGTGTACGGCTTTCCATCATCTTTAAGTATCTCATCTTTTTCAAAAATAACCTGGTCTTTATATGTTTTAAAACCGATATTTTTTTTTGCGAGCATGTCTTTTATCAATCCATCTCTTTCTATCGCATAAGGCTCGTAGTCATGGTTGGAAAAAACTGTTTGAATATCATATTCGATAGTTAATTTTTTAAATACTTCTTCAGGCGTTTCGTAATATACAACCATTGATGCACCGTCTTTTACCAATTGCTCCTGCATTTCATTTATCGTATCCCTGATAAACTCAACTCTTTTATCTTTTTTATTTTCAAGATCATCTAAAATGAATTTATCAAAAATAAAAACCGGAACAACCGGATACTCACCTTTTAAAGCGTGATAAAGACCTGCGTTATCGTGTAAACGAAGATCCCGCCGAAACCAAAAGACGTTTACCTTTTGCATAAATTTCCTTGCTACTATTTTAGCTAGTTTTTCCATATGTGAAGTGAAGATCACAACAAAATGGAGGAACCAAATAAGTAACAGTTTTTAAATTAAATGGTTTGAGATATAGTGATAAATCTCAGCGACTTTTCTGTTTTGAAAATTTTTATCCTTAAAATTTTTGACCCATCTTATATGAGATATAGCATTGGTAAGAAAAAATTCATCCGCAGCTAGTATATCATTCACAGTTAATTTTTGCTCGATAACTTCATAAGGCTTTAAATCAAACTTCTCAATCATCCAACGGCGCATAACGCCTGCGACACAACCCTCACTAAGCGGAGGTGTAAATATTTTTTCATCTTTAATGATAAAAATATTTGCAATCACGCTATCGCAAATTCTGTCAAATGAATTGAGTAAAATACAATCGTTGAGCTTTTGCTTTTTTGCAAATAAAGCAGCCATCGCATAAGGCAGGTAATTATTTGATTTTAAGTTTGAAAAAATATCGCAGCTTTTTCTTGCATCGGGAAACAAATCCATTATTAAACCATTTTCATTTAGCTATTCTTCGAACGGAAGTTCCCAACTTTCAATAATAAAATTGGGCTGCAAATTTTCGGGATCGAATATGCCACCATTTCCTCTGAAAACGCATGAGGCGCACTCTTGCTTTTTTTAAATGATTATTTTTTTTAAGCAATTTTTTGATTGCATTTTCAAAAAAAGTTGCTTTGAAAGAGTTCGAAATATCGAATTGCAAAAGTGATAAACCTGTAAATAACCTTTCAAAATGAAACTCCTTGTTTATAATTTTGTCATTTACGACTTTAATCGTCTCAAAAAGTCCATCGCCATAACGCAGAGACCGATTGGCCGAACTTATCACCGGAGTATTAGCAGGATAAACCTTATTGTTATAGATAAAAAAAAGCTCAGCCATAATAATGAGTGAGCAAAAATAGTTGTATAGTAAGCAGTAAAATTAATCAGCTTTCTTCTTCCAGCAGTTTGTTTTTTACAGCAAACATGATAAGGCCTGCAGTGCTTTTCGCGCCGGTTTTGGTTTTAAGTTTATCCCTTATAGCCTCAATGGTTCGCGGGCTAAGTTCAACAGCTTCGGCAATTTCCCGCGTGCTTTTTTCTTCACACATTAGCCGCAGAACGGTTATTTCTTTATCGCTAAGCGTTGCATCTTCCTGTTGAAGTTTTATTTGCGGCGACGTTTTTTGTCGCAGATTGTTTAGCAGAGCTTTATTTGTTAATGCATTAAAATAAAATTCCTGTTCAAAACAGGTTTTTATGGCTTCATATATTATTTCAGAATCGGAAGTTTTTGTAAGATAACTGTTGGCTCCGAGCTCCATTAATTTTGTGATCATGCTTTGATCATCCATCATCGTTAGCATGATAATTTTTATTTTCGGATATAGTTTTTTTACTTCCGGCAATGTTGCAATTCCGTCCATTATTGGCATTTGAATATCCAGCAATATTACATCGGGTTGAATTCCTTTCAATAAATTTAAAAGATGAGAGCCATTATCAGCTTCTGCAATTATTTTAATATCTTTTTTGGAAGAAAGAGCAGTTTTTACCCCTGCCCTGTAAAGTACATGGTCATCAGCAATTATCACTTTTATCGCTTCTTCGTTTTCGGATTTCATTGGTAATTAATCATTTTTTATGTTTTATAAACGCAATTTACAAATGTCAGGTTTTAAAATGGTAAAAAATACAGAATAAATACGAAATTATATCGATAGTAATAATACGTACAAAATGAAGTATAATAACGGGCAATATGCACTGTATTGATCGTAAAACTTCTACAACGAATTTTTGAAGCAAAAATTGCTTCTTAGAAACCGATTATTTAAAATGTCAATAAATTAACGTGTTTGAGGAAAGTAATTCGACTTTCCCTTTCAGAATAAAAAAAGCACGGTGTATATCCTTTTCATGGATTAAACACCTTTTAGAAAATATTTATTTTTTCTTTTGGCTTTTTGGGGCAAAAATGGCAAACATTCTTTTTCCTTCCAGTTTAGGCATGCTTTCTAAGAGTGCCGACTTCCACAAGCCTTTCTGCAAATTTCAATAGTAACAATTCGCCTCTTTCTTTAAACATAATCGCCCGGCCTTTAAACTGAACGTAGGCCTTTACCTTATTTCCATCTTTAAGAAAATTTTCTGCATGTTTGGATTTAAAATCAAAATCATGATCATCCGTATTAGGCGTAAAGCGAATTTCTTTTACTTCAGAAACTTTGCTTTTCGCTTTCATTTCCTTTTCTTTCTTTTTCTTTTCGTATAGAAATTTATTATAGTCAATTATTTTACAAACGGGCGGATCTGCCTGTGGAGAAATTTCAACGAGGTCAAGGCCCTGGTCATTTGCTATTCTTTGCGCTTCCGCAATATGGGTAAACTCCTACTTCGATATTTTCGCCAACCAATCGTACCTGCGGCACTTTTATCATGTGGTTGGTTCTGTGTTCCTGTTGTTGTTCTTTTCTGAAACGTGGATTAAATGCACCTCTTGGTGCTCTTGGTGGAAATGCCATTAATTGATTTTAGTTTAAAAAATTGTTTCTATTTTATTATAAATAATTTGATGATTGAAAAAATTAAGCCTACTACTCCAATTCCTGTACCCACTATCCAAAGAATAATATTATTAAATCTTTTCTCAACATCTACCTGGAATTTTAATAAATCTTCTTTTGTGCTTAACACAGTCATTTTACTCTCAGCTTTGCTTCTATTATTTCCTCAATTTCCTGCACAACAATTTTTGCATCGTCATTATTTTTAAAGTGACGCTGTAAAACTTCATAAATCTTAAAAGATTGTGTTGCTGTCATTACAGTTTAAAATTCTACTTAAAAATCTTGTGAAAATAACTAATTTATCTGAGTTTTATTAGCTACTTCTTCTTTCACCATGCTAATGAATTCCTGTACTGTTTTTACTCCTTCATCTCCTTTGCCCTGCCTTCTCACAGATACTTTATTTTCGTTTACTTCTTTCTCACCAATTATCAGCATTAAAGGAACTTTGGCTAATTCTGTGTCCCGGATTTTCTTCCCAATCTTTTCACTGCGGTCATCAATTTCGGCACGAATATCATTATTTTTTAATTCAGACAAAACATTTTGAGCATAAGATAAAAATTTATCGCTAATAGGCAAAATTTTGACCTGAACAGGCACAAGCCACATTGGAAATTTGCCTGCACAATGTTCTGTCAAAACCGCAATAAATCTTTCCATACTTCCGAATGGCGCACGGTGAATCATTACCGGTCTGTGTTTGGCATTGTCTTCTCCAATATACGTTAAATCAAATCTTTCCGGTAAATTATAATCTACCTGGTTAGTTCCCAACTGCCATTTGCGGCCAATAGCATCCCGAACCATAAAGTCAAGTTTCGGACCATAAAAAGCAGCTTCTCCATATTCGATTATTACATTTGGCAATTCTTTTTCTTGCACTGCTTCAATAATACTTTTTCAGCCAGTTCCCAATTTTCATCACTTCCAATATATTTTGATTTATCATGCATAATCTCTCAACGAAATTTGTGCTGTGTAATCAGTAAAGCCTAATGATTTAAAAACATACAAAACAAGGTCAATCACTTTTTTAAATTCATCTTTTACCTGGTTAGGCATGCAAAATAAATGTGCATCATCCTGCGTAAAACCTCTTACTCTTGTAAGCCCGTGCAATTCGCCTGATTGCTCATAACGGTAAACAGTTCCAAATTCGGACAGGCGTAATGGCAAATCTTTATAGCTTCTTGGAGACGATTTATAAATTTCACATATGATGCGGGCAATTCATCGGCTTCAGGAAAAACTCTTCGCCTTCTACCGGTGTTTTTATAGGCTGAAAACTATCCTTGCCATATTTTTCATAATGCCCACTGGTAACATACAAACTCTTAGACCCGATATGAGGTGTAATTACAGGAAGATAGCCGCTTCTATCTGGGCTTTCTGTAAAAATTGCTGAAGTCTCTCGCGAAGCATTGCTCCTTTTGGCAACCATAATGGCAACCCCGCTCCTACCTTTTCAGAAAATGTAAACAACTCGAGCTCTTTACCTAATTTTCTATGATCTCTTTTCTTTGCTTCTTCTAAAAAAACAAGGTATTCATCCAGCTCTTTTTGATTAGGAAAAGTGACGCCATAAATGCGGGTAAGCATTTTATTTTTTTCATCCCCCTTCCAATAAGCGCCTGCAATGCTGGTAAGTTTTATTCCTTTTATTAAACCTGTTGAAGGAATATGGGGGCCGCGGCAGAGATCAGTGAAATTTCCCTGTGTATAAAAAGTAATCTTGCCATCTTCAAGGTTTTGAAGAAGATCCAATTTATATTCATCCCCTTTTTCATCAAAATATTTTATCGCGTCGGCTTTTGAAATTTCTTTTCTGATAAATGATTTATTTTCTTTTGAAAGCTCTTTCATTTTCTTCTCAAGCCTTTCAAGATCACTCTCTGCAATTACATTTTCTCCTAAATCAATATCATAATAAAAACCTTTTTCTATCGGGGGGCCTACCCAAAACTTTACGCCCGGAAAAGTGTCTTCAACGGCTTCTGCCATTAAATGTGCCGATGAATGCCAAAAAGTTGACTTCCCTGTTTCGTCATCCCAGGTAAGAAACTTTATTGTTGAATCATTCTTTATAGGCCTCGAAAGGTCCCACACTTCACCATTCACTTCAGTCGCAAGTATTTTCCTGGCAAGACCTTCGCTTATTTTTTTTGCGATGTCCAATGACGAAGACCCTTCTTCATATTGCCTTATAGCACCATCGGGAAAAGTAATATTCATAATTCATTCACTTAGCGTGATTTGTTTTTGATCTTTAAAAAAAGGCAAATTTAACGAAGTATTAGACAAAGAAATTAATGATTCGAAGGATTAACTTTTAATAACTTATAAATTTGTAGGTATAGCAAAATACACATTATCACTTCAATTGTATTTACGTTTACAGTTATGATTATCCGAAAAAAATCTTTCTTTACCGGAATTAAAAAATTCTGTTTTTTTATTTTATTATTCATTCCATCATCTCTTTTTGCACAGAATTTTAACGGTCAGTGGAAGGGAGGTTTTGATGAAACAAGTTATGGCTTTTCAGGATTGGAAAGTAATGTAGACTATGTGCTGGAATTACAAACGGATGGTTCCAATGTTGCAGGTTATTCTTACACTTATTTTAATGAAGGGAAGAAAAGATATTATACGATTTGTAAACTTACGGGAACGCTGGATCGTTCAACAAAAGAGATTGTTGTTACAGAAATAGAAAGAGTTAAATTCAATACACCACCCGATTTTCAAAACTGTTTCCAAGTCCATAAACTGCATTATGTTCAGGACAGTGCCGATATAGAAACACTTCGCGGCACCTGGATGCCGGCACCAAATCAGACAGGTAATTGCGGCTATGGAACTACTTTTCTTTCAAGAAGAATTGTAAAAAAACTTGCACTGGGAAATAGACCCCCGAAGACGAAAAACGAAAATATTACTGCAAAAAATATTAACGCGAAAAAAGAAACACCTACCAAAAAGGAGGCGCCCGCAAAAAAAATGGTTGCTTCCAAACCAAAACCTGCTCCGGCTACTGTAATTCATAAACCTGTTGTTACAAAACCCGGCAAAGAAATTAATCCGCCAGTTACCCAGAAAGAGCAAACAATAAAAGATATTCCTTCGTCTATCCCCGCAATAAAAAAGGATGAAATCATTACTCAAAAGCCAACCGGATTTGAGCCACGAAGAAAGGATATTATAAAAACGATTCCTATTACGCAACCTACGTTTAGAGTTGATTTTTATGATAACGGAGTAGTTGATGGCGATTCTATAACAGTTTTCTACAACGGCAAAATACTTCTTTCTCACAAAATGCTTACAACAAACGCGATCTCACTAACGCTATCCTTAGACGAAAATATAAAAGAAAATATTATAACGATGTATGCAGATAATTTCGGCACAATTCCTCCTAACACTGCGCTCATGATCGTAACAGACGGTGAAAAAAGATATGAGGTACATATTTCTTCTGATACAGAAAAAAGCGGAAGCGTTGTTTTTGTTCATGGAAAAGTGCAGGAAAAGTAACTTATTTTTTTACTTTTTGATTATTTCGGATAATTGCGATCCGGTTCCATTAATTTCCACGTTTCAAAGGCCCACCAAATAAGAATAAACTGCAATGGAAACAAACGTATCCAGGCAACCCAGGACGGAAAACAAAAACTTTTTGAAACACATCCACCCAGTTGAATTAAATAAATATGCGCAGGAATAAAGGCGATCAATAATGCTATTGTAAGGTACATTGAAAATTTTCTCGGGGCTGAAAAAATCATTAATACAGAACAGATTATTTCCAAAGTGCCGCTTGCATAATTAATGAATAATTTAAATGGAAAATACAGTGGTATTATTTTTAAATAATTGGCCGGATGCAGGAAGTGATTACAGCCTGCTGCAAAATAAAAGAGACAAAATACAGCAAGGTTTATTTTTTTGAACAGCTTTATAAGTCGCATTAAAATTCCCTATTAGATAATTATTGCACGGAGTCTTTTATCTCGCCGCAGTTTGGGCCTGCAGATGTGGAATTGCCTTTTTCCCGGTACGGATTTACGATTTCTTTAGTATTATTGATCCAGTTACCTTCTCTGTTTTCACCGAAAGCCGATGGACAGCTTAACCAAAAAAGTTTTGGTCCTTCGTAGCCTATCGTTTTCAGGAAAGGGTATAAATTTTCCGAAACCATTCTAAAATCCTGTTGCATTTCTACGATGCTGTTTTCCATGGATATGGCTTCAGCATTGGCTTTTATGTCACTTACTTCCTGTAGTGCAGCTATCAGTATGGTCGAATCATCTTTTTTTAAATCAGAAAGGTTCATGCTATCTACCGACGTAATAAAGGTTTGACTTGAAGATTTAATTTTGACAGTATCGGCTTCTATAAAGGCATTCTTCATATTTAGATAACTGTTCACGGCATTTGTAATGCGGTCGTTGAATTCGTCAGAATGCTTTTTTACTGTAATGGCAACCGGCTTGGGCGAAGATGTATGTGAATGTTGTTTAAAAAAGAACCAGTATGCTGCGTACAACACCAATAACAGGAAAATTATTGCCAGGAGCCTTTTCATTATTAAAAATTTCGGCCAAAGTTAACATATTAACAATAGGTAAAGTGTACGCCGGTAATTTCCGGGAAATAGAACTTAATTTTGCAACCTTATTAAAAATTTATGCTATTAGGATTACAAAATGTTACGTTTGAATTTGGTGCAAGAATTATTGTTGAAGATGCAACATGGCATATTCAGCCAAATGAAAGAATAGGATTAATTGGATACAACGGCACGGGTAAATCGACTTTGCTGAAAGTATTTACGGGACAGTATTTGCCATCGGCAGGTTCAGTAGAAAAAGGAAAAGAAACGACCATCGGATTTCTTCACCAGGATCTGCTGAGCTTTGATACCGACGATTCAATTTTACAGGTAGCATTGGGCGCTTTTGAAAGAATTCTTGAATTAGAAAAAGAAATAGAAGAAGTAGGAATAGAGCTTGAAAAAAGTTCTGATGAAGCGTTGGCTCATTTGTATGGTGATAAATTACATGAGCTCGAAGTTTTAGGAGGATATAATATTCATCATAAAACGGAAGAGATATTGCAGGGCCTTGGCTTTCAAAATGCAGATCTTCAACGCCCTTATAAAGAGTTTAGCGGCGGCTGGCGTATGCGGGTATTACTGGCAAAAATGATCCTGATGGCGCCCGATGTATTGTTGCTTGATGAACCAACGAATCACCTCGATCTTCCCTCAATCGAATGGCTTGAAAAATATTTGCAGCATTACCAGGGATCTGTTGTGATCGTTTCTCATGATCGCTATTTCCTTGACAGAATGGTTACGAAAATTGTTGAATTATACCAACAGGAGTTACATTTCTACAGCGGTAATTATTCTTATTACCAACAAGAGAAAGAGCAACGAATAGAGCTACAAAAAAGAGCTTACGAAAACCAACAGGATTACATCCGCCAGCAGGAAAGATTTGTTGAGCGTTTTAAAGCAAAAGCATCCAAAGCCGCTCAGGCACAGAGTATCATGAAGCGACTTGATAAGATTGAAAGAATTGAAAATACCGATCTTGAGCGGCCAAACATGAGAATCAATTTTACTATAGATAAAACCCCCGGCCGCGTTTTGTGTACATTAAAAGATGTATCCAAAAGCTTTGGGAATGTTGAAATTGTTAAGCACACCGGCGCAGAAATAAGCCGTGGCGATAAGATAGGTTTAATAGGAGCTAACGGTAAAGGCAAATCGACATTATTAAGAATTGTTGCAGGAACGGAAACCTTTGAAGGTGAAAGAATTTGGGGACATAATGTTGACCCCTCATTTTATGCACAGCATCAACTGGAAGCGCTTGACTTAAATAATACTGTTCTTGATGAAATGAAAGGAAGCGGCAGCGGAAAAACCGAGCTTGAATTAAGAACATTATTAGGATGTTTTCTGTTTAGCGGAGACGATGTTGATAAAAAAATTAAAGTATTGAGTGGAGGTGAAAAAGCAAGAGTTGCCTTGGCAAAAACAATCGTAAGCAAAGCTAATTTTCTTTTACTGGATGAACCCACAAACCATCTTGATATTCATTCGGTAGATCTTTTAATCGAGGCATTAAATAAATACGAAGGCAGCTATATTTTGGTAAGTCATGACAGGTATTTTGTAAATCAAACGGCCAATAAAATTTGGGAAATACAAGATCATAAAATAAAGGAATTTGTAGGAACATACGATGAATGGGAACGGTGGAAACAGGAAAGAAAATTAATTGAAGCTGAAGTTCCGAAAAAGAAAGAAACGACAATTCAAAAAAAACCTGAAGCGGCCGTTGATAAAAAAATCAATAGCAATGATTCCGAAAAAAAGGAACTTCAAAAAGAATTGCAAAAAGCGCAAAAAAAATTGCAGCAATTAGACGAAAAAATTGCAAAGCTGAATAAAGAAAAAAATGTCTTGGAGGCAGATCTTTCCTTGCCAGACATCTATGTTGAAAAGCAAAAATTTTTGAATGCTGAAAAACTTTATATCGAAAAATCAAATCAACTTGACAAAGTTAATGAAGAGTATGAAAAGCTCTTCGAAAGCATAATGGAACTGGAAGAAAAAACTTCATAACCTTCTTTTATCACATCTAAATAAACTTATTTCGGTTTTGGGGTGCAGCATCGAATTAAGTTATATTTGCCGAAATTTTGAATTTATATTTTCTGGCCCCGTAGCTCAGTGGATAGAGCAACAGCCTTCTAAGCTGTGGGTCACACGTTCGAATCGTGTCGGGGTCACCTCTTTTTAGAAGATTTTTTTTTGCGTTTCAAAAATTTTATCGTTTCACAGCGTTTGCATTTTTAATTGATAAATTCTGTTCAGATTCAACTTGTTCTTCACTACTTTCTGCTTTCGTATTTTTATAAAAAAAATGAATGGATGTTCAAATTGAAAAAAGCTGGAAAACTGTTTTGAAGGAGGAATTTGATAAAGCCTATTTCCAACAGATAGTGATTTTTTTAAAAGCAGAAAAAACTGCAGGAAAAATTATTTTTCCGCCAGGACGATTTATTTTTAATGCATTTAATAAAACACCCTTTTCAAAAATAAAAGTTGTTTTATTAGGTCAGGATCCATATCACAACCCGGGACAGGCTCACGGACTAAGTTTCTCTGTTCCGGAGGGTATTACAAAACCGCCATCACTGGTAAATATTTTCAAAGAACTTGAAAGCGATTTAGGTATTCCTTCACCAAAGAACGGTAATTTAGAAAAATGGGCACAACAGGGAGTGATGTTATTAAACGCCTCATTAACCGTTAGGCAAAATGAGCCGGGAAGCCATAGTAAAATTGGATGGTTACAGTTCACGGATTCAGTTATTTCAAAAATATCCGCACAAAAACAAGGAATTATCTTTTTATTATGGGGAAAATTTGCGCAGGACAAGCAAGCACTTATTGATGAAACAAAGCATTATGTTCTGAAAGCCGCTCATCCTTCGCCTTTCAGTGCTGATAAAGGATTTTTTGGATGCAGGCATTTTTCAAAAACAAACGAGCTTCTTTTACTTCAAAACAAAGAGCCAATTGACTGGAAATTATAGTATAAAAAACAAATAGATATTGAAGAATTTTTTTGCCAGAATTTTTGCCTCCTGGGCTTTAATAATTTTTGTGATTACCATGATTCCTGTGGCTATATTTTTATGGTGGATTGGGATAATAAAAGAGCCAAAACGAACTTATATTTTTCGGGTTACTTCAAAGATATGGATGCGCATATTTTTTTTTATGACAGGTTGCAGTTTAAAAGTAAAGGGAATTAAAAATTTTAGAAAGGATGAAAATTATATAGTTATTTGCAATCACAATTCATTAATGGATGTGCCGTTGACCACCCCATTTATACCGGGAGCAAACAAAACAATTGCAAAAGCAGAAATGGCAAAAACCCCGGTATTTGGTTTGATATATAAACGAGGTTCTATATTGGTTGACAGAAACGATAAAAAAAGCAGGAGTGATAGTTTTAAAAAAATGAAGGACGTTCTTAGTTCAGGAATGCACATGTGTATTTATCCTGAAGGCACAAGAAATAAAACACAAATGCCTTTAAAAGAATTTCATGATGGTGCGTTTAAACTGGCTGTTGAAACCGGCACTGCTATTTTACCGGCTTTAATATTTAATACAAAAAAAGTATTGCCACCCGGTAAAAGTTTTTATTTCTGGCCGTCCCACATGGAGCTTCATTTTTTACCGCCGATTAGCGTATCCAAATCAGATAATTTTGAAGAATTGAAATTGTGCCTTCATGAATTGATGAGCAAATATTACGTAATGCACTACAAATAATGTTTAAAAGAGCCCTGGCAATAATTGGCAAGTCTCTGATTACTCAATCATTTTATTTCTCAGACCGTAAGTAATTAAACCCCCGATAGTTTTTGCGCCGACTTTATTCTTCATGCTCTGGCGGATAGTTTCGATAGTTCTTGGGCTTAGGAATATAATTTTAGATATCTCATCTGTAGTTTTATCCTCCGCAAGCAATTGCAAAATTTTTAATTCTTTTTCGCTGAAGGTAATTGGAGTGTTGTGGCCATAATGATGGCGAATATTTTTTTTCTGCATCAATTTACCCATTACCGCATTGTTCACCAATTGGTTAAAGTAAAATTCATCATTCATACAGGTGAGAATTGCTTCATAAATTTCATCTGGATCCGTCGTCTTGGTAAGATATGCATTTGCTCCCATTTCCATCATTTTGCTTATCATCTGTTGATCGTCGTACATGGTAAGAACAATTATCTTAATGTCGTCATGTTCTTTGCGAAGCAACGAAATGGCATTGATTCCGTCAATTTCCGGCATCCTGATATCCATTAGCAATACATCAGGCTTTGTAATATTTATTTTGTGAATTAAATCCCTGCCGTCTTCAGCCTCCCATATCATTTTCAAATTTTCTTTGGAGGAGAGTGCCATTTTTATTCCATCCCTGAAAATTTTGTGATCGTCTGCAATAGCAATCTTAATAAGAGAAGTTATAGACATGGATTTATAAGCTTGGGTTTCGTTGAGGCATTAGTCGCAATAAAAATATAAAAGAATAACGAAGAATTTACGATTCTATTTCAGAAAATTCCTATTTCTTTTATTTTTAAAACAATTTTTACCGGTAAGAACACGTTAGGGATTTTACTATTTTAAAAATGATTATATCCTGTTAATTTCTCAATTTTTACGTAAAAAAATGTATTTACGACATTATAGAAAATGAGGAGTTATGCGTTTTACTATCAAGCTTTTTAATATAGATTTGCAATTATATTAAAAATTTTTATTTCATTAATAAAATTTCCTTTCACCATTATGCATCATAAAAGTAAACATACTCAATACGTGCAATGCTAATGTTACCCCAGTTAAATCGCGTAAAAATAAACGGTCATCCCAGTACCTTATAACACTTTAAACGCGTAGAATTCAGTTTCTGCTTTTAGTAAATCCCCACATCAATAGTAATAATACCAGCGTGTAAACGCTCTCAATCTAAATAGTAAATTTACTATTTTTCAACGTACATTTACCCCTTTTTCCATGAGAAATATACGGGTAATTTATCGCTGAAACCCTTGACTGTAAATGCTCTCATCAAATGTAAGGCTAATTAGTCATTAAAATACCGGTTGTTAAATATTTTGTTTTTATGGAAGTTAGTGATTCAAAATTATCAATTAAACCACCAAACACAATTAAAAACTTACAACTATGACACAAAATGCAACTGTTGAAATTAAAAACCTTGCAGAAGTTGGCGAAAACATCGGACTTACTGAAGGTATTGAGCTTGTAAAAGCTTTCAGAGAAGCTAACCCTACAGCAACACAAGGTTATTACATCGGACGCAACATTCTTGAGCAAATTATGGCTCAGCCAGGTTGCGTTGGTATTAACTTTCGCAAATGCCTTACAAACATGAATGAAGAGCATTTAGTTTACACAGGCGTTGATGCTGATGGCAAAGACATCCTTGAGTTTTCTGTAGTTACCAACACCGGAGACCTTGTTAAGCAAGATGCAATTGTTGCTGACAAAACTATCTGGAATTTCGGCGAAGCAGACAACACACTTGAGATTTTAACTGCGTAATTTCTCTGATTATTTAAAATAGATGTTTATATTTGATCATAAACTGATCTGCTATTTTAAATATTTTTAGTTATACAAGTCTCTTTAGTCATTTATTACCTTTAGTTTTTTTTCTTTTGTTTAAAAGACATACAAAAGAAAAAGCACTAAAGGTAATTTTTATTTATATAGTCTATTGTTTGATTAATGAAATTTTAGGCTACTATCTTGGTAAAATTCAGTTCGCAGGATATTCGATATTTTTTTTGCTCTTTTTACTTTATTGGAATTTATTTTCTTCTCGATATTTTACGTGTATGTTATTCCGTTCATTTATAAAAAAGACAGTTTATTTAATTCTAGGCTTATTTTCTATCCTCTCATTTACTGATTTTTTTCTGATTAATAAAATGAATGGATTTGATTCCTTTAATTCAGGAATTGAATGCGTTTTGATTATAGTAATGTGCATCTATTATCTTGCCGTTCAAATAAAAGGAATTACAATCTTTTTGTATATTCAACGTCCAATTTTTGGATCATTATTACATTTCTTATCTATTCATCCGGCACCTTTTTTCTTTATATAATGGCAGAGAACATGATGAAGACAAGGGAATTTCAAATTCAATATGTTATTATAAATTCGGTTTTCAATATTTTAAAAAACGTTTTACTTTCGATAGCCATGCTAATGAAAGAATCAATTCCTCATAATGATAAGGGTAAAAAGAATAAAGCCCGGGACGAACTTTTATCTTTCAAATTTAAAAACTAAACTCCTCAAAATAATAAATGTTCTTTTTACAGGCATCCGGAAATTCTTTTAGTGTATCCAGTGTACTAATCTTCGGTACAATTGGCATGTTTGTAATGGCAATAACCTTGGTGTCTGTTGTGGTTTTTCACCAACGAAGGGTAATAAAATTTAATAAGCAACTTCAAAGAATGGAAGAAGAAAAGCAACAGATGTTACTGAAGGCTTCTATAAATTTCCAGGAAGAAGAAAGGCAACGTATCGCTGCTGATCTGCACGATGACGCAGGCCCGCTTTTAGCCACAGCGAGACTTTACCTTAATGAAAATCTTATTCACCAGGAGCCGGCAGTGCAACTTCAGTCTATCTTTAGTGCAAAGCAAATTATTGACGACAGTATCCAACTTATAAGAAATATTTCTCACAGCCTGATGCCTCCTACCCTCAAAAATTTTGGCCTGGAATCAGCTATTAAAGATCTTTTTGAAAAAATAAACGGATCGGGAGTTATCAATGCAAGTGCCCGGTTTCATGATAACCGCGAAAGATTAAAGGAACAGCAGGAGTTACTTGTTTTCAGAGTATTGCAGGAATTGGTCACTAATATTATTAAGCACAGTTGTGCCGGATTTATCCATCTAACCCAAAATGTGCAAGGGAATTTTTCTTACTTTCGTATTCATCATGATGGAAAAGGTATTCTTCAACAGGACTTCGAAAAGTTGAATTATGAATCCGCAGGGCTTGGATTAAAGAATATTGAGAGCAGAATTAAAGTATTGAAAGGCAGCATTTCTTTCGATATTGATAGTACACAAACTTATTATAAAGTTACCATTGAAGTACCAAGAGAACCGAATAAATAAATCAAGCCTGAAACAATTCATTTTGTAACAGCTTTATTTTTTTAACCCCCTACGTTGAATTATGGATACAATAAAAGTTGCCATAGCAGATGACCATAAAATTTTCAGAAAGGGAGTTATTCTTTCTTTAAAGCCATATCATAATATAAAATTTGTATTAGAAGCAGAGAATGGCGAAGAACTTATACAAGGAATTGAAAGCAGCTAATCCCGATATTATTTTAATGGATTTGAAAATGCCGGTAAAAGATGGCATTGAAACTACTAAATATATAAATAAACATTTTCCTTCTATCAGGATTTTAATATTAACGATGTATGAAGATGAGCGGTTTGTCGGTCATTTAATGGATAGCGGTGCCAACGGCTATTTACTAAAAAGTACAGACCCGGAAGAAATTAAGCAAGGTATAATGGATGTAATGAGAACGGGATTTTACCTCAATAATTTTGTAAATAGGGTTCTTATTAAGAAAAATTACGCAAAACAGAAATTTAACCCGAATCTGAATAGCGAAGTTGTTATAAGCGAAAGAGAAAAGGAAGTTTTGTCTTTAGTTTGCCTTGAATATACGGCCCAGGAGATTGCTCAAAAAATGGACATAAGCGCCAGAACGGTAGAAGCAATAAAAGACAGGCTTATGGAGAGATTCGGTGTGAAAAATTCAGTTGGTCTTGTTTTCTTTGCAATGAAAAATTCATTAATAGATTAAACTTGCCATATTTTTTTTACTCTTTCAAAACTTTTTCAGGCAATTATTATAGTTTCATTTCAGGCACATCTTCATCAAAATAAAGCCTCCCCGCAGTTTTGTCCTGAATTTCCTCTACGGTTATCCCCGGCGCCCTCTCGATCAACTGAAAGCCTTTCTCGGTCACATTCAATACAGCCAATTCCGTAACTATTTTTTTCACACAGCCGACACCTGTTAATGGAAGTGTGCATTTTGGTAACAACTTCGATTGCCCTTTGGGGTTAGTATGCATCATTGCTACAATAATATTTTTGGCACTGGCCACCAGGTCCATAGCTCCGCCCATTCCTTTTACCATTTTTCCAGGAATTTTCCAGTTAGCAATATCTCCCTCTTCGCTTACTTCCATTGCGCCGAGAACTGTGAGATCCACTTTGCCGGCACGAATCATCCCAAAACTCATCGCGCTATCAAAAAAAGCAGAACCAGGCAAAGTGGTTATTGTTTGTTTTCCTGCGTTAATCAAATCAGGATGTTCCTGACCTTCAATAGGAAAAGGACCCATCCCAAGCAAGCCATTTTCTGACTGCAGGATAACGTCAATTCCTTTGGGAATATAATTCGCAACAAGAGTTGGTATCCCAATACCGAGATTAACGTAGTATCCGTCTTTTAATTCCTGCGCAATTCGGTGGGCTATCTGATTTTTATCTAACATTTAAGTAAACTGGTCTTACGTGAAAGAAACTTTTTTTAGCTATACGTCTAATTTTCTAATAGTTTTTTGTTCGATTCTTTTTTCATAATTTTTCCCTTCAAAAATCCTATGAATATAAATTCCGGGCGTATGAATTTCATTCGGATCCAACTCACCTGGTTGTAACAACTCTTCCACTTCGGCAATGGTAATTTTGCCCGCCATAGCCATTAATGGATTAAAATTTCTTGCAGTTGCATTGTAAATAAGGTTCCCCATGGTATCTCCTTTCCACGCTTTTACCAAAGCGAAATCGGAGTTGAACGCATGTTCCAGGAGGTAAGTTTTATTGTTAAATTCCCGCACTTCTTTTCCGGTTGCCACTTCAGTGCCGACACCGGCCGGCGTGAAAAAAGCCGGTATACCATATCCGGCGGCCATACACCTGGTAGCTAATGTACCTTGTGGTATTAGCTCAACATCAAGCTCACCGCTCAATAGTTGTTTTTCGAACAAAGCATTTTCGCCAACATAAGAAGCGATCATTTTTTTCAATTGCCTTTGCTGCAATAACAATCCTATTCCAAAATCATCAACTCCTGCATTATTTGATATGCAGGTAAGATTTTTTACCTGAGCTTTCGCTAAAGCCGCAATACAGTTTTCCGGTATGCCGCATAAACCGAAACCACCAAGCATTATTATGCTCCCATTCTTAATATCGCCAATGGCCTCTTCCGCATTTTTATATACTTTATTCATTCAGCATGAGTTTGTTAAAGAGGAATTTTTTTACCAGGCTTAATTTTTTCCTTTATTTCGACTTTGTTTTCTCTTTGGGCCTGGGCGCTTAAGCTATCAAACACGACTTTTAACACGTCCTGATGAGCGGTGTACCACGTATAACTTTTGTCAAAAGTTGAAGAGCTGATTTTATGAATCTGAAAAACCTTTTCAGTAAGAATTTTCAATTCTGCCACCTGGTTAATTGTCGAGTCTCTCCTGGCGTATTCTGATGACAGAGCATCAGCTCTTAATACATCCCATAATATTTTTTGCATTTGTGCAGGTTGAATAATTTCTGAAGGAACTTTATTTTTATTTGAACAGGAAATAATCAATCCGCAACAAACGATTAGAAAAAAAATATTCTTCATTATTTAAGAGCATCTTTATATCTTGATGCATTCGAAACATCTATATTTTGTAAAAATCCAACAGCTCTCGATTTATCGGGCGGAGAAGCTTTTGAAAATATTTGTATCAGTTCCTGCGTTTTTCCCTGCATGAAAAATTGCAAGATCATTGTATTTGCATTGTCGACATTAAAATTATTAAGAAGATTGAGAACGTTCAATACTTGTACTCTTGCATTGGCCTCCTGATCATAAAGATTATCCAATCCCAACCTGTAATAGTCGTAAATCGCGTCGTGCATTATTGTGTACTTGCTATCCAACAAATTTTCGATTAGCCAATAGCGGTTTCTTGTACCATCGAAGGCTTTCCAACCTGTAATATCTTTTCCCTCTGGCGCATTATTTACAATATTCTGCGCTCTTTGAAAATAGGGATCGCCACCCCTCGGCGAGAAAGAATCATAATCCATTCCTAAAATAATATCCACATAATACGCGAATATTGCCGTAAGATTTGATGCTAAAGCGTCTGTGCCAGACACGTTATTATCACTAAAATCTAATTGTTGGAATTCAACATATTTAAAAATTATGTCATTGTCCTGGAAATTAATCATCGGCGATGAATAAGATGAATTAAAAACAGGTCTTGAGGATTGAATAGTTAGCGAAGCTTTATAAACATTTGCATCACTGCTTGGTTCAAGATTCAATAGAAAATTGCAGTTAATTTTTTCGTCCTGCGTAAAATTATCATTACTCCATTTGCGGTTACTAACGAAATTATTGAGTGCTGTTTGTAAGGTCTGAAATGTTTTCTGATCAACATTGCTTGCAATACGATTGCTGAGAACACTTACCCGCGCGAGAAGTTCCTGGCTTTTGGAAACAGTAGCAGAAAAAAGTAAAAGCGAAAAGAAAATTATCTTATGCATTTCTATAATTAATAATTGTGTTTACGATGTCTTCAGCAACTTCCTTTTTTGGTTTCTTATCAAATTTGTATTCATTTCCCTTCTTATCAAAAATAACAATTTTGTTAGTGCTTAAGCCGAAGCCCGCACCCTGATCCTTCAGGGAATTAAGAACAATAATATCTGCGTTTTTTTTTGCCAGCTTTCTGAGAGCATTTTCTTTTTCATCATTTGTCTCTAATGCAAAGCCAACTAGCGTTTGATGATCCTTTACCATCCTCCCGGCCTCTGCAAGTATATCTTTTGTCTTTAATAAGTTTTAAAGAAAGTATATCGTTTTCCTTTTTAATTTTTTCCTTTGAAACCAACTCTGGTTTATAATCAGAAACAGCAGCAGCCATTATGATAATATCACTTGCGGCTATACGCTTTATTGTGGCGTCATACATTTCCTGCGCTGTTGTAACCTGTACGGATTCTACATTTTCCGGCACTTTAATTTCCGACGGACCAAGAATTAGTTGAACAGAAGCGCCTCTTTTAGCTAATTCTGTTGCCAATGCAATTCCCATCGTTCCTGTAGAGCGATTTCCAATATACCTCACAGGATCTATTGCTTCATAGGTTGGACCCGAGGTTACCAAAGCTTTTATGCCGTCTAAATTTTGTTCACTCGAAAAAAATTTATTTATATAATTTATAATTTCTTCCGGTTCGGCCATTCTGCCCTCGCCGGTCAGGCCACTGGCGAGTTCTCCGTCATTAACATTCAATATCAGATTACCGTTTTTACTTAACGTCTCAATATTTTTTCTGGTGGTCTGATGAAGCCACATATCTTCATCCATTGCCGGCGCAATCAAGACAGGACATTTAGCGGAAAGATAAATTGCCTGTAATAAATTATCACAAATGCCATTAGCCATTTTTGCTAAAGTATTACACGATGCCGGCGCTATTAATAATAAATCCGCCCAACGACCAAGCATTACATGATTTGCCCAGGAATCTTCTTCAAAAAGTTCTGATAATACTTTATTTTTTGATAACGTTGAAAAAGTTAATGGCAGTACAAAGTCCATCGCAGCTTTTGTCATAACCACTTTAACTTCAGCTCCGTTTTTTATAAGTAGCCTAAGCAAAATAACCGCCTTATAGGCCGCAATGCTTCCTGTAACACACAACAGTATTTTTTTTTCTTTATAATTTTCCAGGCTCATTTATATTCTATGCTTGTTTTTAATTGCTTACACATAGGAAGCTTCTTCAATCACCAACTCTATAAAATTGCAATAAAAAGAAATGGCGGTATAACCGCCATTAAAATTATTATTTCTTATGCAAAGATTACTATAAAATCAAAGTTAATATTGCCCTCAATATTTAATCAAAAAGATTATCCTCATTCCTGCGATAATAAATTTTATCTTCCATAAATTCTGCAGTTGCAAAAAGTGCGGGGTTAGGCATTCTTTCGTATGCTTTGGAAATTTCAATTTGCTCTTTGTTTTCATGAATTTCCTCCAGGCTGTCTGTATGGCTGGCAAATTCTTCCAGTTTATTGTGAAGTTCTTCTTTAATAGAAATATTAATTTGGTTTGCTCTTTTTGCAATAACTGCAATAGATTCGTATAAATTACCTGTTTTGGCCTTTACATCAGTGAGGTTTTTGGTTTCAACAACGTTACTGGTATTAGCGCTCTGCTGGCGTCTTAATTTGCTCATTTTGTAATTGTTTTATATTATTCAGACTAAGATTTTTATATTCTCAGCTTCTTTTAAAAGTTTACTTTCAGGATAACGGTCTGCAAAATCAAAATATTCTGCAGATACTTTTTCGTACCGTTCTTCCTGCTTATTCGTGGATGCTTAATTTGGCAAACTGATAAAAAGATTTAACAGCCATCAGCATATAATTATCGCCCTTAGTAGATTCCGGATAAGTGTTAATAAGGTTCGTGAATGAAATGCCGGCGGCCCGGTATTGTTGAAGATTATAATATAATTCTGCAGTTTTATAATCTTTTAGTTCAAGTTTAGTTCTGCATTTGGCAATTATTTCATTTGCATCTTTCACTCTTGCCGAATTAGGATGCGTATTTATAAAAGACTGCATGATACCTATAGCTTTACGTTGTATTTGTCTGATCGAGCTCTACCTTTGGAGATTGCATGTAAAAAGTATAAGCATGCATATAGGCAATCTCTTCTGCTCGTGCTACTATTGGGAAAAACTTCTAAAAATCCCTTAAAAAGATTTTCTGCATCAGGATAATTTTTTTGATAAAATGAACAATATGCATATTTATAATACAATTCTTCAAACTTATCAGATCCTTTAAAAACAGAAAATAATTCTATATAAAGCTCTTCAGCGTTTTTGTACTTTTTCTGGGCATAATACTCATCAGCAATTTTAAGCTTATAATTATAATCCTTGCTTTTTAGCACTTTATTAAATGCGTTGAACATGAGGCCAACAAGAAAAACGGTATAATAATAGAACGAAAAGCTAACTTCATAAGGAGGCGCAAAATTAAGAGATTTTAGACAAAAATGATTTTAAAATAAATTTCTGTCAAAATGGAGGCAGTTAATGTTTTGATAATTACAATAAAAAGCCCTCCCATACAGGGAGGGTCTTATCCTATAAACAAAAAGTTGCTTATTATTTGGTTTTAATATCAACAACGTTCGCATCCCCGCCGCCTACTTCACAATTTGTATCAATTCGGTCTGCGCTGATTCCTTCTTTTTCAGTTAAATAAGCTTTTACAGCAGCTACTCTTTTATTGCAAAGAGCCTGTGAAGCTTTAGAAGCTGCCGGATAGCCCGTTACTATTATTGAACATTCTGCATTATTTTTCAATTGAGAAGCGACTGTGGCCAACAATGCTTTTGCATCATTGTGATGCTACCACCGTTTCCTTTGAAAGAAATACTTGGAAGATTTACTATTTTGCAGGCATTCATATTATTCCGCAAGCTATCTATTGTTTTGCAACATTCAGGATCAGGGCATTTACCTACGCCGTCTGCATCAACTGGCTGGCATTCGGTAGGAGTAATTAATTGCTTGTCTTTACAATCCGGAACACCATCTCCATCTGTATCTCTTGAAACACCATGTGTATCAACAGGGCAGCCCGCTGGCGTGTTCGGTTCTCTGTCAAGTTGATCAACTACACCATCACCATCAGCATCATCAAATACTGGCTTTGGTATTTTCATATGCTTAGGATTGTTGATTTCGCTATAAGCATAATCAAGCGGATTTACCCACCATAACGGCTCAACAGATTTTTTACCAATATTAAAGTTAAGCCCAACAGAAACATAATTATATGAATCGAAATCACGGGTTTGAACAGGGTCTAGACACCGGATGCTCCTGCCATTCCTGGCCATCGAGCAAATCATCTTTAATAAAAGTAAATTTATCTTCAAGAGCAAGGTTAACTCTCTTTCCTAATTTGAAAGCGATACCGGCAATAATACTTCCGGAAGGTTTCAGCGTTTGTCCGAAAAGTGTTGCAGAATTTGCTTTATTATTTTGAGCATCTGTCTCGTAGGTATTATCCATCAAACTTTTTAATGCAGAACGAATTGATTTTCTGTCCGAAAATCCGGAACCGGTTATTGATGCAAAATTATATGGCTGATTATTGGAGCCAAGGCATTAATCCTTGTGTCATAAATGGTAGCTCCAAATCCTACTCCTCCATATAGAACCATCCCGGTTTTTTGCTTATGAAACCTTATGTTGTTTAAGGTAAATATTCCCTCGAATGATAGATCCTGAACATGGGTACGATAATTATAATAAACAGGTGCAAGGCTGCTGCATTGTAATAGGCCGACCATGCCGGATCATTTACTATATCCATAGGAAGGTTTCCAGTTTTGACCTTTAGCAACACCATATTCATATTGTAATCTTACTGAAAAAAGATAACCCAATGCTTTGCGTATATGAATTCCAAAACCAACAGTAGGTAATTTAGCAGCGACATCGCCGCTTACAGAAAAATTCCTCCTGAAATACCAATTTCTGTTTCGCTGCGCGGCTTCGCCGGAAAATCATAGGTATTATTCATAAACTCATTTTGTTGCGCCATTCCTTTGGAGGAAATTACGCTTGAGTCATAAATATTATAAACACCTGTGTCCTGGGCAAATAAGCCGAAGGATATAAGGGATAATACTCCCATTAGCATTAGTTTGTAGTTTTTGCTTGCCATAACTTTTTGATTAAGGATTTCCAAATAAACAATAGTTGATTATCAACAAAAATATTAAACGAATATCAAAATGCAAATTATTTTTAGCAATTATTTACATTTTACAGCGCTTTTATATCCGGATAATTTTGTACAAGCCTCAATAGAATCGATTTTCTACCTGCATTTTATGCACAGTTTTTACCCTACGATTGCATTTCAGCGGGAGCTAATTTTTCATCTGATATCAGCATAAATTATATTACTTAGTACTATATTCTGTGCTATATTGCCTTTTTTATGTGTATATGAAGCTTTCCAGGGATCTTATTGCAGAGGAGTTATCCATTTTTGAAAAAAAATTTGCTGACTCAGTTAAGAGCAATGCGCCTCTGCTCGATAGCATCATGAAATATATTATTAAAAGGAAGGGAAAGCAATTGCGGCCTATGTTTGTTTTCCTGAGTGCAAAACTTCATGGCGTTGTAAATGAATCGACCTACAGAGCGGCAGCTCTTGTGGAATTGTTGCATACTGCGACACTTGTTCATGATGATGTAGTGGATGAATCGATGGAACGACGTGGTTTTTTCTCCATAAACGCATTATGGAAAAATAAGATCGCCGTACTTGTAGGGGATTACCTGCTTTCCAAAGGACTGCTCCTTTCCACCGATGCAGGAGATTTCAAGCATTTGCACATTCTATCGGATGCCGTAAAGCAAATGAGTGAAGGTGAACTATTGCAGTTGGAAAAATCAAGAAAATTAAATTTAAAGGAAGATACTTATTTTGAAATAATAAGAAGCAAAACCGCCTCGCTTCTTTCTTCTGCGTGCGCCGTTGGTGCATGGAGCACCACTAATGATGAAAGCATTACGGAAAAAATGAAAAATTTCGGAGAAAAAGCAGGAATTGCTTTTCAGATAAAAGATGATTTTTTTGACTATGGCAATGAGGACATTGGGAAGCCTACAGGCAATGATCTGAAAGAAAAAAAACTTACACTTCCCCTTATTTATACGCTAAATAATATTGATCCTTCGGAAAAAAGAAAAATTATTTATATTATCAAAAATCAAAATAAAGACCCGGATAAAATTAAATACGTTTTGCAAAAAGTGACAGAAGCCGGTGGTATAAAATATGCCGTAAAAAAAATGACAGATTACCGCGACGAGGCTTTGAAGATTTTATTTGAATTTCCTGAAAGTAATATCAGGAAAGGCCTGGAGGAATTGGTAATATATACAACAGACAGAAAGTACTGAACAACAAATCTGCTAATTTATTAATTTACGGCTTTGAAATTAACCAATTAACTACCTGGCATACCAGATAATTAAACAACATGGAAAAAAGATGGAAAATATTATCAACGACGTCACGAAAGTGAATGACTTAAAGCAACTGCTAACCATAAGTTTCCTTTATGCAAAATTCTTGTTCAAAGAGGCATAGATACATTTGAAAAAGCCAAAGATTATTTCAGACCGCAACTTGCACAACTTCATGATCCTTTTTTAATGAAAGACATGAAAAAGCCGTCGAAAGAATTTTAACGGCAATAAATAATAATGAAAAAATTCTGGTGTTTGGTGATTATGATGTCGATGGCACTACATCGGTTGCCTGCATGTATCGATTTCTAAAAAAAATTTATAAAGAAGAAAATATTGCCTTTTACGTTCCGCACCGTTACAGGGAAGGATATGGCGTAAGAAAAGGGAATTGATTTTGCAAACGAAAATAATTTCAGCTTTAATTATTTCGCTGGACTGCGGAATCAAATCTGTTGAACTTATCGCATATGCATGCAACGTTAGGTATTGATTTTATTGTGTGTGATCACCATCTGCCGGATAAACAGCTTCCTCCTGCTATTGCCATTTTAAATCCAAAACAAAAAGATTGTAATTATCCTTATAAAGAACTTTGCGGGTGCGGAGTTGGGTTTAAATTAATCACAGCCTTATCACAACGGTTAGGCTTAAACGAAGACGAATATCTTTGTTATCTTGACCTGGTAGTGACTGCTATTGGCGCAGACATCGTTCCCATAACAGGCGAGAACAGGATCTTAGCCTATTACGGTTTGCAAAAATTAAATACCAGCCCCTGCCCGGGTATTAAGGCTTTGATAGAACTTGGCGGGAGTCAAAAAAAATATTCTATTAATAATGTAGTTTTTATAATTGCTCCGCGTGTAAATGCTGCGGGTAGAATGGATGATGCAACAAAAGCAGTTCAGATGTTTATTGAAGATGATTATACAAAAGCGTAAAGAGTATGCTGAAATGCTGCACAGCGATAATACTGACCGCAAAGAAGCAGATTCAAATATCACTGAGGAAGCGCTGGCAATAATTGAAGGTGATGATTGTGCTTATGAAAAGAAAAACAACAGTTGTATTTAAATCTCATTGGCATAAAGGTGTTGTAGGTATTGTAGCCAGCAGGCTCATTGAAAAATATTACCGGCCAACAGTTGTGCTTGCGCAAAGCGGGGAATATGTTGGAGGAAGCGCACGGAGTGTTCCTGGCTTTAATTTATATGAGGCGATACATGCATGTCGTGAATATCTTATTGGCTATGGCGGCCATTTTGCAGCCGCCGGCATGACGATGCTTCCCTCAAATATAGAAGCATTTAGCGACAAATTTGAAGAAATAGTTTCTTCCATTATCGAACCAGATTTGTTAATTCCAGAAATAGTAATTGATGCAGAAATTGAATTTCAAAAATATTACAAAAAGCTTCTATAACATCATCACACAGATGGAACCTT
Source organism: uncultured Chitinophagaceae bacterium (assembly GCA_963823305.1). GTDB lineage: Bacteria > Bacteroidota > Bacteroidia > Chitinophagales > Chitinophagaceae > Ginsengibacter. Next base: position 90,108 of record CAWGLC010000012.1, read on the forward strand.
ATGGCCCGGAAAACCTCCGGCCGGTTTTTATTACAAAAAATGTTTACAGATACTTCATGGTCAAAAATTGTAAAAGAACAGCATATACGTTTTGTTGTAAAACAAGATAATATCGTCTTCACCGGGATTGGTTTTAACATTGCTGAAAAATTTTATTTCCTCCAAATGAAAAAGCCAGTTGATTTGGTATACACTATTGATGAAAATGAATGGAATGGAGAAACCACGCTTCAGCTAAAAGTAATAGACTTCAGGCTTTCAGAAAACTATACTCAATTAAACCGGAAACTTGACAATGAAATTGATTTATTATATCAGGTATTGGTATTTTATAGGAATCAACTGGAGTTTCCAGCTTGCATTTTTCACAATTTACCATGAAATAAAAGGAGAAAAGAAATATAATATTGATACAATAGAAATTAGACAGGTTAAAAACGATTTCCGTCAAAGGGTAACAACCTCTAGTCACGCGCTCAATTTACCAGGCATGCAATTATTATATTCTTCAAAAAGGATTTGACTATCTGCAACGCATACACGAAAATAAAAACATAGTGGATTTTGGTTGTGGCAAGGGAAGAGCTTTAGTTGTTGCAGCACATTATGGCTTTAAAAATATAACAGGAATCGACTTTGCGAAATCCTTATGCCTAGAGGCTCGAAAAAAATATTCGAAAAGAATATAACCATATTGATATTTCCGCAAAATTCAAGATTATTTGCGAAGATGTTGTCAATTACAAAGTGAAAATGATAGAAAATATTTTCTTCTTCTTTAATCCTTTTGATGAAGTTATAATGCTGAAAGTGGTAAAAAATATTCTTTCATCTATCAGAGAAAATCCGAAAGAAAAATTTACATAATGTATGCGAATCCTGTTCACAAAGAGATTTTTTTAAGTGCCGGATTTGAAGAGGAATATTATTTTAAGAAATTGGAATATTTCGAATTAAGTATTTTGTCGAAAGAGCCCTGATCATACAGTTATTTTCAACGGTTTTCACAAGAAGGTATTTATTAAAAAAATCGGTTAACGGTTGTGCTTCGGTTAAGCTTGTGCGGCAATAAATTGCATAAAGTGATATGATCTCGGTTGAGGAAATGATAATATACGCTCTGTGTCAAAGCAACAAAAAACAGGTATCAAAAAAATTTATTTTAAAAAAAAGCCCCGAAAACATCGGGGCAATCGTTAATATATTTTTCAATTAAGCTTCCAAAATAATCTTACTTGGCTTCTTTTCCTTCCATCATTTCCACGCTTCTGTTTATAAAATTGGTGAGCTCATTTCCTTTTAATAAACCCTGGGAAAGCAACGCCAGGTCGGCTAAATTCCTTACTTCTTTTTCCTGCTTTTGCTTATTTTCTTCTTTTAAAATTCTTTTGATAAACAGGATGATTTCCATTAACGGTAAGCGTAACTTCTTCAGGAAGATTGCCATAAAAACTTCCCATGCCACCACCGCCATTCATAGCCATATCTTTCATTCTTCTCATAAATTCCGGGCGTGTAGCTATTACCGGTAGTGTATCGGCAGAAAGTCCTTTTACTTCAACAGTTACATTTAATTCAGGAACTTTTACATTAAACATATCTTTTAATTTCAATTGATCTTCCTTACTTAAAACACTATCAATATGTTCTCCTTTATCAATCAAATTATCGGTAATATCTGCATCAACCCGTACAAACTGAACATCGTTCCATTTCATTTCCATGTTGTTGATAAAGGCAGCATCTACAATAGTTTCAAGCTTTATAATAACATAATTTTTTTTCTTCGCAGCCTGTATAAAAGTGTTTTGTTGAACAGGATCTGTAGTGTATAACATAACAAGTTTGCCTTCTTTATTTTTTTGTAAAGTTTCTGTAGCAATGCGATATTCTTCAAGTGTATAAAACTTGCTGCCATCTGCCTCTTCAAATAAATTAAACTTGTTTGCTTTTTCTAAAAATTTATCATCAGTTATCATTCCATACTTTACAAATAAGCCAAGGCTTTCCCATTTTTCTTCGAAGGATTTCCGATCTGCCTTAAATATTTCATCCAGCTTATCAGCCACTTTTTTCGTGATATAAGAATTGATTTTTTTTACATTTGGATCGCCTTGCAAATAACTTCTGCTTACATTTAATGGAATATCCGGACTGTCAATAACGCCATGCAACAACATTAAAAATTCAGGAACAATATCTTTTACTTCATCTGTCACAAAAACCTGGTTGCTGTATAATTGTATTTTATCTTTTTGAATTTCGAAACGCTGTTTTACTTTAGGGAAATATAAAATTCCGGTAAGATTAAAAGGATAATCAACATTCAAATGAATCCAGAATAAAGGCGCTTCGCCAAAGGGATATAATTCTTTATAAAAATCCTGGTAATCCTGTGGAGTAAGATCGGCAGGCTTTTTCGTCCAGGCAGGATTGGTATTGTTTATTTGCTTATCATCAAATTTATCGGAACCGGCAAAAATTTACAGAACTTTTCAAGAATATGTTGAATGCTTTCTGTCTCAAGAAATTCTTTGCTTTCTTCATTGATATATAAAACAATATCTGTTCCTCTTGAATCTTTTTCGGTTTCTTCCAATGTATATTCAGGACTTCCATCACATTCCCATCTTACCGCTTTTGCATCTTCCTTATAGCTTTTTGTGATAATTTCCACTTTATCACTTACCATAAAGGAAGAATAAAAACCAAGGCCAAAATGGCCGATAATATTGGCTTCATTTTTTCCTTTATATTTTTCCAAAAATTCTTCCGCTCCACTAAAAGCAACCTGGTTAATATATTTATCCACTTCTTCTTCAGTCATTCCAACGCCTTTATCGGAAATAGTTAGCGTTTTTTTTTCTTTGTCAATACAAATGGTAATATCAATATTGTCCAATATCTCCTTTTGCTTCGCCTATTGAAGAAAAGTTTTTAATTTTTGCGTAGCATCTACGGCATTACTCACCAATTCACGAATAAATATTTCATGATCACTGTATAAAAATTTCTTGATAATCGGGAAAATATTTTCCGTCTGAACTCTTATACTTCCTTTTTGCATGTTGTAGTATTTTTTGCATTTGTTTCCAAAAAAAATGCCACAATAACTTTTGCTGACAGGATGGCAAAGATTTATCGCAATTAAGTTGTATTCTATCAAATATCTAATACAATAGCCAGGTTGGCTTTAATAAGCTCAATTTTTTTATCCGGAAGCTCTCAAAATCCGGGCGTTTAAGTTTACGTTTGTAGTTATTGGACAAATAAGAGTTGATGGATGGAAGTTGTTCAGTAAATCAGTTTGTACAATTGCAACTGGCCTTGTTTTACCGGCTTTGGTGCCAAACCTCGGATTTAGGCCAGCAATCCACACCTCAAATTGCTTAATCTTCATCCTGCAATTTTTTAAATTCGTTTAAAACTTTCATTGATTCTTCCTGTACTATTTTAGACTCCTTTTGTAATTGGCGCGAAATAATTCGTTTTTTTGGAGAAGGTTGTAAAATGCTACCGCCTCATTGGTTGTGCAGAAAATTTTCCGGAAAATCTACATGGACTTGTTGTTTGTAGATGGTTAAACATTTATCCAAAATAATTTCCATCCTAAATTCTTATCCACTTCGGGATACTTATCGTCTTTCCAAACTTCGTTTTGTCTTACGGGGAAACAACAAGTTTTACCAAAAAGATAATAATTTGGAAACTATTTCTCCGCTTCCACACTTCCGCTTCCGGAAGTATGTATCTCGGGATTGGAAGGATTTCCGCGATAGAAAATATCACCACTGCCATGCGATGTCGCTGATAAATGAACGCTTGCAAAGACATGAGCATTCCCGCTTCCGGAAACAGTTACTGTTGCATTTTCACTTTCAAGGCTGCCACAATTCAAATCACCACTGCCACTTACCTGGCAGGTAAAATCTTTCGTGCGGCCATTTAAGCTCACATTTCCAGAGCCGCTAACGGAGACGCTTACCTGCGGTGCGTCAACGCCTGTCTTAACATCACCCGATCCCGAAACATCAATTTTTATTTCCTGTGAATTTTTAATCATATCCTGTGAAGTGATATCTGCTGAACCAGAACTTATCAATTTGTCAAGCGATGGGGCAGCCACATAAACTTTTCCATGATCATTATTAACAGAAGTTCCATCCTTATAATGAACATTCAAAACGCCACCATTTACTTCCGTAACGATATAAGGAAGCACATTATCATCGTCCTCAGCAGATACCGAGTAGGAATCGCCATTGGTTATTTCCACATCAATGGATCCGGATGCTTTCACACCACTAAAATTTCCAACGTTTCTTTTTTCAGTTCGTATATTACCATTACCATTATGCCCGGGCCATTCATCACATTGCAGGAGGTTAAAAAAAATAAAAAGGTGGTAATGATTGAAAAATTTTTCATTGTAATGTTTTTAAGATTATCAATTAACAAGATACGAACTTCGATAAACTTTTTAACTTCGCAGCAAATGACCCAAAAAATACTGATTCTCGATTTCGGTTCCCAATACACACAATTGATTGCAAGGGCCGTTAGAGAAGCAAATGTTTATTGCGAAATTATTCCATTTAATAAAGAAATTGAATTTACCGGTGCCTCAAAGGAATAATACTTTCCGGCTCTCCATTTTCCGTAAATGAAGAAAATGCCCCGGTGGTTAATGTAAAAGATATTGCTGAAAAAGTTCCGGTACTTAGGTATTTGTTATGGTGCGCAACTCACAGCAAAATTATATGGAGGGCATTGTTGAAAAAAGCGACAAGAGAGAATATGGAAGAGCAAAGCTGCAGATAAAAGACAATCATGAATTATTGAAAAACGTAAAAAATGATTCGGATGTATGGATGAGCCATAGTGATACTATTGTAAAACTGCCGGATGATTTTTCTTTTCGGCGGCCACACATAGTATTCCTGTTGCCGCATTTAAACTATGAAAATGCAAACATAAAATTGTATGGATTGCAATTTCATCCTGAAGTGTATCATTCTGCCGAAGGCAAAAAAATCATAAAAAATTTTTTGGTAACCGTTTGCAATTGCAGCCAGGACTGGACGCCGGCACATTTTATTAATGACACGGTTGCCACTATTAAAAAATACCATTGGTAATAAAAAAGTAATAATGGCATTGAGCGGCGGCGTTGATTCCACGGTGGCCGCCACGCTTAATTCATAAAGCAATTGGGAAAAATCTTTATGGAATTTTTGTTGATAATGGTGTACTGAGAAAAGATGAATTTCAGCAGGTGCTTGATTCATGCAAAAGCATTGGGTTAAATATAAAAGGCGTAGATGCAAGAGAGCATTTTTATGCAAAGCTTGCAGGAAAAGTAAGCCCTGAAGAAAAAAGGAAAATTATTGGGAAATGTTTTATAGAAATTTTTGACGAAGAAGCCCATAAAATTCAAGGAATAGAATTTCTTGGCGCAGGGCACTATTTATCCGGATGTTATTGAATCGGTTTCTGTGCATGGCCCGTCGCAAACTATTAAATCCCATCATAACGTCGGCGGCCTTCCCGATTATATGAAATTAAAGCTGGTAGAGCCTTTGCGTTCTTTATTTAAAGATGAAGTAAGAAAGATAGGCGCTGAGCTTGATCTGCCTGCCGCTCTTTTAAACCGGCATCCTTTTCCCGGTCCCGGGCTTGCCATAAGAATTTTGGGAGAAGTAACAGAAGAAAAGGTACAGTTATTGCAACAGGCAGATGCAATTTATATTAATGCCTTATTAAAATATGATCTGTATGCAACGGTTTGGCAAGCGGGCGCTATCTTGCTTCCTGTAAAAAGCGTAGGCGTGATGGGCGATGAAAGAACTTATGAATTTACTGTGGCTCTAAGGGCGGTAACTTCTGTAGACGGAATGACGGCTGACTGGGCACATCTTCCTTATGATTTTCTCGCTTATGTGTCAAACGAGATTATTAATAATGTACAAGGAATTAACAGGGTGGTTTATGATATAAGCAGTAAGCCACCTGCGACTATTGAGTGGGAATAAATCAGTGAATAAATTGTTTTTTGCAACCTAACGTTTCGATGAAAGAAATATTAAAACCGGGTTTTTTGTATGAAAAAAAATAAATGTTTTTTATTAATACTTTTCTTTCTTGCAATAAAACAATTTTCATTTTCCCAGGATACAATAAATCCTTCCGGAAAAGTTTTTAAAATAGCCGTATTTGCTCCCTTGTATCTCGATTCAGTATTTAATGGTGATGACCCCAATTCTGTAAAATCAATTCCTAAATTTATTGCGCCCGCTCTTGAGTTTGTGCAGGGTGCACATATAGCTTTTGATACTTTATCTTTAAACGGAAATCTGGCGGAAGCATTTATTTATGATTCCAAATCTTATACCCATTCGATACCCGCACTAATACAGTACGGAAGGCTCGATAGCATCGACCTTATTATAGGATCGGTTAAAGACCCTGATTATCATGAGTTGGCAAATTTTGCGCTAAAAAAACACATTCCTTTTGTATCTGCCACCTATCCTAACGATGGCGGCGTATCCGAAAATCCTTATTTATTTATTGTTAATTCAACGTTGAAATCTCATTGTGAAGGAATTTTTAGCTATCTGTTGCAAAAGCACGGCACAGACAAAATTTACATTATAAAAAGAAAAGGCGATGACAGGATTGAAAATTATTTCCGGAATATTAACTATGCAGAAGGAAAACCTTTGCTGAATATCAGAACCATTACGATCGACAGCACAATATCATCCTATTCGCTTGCAAACAGGATCGATACAGCGCAACCTGCCGTTATCATCGGCGCAAATCTGGATGAAAACTTTGCCAAAAGCCTTGCAGATGCCTGCTATCCTATTCAAAAAAGACACCCGCTGATTCTAATAGGAATGCCAAACTGGGACGGTTTTAGAAGTCTCTATAAAAAAGATGCATACAAAGATTTCCCTATCCGGTTTACCACGCCGCATTATGAAGCAAAAGACAATTCGTTTGATAGTTTATTAATAAAAAGATATTTCCAAATTTACCGGGCAAAACCTTCGGATATGGCTTATAAAGGGTTTGGCATCACATGGTATTTCACTAACCTTTTACTTCAATATCCCAACGATTATATTTCTCATCTTAATGATACCGCGTTAGCTCCATTTCATGATTTCAATTTCAGGCCGGTATATAATAGCAACCAACATAGCACTCCGGATTATTATGAAAACAAACATCTGTTTATTATGGATATCCTTAATGGAGATATTTTGAGAGAAGGTGATTATAAATAGGCATGAACCCATCGCCAATTTGAACGCTAGATTTTTCATCAGCAAAAAAATTAATCTTTTTTTTAAAAGTTTATTGCACTTATTTTTATCATTTGTGTAATAGATGAAACCAGATCTGGGCATTCCGGCTAACTCCGTTCATATTTCATAATGGAAAATGATTTAACTACAGTATATGGGAAAAGGAAGACTTGAAGCTTTTAGTGATGGAGTACTTGCTATCATTATTACCATTATGGTTTTAGAAATGAAGGTGCCAAACGGCGATAGCTTCCATGCTCTTAAAGAAGTAGTGCCTTCTTTTCTCAGTTATGTTCTTAGTTTTATTTACATTGGAATTTATTGGAATAACCACCATCACCTGATGCTTGCGGTACAACATATTGATGGAAGAGTTTTGTGGGCAAACAGCCATTTGCTCTTTTGGTTATCGCTCGTTCCCTTCACTTCTTCCTGGATGGATAACAATGATTTCACTACTTTACCAGTTGCTGTATATGGGTTTTGCTTATTGATGGCCGGGGTAGCGTATTATATTCTCGCGCAATTGCTTGTTAAAATTCATGGCGCAGATTCAACGCTGGCTGTTGCACTTGGCAAAGATAAAAAAGGAGCTATCTCAATTGTTATTTATGTGATTGCAATTGCCCTGGCATTCGTAAATTCTTTTATCAGTTTAATTCTTTATGGAGTTGTTGCTTTCATTTGGCTCATTCCTGACAGGAGAATCGAGAAGACATTAGAGGGACATGAATAAGGATTTCATGTTAAAAATCTAACTTAATTTGTAAACGCTTTTTTTATTAGTGGCATGAGATTTCGTTTGTATTGGCAGCCTGAAATAAAAAGTGCTCCCTTTTCCCGCCTCGCTTTTTATTTGCAAGGGCCTCCATTTTTTCTTAAAAAATCCTGGACAGCATAAGGCCAAGTCCTGTTCCGCTTTCATTGGCAGTTCCTTTGAGCTATAAAAAATATTCCGGGAAATTTTTTCCAATGCTTCCGGCCACATCCCAACGCCATTATCAATTATACTAATCTCAATGCTATTATCAATTTCGTTTAGGACAACCGTTATATTGTTGTTTTCAGGGCTAAATTTAACGCCATTTGAAATAAGATTTCTTAAAACAAGATCAATCATATTTTTATCAGCGTACACACCAGCGTATCTGTTTATTTGAACAGTCAAATCAGTGCCTTTGTTTTGGCCTGCAACCTTTCCAAATTAATTGCCTCATTTACCATAGCTGACCTATCTATAAGTTCCCGGTTTATGACCTGCGCGTCCATCTCGCTTTTCGACCAATGCAGCAGATTATCCATAAGGTTTAGCTTAAAATTCATTTCCTTTAAAATTTCAGGAACAAGCAACTTAATATCCTCGACGGGCATGTCATACTTTTCAATATTTGCAAATAGATTTCGCTGTGCATAAGACTTAATAACATCGAATGTCTTAATTTGTATTTAGGAATACATTGGAGCAGGAAAATTTTTATCAGGATAAACAAACAGGAACGGAATTTTGACTATAAATTTCATCTCGAAATTTTTTTCTTCAAAACCCTATAAACCGAAAATAATTTATTCGTAAATTGTCTATATTTTACGTTGAATTCTTAAGATAACAATTATGCATAGAAGAAACTTTCTTCAAAACTCAGCTTTTGTATTGGGCTCATTAACGCTTACACATAAAAATCTTTTAAAAATGTTGTCGGCCGATCCATGGAAAATAAATATGCTAACCGATGAAATAGGTGTGTTCACGGAGAAGGGTGGTACTATTGGTTTTCATTTTTCCAAAGATGGAATTACTGTAATTGATGCACAATTTCCAGATACAGCGCCGCATCTTATTGCAGAGTTAAAGCAAAGAAATGACCAACCTTTTCGATTGTTGATTAATACGCATCATCACGGTGATCACACGTCCGGAAATATTGTTTTTAAGGACATTATAAGCAGAGTATTGGCTCACCAGAATTCTCTCTTCAATCAAAAAAATGTTGCCGAAATAAATAAGAATGAAGACAAACAATATTACCCCAATCAAACCTTCGGCACAGTATGGGAAGAAAATGCGGGAAAAGAAAAAATTTCATTGCATTATTTTGGCGCGGGCCATACCAACGGAGATGCAATGATTCACCTGCAACATGCAAATATTGTGCATATGGGAGATCTTGTTTTTAATCGCAGGCACCCGTTTGTCGATAGAAGCGCAGGAGCTAACATGCAAAGCTGGATGAAAGTTCTGGATACTGCTATCAAATCTTTCAGCAGCAAAACGCAGTTTATTTACGGACACGCGGCAGACGGTTATGATGTTACCGGCAAAAAAGATGACCTGCTTGCATTTCATGATTATCTCGGAAATGTTTTAAAATTTGTTGGCGACGAAATTAAGGCTGGAAAAACCAAAGAAATAATTTTGCAGGCCACTGAAATACCCGGCTCACCTGAATGGAAAGGCGACGGCATACAGCGCCCTCTCACGGCCGCTTATGAAGAGTTGACGGCCGCATGATCTAATTTCATTTTTTTAGGAAAATCGAAGCATGAATCGAAAAAAGATTCGTTTGATAACGGTTACGGCTACCCGTTTATTTGACTGCTACATGCTCTCAAAAAAAATCTTTAAGGCAGGAACCCGCGTATCGCACATAAATAGTATGGGGCTATGTTTATTAATTCTGCCTAACTTAGAACTTTTATTTTCAATCTCTCTTATTCATGAAACAATTTTCCGTTTGTTCGTTTGTATTCATTGGTATTATTATTTTCTCATTTAACTCTTTACTTGCTCAGCCGGCCGATACTTCTTTATTCCACGGGTTAAAATGGCGAAGCATAGGCCCATATCGCGGTGGCCGTACGGTAGGCGCAGCCGGCGTTGCTGAACAACCTAATATATTTTATATTGGAGTTAACAACGGCGGTGTATGGAAAACGACAGATTATGGCAGAACCTGGTTCCCGGTTTTTGATAACGAATCCACCGGATCAATTGGCACGATCAGCGTAGCACAGTCCGATCCTGATATTATTTATGTAGGCAGCGGTGAAGGCTTACACAGGCCTGATCTTTCTACCGGCAACGGTTTGTACAGGTCCGGTGATGCCGGTAAGACATGGATACATCTTGGGTTGCAGGACGGACAACAAATTCCTAAAATAGCCATAGACACAAAAAATCCGGACCGTCTTTTTGTTGCCGTGCTTGGGCATCCTTATGGACCAAATAAAGAAAGAGGAATTTATCGATCGCTTGATGGTGGCAAAACTTTAGAAAAGATTCTCTACATAGACGAAAATACCGGGGGTGATGACGTTGCTATTGATCCGGCAAATCCTGATATCATTTTTGCATCTCTTTGGGAATCCAGGGAAGGCCCATGGGAAAATGGGGAATGGGCCGGCACTGAAGGAGGCATTTTTAAATCAATAGATGGAGGAAAGACCTGGAAGAAATTATCGAATGGTTTACCCAAAGATATGGTTCAGGCACACATTGCTATTGCACCATCTTCTTCCAACATTATATATGTTGCCATTGGTACCACAGAACCCAACGAGTATGGAACAGGCACGGGAATGGGCATTTACCGTTCTGAAAATGGTGGCGAAAGCTGGGAAAAAATTTCGGATGATGGAAGGCCGGAAGCAAGAATTGGAGGAGGCGATGTGCCTGAATTAATGGTCGACCCAAAAGATCCCGAAATTATTTACAGCACAAGCATCGTTGTTTGGAAATCCATTAATGGCGGGAAAGCCTGGATAGCAATTCGCGGCGCTCCGGGCGGAGATGATTATCAAAACATCTGGATCAATCCTGCCAACACAAAAATTATGCTTGTGACAGGCGACCAGGGCGCAACGATAACCGTGAACGGAGGGGATACCTGGAGCTCGTGGTACAATCAACCAACGGCTCAATTATATCATGTCAGTGCAGATAACGCTTTTCCATATAACGTTTACAGCGGTCAGCAGGAAAGCGGCTCCGTTGGAATTGCATCACGGGGAAATGATGGCGAAATTAACTTCAGAGATTGGCATCCCGTAGGTGCAGAGGAATATGGGTATGTGGCGCCTGATCCACTCAACTCAAATATTGTTTATGGCGGAAAAGTATCAAAATATAATAAAATTACAGGCCAGGCGCAAAGCATAACGCCTTCGCCTATACGAAATTCAAACTACCGTTTTGTGCGAACGGAACCTGTGATCTTTTCACCCATAGATCCTAAAACATTATATTTTGCCGGCAATGTTTTATTTAAAACCAAAAATGGTGGCAATAACTGGGAAGTCATCAGTCCCGACCTGTCAAGGGAAACCTGGGATATACCTGCGAGTGTTGGCATTTTTGCCGACAGCGCAGCGAAGAAAATGAAAAGACGTGGCGTGATCTATACAGTTGCGCCCTCGCCTATCGACATTAATACAATATGGGCCGGAACCGATGACGGGCTGATTCACCTTACAAAAGACGCGGGAAAAACATGGAGAAATGTTACGCCTCCGGAAATAACATCCTGGAGCAAAATATCTTTGATAGATGCCGGTCATTTTGATGTAAACACGGCTTATGCCGCCGTAAACCGGCTGCGTTGCGATGACAGCCATCCATACATTTATAAAACATCTGACGGAGGAAAGAATTGGAAAGAAATAATAAACGGACTTCCTAACAATCCCATAAACGCAGTTAGGGAAGATCCAAAAAATAAAGATTTACTCTTCGCCACTTCTGAAACTGCAACATACGTTTCTTTTGATGCCGGTAGCAACTGGCAATCCCTTCGGCTTAACATGCCCGCAACCTCCGTACGCGATTTGATTATTAAAGATAATGACCTCGTGGCAGCCACTCACGGAAGAGGGTTCTGGATACTGGATGACATTAGTTCGCTCCGCCAAATTAATAATAACACCGGCGCACAAAATGTATTGTTCACTCCAGGTCAGGCAATAAGAATAAGATGGGATACCAACACTGATACGCCTTTACCTCCGGATGAACCTGCAGGGCAAAATCCGCCGGACGGCGCCATCATTGATTATTATTTAAAAGATAATATTACTGGTGAAGTTATCCTTGACATTTTTGATGCGGCGGGAAATATGGTAAGACACTTCAGCAGCAGAGATACTTTATACAAAATTCCCAAATTGGATATCCCACTATATTGGATAAGGCCTCAACAAATATTATCAGCAAAGGCAGGCGCTCACAGGTTTATATGGGATTTACATTATGACCCGCTTAATTTTCCCGCATCATTTCCTATATCTGCTGTTTATAAAAATACCGCTCCAACACCAACATCTCCATGGGTGATGCCGGGAAGCTATACAGTTAAACTTTCAATAAATGGAAAAATACTTAGCCAGCCATTAGCAGTTATAATGGATCCGCGGGTCAAAACATCTGTGGCGGATTTACAAAGGCTGAAAAACTTATCATACCTGTGTTATGAAAATATGAAAAAGATCAGTTCAATATTAACACAATCACAAAGGATTCACGACCGGATTAAAGAATTATCGGGAAGAGTAACGGGAGAATTAACCACTTCTTTAAATGATCTAAACGAGAAGATTAATATTCTTGAAAACCTAAAATCAGCTAATAACCCGGGAAATTTTCACCAGGTGTTTGGATCATTTGCATCCCTGTTTAATCAACTACAGGAATCGGATATGCCGCCAACAATAGCGATTGCTAAAGGCGTAAACGATGCTGAATTAAAAATGAAGAGTCTTGAAGAAAGTTGGCTGCAAATAAAGAAAATAGAAATACCGAGACTAAACTTTGAGCTGAAGGAAAAAGGGCTTGCGGAAATTTTGTAAGTGTTATAAAAAAATTTATCAGTTCTCTGCCAGTGGCAAACTAAAATGAAATATGCTTCCATTTCCGGGTTCACTTTCGACCCATAGAATTGCTAAGCGATAAAAATACATCAGCGTGCAGCTATAATCTTACCCGGGCGTAAACATATTAACAGTTTGCTATGGTGAAATCAACTGTTTTATTTATAAAAATGACACTTAAACCTTATTAGTACCGCTGGAAAAATTAATAAAATGCAAAATTAATTTCGCCGGAGATAAATTCATTTTCTATCTTTATTCATCTTCTCAATAAGTTATGTAACCAAACAAATTTTGAAATGAAAAAATATTTAGCATTCTTTTCTATAATCCTTTTGTTTGCAGCCTGCGGAGGCAACAACAATAACGCAAATACAAGTACTGTCGCTGCCGACTCTACTTCAACTGCGGCGGCGGCTACCAACGATATTTCCTCTAATCCTGACTATCAAAAGGGACTGGCACTTGTTGCAAAATCAAATTGTCTTACCTGTCATAAAATAGATGAAAAGGTAATTGGGCCTGCTTATAAAGATGTGGCTAATAAGTATGCGGGAAATGATACTGCCGTTACCTATCTTGCTCATAAAGTAATTGCGGGTGGCAAAGGGGTTTGGGGTGAAGTAATGATGACCCCGCATCCTGATTTAAGCGAAGCCGATGCAGAGCAAATGGTTAAGTATATTTTATTACTTAAAACCAATTAGTACATAGCCACCGAGGGATTTATATTTAACATTAAAGTTTTACAACAAACATTAACTCATGTTATCTGTTATAAATAGTCTCATCCATTGTTTATAACTTTCTTAGCGCATGGGGAATCTTATTTCATTTACTGATAAAGGGCTTTACTGCGAAAAAGGTGATTTTTATATCGACCCGTGGAAACCTGTGGATAAGGCCATTATCACGCACGGGCATAGTGATCACGCATATTTTGGAAACAAATATTACCTGTGTCATACTTTTACAAAACCCATATTACAGCTAAGGCTGGGAGAAAATAATTACCAAACGATTGGCTGGAATGAACCAATATTTATTAATGGTATAAAGATTTCACTGCATCCTGCCGGACATATTATCGGTTCCTCACAGGTAAAAATTGAAAGCAACGGTGAAGTGTGGGTTGTAAGCGGCGATTACAAAACAGAAGATGATGGATTGAGTGGAAAATTTGAGCCTGTTCGCTGTAACGTTTTTATAACCGAATCTACATTTGGATTGCCCATTTATAAATGGAAACCCCAGGACCCGTAGTAGCGCTTGGACGACGTCCCGGAGACGTCCCTTATCTGGATGCCGAACTGGACGCCATGGAGTTGCTGTGCAGCTACATCGGACTCGCGGTACATAACCACGCGCTGACCCAAACCTGCGCAGCGGGTAACCGAAAATCTACGGCTGATGGCCTCGTTGCACGGATTTTACGACAGCGCGCTGGAAGCTTTTGCCACCGCCATCGACGTAAAGCACGTGAACATTCATGGCCACTCGTTGCGCGTGGGCCGTTACGCGGCGGCCATCGGCGAAGCCATGGGATGGAGCCGGGGAAGTGGCCGCGCTGCGCAGCGCCGGATACCTGCACGATATCGGCAAAGTTGCAGTAGACCGGCGCCTGTTCGAAAAAGCCGACGCTCTTGAATCCGAAGAGTTTCGCGAGATGGCGGACCACACCGTGGTGGGCCATCAGATCGTGAGCAGCGTGGAGTTTCCCTGGCCGAAAATTCCTGAGACGGTGCGCTGGCACCACGAGCGCGGCGATGGCTCGGCTATCCCGATGCGTTGTCCACCGATGATTTGCCCATGCCGGTGCGGATCATGGCGCTGGCCGACACTTTCGATGCCATGACCAGCGCCGACCTTACCGTGAGCCGCTTTCGCTGGGGGAGCGCTTAAGTGATATGGTACGCATGGCTCCGCTGAAGTACGATCCCAGCGTCCTGCAAGGACTGCTCATTCAGGTCGGCGCGCGATGCCGTGGGCAGCAATCGAACCCCGCTGCTGGCGGACCATCTGTCGGTAAATATCTCTCCCACTGATGTCGATCAATTGGCCGCCACTTTGCAACATAAGGTCTCGCGCACAAAGATCTATCTGACGTAACTTGCCATCGACCATGGCGCCTAGTTCGACAACTTTTTCCACAGTTCGGGTTCATAATAGACGGATCATTTCTCGTAACTGTTCTCTCTCTTCCGGAGTTACTCATGCCGCCGCCGCGCCCGAAATTCATCGTGCTTTTTTGTTTAGCGACCCTCGCGTGCGTCGTTCCATCCCTGCTAGCCAGGAAGAAAAAAAAGTCTCCAGCTATGCCGCCAGCGAGCGACAAAGCGGGCTCGCACGCGCTCAACCGGCTGACCTTGGCCGCGTCCCGGCGACCTGCAAAAGGTAATGGCGATGGGCGTCGACCAATGGATAGATCTGCAACTCCATCCCGAAAGGATTGACGATAACTCCTTAGATGCCCGGCTGATCCGCTCCGTACCTTGCGCATGAGTACGAAAGAGCTTGCGGAAAATTTTCGATGGGCAGGAAATCAACCAGGTGATGAACGGCAAGCGCGCCATGCCGTCGGACCCCGCGTTGCGGATGATTTATCGGGTGCAGATTGCTCGGCAGCAAGAGAAGAAAGATCGAGCCCGGAGCAGCAAAAGTTGCCTCGCCGCCCCTCTAGGCAATCCAGCAGCTTCGCGGAAAACCGATGGAGACGGCTGAAACGATTCCGCCGACAAAGCGGGAACCGCTTCAGAGAACCGAGTATGGAGATGAATTCGGCGCGCTCCGAGATAGGATCGAGGAAAAAAGCGATTCCGGCAACCTCCGCCGACATGAATTCCGAAAAGATGACAGTCGCGCCGCCGGAAGAACAACTTTACGCCCATCTGGATGCGCAAAAAAACGTCCGAAGCGCGGACGCCCAGAAGGAGCTGCCAGAACTGCCTTCGTCCGGCCGATCAGCGATTCAGAAATCCTGGCGCTGCCTGAGCTGAGTCGAGAATACGGCCTTGGCCGATTCGATGCGAGGCGGTAAAAATCGCGAGGCTTGCTAAATGTCTTACTGCGCAGCAAACTGAAATTCTTCTGGCGTTAAACGGCCCGGCAAACGTTGTGACCGGTGGTGCGCAGGCCAAGCTGCTGCGCGCCATTTACAGCGATCGTCAGCTCGAAGAGGTGATGACCGATTTCTGGTTCAATCACTTCAACGTCTTCGTCGGACAAAGGTCGACCGCTTCTCCTCACCAGCTACGAGCACGAGTCATTCGTCCGCACGCGCTCGGAAAATTCGAAGACCTGCTGGTCGCCACGGCGAAGAGTCCGGCCATGCTGTTCTACCTCGACAACTGGCTGAGCGTCGGCCCAGATTCGCCGCAGGCGAGGAAATCCGGCCCATCCCAACGGGCCTTATCGCCGCCCGCTTTCCGGCCAGTACCAGAATGAAGAACGAAGCGCAGCACCGGCCTCAACGAAAATTATGGCCGCGAACTGCTGGAACTGCACACGCTCAGCGTGAACGGCGGCTATTCGCAACGCGACGTGACTGAGGTCGCCAAAGTCTTCACCGGATGGACGATCGAGAAGCCGTATCAGGGCGGCGGTTTCAACTACGATCCGCGCATGCACGAACCCGGACCGAAATTCGTTCTCGGACACAAGATCAAACCCAAGGGTGAAGACGAAGGAAGGAAGTGCTGCACCTGCTGGCGACCAGCCCGCAGACCGCGCATTTCATTTCGTTGAAACTCGCAGAGCGCTTCGTGTCCGACGATCCGCCGCCCGCGCTGGTCGATCGCATGGCGAAGACATTTTAGAAAAAGAAAGGCGACATCCGCGAAGTTCTGACCGCTACTTTTCACTCGCCTGAATTCTGGGACGAGGTGCCTATCGCGCAAAAGTGAAGACTCCGCTCGAATTTGTTGCTTCCGCCGTGCGCGCTTCCGGCGCCGAAGTGGACGATGCCATGCCCTGGCCCGCCAATTGAATAATATGGGCATGCCGCTCTACGGTGCGCAGCCGCCGACCGGATATTCGATGAAGGCCGATACGTGGGTGAGTTCGTCCGCGCTGCTGAATCGCATGAATTTCGCTCTGGCACTCACCGCGGGCAAGATCAGCGGTGTCAAAGTCGACGCCGCTTCACTGGCCGGAGGTAATTTGCCGAATCCGCCGCCGAAGCCAAATGTGGCCTAGCGACGCTCGAAGACGATTTGCTCGCGGGCGACGTATCGAAGCAGACGCACGATTCGATTAGGCGCAGATCGGTCCGACGCCTGGCAAATACCGCCCCAGAAACAGTCGCAGATGAAAAAGACCGCCGGATCTCGAAGCACGATCGCAGGACTACTGTTAGGTTCGCCAGAATTCCGAGAGGATCGTTCGAGACGCGATGGCTAATGTCTGGGAGCTAGAGCTAGGAGCTATTTTATGTCGATCACTCGTCGGGTCTTTCTTCGCAATAGCGCGCTTGCCGTCGTTGGTACCGCGGCGGTGCCGAGGTTTTCTCTCTCGCGCCGCTTTTGGCGCGGTGAACCTGGCGCGCGCACCAAGCGTCTGGTCGTGATCTTCCAGCGCGGCGCGGCCGATGGCCTGAACATCGTGGTTCCCCATGGCGAGCCGCAGTACTAGGCCATGCACCCGAGCATCAACATTCCCCGAAAGTGCGGTGCTCGATCTGGACGGTTTCTTCGGCTTGCATCCCTGCGACGTGTCATTTCAGCCGCTGTGGCAGCAGCGGCATCTGGCGATCGTTCACGCTGCCGGTTCTCCCGATCCCAGCCGCTCGCATTCGACGCGCAGGATTTCATGGAGGCCGGAACTCCAGGCGTGAAGACCACGGAGGATGGATGGCTAATCGTCACTGCACGAATCTTCCTCGCGTCAGCAGAAATCGCCATTTGAGGCCATCGCGATGGGTCCTTCGTTCCGCGATCTTCAGCGGCCTCCAACCCGCAATTGCCATGAACAACATCAACGATTTTTCCGTGGGCGGAAAAAATCCGAAGCCCTCGCCCGTTGCCAGCACGTTCGAGGCGATGTATGACCACTCCTTCGATACCGTGTTGCACGGCAGCGGCAAGCGAAACTTTCGATGCGGTAAAG